>NZ_JBMKIG010000001.1:0-634117 GCF_049238005.1 Enterobacter cloacae complex sp. IR5459
TGACCCCATGCCGAACTCAGAAGTGAAACGCCGTAGCGCCGATGGTAGTGTGGGGTCTCCCCATGTGAGAGTAGGGAACTGCCAGGCATCAAATTTAGCGTGCTGATATGGCTCAGTTGGTAGAGCGCACCCTTGGTAAGGGTGAGGTCCCCAGTTCGACTCTGGGTATCAGCACCACTTTATACTTAGGTTAAAGTTCGGCAAGAAGTAAAAGAATTTGTCTGGCGGCTTTAGCGCGGTGGTCCCACCTGACCCCATGCCGAACTCAGAAGTGAAACGCCGTAGCGCCGATGGTAGTGTGGGGTCTCCCCATGTGAGAGTAGGGAACTGCCAGACATCAAACAAGTAGAAAGGCCATCCGAAAGGATGGCCTTTTTGCGTTATATCTCCAGCTAAACCAATTCCCTCATTCGATGTTCTCACTGGTGCCGTTAATACCCTACGGACGTAGCGCTTTACCGTACTGAAACTGTAGTTGTGAAATGCATTCTGCTGGCTCGCAGTAGTGTTAAATGAATTAAATGTTATGCCAAATGCTGTACAGGTAAGGGATATAGCGAGGAGTAAGGTAGCGTATTGAATTTAATTAATATCTGATGTTATTTGCGATGGGGAATATACGTTTCTTATATCAGGAAAAAATAAAAGCGCGGCCATCGCCGCGCTTTTAGAAGCCTTATTTAGTGAGGGCGACAATACCGAGTGTCAGGCCAGCGATTGCCGCGGCGCCACCAGCAATCGCACCTGCTGTTTCCCAGTTATCCTGGGTAGTGCCCTTCATACAGGTATTGGTGTGAACCAGTCGCCCCTGATCGTCGTATACCGGTACACATGGAGAATCGTGCGCGCAACCAGCAAGCAGCGCAGCGAGAAGTGCAACGGAAAGGAATCTTTTCATGATGTTACCTCAATATGATCGCCTATTCGCTAAAGAGCCGATGCGGCAATTAACGAATCGATGATTATTTTACCACCGCACTAATACCATGCAGCACGTGGAATAATCTCAATTTGTGTGGATTGTAAAAATTATGAAGAAAAAAGCGCGGGCAGTAATTATTAATGGAGGAAATGTGAAGAGGGAATGTGTTTTTACATTGTTTTCAGGAAATAAAAAAGGCACCAGAGGTGCCTTTATGATTTTCATTAATCCTTGTGCTTTGTAAATCGTCTCCGGACAACCACAAAGAAAACAGGAACAAAGAATATGGCCAACAGGGTGGCTGAGAGCATCCCGCCCATCACGCCCGTCCCGACCGCATTTTGTGCACCACTACCTGCACCGCTGCTGATGACCAGAGGCATAACACCAAGGATGAATGCCAGGGAAGTCATCAGGATAGGACGCAGACGCATACGCGAGGCTTCAAGCGTGGCTTCGATAATCCCTTTGCCTTCTTTATCCATGAGATCTTTGGCGAACTCAACGATCAGTATGGCGTTCTTGGCTGATAAACCAATTGTTGTAAGCAGACCAACCTGGAAGTAAACGTCATTGTTCAGCCCTCGCATTGATGCAGCCAGAAGCGCACCGATCACCCCCAGAGGCACAACCAGCATGACCGAGAATGGAATTGACCAGCTTTCATAGAGAGCCGCCAGACACAGGAACACCACAATAAGTGAAATGGCGTACAGCGCCGGAGCCTGATTCCCGGAAAGTCGTTCCTGATAAGACATCCCCGTCCAGTCGTAGCCGATGCCGGACGGCAGTTTTGACGCAAGGTTTTCCATCAGCGCCATTGCCTCACCGGTACTTTTGCCTGGTGCAGACTCACCGAGGATCTCCATTGATGGCATCCCATTGTAACGTTCCAGACGCGGTGAACCGTACACCCAGTGAGAGCTGCTAAAGGCAGAGAAAGGCACCATTTCGCCGTTAGCGCTACGCACATACAGGCCGTTAATGTCTCCGGGTAGCATACGGAAGCGAGCATCAGCCTGGACATAAACTTTTTTCACCCGTCCGTGATCGATAAAGTCGTTCACATAGGTGCCACCCAGGGCTGTTGAAATAGTCTGATTGACGTCAGACACGCTCACACCCAGCGCCTGTGCCTTCTCCTGATCGACGTCCAGCTTGAACTGTGGCGTATCTTCCAGTCCGTTAGGACGCACGCGGACCAGTAAGTCAGGATGTTCTCTCACCATGCCCAGCAGCTGGTTACGCGCCTGCGTTAACTGCGTATGTCCCAGGTTTGCCTGGTCTATCAGTTCAAAGTCAAAGCCTGTTGCGGTACCCAGTTCAATAATGGCAGGCAGGTTAAACGGAAATACAAGGCCGTCTTTGATCTGGCTGAACGCTTTCGTCGCGCGGCTGACAATCGCCTCAACGCCGTTTTCCTTGCCCGGACGCTCTTCCCATGGCTTCAGGCTGACGAAAGCGATACCGGAGTTCTGACCCTGTCCGCTAAAACTAAACCCGTTTACGGTAAAGACCGATTCAACGTTCGCTTTCTCTTTCGTCAGGTAATAATCCTGAACCTGATCGAGTACCTGCTGGGTACGCATCTGCGTCGCCCCTGCCGGCAACTGAACCATCGTCATAAACACACCCTGATCCTCTTCCGGCAGGAAGGAGGAAGGCAGGTGCAGGAACAGAACTGCCATGCCGCCGACGATGATGACGTAAACCAGCAGATAGCGGCCGGTCTTACGTAAAATGCCGCTCACGCTGTTGCTGTAGTGCTCCACACTCTTATCAAAGAGCGCGTTAAACCAGCCGAAGAAACCACCTTTCTTTTCATGATGTTCGCTGGAAACCGGTTTGAGCAGCGTTGCACAAAGAGCAGGCGTTAATATCAACGCCACCAGTACCGACAAGGCCATCGCGGAGACAATGGTCAGCGAGAACTGGCGATAGATAGCCCCGGTTGAACCACCAAAGAATGCCATCGGAATAAATACCGCCGAAAGCACCATGGCAATGCCCACCAGAGCGCCCTGGATTTGCTCCATTGACTTCTGAGTCGCCTCTTTTGGCGGCAGCTTGTCCTCAACCATGACGCGTTCTACGTTCTCGACTACCACGATGGCGTCATCGACGAGAAGACCTATCGCCAATACCATCCCGAACATCGTCAGGGTGTTAATGGAGAACCCGAACGCAGCCAGTACCGCAAAGGTGCCCAGTAACACCACGGGAACGGCGATAGTGGGAATAAGCGTTGCCCGCAGGTTTTGCAGGAACAGGTACATCACCAGGAACACGAGAACAATCGCTTCAAACAGCGTCTTCAACACTTCATGGATGGAGATCTTCACGAAAGGTGTGGTGTCGTACGGATACACGACTTTCAGACCCTGAGGGAAGAAGGGCTGCAACTGCGCCAGTTTACTCTTGATGGCGGCAGCGGTATCCAGCGCGTTTGCGCCAGTCGCCAGCTTGATCCCCAGCCCCGTTGCTGCCTGGCCATTGATTTTGGTGACCATGTTGTAGTTTTCGCCACCCAGCTCAATGCGTGCCACATCTTTCAGGTGGACCATTGAACCGTCCTGGTTCACCTTCAGCGTCACACGACCAAACTCCTCCGGCGATTTCAAGCGTGTTTGAGCAATAATTGAGGCGTTCAGTTGCTGCCCTGGTACGGACGGCGTTCCTCCCAACTGGCCCGCAGCAATCTGGTCGTTCTGTGTTTTCAGCTGGTTAATGATATCCAGCGGCGTGAGCTGATATTTGTTCATCGCGTTGCTGTCCAGCCAGATGCGCATTGCATACTGGGCACCGAACAGTTGCACGTCACCGACGCCGGAAGTACGGCTGATCGCATCTTTTACGTTAGAAGCGACATAGTCGGAGATATCATCCTGCGTGAGATTTTTATTGTCCGACACAAAGCCTGCAACCAGCAGGAAGCTGCTGCTGGATTTCTCCACGCCAATCCCCTGCTGCTGCACTTCTTGCGGCAGCAGCGGCATGGCGAGCTGGAGTTTGTTCTGAACCTGCACCTGCGCGATATCAGGATCCGTACCCGACTCGAACGTCAGCGTAATGGTGACGTTACCGGCGGAATCACTGGTGGACGACATGTACATCAAATTATCGATACCGTTCATGTTCTGTTCGATAACCTGAGTTACGGTGTCCTGTACCGTCTGGGCATCAGCGCCAGGGTAGGTTGCTGTCACCGCCACCGCTGGCGGCGCAATGGTCGGATATTGCGCCACCGGCAGTTTTAAAATGGCCAGCCCGCCCGCAATCATCAGAATGATGGCGAGTACCCAGGCGAAAACAGGCCGTTGAATAAAGAAATTAGCCATGTCGTTATTCCTTAACTGGCTGGAGTCGCGGCGGTATCAGGAATAGCCACGACGGTAACGCCAGGGCGAACTTTTTGCAGGCCGCTGATAATGACGCGGTCGCCGTTTTTCAGGCCTTCCGTGATCAGCCAGCGATCGCCAATCGCCTGCGGTGCAACGACAGTGCGCGATTCCACCTGGTTTTTATCGTTTACCACAAGCACGGTGGCATCCCCGCGCGGTGTACGGGTTACCCCCTGCTGGGGAACAAGAATGGCATCAGGCTGTGTACCTTCGTCAATGCGTGCACGGACAAACATACCCGGTAACAGCATATGCTGAGGGTTAGGGAAGAGGGCGCGAAGGGTGATTGAGCCGGTACTTTCATCTACCGTGACATCAGAGAACTGGAGCGTTCCTTTCAGTGGATAAGGCTGGCCATTTTCCATCAGCAACTCGACGCTGCTGGTGTCTCCCTTTTGCAGGCTCGTCTGCTGCTTCAGACGCATAAAATCGCTGCTGGATTGCGTCACATCGACATAAATGGGATCGAGCTGCTGAACCGTCGCCAGTGCAGTCGACTGACCATTAGTAACCAACGCCCCTTCGGTGACGCTGGATTTACCTATACGCCCGTTGATTGGGGATGTGACTTTGGTATAAGCTAGGTTGATCCGCGCGCTTTCAACGCCAGCCTTCGCGGCAACGACGCTCGCATCCGCCTGCTGGGCGGTTGCCACCGCCTGATCGTACTCCTGCTTGCTCACATATTGCGTACCGACCAGCGGAACGTAACGTTTCACCGTCAGATGAGCGATATTGGCCGCCGCCTGTGCTTTTACCAGTTCACCTTTCGCATTGTCGTAGGCTGCCTGATACGTGGCCGGATCGATCTGATAAAGGGATTCACCCGCTTTGACGTCGCTGCCTTCGGTAAAATTACGGTGCAGAATGATACCACTTACCTGGGGACGAACCTCCGCAACACGATACGCGTCAGTTCTGCCAGGCAATTCTGTCTTTACGGCCAGTGGCGCGCTTTTAACAATATGAACACTGACCTGAGGAGCTTGCGCATGCTGCTGTGGGTTTTCTTGCCCATCGCACCCGGTAAGCAGCGCGGCACAGACAATGAAACCGGATAAGGGTAAGCATCTGAAGTGATTCGTCATTACTGTTCCTTAAACTACCCCTGAACCGATATTTGTCATGAATCGGTGAAAGGGTGTGAGGCAAAAAAAGAAATGTAGCTGCGTATAATAATGAGGGTATTTAATGTTTTTTAATTTATAAGTGCTGATGGAGCTTTTAAAAAGTAAAAATCGGAATCTGACCCAGTGCATTCGACACTCTATTTCTGTCAGGATAATCAACGAAATGCTTTTTGGTGAAAGCTATACATATGTTTTATGTATTTAATATATTCAATTTATTCACGAGGTTTATAAATTAAACGAATTGACTTTTTTTGTGCAAAACTAACACGGATTTTGGTTAATACTTTGTCTGACACGACCACGGCAATATCCTTTGATAACGTATCAATCTTGTAAGTAACGAGTAGCAGGTAATGGCGCGCAAAAAGAAAGAAGAGGCTCAAAAGACCCGCCAGCAGCTGATTGAAGCCGCTATCAGGCTATTCGCGACGCGTGGCGTGGCCAGCACCACGCTTACCGACATTGCCGATGCAGCTCAACTCACTCGCGGGGCGGTTTACTGGCATTTCTCGAGTAAAGCGGAAATATTTAACGCAATATGGGAACAGCAATTGCCGCTGCGTGAAATCATTCGTGACAGGCTAATGCTTTCCGAAAATGACGACCCTTTGTTAATGCTTCGTGAACAATTTATTGTTGCGCTGCAATATATTGCGAGCGAACCCCGACAGTATGCGCTTTTACAAATTCTGTATCATAAGTGTGAATTTCATGACGATGTGATTTCAGAATGTGAAATACGCAAGCGGATCGGTTTAAACGATGATTATCTTCGCAAGACGCTTAATCGATGCATTGCTCATAACATTATCTCTTCGCAAACTAATATTGAACTGGCGCTGATTGTTTTCCATGCCTTTTTTAGCGGAGTCATTAAAAACTGGTTAATGGATAACACCAGTTTTAATCTGTACAAACAAGCACCGGCGCTGGTGGATAATATTCTGGCGACACTAAATATCACCCGAGTGGCGCCAGTGGTTTACGATACAGCCTTATGACTGCGCCCGGGGTGGCGACATCTCCCCGTGCTGGCACTGTTCCATAATAGCTTGCGCGGTAATTGGTTTGCCCAGCAGATAACCCTGTAGCGTATTGCATCCCAGTTCTGTCAGGAAGGTCTGCTGCGCTGCGGTTTCGACCCCTTCCGCCACGACCTTCAGATTCAGCGTTTTTGCCAGGGCGACAATCGCCGAGACAATTGTCGCATCTTCGCTCTCTCCACTTAACTCTTTCACAAAAGCGCGATCGATTTTCAACTCGCAGGCGGGAAGCCGCTTAAGATAGAGAAGGCTTGAGTAACCTGAACCAAAATCGTCTATTGAGGCTTTTACTCCCGCATCCGTCAGCGCTGTCAGGACGCGTACGCTTTCGTCCGGATTGCTCATTGCCGTGGTTTCAGTCACCTCCAGGATCAACATGCCGGGCGGCACGCTATGGCGCGTCAGACAATCGAGAACCGTTTTAACCAGCGACGGCTGTTCGAACTGCAACGTAGAAAGATTCACCGCCATTGACCAGTCCGTGTGGCCCTGAAGATGCCATTCACGCAGCTGGCGGCAGGCCTCGTCGATTACCCAGTTTCCAATCGGAATAATCAGCCCTGTTTTCTCTGCCAGCGGTAGAAACAGGTCGGGGGAGAGTAATCCCTGTTTGGGATGCTGCCAGCGTAACAGCGCTTCGAACCCGATGACCGGCCCGGCAGGGGCGTGGAATTTAGGTTGATAAAGCAGGCGTAACTCATCATGGTCGATGGCCTGCCACAGATCATTCATCAGCTGTAGATGCGTCTGCGCCAGCGTATTCATTGACGGCTGGAAGAAGTGATAGCCGTTGCGACCCATATGTTTCGTGTGGTACATCGCAGCATCAGCGTTAAACATTAGTTCACGATCGGTTTTGCCATCGTGTGGATAGAGCGCAATGCCAATGCTCAGGGTGACCATCAGTTCGTAAGGATCGAGATGGAACGGGCTATCAATGACGCGCACCAGTGAATTTGCCAGTGAGGCAGCATCATCCGGGGTGGCGGTTTCGGCCAGCAGCACGAATTCATCCCCACCGATACGCGCCAGCGTGTACTGACCTTTCAACTGCAACAGCAAACGCTGAGTCACCGCTACCAGAAGCTTGTCACCGACATCATGACCATAGGCATCGTTGACGGTTTTAAAGCCGTCGAGATCCATAAACATCAGCGCGAAAGGGCTTCCTTCGCGATCGGCCTTGCTGATGGCCTGATCGAGGCGATCCTCAAGCAGAATACGATTGGGTAATCGCGTCAGCGTATCATGCAACGCCAGCTGTGCGAGTTCACGATTAGCTTCTGCCAGTGATGAGGCCAGCAGCGAGGTACGAGCCTGAAGGCGGGCATCGAACATCGACACCAGCAGCGTAATCCCCAGAATAGCGAGCGCGACCACGCTAACCAATATCGCCAGCCAGCTCCCGTTAATGCCATGATGGTGGACCATCGTCGACATCGGAAATTGTGCTGCTTCCATGCCAGCGTAATGCATGCCAGCGATAGCGATGCCCATGGTGATCGCCGCCCCCAGCCGCATCAACGCCATTCGTGCGGCTTCCTGACGTAAACGGAACGTCAGCCAAAGAGCGGCCAGTGAAGCGGCAAGGGCTATGACCACAGAGATAGCCACCCACGTTTTATCCCAGACAATACCCGGTGTGACCTCCAGGGCAGCCATACCGGTGTAGTGCATGGCAACAATGCCCGTTCCCATCACGACGGCGCCAGGCAGCAGCCGGCGCAAACGTAGCTGCTCGCCGCTAACGAGCCACAGGGCAAACATTGACGAGCTAATGGCGATAACCATCGAAAGCACGGTCAGGGCCGCGTTGTAACTCATGCTCATGGAAAGATCCATCGCCAGCATACCGATGAAATGCATCGCCCACACGCCAATCCCCATCGAAACACCGCCACCTGCCAGCCAGACGCGTGCAGCGACGCCCTGGCTTCCGGCAACGCGCGCAGCCATATTCAGTGCGGTATAGGCGGCAAGAATGGCAACAACAAAGGAGATGACTACGAGGATTTGGTTGTATTGGCTAACCAGCATGGTCTGTTCACTCGTGTGAGACGTTAAGCAAGAGCGATTGGAAAGGGGACAGACATTATCATCGTCAGGAAATGACGAAAAGTGATTTAAGCCCCTGTTTTTATTGGGTGTTAACAGGGTTTTATACAGGATGGAAGCGGTTAGTCCAGCTCTGAGCAGTTGACCAGTTTAAGCGGGTTCACGGAATTCATATTGCGACATTTATCGGTTTCAGTGCTCATCAGTTCAATCCACTGCATCAGCAGCGCATCGAAAATGAAAACAGAGACAGCAAAAACGACCAGCCACCAGTATTTACGAATCATGTGTCATTCCGCGAAAAGAGAGCCTGTAAGTTGGTGGAAATATACACGAAAAGCGGGCGTTGAAAAGTGGGGAAAGGGAAGGTTTACAAAGCGTTGACGGTTGCTCGCCCGAACGATAAAAAAGGCGCTTCCCCATGCCGAAGAGCGCCTTTTTAAACAAGCAGTTAGCTAATCGAAATTAGTTCATGCCGTATTTTTTCAGTTTCTTACGCAGGGTACCACGGTTGATGCCCATCATCAGGGCAGCGCGGGTTTGATTACCACGGGTGTATTGCATCACCATGTCCAACAGTGGCTGTTCAACTTCAGCCAGTACCAGCTCATACAGGTCATTAACATCCTGACCGTTCAGTTGAGCAAAATAGTTCTTCAGTGCCTGTTTAACCGAGTCACGCAGGGGCTTTTGAGTCACCTGATCCTGAGAGTTAACGGTAGAAACGGTCAGTACGTCAGAATTTACGCGTTGTTCGAACATAGTTCTGTCAGCTCTTTATTTCATTACGCAAGATTTTCGAAGTATGCCTCCAACGCCTCCAGCTGTTCGCTGGCATCCTCAATGGCGTTGAATGTGCGCCGAAACTGGTCATTTGGAGCGTGCTCCTGGAGATACCAGGAGACGTGTTTACGCGCAATTCGGTACCCTTTTGCCTGGCCGTAGTGGTCATGCAATTCCCGAACATGCGAACAAAGCAAGCGCTTGACCTCTGCCAGAGGCAGCGGGGCAAGCAGCTCCCCAGTGTCCAGATAATGCTGGATTTCCCGAAAGATCCAGGGTCTTCCCTGAGCGGCACGTCCTATCATCAGAGCATCAGCTCCCGTATAGTCGAGCACAGCTCTGGCTTTAAGCGGGTCAGTAATGTCGCCATTCGCGATAACCGGAATGGAAACTTTCTGCTTAACTGCCCGAATGCTGTCGTATTCAGCTTCACCGTTGAACAAACAGGCGCGAGTGCGTCCATGAATGGTCAGGGCCTGAATGCCACAGTCTTCGGCCAGTTGGGCAATCTCTACGCAGTTACGGTGTTCCGGCGACCAACCCGTGCGAATCTTCAACGTAACAGGAACGTCCACTGCGCTGACAACCGCCGTCAGGATTGACTTCACCTGGTCGGGGTATTGCAGAAGGGCTGAACCTGCAAGCTTGCGATTCACCTTTTTGGCCGGGCAACCCATATTGATATCAATAATCTGGGCGCCACTTTCCACGTTAATACGCGCGGCATCTGCCATTTCTTCAGGCACGCTTCCGGCAATTTGCACGGTGCGGATACCTGGTTCATCCACGTGCACCATCCGAAGGCGGGACTTGTCGCTTTCCCAAACCTGCGGGTTAGACGACATCATCTCGGAAACGGTTAATCCTGCTCCCATCTCGTAGCACAGCGTCCTGAACGGCCGGTCGGTAATACCTGCCATTGGGGCTGCGATCAGGCGATTTCTGAGCTGGTGGTGTCCGATGCGCATGAGTTAAGAAATGACCATACTGTGACTGCAAGGCGGCGTATATTACGCATTTTTTGCACGAGATGAAAGGCCAAACTTTGAACAATCCTCTGTTGTAGATCAAGGAATCGCCAGTCATTCTTTTGGGATAAGATTATTCGCTATTTAAATCATTGTGTTATGAATAAATGAACATTTTGTGGGCGCTTACAATTTCCCGTAACTTCTCATCATTTCTGAATAAATGGATCAATTGTTCGGGATAATCTGCTGCTATAAGCAGCAGATTATGGCGCTTCTTTGCGATCTGCGTCGCATTTCAGCACAGGATATCAACGTAAAAAATCGACTTATTCAACAACCAGACGGCCATGAAGCGGCTGAACCGGGCGGCTGTTTTCGTGGTGCAGAGTGTGAGTAAATTTTTGCAGCTGTTCAGCAGAGACGGTCAGCGGATGCTTGAGGACCAGCCACGTTACCCCTTCTGAACACGGTGGGGTGGTCAGAGAGCCGCTAAAACGCCAGTAAGTTTTATCCGCGGGCAGTAATTTATTCATATCAAGGGTTGGCTTAATCGTGACGTTCTGGTCAACCTGTCCCGGCATCACGCCCCAGAGTTTATCCAGTTCAGTGTTTGCAGCGCCCTGATCGAACATAACGGCAACGACCGTCAGTTCGCCGTCAGCGTTTTTATGGACCAGATGCATTTCCATTGCGTATTTTTTACCGTGCACCGTGTTTTCGGATGGTGCATGGAAATGGAACTGCTGTAACGTCCAGCGCTGTTTATCAAGCGTGATGCTGTCGCGTGTATCGGCATTTTCACTCGCCTGGATAGTATGGCCGTTATTTGTCAGAATGACCGGGCCGTCGATATAGTGCGTTTCCAGCGGAGAGATGTGGGCTTTGACCGTGTTATCTATGTTGACCGGCGACTGATACATTCCGCTTTTACACGTCTTGTACGCCTCGTCCAGTTCGCCCCAGTGTTCCGGTGCGCCTTCTCCTTGATAGCTCCAGTGTGATGCGTAAGCCGTAGCCGAAATCATGCTCAGCGCCAGCAGCGCTGCCTTGCCTGAAATGTGTTTCATCATATTCTTCCTGTGAATTTTATAATCCAAATCAATAATTAACATTTTGATTTGTGGGGTTATTTTATCGAAGAAAGGAAGAAGGCGGGAGAAAAAACCGAAGGGAAAAGGCGTGGTCAGACGACCACGCCAAACGCTTATTTTTTACGACCGGTGATGCGACACCACTCTTCTTTCTCGACCACCGGGTCGAGCGCAAAGAGATCGGCGTAGGCTTCACAGACGCTGTCTGCCTGGCTGGCAAGGATACCGGACAGGCCCAGCAGACCGCCTTCAACCGGCAGCACGCTGATTAACGGCGCCAGCTCGCGTAATGGGCCAGCCAGGATATTCGCGACCACCACATCGGCTTTCATCGCCTCTGGCTGTGCATCGGGCAGATACAGTTCAAGGCGATCGGAAACGCCATTACGCTCGGCGTTATCACGGCTGGCCTGAATCGCCTGCGGATCGATGTCGATCCCGATGGCTTTTGCCGCGCCCAGTTTCAGTGCTGCGATAGCAAGGATCCCGGATCCGCAACCGAAGTCGATCACGGTTTTGCCTTCCAGATCCAGGCCATCCAGCCATTGCAGGCACAGGGAGGTTGTCGGGTGGGTACCGGTGCCGAACGCCAGACCCGGATCCAGCATCACGTTGACGGCGTTTTCATCGGGCACTTCACGCCAGCTTGGGCAGATCCACAGACGCTGACCAAACTGCATCGGATGGAAGTTGTCCATCCACTCGCGTTCCCAGTCTTTGTCTTCCAGCTGTTCAATTTTATGCGCGAAACCCGCGCCAAGCAGCGGATGGTTTTCCAGAATCGCCACGACCTCTTTCATATCGGTTTCTGCATCGAACAGGCCGATAACGTCCGTATCACCCCACAGGCGCGTTTCGCCTGGCAGCGGCTCAAAGACCGGCGTGTCATGCGTGTCCTGGAAGGTGATAGAGACCGAACCGGCCTCCATCAGCGCATCACTCAGTTCTTCGGCGTTCGCGCCGGTTGTGTTCAGTTTTAATTGGATCCACGGCATGGCAAAACTCTTTATTTGTCAGTAGAAATCAGGGCAGTTTGTGGCACCGGTCGACCAAAACGGTTTCCCACCACAAACGCCAGTAAACTTAACAGTAACGAAGGCACGATCGGATGGAAGCCCAGATACTGAATTTTAAACGTGGCGAGAACGGCATACAGGACGCCCCCGACAATCATGCCGCTTAATGCACCCGCGGCATTCGCGCGTTCCCAGTACAGCCCCAGCACCAGCGGCCACAGGAAAACGGCCTCCAGCCCGCCAAAGGCGAGCAGGTTTAGCCAGATGATCATCTCCGGTGGACGCCACGCGGCCAGCAGCAGTAACGCCCCCAGCACCAGGGTAATCACCGCCGACATACGCTTGAGGCGTCGCTCATTTTCGACCTGTTCAGGGCGCAAATTCAGATAGAGATCTTTAATGATCGTAGCGGAACTTTGCAGCAACTGAGCGTTGATGGTCGACATAATGGCCGCCATGGGTGCGGCGAGGAAAATCCCGGCGGCAAACGGCGGAAGCACTTTCACCATCAGGGTCGGAATGACCAGATCCGGTACGGTAAGGTCAGGGATAACCGCGCGGCCCAGCGCGCCCGCCAGGTGCATACCAAACATCAGGATCGCCACCACAATTGTCCCGATAATGATCCCGCGGTGCACCGCTTTGCTGTCTTTATATGAGATGCAGCGCACGGCAGTATGCGGCAGGCCAATCACGCCAAAGCACACCAGCACCCAGAACGAGGTCATAAAGGTTGGAGAGAGGATATCATCCGCCCCCTGCGGCGAGACCAGTTTCGGATCGATCGCTTCCAGGGTTTCAACCGCATGGCTCAGGCCCCCTGCGGCATGCACGATACCCACCAGCAGAACGAGAGTGCCAATGAGCATCACCATCCCCTGCATCGTGTCGTTGAGTACGCTGGCGCGGAACCCGCCAAACGCGGTATACAGCGCGATACTCACACCGAAAATGACCAGGCCCGTCTCATAGGGGATACCGGCTGCCGTCTCCAGCAGACGTGCGCCGCCGATAAACTGCACCGTCATTGCGCCAATAAACGCCACCAGCAGACTCAGGCTTGCCAGCCATACCAGCAAGCGACTCTGATAGCGAGCAAACAGCATATCGTTCAGCGTTACGGCATTGTAGCGACGGGCCAGAATGGCAAACTTTTTACCCAATATGCCCAGAGAGAGCCAAATGGCAGGCAGCTGGATCATGGCCAGCAGTACCCAGCCCAGCCCGTACTTATAAGCGGCGCCCGGGCCACCGATAAACGAGCTGGCGCTGATGTAAGTAGCGGTCAGCGTCATGGCCAGCACGACGCCACCCATTGAGCGGCTCCCGAGGAAATACTCGTTCAGAAAGGTGCCGGTCGAACGTTTACGCATCGCATAAACCGACAGGCCAAACACCAGGAACAGGTAAGCGATAAGGGGCAGAATGACTTCAAGCTGCATCATCGTCCTCCAGTGAAATATCGCGATAGATGAATTTCACCATCGCCCAGCACAGCAGGATAAACATCAGCGGCAGCAGCAGGCAGGCCATTTCAAACCAGTGCGGGAGGCCGGTAATGCCAATCGCCGAATCAGGTAAGTAAGCAGTTACTAACCATGCGGCGAGATAGAGAAGGGTCAGCCACAGCGCCCAGCGCGCTTCTTTATGGGCCTGAACAAAACGTTTGTCCATTTTTTGTCCCTTGTGGATGAAGAAAGCGGGGATTGTACATGATGGGGCTTAGCGATCCCCAGAAATAAAAAAGGCCGGATAATCCGGCCTTTTAGCAACACTGATCTCTTACTTCTCGTTCAGACCGAGTTTTTTCTCCAGGTAGTGGATGTTAGTCCCACCATTCTGGAAGTGCTCGTCGCTCATAATGCGCATCTGGAGATCAACGTTGGTTTTGATCCCGTCGATGATCAGCTCCTGAAGGGCGTTCTTCATGCGGGCAATGGCCACGTCACGGTTTTCGCCGTAGCAGATCAGCTTACCGATCATTGAGTCATAGTACGGCGGTACGGTGTAACCGGCGTAGATATGGGACTCCCAGCGCACACCAAAGCCACCCGGCGCGTGGAAACGCGTGATTTTACCCGGGCTTGGCAGGAAGGTGTTCGGGTCTTCGGCGTTGATACGGCACTCTACCGCATGGCCTTTAACCACAACTTCTTCCTGTTTGATGGACAGCGGCTGACCGGCTGCGATACGCAGCTGTTCTTTAATCAGGTCAACGCCGGTGATCATTTCGGTAACCGGGTGTTCAACCTGAATACGGGTGTTCATCTCAATGAAGTAGAACTCGCCGTTTTCGAACAGGAACTCAAAGGTACCCGCCCCGCGATAGCCGATATCGACACACGCTTTGGCGCAACGCTCACCGATGTAGCGACGCAGTTCCGGCGTAATGCCCGGCGCTGGCGCTTCTTCGACGACTTTCTGGTGACGACGCTGCATGGAGCAGTCACGTTCTGCCAGATAGATCGCGTTACCCTGACCGTCAGCCAGCACCTGAATTTCGATGTGGCGTGGGTTTTCCAGGTATTTTTCCATGTACACCATGTCATTGCTGAAAGCCGCTTTCGCTTCCGCTTTGGTCATGGAGATGGACTGCGCCAGTTCAGCATCGCTGCGTACAACGCGCATACCGCGACCGCCGCCGCCGCCGGACGCTTTGATGATCACCGGATAGCCAATGCGTTTAGCATGGGCGCGGTTAGCATCCATATCGTCGGTCAGCGGGCCGTCAGAGCCCGGTACGGTTGGCACGCCAGCTTTTTTCATCGCGGTGATGGCAGACACTTTGTCACCCATCAGGCGAATGGTGTCAGCTTTCGGGCCAATGAAGATAAAGCCAGAGCGTTCAACCTGCTCAGCAAAGTTGGCGTTCTCAGAGAGGAAACCATAACCCGGGTGAATCGCGACCGCGCCAGTAATTTCGGCGGCGCTGATGATCGCCGGGATGTTCAGATAGCTTTTTACGGACGGAGCCGGACCGATACAGACCGTCTCATCCGCCAGCAATACGTGTTTTAAATCGCGATCCGCGCTTGAATGCACGGCCACGGTCTTGATGCCCAGTTCTTTACAGGCACGAAGAATACGCAGTGCAATCTCGCCACGGTTGGCGATAACAATTTTATCCAGCATGTTCGCCTCGTTACTCGATGACGACCAGCGGCTCGTCAAATTCTACCGGCTGACCACTTTCGACCAGGATCGCTTTCACAGTACCTGATTTGTCTGCTTCGATCTGGTTCATCATTTTCATGGCTTCAACGATGCACAGGGTATCGCCTACGTTGACTTTCTGACCCACTTCGATGAACGCCTTCGCGTCCGGGCTCGGGGTGCGGTAGAAAGTACCAACCATTGGGGAACGTACGATGTGACCACTGATTTCTGTTGCAGCCGCAGGTGCCGCTTCTGCTGCCGCTGGCGCAACGGCTGCGGAGAGCGCAGGCTGCTGCACTGGCGCAGCATAAGCTTGCTGCATTACCGGGAAGCTAGCGGCTGGGGCTGCACGGCTGATGCGTACAGACTCTTCGCCTTCAGAAATTTCCAGTTCGGAGATGCCTGATTCTTCAACCAGCTCGATCAGTTTTTTAATCTTACGAATATCCATGAGTGGGTTCCGTACTCTTGTTTAGTGTGATTGTGACAAGCGTTTTACCGCTGTCTGTAAAGCGTATGAATAGCCGTCTGCACCCAGCCCACAAATCACGCCAGCGGCGATATCTGACAGGTAGGAGTGGTGGCGGAACGGCTCTCGGGCGTGCACGTTACTCAGGTGGATCTCGATAAACGGGATACTCACCGCGAGCAGTGCGTCGCGTATAGCAACACTGGTGTGCGTAAACGCGGCCGGATTGATCAGGATATAGTCCACAGTGTCTTTAGCCTGATGAATACGGTCGATGATTGCGTACTCCGCGTTAGACTGAAAATGGTCCAAATCCACATTCAGCGACGCTGCTTCCGTACTCAGACGGTTAACAATTTCGCTCAATGTTAGCGTGCCGTACTTCTCTGGCTCACGGGTGCCGAGCATGTTCAGGTTCGGTCCGTTTAAAACTAAAATTTGGAATTTATCAGCCATTATGCCGCTATCTCCTGCGATTTTCGGGTAAAAAACAACATATACCCTCAAAGCGCAATTGTCACCCTTTCAGAGGCCTAAAACCCCTGTCCGGAAAACCGAAGTCGCACATTATAACGATTTCGTAGCATTTGGCAGCTAAATACTGGTCTTATCAGGGAAGATTATCAACCGCTATCCGAAAAAGATTCGCGGTTGATAAATAATCTGCGGGAAAACGCACAGTTTCGTGAACTATCGCAACCACTGGCGGAACTTCTTGTAACGCCACGCTAAAAGGGCCAGGGCCAGCAGGGCGTAGATGACCGGCTGAGGGGATAAAATCTTCACCGACCACAGGTAATGAATAGGGGCGAGGATCGCGACAAGATAGACGAAGTTATGCAGTAGTTGCCAGCGTCGACCCAGTTTTCGCTGCGCATACTGCGTGGATGTCAGCGTCAGCGCCAGTAAAACCAGCCAGCTTACGATACCCAGCGTCAGATAGGGACGCGTCACCAGTTCGCTGCCAAGGAGTGCCAGGTTGTTAATGCCCAGTTCCAGCAGGGCGTAGCTGGTGAGATGCAGCGTTGCCCAGGCGAAACACCATAGCCCTAAAAGCCGACGGGTGCGTATCAATAATGGCTGTTTAGCGTAGCGCGCCAGCGGTGAGACGAGCAAGGTCGCCAGCAAAAATTTCAGAGCCATCCGACCCGTAAAATGCTGAATATCTTTCGCCGGATCGGCACTGAACTGTCCCTGGCTGGCTGCCCAGAAGAGCCAGATAAAGGGGAGAAATCCGGCTAAATGCAGGAGTACCTTCAGCCAGGTTATCTGCTTTGCCGTTAAACGCACTTAGAAGTTCTCCCGTAAGTTCAGACCACGGTAGAGGGATGCCACCTCATCCGCATAGCCGTTAAATAGCAGCGTTGGCTGGCGTTTAACATCCAGCGCGCCGCCGGAACCGATAAAACGTTCTGTTGCCTGCGACCAGCGCGGATGGTCAACGTGCGGGTTAACGTTGGCAAAAAAACCATACTCGTCAGGCGCTGCCAGGTTCCAGGTGGTGGGGGGGCGTTCACGGGTGAGCTTAATGCTGACGATCGATTTGATGCCCTTGAAACCGTATTTCCACGGTACGGTCAGGCGAATGGGCGCCCCGTTTTGCGGCGGCAGCGCTTTGCCATAAACCCCGACGGTGAGCAGCGTAAGCGGATGCATGGCTTCGTCGAGACGTAAACCTTCAACGTAGGGATACTCCAGCCCGCCGCCGATAAACCGATCCTTCTGGCCTGGCATCTCGTCCGGGGCATAGCGCGTCTGGAAAGAAACATACTTCGCGTTGCTGGTGGGCTCAACCAGCGCCAGCAGTTTATGCAAAGGGAAACCTACCCACGGCACCACCATCGACCAGGCTTCCACACAGCGCATACGGTAAATGCGTTCTTCAAGGGGGAAGCGGGTGGTGAGGTCATGATGATCCAGGGTCAGCGGTTTTGCCACCTCGCCATCTATCTTCAGCGTCCAGGGATCGGTTTTCATGCTCCCGGCGTTGGCGGCAGGATCGGCCTTATCAAGACCAAACTCATAGAAGTTGTTATAGCCGGTGACTTTATCTTCCGGCGTCAGCGTCAGTTTATTCTGCCACTGTGCCGGTTTGGTGAAGTCAAGCGGTGCGCCGGAGGGGGCTTTCGGGCGATCGTTGCCCTTAAACCAGTCGAGCAGATCGGCATGGGCCGCAGGGGTGAGCGTCAGGGCAGTGGCGCTGATGCCAAGCATTTTCAGGATCTGGCGGCGCTGTAGCATAAAGACAGATTCAGACGTTACGTCGGCTTCCGTCAGTTTTCGGGTTTTCATGGCATCCTCCGTCAGGCGTTTTTCTAAGCATGACGGAGGAGGAGGGTTAGCGCGAATATGTCACGAAAATTTGAAGATTAGGCGATTTTAACCAGCGCACGACCGTGGAACTGGTTGTCCATGATTTTATTGGCGAACTCTGGCGCCTGGCTCAGGGTGATCTCAGTGGCGCTCTGCTCATAGAATGAGGCTGGCAGATCCTGCACCAGACGTTCCCAGGCCTCAGCCCGCCGCTCGGCTGGGCTCATGACCGAATCGACACCCTGAAGACGCACGTTACGCAGAATAAATGGCATCACCGTCGTCGGCAGGGCAAAACCACCCGCCAGACCACAGGCCGCCACGCAGCCGCCGTAATTCATTTGCGCCAGCACCTTCGCCAGCACTTTGTCGCCGACGGTATCTACTGCGCCAGCCCAGATCTGTTTTTCCAGCGGGCGGGTCTCGGCGAATTCGTCGCGGCTCAGAATACGGCTTGCGCCCAGCTGACGTAGATAATCATGCGTACTTTCGCGGCCAGAGACGGCGGCGACCTGATACCCCAGCTTGTGCAGCAGCGTGACGGCCGTGCTGCCCACGCCGCCGCTGGCGCCGGTGACGACAATTTCGCCCGAGTCAGGACGAATCCCGGCCTCTTCCAGCGCCATCACGCACAGCATGGCGGTGAAGCCTGCCGTGCCGATGATCATCGCCTTACGACCGTCCAGGCCTTTCGGCATCGGGACCAGCCAGTCACCTTTGACGCGCGCCTGTGCTGCCAGTCCGCCCCAGTGGTTTTCACCTACGCCCCAGCCGGTGAGCAGCACCTGCTGTCCGGCGTGAAAACGCGGATCTTCACTGGTATGCACGCGGCCTGCAAAGTCGATTCCTGGCACCATCGGGAAATTTCGGATGATTTTACCTTTTCCCGTAATCGCCAGTGCATCCTTATAGTTCAGGCTGGACCAGTCGATATCTACGGTCACGTCGCCCTCCGGCAGGCGGTTCTCCTCAATGGCTTGCACCGAGGCAACGGTTTTGCCGTCCTGCTGTTCTAAGATCAAAGCCTGCATACAGGGTCCTCACTAGGTTTGATGATGGGAAAATATGTCCTGATGACTATACTCGCTCAATGAAACGCAGTGCCGATTTAACGCAATAAATTGCCAGATACACCAGGTTTGGTAGTATGTCGCATTTAAAATGCAAGTTAGTGCTCACTTGCCCCCCTTCAACCCACGGAGTAATCTCAAGGATGCGATTAACGACGAAGTTCTCAGCTTTTATTACCTTGCTGACGGGGCTGACCATATTTGTCACGCTAATCGGCTGCTCGCTGAGCTTTTACAATGCCATCCAGGATAAGCTGGTTAACCGGGTTGAATCGGTTGCATCGGTTATCGACACTCGCCTGATAACGTCCTCCTTCCCGGCGCTTTCGCGTGAGCTGGATGAGTTAATGGTGCCTGTGGATATAGTGCAGATCGACATTAAACAGGGGAAGCAGACCGTTTTCAGCCATACCCGCCAGGGCAGCTATCGTCCTGCCGGCACGGTAGATCAGTATCGGGACGTCACGGTTAATTCACTTAAACATCCGGGTATGACAATTCATCTGATGTACCAGGATCCGATGAGCAACTATTTACGCTCGCTTATGACCACCGCGCCCTTAACCATCGCCGTTGCTTTTATCGTACTGCTGATTTTCCTCGCCGTTCGCTGGCAGCGTCGTCAACTTTCCGGCCAGGAACTGCTGGAAACACGCTCCGTGCGGATACTGAATGGCGAGCGGGGTCCGCAGGTGCGGGGATCGGTTTATGAATGGCCATCACGCACCAGTAGCGCCCTGGACGTGCTGCTCTCCGAAATCCAGTTTGCCAGCGATCAGCGTAGCCGTATGGACACGTTGATTCGCTCTTATGCCGCGCAGGATAACAAAACGGGCCTCAACAACCGTCTCTTCTTTGATAATCAGCTGGCTACGCTTCTTGATGACCCCGAAAAGGTGGGTACGCATGGCGTGGTAATGATGATTCGCCTGCCCGACTTTGATCTGCTCCGTGATACCTGGGGTCAGCGCGTGGCGGAAGAGAACCTCTTTACGCTGATTAACCTGCTGTCCACCTTTATTATGCGCTACCCCGGCGCGTTACTGGCACGCTACCACCGCAGCGACTTTGCCGTCTTGCTGCCGCATCGCACCTTAAAGGAATCCGAGAGTATCGCCAGTCAGCTGCTGAAAGCCGTCGATGCGCTGCCCCAGAGCAAAATGCTCGACAGAGACGACATGGTGCATATAGGCATCTGTGCCTGGCGCGGCGGTCAGTCGACGGAGCAGGTGATGGAACATGCGGAAGCGGCAACGCGTAACGCCGTATTGCAGGGGGCGAACGGCTGGGCGGTCTATGATGATACGCTGCCGGAGAAAGGGCGCGGCAACGTGCGCTGGCGAACCCTGATTGAACAGATGCTGAGCCGGGGCGGACCGCGCATCTATCAAAAACCGGCGGTCATGAAGAGTGGTCATGTCCATCATCGTGAGCTGATGTGCCGTATTTTTGATGGCACCGAAGAGGTTATCTCCGCAGAATATCTGCCCATGGTGTTGCAATTCGGATTGTCCGAAGAGTATGACCGTCAGCAAATCACCCGCCTCATTCCGTTTTTATCGTACTGGCCTGAAGAAAATCTGGCTTTACAGGTGACCGTCGAATCGCTGATCCGTCCGCGCTTTCAGCGCTGGTTACGTGACACGTTAATGCAATGCGAAAAATCGCAACGCAAACGCATTATTTTTGAACTTGCAGAGGCAGATGTAGGTCAACACATCAGCCGGTTGCGCCCGGTGGTGCGTTTAATCAATGCGCTTGGGGCTCGCGTGGCGGTAACCCAGGCGGGTCTGACGCTGGTGAGCACCAGCTGGATCAAAGAGCTGGATGTTGAATTATTGAAGCTGCATCCGGGTCTGGTAAGGAATATTGAAAAACGCACGGAAAACCAGCTGCTGGTACAAAGCCTGGTGGAAGCGTGCAAAGGAACGCAAACGCAAGTATTTGCCACAGGCGTACGTTCACGAAGTGAATGGCAGATGTTGACAGAGCGCGGCGTGACGGGCGGTCAGGGGGATTTTTTTGCCGCCTCTCAGCCGCTTGACACCAATGTGAAAAAATATTTGCAAAGATACTCTGTTTGACCTGCCGTTTACTTTGTTTTCACGTAGAATATCGCGCCTGTAGCTTTGAGTAAGACGAGCATAAAAGCCAGTGAACGACCTTTAATGGGTTACAAGTGAAAGTGAGGGACGCTGCTGTTTACTCAGCCCTGAGGGATTCAGGGGATGAATTTGTAACAAAGGAAACGTGCTGCACTAATTTTCACCGTAGCAGACGATTTTTGCGCCTTGTCGCTGCTGCGTGTGGTTGGTAAAGTAAGCGGATTTTGTTTTCCGCCCCAGCTTTCAGGATTATCCCTTAGTATGTTGAAAAAATTTCGTGGCATGTTTTCCAATGACCTGTCCATTGACCTGGGTACCGCGAATACCCTTATTTATGTAAAAGGACAAGGCATCGTATTGAATGAGCCTTCCGTTGTGGCCATTCGTCAGGATCGTGCCGGCTCGCCAAAAAGCGTGGCCGCAGTAGGTCATGATGCGAAGCAGATGCTGGGCCGTACGCCGGGCAACATCGCCGCGATCCGCCCAATGAAAGACGGCGTTATTGCTGACTTCTTCGTGACCGAAAAAATGCTTCAGCACTTCATCAAGCAGGTTCACAGCAACAGCTTCATGCGCCCAAGCCCGCGCGTGCTGGTGTGTGTGCCGGTTGGCGCGACCCAGGTTGAACGCCGTGCAATCCGTGAATCTGCTCAGGGTGCCGGTGCGCGTGAAGTCTTCCTGATTGAAGAACCGATGGCTGCGGCAATTGGTGCGGGTCTGCCGGTTTCTGAAGCAACCGGTTCTATGGTGGTGGATATCGGTGGCGGTACCACTGAAGTGGCCGTTATCTCCCTGAACGGCGTGGTGTACTCCTCTTCCGTGCGTATCGGCGGCGACCGTTTCGACGAAGCTATCATCAATTACGTTCGCCGTAACTACGGCTCTCTGATCGGTGAAGCGACCGCAGAGCGCATCAAGCACGAAATCGGTTCTGCCTACCCGGGTGATGAAGTGCGCGAGATCGAAGTTCGCGGTCGTAACCTGGCGGAAGGCGTGCCACGTGGATTCACCCTGAACTCCAACGAAATCCTGGAAGCGTTGCAGGAGCCACTGACCGGTATCGTGAGCGCGGTGATGGTTGCGCTGGAACAGTGCCCGCCAGAGCTAGCCTCCGATATCTCCGAGCGCGGTATGGTTCTGACCGGTGGGGGTGCGCTGCTGCGTAACCTCGACCGCCTGTTAATGGAAGAGACAGGTATTCCTGTCGTAGTTGCAGAAGATCCACTGACTTGCGTCGCCCGTGGTGGTGGCAAGGCGTTGGAAATGATCGACATGCACGGCGGCGACTTGTTTAGCGAAGAGTAGTCGGGTGTGAGAGGGTAGCAATTTGCTACCCTTTCTCTCTGACGCGAGAATACGCATAGCCTATGAAGCCAATTTTTAGCCGTGGCCCGTCGCTACAGTTTCGCCTGATCCTGGCGGTTCTGGTTGCGCTCGGGGTCATTATTGCCGATAGCCGCCTCGGTACGTTCAGCCAGATCCGAACGTACATGGATACCGCCGTCAGTCCTTTCTACTTTATTTCAAATGGTCCCCGTGAACTGCTCGACTCCGTGTCGCAAACGCTCTCATCGCGTGACCAGCTCGAACTCGAAAACCGTGCGTTACGCCAGGAACTGCTGCTGAAAAACAGCGAGCTGCTGATGCTGGGGCAATATAAGCAGGAAAACGCACGCCTGCGTGAACTGCTTGGCTCGCCGCTGCGCCAGGATGAACAGAAAATGGTCACCCAGGTGATCTCCACCGTAAACGATCCGTACAGCGATCAGGTGGTGATTGATAAAGGCAGCGTGAACGGCGTATACGAAGGTCAGCCTGTCATCAGCGATAAAGGCGTCGTGGGCCAGGTTGTGGCGGTTGCCAAACTGACCAGCCGCGTGCTGCTGATTTGCGATGCCACCCATGCACTGCCGATTCAGGTGCTGCGTAACGATATTCGCGTGATTGCCGCCGGTAACGGCTGCACGGACGATCTGCAACTGGAACATCTGCCCGCCAACACGGATATCCGCGTGGGCGACGTGCTAGTGACGTCCGGTCTGGGCGGTCGTTTCCCTGAGGGCTACCCGGTTGCGGTTGTCTCTTCCGTGAAGCTCGACACTCAGCGTGCCTACACCGTGATTCAGGCGCGTCCAACGGCCGGCTTGCAGCGTTTGCGCTACCTGCTGCTGCTGTGGGGCGCCGATCGTAACGGAGCTAACCCGATGACCCCGGAAGATGTGCATCGCGTGGCGAATGAACGCCTGATGCAGATGATGCCGCAGGTACTGCCTGCGCCGGATGCGATGGGACCACCTGCACCCGTACCGGCTCCGGCGACGGGGTTAACGCAGCCGCTGCCGGATGCGCCGCCACCGCCGCAAGTCTCGGGTGGAGGGCAGTAGTGGCCAGTTATCGTAGCCAGGGGCGCTGGGTAATCTGGCTCTCATTCCTCGTTGCACTGTTGCTGCAAATTATGCCCTGGCCGGACGACATTCTTGTTTTCCGGCCAAACTGGGTATTGCTCATTTTGCTCTACTGGATCCTTGCCCTGCCGCACCGCGTAAATGTCGGCACAGGTTTTGTGATGGGTGCCATACTGGATCTTATCAGTGGCTCTACGCTTGGCGTCCGCGCCTTATCCATGAGCATTATTGCGTATCTCGTCGCACTCAAATTCCAGCTCTTTCGTAACCTTGCGCTCTGGCAACAGGCGCTGGTGGTGATGTTGTTGTCGCTCGCTGCGGATATCGTTGTTTTCTGGGCAGAGTTTTTAGTGATCAACGTCTCTTTCCGACCGGAAGTGTTCTGGAGTAGTGTAGTAAACGGTGTGCTCTGGCCGTGGCTGTTCCTGCTGATGCGTAAAATTCGCCAGCAGTTTGCCGTGCAATAAAAGGTTTCTATGACGTCTTTGTATCTTGCCTCCGGTTCTCCGCGTCGCCAGGAACTGCTCGCGCAGTTGGGTGTCTCCTTCGAACGCATCGTTACCGGTATTGAAGAAAAACGCGCTGAGGGTGAAAGCGCTCAGCAGTATGTCTCTCGTCTGGCGCGTGAAAAAGCGCAGGCGGGCGTGGCATGCGTGCCGCGTGACTTACCGGTGTTGGGTGCGGATACCATTGTCATTCTCAATGGTGAGGTGCTTGAGAAACCCCGCGACGCAGACCATGCGGCGCGGATGCTGCGTAACATGTCCGGACAAACCCATCAGGTGATGACGGCGGTAGCGCTGGCAGACAGCCAGTACGTTCTGGATTGCCTTGTGGTAACGGAAGTGACGTTCAGAGTACTCACCGACGAGGAGATCGCCGGCTATATCGCCAGCGGTGAACCTATGGATAAAGCAGGTGCATACGGTATTCAAGGGTTGGGTGGCTGTTTTGTCAGGAAGATAAATGGCAGCTATCACGCCGTAGTCGGCTTACCGCTGGTGGAAACGTATGAGTTGCTGAGCAATTTTAACTCACTGCGTGAGGGAAGGGATAATTATGACGGCTGAATTGTTGGTAAACGTAACGCCATCGGAAACCCGTGTGGCCTACATTGATGGTGGCATTCTTCAGGAAATTCATATTGAGCGTGAAGCGCGACGCGGAATCGTAGGCAATATCTACAAAGGTCGTGTCAGTCGTGTCCTGCCGGGTATGCAGGCGGCTTTTGTAGATATTGGGCTCGATAAGGCGGCGTTTTTACATGCCTCCGATATCATGCCGCACACCGAATGTGTGGCAGGCGAAGAGCAAAAGCAGTTTGCCGTGCGCGACATCTCTGAGCTGGTGCGTCAGGGCCAGGATCTGATGGTGCAGGTGGTAAAAGATCCGCTGGGCACTAAAGGCGCGCGTCTGACCACCGACATCACCCTGCCTTCACGCTATCTGGTCTTTATGCCGGGGGCGTCGCACGTCGGCGTGTCACAGCGTATTGAGAGCGAAAGCGAGCGTGAGCGCCTGAAAAAGGTGGTCAGCGCCTACTGCGACGAGCAGGGCGGGTTTATTATCCGTACCGCGGCGGAAGGGATCAGCGAAGAAGATCTCGCCTCGGATGCGGCCTACCTGAAGCGCGTCTGGACCAAAGTGATGGAGCGTAAAAAACGCAACCAGACCCGCTACCGGCTGTACGGTGAGCTGGCGCTCGCTCAGCGCGTATTACGTGATTTCGCCGATGCCCAGCTTGACCGCATCCGCGTGGACTCCCGTCTGACGTACGAAGCCTTACTGGAGTTCACCGCCGAGTACATCCCGGAAATGCCGGGTCTGCTGGAGCATTACACCGGACGCCAGCCGATATTTGACCTCTATGACGTTGAAAACGAAATCCAGCGTGCGCTGGAGCGTAAGGTTGAGCTGAAATCGGGTGGCTATCTGATCATCGATCAAACCGAAGCGATGACCACCGTCGATATCAACACCGGCGCGTTTGTCGGCCATCGCAACCTCGATGACACCATCTTCAACACCAACATCGAAGCGACGCAGGCCATCGCGCGTCAGCTTCGCCTGCGTAATCTGGGCGGCATTATCATCATCGACTTTATCGATATGAACAATGAAGATCACCGCCGTCGCGTGCTGCACTCTCTGGAGCAGGCGCTGAGTAAGGACCGCGTGAAAACCAGCATCAATGGCTTCTCGCAGCTCGGTCTTGTGGAAATGACCCGGAAACGGACCCGCGAAAGCGTGGAACATGTCCTGTGTAATGAGTGTCCAACCTGCCATGGACGCGGAACGGTAAAGACGGTGGAGACGGTCTGCTACGAGATCATGCGTGAAATTGTCCGTGTCCATCATGCCTACGACTCAGACCGTTTTCTGGTCTATGCTTCCCCTGCGGTGGCGGAGGCCCTGAAAGGGGAAGAGTCGCACGCGCTGGCGGAAGTGGAAATCTTTGTCGGCAAACAGGTAAAAGTGCAAATTGAGCCGCTCTATAACCAGGAGCAGTTTGACGTCGTCATGATGTAAACGCAGTTCGCTGCGAGATTTAAGGCTGACAAGGAGAGACGCGTGAGGCGATTGCCGGGGATTTTACTGCTTACAGGGGCAACGCTGGTCGTGATTGTCGCGTTGCTCGTGAGCGGGCTGCGTCTCGCCTTGCCGCATCTGGACAGCTGGCGTCCGCAGATACTGGCAAAAATCGAATCCGCCACCGGCCTGCCGGTGGACGTGAGTCATATCGAGGCAAGCTGGCAGAACTTTGGCCCGACGCTAGATGCGCGGGATATCCGCGCCAGCCTGAAAGATGGCGGCCACCTCAAAATCAAACGCGTCACCCTGGCGCTGGATGTCTGGCAAAGCCTGCTGCATCTGCGCTGGCAGTTTCGCGATCTCACCTTCTGGCAACTTCAGCTGATGACTAACACGCCGCTGCAAAGCGGCGACAGCGATCGAGGGCTGGAAACCAGCCGTATCAGCGATCTGTTCCTGCGGCAGTTCGATCATTTCGATCTGCGCGACAGCGAAGTGAGCTTTATTACTCTTTCCGGTCAGCGCGCTGAGCTGGCGATCCCACAGCTGACCTGGTTAAACGGGAAAGATCGCCACCGCGCCGAGGGGCAGGTGAATCTCTCCAGCCTGAACGGGCAGCACGGGGTTATGCAGGTGCGGATGGATCTGCGTGACGACAATGGCCTGCTGAACAACGGCAGGGTCTGGCTACAGGCGGACGACGTGGACGTGAAGCCGTGGCTCGGTGAGTGGCTACAGCAGAACATGCAGCTGGAGACCGCGCGCTTCAGCCTGGAAGGCTGGATGACGCTGACGAACGGGGCGTTCGCCAGCGGCGATATCTGGCTTAAGCAGGGGGGCGCGAGCTGGAAAGGGGAAAACCATCAGCATCAACTTTCCGTCGATAACCTCACCGCACACGTGACGCAGGATAAAGGCGGCTGGCAGTTCGCCATTCCGGATACGCGCATCTCCATGGATAACAAACCCTGGCCGCGCGGCGCGCTGACGCTGGCGTGGATGCCGGAACAGGACGTCGGCGGGATAAACGGTAAACGCAGCGACGAGCTGCGTATCCGCGCCAGTAACCTGGATCTGACGGCGATCGAAGGGCTGCGTTCAATGGCCGCAAAACTTTCACCGGAGCTGGGCGAAATCTGGCTGGCGACGCAGCCGAGCGGGCAGATAAACCGACTGGCGCTGGATATTCCGCTCCAGGCTACGGAAAAGACGCGTTTTCAGGCGGCATGGAAAAATCTCGCATGGAAACAGTGGAAATTGCTGCCGGGTGCCGAGCACTTCAGCGGTAAACTGGAAGGCAGCGTGGAAAGCGGCAGGCTGACGGCAGAAATGCAGGACGCGAAAATGCCGTACGAAACGGTCTTCCGTGCGCCACTGGAGATCGAAAAGGGAAATGCCACTCTCAACTGGCTGAAGAATGACAAAGGTTTTCAGCTCGATGGCCGCGATATTGATGTAAAAGCCAAAGCGGTACATGCCCGCGGTAATTTCCGTTATCTACAGCCTGAAGGCGATGAGCCGTGGCTGGGTATTCTGGCGGGCATCAGCACGGATGACGGTTCGCAGGCGTGGCGCTACTTCCCGGAAAACCTGATGGGGAAAGCGCTGGTGGACTATCTCAGCGGCGCTATTCAGGGCGGCCAGGCGGATAACGCCACGCTGGTCTACGGCGGCAACCCGCACCTGTTCCCGTATAAGCACAACGAAGGCCAGTTCCAGGTTCTGGTGCCGCTACGCAACGCCACCTATGCCTTCCAGCCAGACTGGCCGGCGCTGAAGAATCTGGATATTGAACTCAACTTCCTGAATGACGGCTTGTGGATGAAGACGGACAGCGTCGCGCTGGGCGGCGTAACGGCAAGCAACCTGACGGCAAACATCCCGGATTATTCCAAAGAGAAGCTGCTGATTGATGCGGATATTAAGGGGCCGGGTAAAGCGGTTGGCCCGTACTTTGAAGATACGCCGCTGAATGACTCCCTGGCAGCCACCCTTCAGCAGTTGCAGTTAGATGGCGATGTGAATGCTCGCTTACATCTGGATATCCCGCTGGACGGTGAATTGACCACCGCCAAAGGCGACGTTCGCCTTAATAACAACAGCCTCTATATCAAGCCGCTGGACAGCACCCTGAAAAACCTCAGCGGTCAGTTCAGCTTTGTTAACGGCACGCTGAAAAGTGAGCCGCTTAAAGCGACCTGGTTCAATCAACCCGTTAATATCGATTTCTCCACCACCGAGGGCGATAAAGCCTACCAGGTGGCGGTCAATATGGACGCGAACTGGCAGCCGTCACGCATGGATGTTCTGCCGAAGCCGATTGAGAATGCGGTGGACGGTGCGGTGTCATGGAATGGCAAGGTCGCCATCGACCTGCCTTATCATGCCGGTGCGCGCTATAACGTCGACATTACGGGCGATCTAAAAAACCTCAGCAGCCAGCTTCCCGCGCCGCTGAATAAAAAAAGCGGTGAAGCATTGCCCGTCAACGTTAAGGTTGCGGGCAACCTTAACAGCTTCGATTTAACCGGAAACGCGGGCGGAACAAACCACTTCAACAGCCGCTGGCTGCTTAACCGCAAGCTGACGCTGGACAGGGCGATCTGGACGACGGACAGCCGTACCACGCCGCCGCTGCCGGAGCAGGCGGGCGTTGAACTGAATCTCCCGCCGATGGATGGCGCAGAGTGGCTGGCACTGTTCCAGAAAGGTGTCGGGCAAAACGTCGACCAAACGGCGCAGTTCCCGCAGTCCATTACCTTGCGCACGCCTGCGCTGACGCTGGGCGGGCAGCAGTGGAACAACCTGAGTATTGTCTCCCGGCCGACGGTAAACGGCTCAAAGGTCGAGGCGCAGGGGCGTGAGATCAACGGTTCGTTGATCATGCGCGATCACGCGCCATGGCAGGCGGCTATCCGTTATCTCTATTACAATCCGACCTTTACGGCGTCTAAAGCAGAGTCGACAAGCACTTCTCCTGTCAGTGGCAATGGGACGTCGCGCGTGGATTTCAGCGGCTGGCCCGATCTCCAGCTGCGCTGCGCGGAGTGCTGGCTGTGGGGACAGAAATATGGCCGTATCGACGGTGATTTTGCCATTCAGGGAAATACGCTGAGCCTCTCTGGTGGGCTGGTGGATACCGGCTTTGGCCGCATGACTGCCGCGGGCGAATGGGTGAACAAACCGGGTGAACAACGCACCTCGCTGAAAGGCGATATTAAAGGCAATAAGCTGGACGCCGCGGCTAACTTCTTCGGCATTAGCACGCCGCTTCGCGGATCGTCCTTCGATGTGAATTACGATCTGCACTGGCGCGCTGCGCCGTGGACACCCGATGAAGCTTCGCTTAACGGCATCCTGAAAACCAACTTCGGTAAGGGTGAGATTGCCGACGTGAGCACGGGGCGCGCCGGGCAGATCCTGCGCCTGCTGAGTTTTGATGCGCTGCTGCGCAAGCTGCGCTTCGATTTCAGCGACACCTTCAGCGAAGGTTTCTACTACGATTCCATTCGCAGTACGGCGTGGATCAAAGACGGCGTTCTGCATACGGACGATACGCTGGTGGATGGCCTGGAAGCGGATATCGCCATGAAAGGCTCGGTCAACCTCGTGCGTCGCGAACTGGATATGGAAGCCGTGGTGGCGCCGGAAATTTCCGCAAGCGTGGGCGTTGCGGCGGCCTTTGTGGTGAACCCGATTGTCGGTGCGGCGGTGTTTGCCGCCAGTAAAGTGCTGGGGCCGCTGTGGAGCAAGGTCTCTATTCTGCGCTATCGCATTACCGGTCCGGTCGATAAACCGCAGATTAACGAGGTGCTGCGCCAGCCGCGCAAAGAAGCACCGCAATGATTTGACGTGGGCAGGTAATTGCCTCACTCTCAATAAATACGATCTTTATACCGCCACGGGCGGCAACGAACGAGTAGCAATAGATGAGTCTGAACCTGGTAAGTGAACATTTGCTCGCAGCGAACGGCCTGAGCCATCAGGACCTGTTCTCCATTCTTGGTCAACTGACCGAACGCCGCCTCGACTACGGCGATCTCTATTTCCAGTCGAGCTATCACGAATCCTGGGTTTTAGAAGACAGCATCATTAAAGATGGCTCTTACAACATCGACCAGGGCGTCGGCGTGCGCGCCGTCAGCGGGGAGAAAACCGGTTTTGCTTATGCCGATCAGATTAGCCTCGCCGCACTTGAGCAGAGCGCGCAGGCCGCGCGCACCATTGTGCGTGATACCGGAGATGGTCGCGTGAAAACGCTGGGTGAAGTGCAGCACGCTGCGCTCTATACCAGCATCGACCCGCTGCAAAGCATGAGCCGCGAAGAGAAGCTCGACATCCTGCGTCGCGTGGACAAAGTGGCTCGCGCGGCGGATAAACGCGTGCAGGAAGTCTCTGCCAGCCTGACCGGTGTTTATGAACTGATCCTGGTGGCGGCGACGGACGGTACCCTGGCGGCGGATGTTCGCCCGCTGGTGCGTCTCTCTATCAGCGTGCAGGTTGAAGACGACGGCAAGCGCGAGCGCGGCTCAAGCGGTGGCGGCGGTCGTTTTGGCTACGACTGGTTCCTCGGCGACGTTGACGGCGAAGCGCGCGCGGATGCGTGGGCAAAAGAAGCCGTGCGCATGGCGCTGGTCAACCTGTCTGCCGTGGCGGCTCCTGCCGGTACGCTGCCGGTGGTTCTGGGCGCAGGCTGGCCTGGCGTGCTGCTGCACGAAGCGGTCGGTCACGGCCTTGAGGGTGATTTCAACCGTCGCGGGACGTCCGTATTCAGCGGTCAGATGGGGCAGCTTGTCTCCTCCGAACTGTGTACCGTGGTGGATGATGGCACCATGCTCGACCGTCGCGGCTCGATTTCTATCGACGATGAAGGCACGCCGGGCCAGTACAACGTGCTGATCGAAAACGGCGTACTGAAAGGCTACATGCAGGACAAGCTTAACGCGCGCCTGATGGGCGTAGCGCCAACGGGTAACGGCCGTCGTGAATCCTACGCGCACCTGCCGATGCCGCGCATGACCAACACCTACATGTTGCCGGGCAAATCCACGCCGCAGGAGATTATCGAATCCGTTGATTACGGGATCTTCGCGCCAAACTTTGGCGGCGGTCAGGTGGATATCACCTCCGGCAAATTTGTCTTCTCTACCTCAGAGGCGTATCTGATTGAGAAGGGCAAAGTGACCAAAGCGGTGAAAGGCGCAACCCTGATTGGCTCTGGCATTGAGGCCATGCAGCAGATTTCCATGGTCGGTAACGATCTGAAGCTGGATAACGGCGTGGGCGTTTGCGGCAAAGAGGGCCAGAGCCTGCCTGTGGGCGTCGGTCAGCCTACGCTGAAAGTAGATAATCTGACGGTGGGCGGCACGGCGTAAATTTTCCCCCGCACCCTAACCCTCTCCCCAACGGGGAGAGGGGAAAAGCCTACTCTTTCCTTCTGCCCCGCATGCCCTGAAACAGCTCCGCCACTTCCACAAAATAGTCCGTCAGATAGTTAATACAGACCTGCACCTTCAGCGGCAGCTTGTCCTTTTCCGTATAGAGCGCGTACACCGGACGCGGATCGGACTGGTAGCGCGGGAAGAGGATCTCCAGCACGCCGCTGTTGATCTCGTTGATCACCCACATCAGCGGTACGTAGGCGATCCCGGCCCCGGCCACCAGCCAGCGTGAGATGGTCATCGGATCGTTGGTGACGAAGCGGCCTTCAGGCAGCAGTTTAGTGGAAAGCCCTTCCGGCGCGATCAGTTCAAATTCGTTATCTGGCCGAACGCTGTATTCCAGCCACGAGTGGTTGCTCAGATCGGCAGGTTTCTCCGGCACGCCATACTGTGCCAGGTAGCTTTTCGAAGCGCAGACCACCATCGGCATGCTGCCCAGTCGACGCGAGAACAGGCTAGAGTCCTGCAACGCGCCAACGCGGATCACCACGTCTAACCCATCGGCAATCAGGTCCGGTGCCGGAATGCCCGTAACCAGATTAACGGTTAAACCGGGATACTCTTTCAGCATTTCCGCCGTCATGGCAGCGAGAACATTTTGTGCCATAGTTGAAGAACACCCGATACGCAGCGTGCCGATAGGCGTGTTGTTAAAGGCATAGAGTTGCTCGTGAACGTCCTGCACTTCATGCAGCATTCGACGGCAGCCCTGATAGTAAATTTTACCCGCTTCCGTCAGCCCGATGCTGCGGGTGCTGCGGTTGAGCAGCTTCACCTGAAGCTCATCTTCCAGTTTTGACACTGTCTGACTAATGGATGAGACGCTCATTTGTAGCTGACGTGCTGCGGCGGTAAAAGAGCCTTGCTCAACCACTTTCGCAAAGACGGACATGCGTTTTAGACGTTCCATTATTCACTCTGGCTTAAAAGTGATTTAGATCACATATGATAGATAACAGCACAACAGTTACGTTAATATATTATTAATTACATAACGGCTGCGCCACTCTCGCCCGGCAATTCTTGCTCTCCTGCGGCGGCGCGAGCATAAAAATCCAGTAACCTGCACTCTCTTTAATCAAGGTCAACATGAGTCTGTTTCCCGTTATCGTGGTGTTCGGTTTGTCGTTCCCACCGATATTTTTCGAGCTTCTTTTATCACTGGCGATCTTCTGGCTGGTGCGCAAGGTGCTGGTCCCTACCGGGATTTATGATTTCGTCTGGCATCCTGCATTGTTCAATACCGCGCTGTATTGCTGCCTGTTCTATTTAATATCGCGCATGTTTGTCTGAGGTTGATGTGAAAACGCTAACAAGAAAAATCTCCCGCACTGCCATCACTATGGCGCTGGTCATCCTGGCGTTCATCGCTATTTTTCGCGCCTGGGTTTATTACACCGAATCCCCGTGGACGCGCGATGCGCGTTTCAGCGCGGAGGTGGTCGCGATAGCGCCCGATGTCGCCGGTCTCATTACGGCAGTCAACGTCCACGATAACCAACTGGTGAAAAAAGATCAGGTGCTGTTCACCATCGACCAGCCGCGCTATCAAAAAGCGCTGGAAGAAGCGGAAGCCGACGTGGCGTATTACAACGCGCTGGCCTCTGAAAAACGCCGTGAAGCAGGACGCCGTAACAAGCTGGGCATCCAGGCCATGTCCCGGGAAGAGATTGACCAGTCCAATAACGTGCTGCAAACCGTGCTGCATCAGCTGGCAAAAGCGCAGGCGACGCGCGATCTGGCGAAGCTCGATCTGGAACGTACCGTTATCCGCGCCCCGTCCGATGGCTGGGTGACCAACCTCAATGTCTATGCGGGCGAGTTTATCACGCGCGGCTCTACGGCCGTGGCGCTGGTGAAACAGAACTCTTTCTACGTCCTCGCCTATATGGAAGAGACCAAGCTGGAAGGCGTGCGTCCGGGCTATCGCGCCGAAATCACGCCGCTCGGCAGCAACCGGGTCCTGAAGGGAACCGTGGACAGCGTGGCCGCGGGGGTGACCAACTCCAGCAGTACCAATGATTCAAAAGGAATGGCGACCGTCGATTCTAACCTCGAGTGGGTTCGTCTGGCGCAGCGCGTACCGGTACGCATTCGTCTGGATGAGCAGCAGAGTAACCTCTGGCCCGCAGGCACCACGGCGACGGTGGTGATCACGGGTGAAAAAGACCGTGATGCCAGCCAGGATTCGATCTTCCGTCAAATCGCCCATCGCCTGCGCGAGTTTGGTTGATCGCTATGGGCATTTTTTCCATCGCCAGCCAGCACATCCGCTTCGCCGTGAAGCTGGCATGCGCCATTGTGCTGGCGCTGTTTGTTGGCTTCCATTTCCAGCTTGAAACGCCGCGCTGGGCCGTTCTGACCGCCGCGATCGTCGCCGCCGGTCCTGCCTTCGCGGCGGGTGGCGAACCTTACTCCGGGGCAATTCGCTATCGCGGGATGCTGCGTATTATCGGCACCTTTATCGGCTGTATCGCCGCCCTGACCATTATCATCCTGATGATCCGCACGCCGCTGCTGATGCTGATTGTATGCTGTATCTGGGCGGGTTTTTGCACCTGGGTCTCTTCGCTGGTGAAGGTGGAGAACTCGTACGCCTGGGGTCTGGCGGGATATACCGCGCTGATTATTATCATCACCATTCAGAGTGAACCGCTGCTTGCTCCGCAGTTCGCCGTGGAACGTTGCAGCGAGATTGTCATTGGTATCGTCTGCGCGATTGTCGCAGACCTGCTCTTCTCTCCGCGATCCATCAAGCAGGAAGTCGATCGTGAGCTGGACGCGCTGATTGTTGCTCAGTACCAGCTCATGCAGCTGTGCATTAAGCACGGCGACAGCGAAGAGGTCGACAAGGCCTGGAGTGCGCTGGTGCGCCGCACGCAGGCGCTGGAAGGGATGCGCAGTAACCTCAATATGGAGTCTTCCCGCTGGGAGCGGGCCAACCGTCGTCTGAAAGCGATCAATACCGTCTCGTTAACGCTGATCACCCAGGCGTGTGAAACCTACCTGATTCAGAACACCCGCCCCGAAGTGGTAACGGATACTTTCCGCGAACTGTTTGATGAGCCTGTGGAGACGGTGCAGGACGTGCATCGACAGCTTAAACGCATGCGTCGTGTGATTGCGTGGACAGGAGAACGGGATACGCCAGTCACCATTTATACCTGGGTAGGCGCCGCAACGCGCTACCTGCTCCTGAAACGCGGCGTGATTAGCAACACCAAAATCAGTGCGGCGGAAGAAGAGGTGTTACAGGGCGAAGTGGTGATCAAACCTGAATCCGCCGAGCGCCATCATGCGATGGTTAACTTCTGGCGTACCACCCTGGCCTGTATACTCGGCACGCTGTTCTGGCTGTGGACCGGCTGGACGTCTGGCAGCGGCGCGATGGTGATGATTGCCGTCGTCACCGCGCTGGCGATGCGTCTGCCCAACCCGCGCATGGTCGCGATCGATTTTCTGTACGGCACCATTGCGGCGTTACCCATTGGCGCGCTCTACTTCCTGGTGATTATTCCCTCGACGCAGCAAAGCATGCTTTTGCTCTGCATCAGCCTGGCGGTGATGGCGTTCTTTATCGGGATTGAGGTACAAAAACGCCGTCTGGGATCGTTAGGCGCACTGGCGAGTACGATTAACATCATCGTGCTGGATAACCCGATGACCTTCCATTTCAGTCAGTTCCTGGATAGCGCACTAGGTCAGCTGGTGGGCTGTTTCCTGGCAATGATGGTGATCCTGCTGGTGCGGGATAACTCTCAGGCGCGGACAGGGCGCGTGCTGCTGAATCAGTTTGTATCGGCCGCCGTATCGTCCTTGACCACCAACACCGCGCGGCGCAAGGAGAACCACCTGCCGGCGCTCTATCAGCAGCTGTTCCTGTTGCTGAATAAATTCCCGGGCGATGTCGCCCGCTTCCGCCTGGCGTTAACCATGATTATCGCGCACCAGCGTCTGCGGAACGCGCCAGTGCCGATCAACGACGATTTGTCCGCCTTCCACCGCCAGCTACGGCGCACGGCGGACCATGTGATATCGGCATCCAGTGATGACAAACGTCGCCGCTACTTTAAGCAACTGCTGGAGGAGCTGGATATCTACCAGGAGAAACTGCGGATCTGGGAAGCGCCGCCGCAGGTTACCGAGCCGGTAGAGCGGCTGGTGTTTATACTGCACCGCTACCAGAATGCGCTGACAGACAGCTAACGAAGAGAAAACCGACGCCAAAAGCGTCGGTTTTTTTGTGGCTATACTTATTTTTGCAGGTTCAAACATTCAGGAAGGGAGGACACATGACAACCCAGGCTCTTCAGGACAGTATTCTTTTTCAGACCGGGTATCTGGTCAACGGTATCTGGAAAACACTCGACACCACGTTTGATGTGCTAAACCCGGCCACGGGCGAGGTCATTGCGAAAGTGGCGAAAGCAGGAAAAGCCGAAACCGAAGAGGCCATTGTGGCCGCGACGAAGGCCTTTCCCGCATGGCGCTCAAAAACGGCAAAAGAGCGTTCCGCGATCCTCTATCGCTGGTATGAACTGATTATCGAGAACAAAAGCTGGCTCGGGCGGCTGATGACTACCGAGCAGGGCAAGCCGCTGAAAGAGGCTGAAGGTGAGGTGGACTACGCTGCCAGCTTCATTCAGTGGTTTGCCGAGCAGGCCAAGCGCGCCAACGGTGAAATCATTCCTCCGGTTAAACCTGGCTCCCGTATTCTGGCCACTCGTGAACCTGTCGGGGTGGTTGCTGCTATCACGCCATGGAATTTCCCGATGGCTATGCTCACCCGTAAGCTCGGCCCGGCGCTGGCAGCAGGATGTACCGGCGTGATCAAACCTGCAAACAACACGCCGCTGAGCGCCTTTGCGCTGCTGACGCTGGCGAAGCAGGCCGGTGTGCCGGATGGTGTGCTGAATGCGGTCGCGGGGAGCACCTCAGAAATTAGCGACGCCATTATGGCCAGTCATGACGTGCGCAAAATCTCGTTTACGGGTTCAACCGCCGTCGGGAAAACGCTGGTTCGCAATTCCGCAGAGACCATGAAAAAGGTATCGATGGAGCTGGGCGGTAATGCGCCGTATATCGTTTTCGAGGACGCGGATATTGATGCCGCCGTCAAAGGCGCGATCGCCAATAAGTTCCGTAACGCCGGGCAGGTCTGCGTCAGCGTAAACCGTTTCTATATTCAGGAGACGGTCTATGACAAGTTCGTCAATCAACTTGCCGATGCGGTGAAGGCGCTGAAGGTGGGTAACGGTCTGGACGAGGGCGTCGTTGTCGGCCCGCTGATTGAGCCTTCGGCTGTCGAGAAAGTGCGTGAGCACGTCGAAGACGCGGTAGCGAAGGGCGCCACGGTGCTGGCTGGGGGTAAACCGCACGAACTTGGCGGCAACTTCTGGATGCCAACCGTACTCGGTGACTGCCATGAAGGCATGAAGCTGGCAGAAGAGGAGACCTTTGGTCCCGTAGCCGCCTGCTTCCGCTTCACGTCGGAAGACGAAGTGGTTATGCGCGCTAACAATACGCCTTACGGGCTGGCGGCCTACTTTTATACCCAGAATCTTTCGCGCGTGTTCCGCGTCTCACAGGCCATTGAGAGCGGCATGATCGGAATTAATGAATGTGCGGTCTCGACCGAACTGGGTCCGTTTGGGGGCGTAAAAGAGTCCGGGCTGGGCCGCGAGGGGTCCGTGCTGGGGCTGGAGGAGTTTCTGGAAGTTAAAACCCTGCATATCGGGGGATTATAATAGACAGGGCGGCATTTGCCGCCCGCCTGTACCGGGTGGCTGGCAATGAAAATTTATACCTTTGATTTTGACGAAATTGAGAGTCAGGAAGACTTCTATCGCGAGTTTATTCGGGCGTTCGACCTGGAGCGGGGCAGCGTAAGCAATCTTGATATGCTGTGGGATGTGGTTACCGGCGACAGGCTGCCGTTACCGCTGGAAATCGAATTTACCCATCTGCCTGAAAAACTGCGCAGACGCTTTGGCGCATTGATTTTATTGTTTGATGAAGCGGAGGAGGAGCTGGAAGGGCAACTGCGTTTCAACGTGCGCCAGTGATAAAAAAGCCCCTGACCGGGAGGTCAGGGGCAAGTCGTATGATGAGATACGACGAGGGTTTATTTGTACAGTTCTGCGGTAGCGTGCCAGTGGTCGCCACTGCGCGCTTCGATGATGCGATAAGATGACGCACCCTGTTCTTCCGCTTTTTTGTTCAGCATTTCGTGCATGTCCATCGGAGACGTACCGATGGCACCAACAGAAACAGTCCCGATAGCCTGACGGGATTGTGCCTGTTCGGCATTAATGGTGTCGGCTGCAAACGCACCGAATGACAGGACTGACAGTACGCTCAGGGTAGCTACAGTGGTTTTAATTTTCATGATTATTTACCTCGTCAATTATTTTACTGGGGTCTTTGTTCTGTGACCCTCATCACAAAATCAAGTATACACTAATCACGCAAAAAATTAATACCAGACTAATGGTTTCGCCTGTTATTACGTGTTAAAAAAATCATTTTTTATAACGCGAATGCATAAAAAGGAGCGCCACAATGCGAGGTTTATGGTTTTTTCTTGTCTAAATCAAAGCGATAGATCAATTTGATTTTTTGTGCGATTTTGCGGCAGATCATTCACTGAATGAATGTTAACAGGTGGTAAAAAGCACTATTTGCAAAAACAGCAGGCAGAGAAAAGCAGGGTAAAACGCGGAAGCAGCAGAATGATCCCCGCAGTCAGGCGCTACGGGGCAGACAATTACAGCTCCTGTTCGAACAGGACCAGAATCGCTTCGTAGAGGTCTTTCACCGAGAAACCATTTGCCGGGGTGGTAAAAATGGTGTCATCACCGGCGATGGTTCCGAGGATCCCCTCTGCTTTACCCAGCGAGTCCAGCAGGCGGGCAATCAGCTGGGCTGCGCCCGGGCTGGTGTGGATCACGACCACGGCATCGTTATAGTCGATGTCCAGAACCAGGTTTTTCAGCGGGCTGGAGGTCGTTGGCACGCCAAGTTCAGCAGGCAGGCAATAAACCATTTCCATTTTGGCGTTGCGCGTACGCACCGCTCCAAACTTGGTTAACATGCGAGAGACCTTCGACTGGTTGATGTTGTCGAAGCCTTGTTCCTGCAACGCCTGAACAATTTCTCCCTGAGAACTGAATTTCTCTTCTTTGAGTAGCGCTTTAAACGCCTTCACTAATTCTTCTTGCTTAGACGAGCTTCGCATAAGTCACCCGGAATATGACGATAGAAACAACATTATTATGCATGTGGATGAATTTTTATGCAAATTATCTACCTGACGCCAGGCTGAAATAATGTTATGAAAGGGAGAGATTTTATCAGATTTCGTTATCGGAAAACATGCCTGGGTCACGCCGCGCAAATAACCTTAAAAGTAAATTAAATGTTATCAAAATGATGTTGTTTTGGTGGCGTGGCAGGGTGTATTGTAACCCCCTCTTAATTCGTTGTTGCCTACAGCCCGATAGTATTCAGGTGAAGGTGAAAGACGTGCGACCTCAAATTCTTTAGCGATGAAAATTGTAATTAATGACGTGCTGAATTATGGTCGCCGCAACGGAGTTACAGATACTTAAGTTAACCATAATAAGGAGTTTAGGATGAAAGTCGCAGTCCTCGGCGCTGCTGGTGGTATCGGCCAGGCGCTTGCCCTACTACTGAAAACCCAACTGCCTTCAGGCTCAGAACTCTCCCTGTACGATATTGCTCCGGTAACCCCAGGTGTGGCGGTTGACCTGAGCCACATCCCGACAGCTGTGAAAATCAAAGGCTTCTCCGGTGAAGATGCGCGTCCTGCGTTGCAGGGTGCCGACGTGGTGCTGATCTCCGCGGGTGTTGCACGTAAACCGGGTATGGATCGTTCAGACCTGTTCAACGTCAACGCGGGCATCGTGAAAAACCTGGTTCAGCAGATCGCTGAAACCTGCCCGAAAGCGTGCATCGGTATCATCACCAACCCGGTGAACACCACCGTTGCCATCGCAGCAGAAGTACTGAAGAAAGCAGGCGTTTACGACAAGAACAAACTGTTCGGCGTAACTACGCTGGATATCATCCGCTCCAACACCTTCGTGGCTGAGCTGAAAGGCAAGCAGCCAACGGAAGTGGAAGTGCCGGTTATCGGCGGTCACTCTGGCGTGACCATCCTGCCTCTGCTGTCGCAGATCCCGGGCGTGAGCTTCACCGAGCAGGAAGTGGCTGACCTGACTAAACGCATTCAGAACGCAGGCACCGAAGTGGTGGAAGCGAAGGCGGGTGGCGGTTCTGCAACCCTGTCTATGGGGCAGGCGGCGGCACGTTTCGGCCTGTCTCTGGTTCGCGCGTTGCAGGGCGAAAAAGGCGTTGTTGAATGCGCCTATGTTGAAGGCGACGGTGAACACGCGCGCTTCTTCTCTCAGCCGCTGCTGCTGGGTAAAAACGGTGTTGAAGAGCGTAAGTCTATCGGCACGCTGAGCGCGTTTGAGCAAAACGCGATGGAAGGCATGCTGGATACGCTGAAGAAAGACATCACGCTGGGCGAAGAGTTCGTTAACAAGTGATCTTGTCCCGGTAAAAAAAACGGAGCGCTAAGCTCCGTTTTTTTATGCCCGTCAGTTAGTGGCCGGGTATTCCTGGATGGTGACCTGGATCGTCAGCTTCTTGTCATTACGCATGACTTCAACAGGGATGATGGAGCCCGGGCGAATCTCAGCCACCTGGTCCATGGTTTCCAGCGCAGAGACCGCTGGCGTACCGTTGACGGAAAGGATAACGTCGTTCACCTGGATACCTGCATTGGCCGCCGGGCCGCCAGGCGCCACTTCGTTGACCACAATCCCCTGGATCTGATCGATACCACCGCCCTGCGTATGCATCGGTGCGATTTCACGCCCACCAATACCGATGTAGCCACGGATCACGCGGCCATCGCGGATCAGCTTGTCCATGATCTTGGTCGCCAGCTGGAATGGAATGGCAAAGCCAATCCCTTCCGGTGTTTCGCCGTCGTTGCTCTTGTCGAAGGAGAGGGTGTTAATGCCCATCAGTTCGCCCAGAGAGTTCACCAGCGCACCGCCGGAGTTACCGTGGTTGATAGAGGCATCGGTTTGCAGGAAGTTCTGCCGCCCTGACGGGTTCAGGCCGATTCGACCGGTCGCGCTGATGATCCCCTGAGTGATGGTCTGGCCCAGGTTGTACGGGTTACCGATCGCCAGTACCACATCGCCGATATGCGGCGTTCGTTTGCGATTAATCGGGATAGTCGGCAGACCGCCGGTGGCGTTGATCTTCAGCACCGCCAGATCGGTCAGGCTGTCCGACCCCACCAGCAGGGCTTCAAACACGCGGCCATCCTGCAAGGCGACGATAATCTGGTCGGCATCGTTAATGACGTGTTTATTGGTGATGATGTAGCCCCGGTCATCCATGATCACACCGGAACCGAGCGTGCGGATCTCCAGCTGGTTATGAGCAGAACTGTTAAGCCCGCGGTTATAGACGTTAACCACGGCGGGGGCGGCACGGCGTACCGCCTGATTGTACGTCGCAGGCGTTTCATCCGTGCTGTCGAACTGAGGAGCCGACAGTTTGTTGAACTGGCGTAAAGATGGCATAGCCACCAGCAGCAGACCGGCAACGATCAAACCAATGACAATTGAACGAAAGAGCTTTAAAAGCATGATGCGTGTGTCGTTAAAAAAGGAACGGTTTGCAGCATAACATGAGTTATCCGGACATCACACGCAGCGGCGATGCCCGGAGTCGCAAATGGTTAACGCAGTAAAATGTAGAGGGTATCGTTGCCACGGATAATTTGCAGGGCAATGACCGCCGGTTTACTCTCCAGCACCTTACGCATTTCGGCAATAGACTGCACGCGAGTACGGTTCACGCCCACGATCACGTCGTCCTGATGCAAACCTGCCTGCGCGGCCGGGCTGCTCTTCTCAACGGTAGTGACAGAAATGCCTTTCGTGCCGTTTTTAAGCTGACCATCGCTCAGCGTAGCGCCCTGTAGAGCCGGGGAGATCTGTTCTGCGCTGGCGGAAGAGGAGGTGCTCTTGTCCAGCGTCACTTCCACGGTCAGCGGTTTGCCCTCGCGGATCAGGCCCAGCTTCACTTTAGCGCCAGGCTCCGTGGTGGCAATACGCGAACGTAATTCAGCGAAGCTGCTCAGCGGTTTATCGTTCAGGCTGACAATAACGTCACCGGATTTCACGCCCGCTTTCGCAGAGCCTGAGTTGGGCAGCACTTCGCTGACAAACGCCCCGCGCTGGACGTTGAGCTTAAAGGCTTTGGCGATATCGGCGCTCATCTCCATGCCTTTGATGCCCAGCAGACCGCGCTTAACCTCGCCAAACTGAATCAGCTGTTGAGACAGAGTTTTCGCCATGTTGCTCGGAATGGCAAAACCAATCCCGATGCTGCCGCCGCCTGGCGCGAGGATAGCGGTGTTGATGCCGATCAGCTCACCGTTCAGATTAAGCAGCGCACCGCCGGAGTTGCCCCGGTTGATGGAGGCATCGGTCTGGATGAAATTTTCCAGCCCTTCGAGATTCAGGCCGCTGCGCCCCAGGGCGGAGACAATTCCGGAGGTGGCGGTCTGGCCTAAGCCGAACGGGTTACCGACCGCGACAGCAAAATCACCGACGCGCAGCTTATCGGAATCAGCAATGGCGATCTGGGTCAGGTTGCTGGGGTTTTGTACCTGTAGCAGGGCGATATCACTCTGATCGTCACCGCCGATCAGTTTGGCGTCAAACTCCCGGCCATCGTTCAGCTGAACGCTGATTTTATCGGCCTGGCTGATCACGTGGTTATTGGTCAGGATATAGCCCTTAGCCGCGTCGATAATCACCCCTGAGCCCAGACCTTCAAACGGCTGAGCCTGCTGATCCGGCGCGTCTTCGCCAAAATATTTCTTCAGCTCTTCGGGAATACGCTGGCTTTGGCGTGCCGTCCCTTCCACCTGAACGCTGACTACCGCAGGCAGGACTTTTTCAAGCATCGGCGCAAGGCTGGGAATGGCTTCTTGTCCAGGCACCTGCGAAGGCAGTGCCGCACTGGCGGGGAAGGACGCCGAGAGAGATAACCCGACACTTAACGCTAAGGCGCTCAACAGCTGGTTTTTTTTCTTCATCGATGCTGACTCTCGTATCCTGGAATGAAAAAGAACGGCCCCAAAAACATCTTGATGTTATTGAATTTTCAACCGCTGAACAATGAGGTGTTTGACTAAATAATAGCTGGGGACGGGAAGAAAGGACGGGCGCATAAGGTGCGCCCGTAAAATTTATTCAGGTTGTGCGATTAATCGCGTTTTACGCCACCGCGCAGCAGGCCGGACGCGCCGTCTGAATAGTCGCGTGGCATCTGAACCGGAGCCTGATCGTTACCGGCTTCAGAATCAGCCAGACGATTGCGGAAGGGGTTGGTCTCCGCGGTCATTTCCGGCAGCAGGCTGCTGGAGCTTTTCGCCATGTGCTGGTAGAGCTGGCGATAATCTGTCGCCATGTTGTCCAGTAGCTCAGCGCTACGGGCAAAGTGGCTGACCAGCTCTTCGCGATATTCTTCCAGTTCGGCTTTGTTCTTTTCCAGTTCGTATTGCAGTGACTGCTGCTGACGCAATTTGCGGTTACCGAAACGCATGGCCACAGCACCAATGATGATGCCGACGACTAAACCGATTAGCGCATATTCCCAGGTCATGAACTTCTCCCGTTGTCTTGTTGTTCCGTAGGGTGTTGGCTCGGCTCCTGCCTGTGCCTGATTATGCCACTATAACCGCTATTTCCGCAGAAGTGGAATCCTGACGTATCATCGCGTAGTGTAGAACGGCCTTTTTTTCATCAGCCACGCGCGCTGGTGAGGTTTAACTAAAGGAATAACAACAACATCATGCAAAACCTGTCCCCTTCATCGCGTTACCAACTGGCCCTGAGCGAGGGCACACACCAGCCGGATGATGTCCAGCGTGAAGCGGTTAACCGCCTGGACACGATTTATCAGGAAATTCTGGCGAAACCCGCCGATGCGGTGCAGAGCAGTGGGCTGAAGGCGGCATTCGGCCGTTTACTGGGCAAAAAAGAGCCCACGGTAAACGCACCGGTTCGTGGATTATATATGTGGGGTGGCGTTGGGCGGGGTAAGACCTGGCTGATGGACATGTTCTACCAGAGCCTGCCCGGCACGCGTAAGCAGCGTCTGCACTTTCACCGTTTTATGCTGCGGGTCCATGAAGAGCTGACTGCGCTCCAGGGCGAAACCGACCCGCTGGAGATTGTGGCCGATCGCTTCAAGGCGGAAACGGACGTGCTCTGCTTCGACGAGTTCTTTGTTTCCGATATTACGGATGCCATGCTGCTGGGGGGCCTCATGAAAGCGCTGTTTGCGCGTGGGATCACCCTGGTGGCGACCTCAAATATCCCGCCGGATGAGCTTTATCGCAATGGTCTTCAGCGGGCGCGTTTCCTGCCAGCCATAGATGCCATTAAGCAGCACTGCGACATCATGAATGTCGATGCCGGCGTCGATTATCGTCTGCGCACATTAACGCAGGCGCACCTGTGGCTTTCACCGCTGAACGCCGACACAGCCAGCGAGATGGATAAACTGTGGCTGGCGCTGGCAGGGGCGCCGCGGGATAAGGCGCCAGCGCTGGAGATTAATCATCGCCCGTTGTCGACGCTTGGCGTAGAGAACCAGACGCTGGCCGTCTCGTTTGCAACGCTCTGCGTGGACGCCCGCAGCCAGCATGACTACATTGCGCTTTCACGTCTGTTCCATACCGTTATGTTGTGGGATGTACCCGTTATGACCCCACTCATGGAGAGCGAAGCGCGCCGCTTCATCGCGCTGGTAGATGAGTTTTACGAGCGCCACGTTAAGCTGGTGGTCAGCGCCGAGGTGCCTTTATATGAGATCTATCAGGGCGAGCGCCTGAAGTTTGAGTTCCAGCGCTGCCTGTCGCGCCTGCAAGAGATGCAGAGCGAAGAGTACCTCAAGCGTGAGCATATGCCGTAATAAATGCTCCCCTCTCCCCGTGGGAGAGGGGCAGGGGGTGAGGGCACCAGACCGCACAGTACGCAACCCCGAAAAACCCATTCCAAATCACATTTAAGGGTCGATCTTTGACCTCAACTTCTCTATAATCTTGCGACCCCACGTTACGAGAAGGTTTTTTTCCCGAAACTTTCTATGTGTCGGCATGTGCTATTCGAAGGGGTAGGTTTGCCGGACTTTGTCGTGTGAACCTCAACTGACTAAACGTTTGGGTGTTCACCAACGTGTAACTTATTATTTGGGTAAGCTTTTAATGAAAACTTTTACAGCTAAACCAGAAACCGTACAGCGCGACTGGTATGTTGTTGACGCGACCGGTAAAACTCTGGGCCGTCTGGCTACTGAACTGGCTCGTCGCCTGCGCGGTAAGCATAAAGCGGAATACACTCCGCACGTTGATACCGGTGATTACATCATCGTTCTGAACGCTGACAAAGTTGCTGTTACCGGCAACAAGCGTACTGACAAAATGTACTACCACCACACCGGCCACATCGGTGGTATCAAAGAAGCGACCTTTGAAGAGATGATTGCCCGCCGTCCTGAGCGTGTGATTGAAATCGCGGTTAAAGGCATGCTGCCAAAAGGCCCGCTGGGTCGTGCTATGTTCCGTAAACTGAAAGTTTACGCAGGCAACGAGCACAACCACGCGGCACAGCAACCGCAAGTTCTTGACATCTAATCGGGATTATAGGCAATGGCTGAAAATCAATACTACGGCACTGGTCGCCGCAAAAGTTCCGCAGCTCGCGTTTTCATCAAACCGGGCAGTGGTAAAATCGTAATCAACCAGCGTTCTCTGGAACAATACTTCGGTCGCGAAACTGCCCGCATGGTAGTTCGCCAGCCGCTGGAACTGGTTGATATGGTAGAAAAACTGGATCTGTACATCACCGTTAAAGGTGGTGGTATCTCCGGTCAGGCAGGTGCGATCCGTCACGGTATCACCCGCGCTCTGATGGAGTACGACGAATCCCTGCGTTCTGAACTGCGTAAAGCTGGCTTCGTTACTCGTGACGCGCGTCAGGTTGAACGTAAGAAAGTGGGTCTGCGTAAAGCACGTCGTCGTCCACAGTTCTCCAAACGTTAATCCATTCTGCTTACGCAGAACGATTGGCGAAAAACCCGCTTCGGCGGGTTTTTTTATGGATAATACGCAGGTTATCCACAGTAACATTTCATATATCTTCTCTTTTTCCACATTTCCGGAATCCCCTCACCACAAAGCCATCAAAATCTGGTAAACTATCATCCAATTTTCTGCCCAAATATCGGTGAATACTCGATTTTTGTTCGATTCTTGAACAATGTGTCTTCTCTGGGATGGGCGATACATCATCTGGCTGGCCCCGTTGGGCTGGTAGCAGTAAAAATTCTGAATATACCTGGAGGTTTTCATGGCTGTCGCTGCCAACAAACGTTCGGTAATGACGCTGTTTTCTGGTCCTACTGACATTTATAGCCATCAGGTTCGTATCGTGCTGGCCGAGAAGGGTGTCAGTTTTGAGATCGAGCATGTGGAAAAGGATAACCCGCCTCAGGATCTGATCGATCTCAACCCGAGCCAAAGCGTACCGACGCTGGTGGATCGCGAGCTGACCCTGTGGGAATCCCGTATCATTATGGAATACCTGGATGAGCGTTTCCCGCATCCGCCGCTGATGCCTGTTTATCCTGTTGCGCGTGGTGAAAGCCGCCTGTACATGCAGCGTATCGAGAAAGACTGGTACTCGCTGATGAACGTTATTGTCAACGGTTCCTCTTCTGAAGCGGATGCTGCACGTAAACAGCTGCGTGAAGAGCTGCTGGCGATTGCGCCGGTATTTGGTCAAAAGCCTTTCTTCCTGAGCGACGAGTTCAGCCTGGTAGATTGCTACCTGGCTCCGCTGCTGTGGCGTCTGCCAACCCTGGGCGTAGAGTTCAGCGGTCCTGGCGCGAAAGAGCTGAAAGGCTACATGACTCGCGTCTTTGAACGCGACTCTTTCCTGGCATCCTTAACTGAACCGGAACGTGAAATGCGTCTCGGCCGAGGCTAATGACTGTGGAAATGTCACAACTTTCACCACGCCGTCCGTATCTGCTGCGCGCCTTCTATGAATGGCTGCTGGATAACCAGCTCACGCCGCACCTGGTTGTGGATGTGACGTTGCCGGGCGTGCTGGTTCCAATGGAATACGCGCGCGACGGACAGATTGTACTGAATATTGCGCCACGCGCAGTGGGTAACCTGGAGCTGGCGAACGACGAAGTGCGCTTTAATGCGCGCTTCGGCGGCGTGCCGCGTCAGGTTTCCGTGCCGCTGGCAGCTGTGCTGGCTATCTACGCCCGTGAAAACGGTGCGGGCACCATGTTTGAGCCGGAAGCGGCTTATGATGAAGAGGTTGCCAGCCTGAATGATGATGAGGCATCCGATGAACGCGAAAGCGACACGGTAATGTCTGTCATCGATGGCGATAAACCCGATCATAATGACGACACCGATCCGGATGACGAGCCACCACCACGCGGTGGTCGTCCCGCACTGCGCGTTGTGAAATAAACAAACAGGCCCGACGGGCCTGTTTTGCTTTCCGTCCCTTTTCGCCCCCTCTAATTTCCTGTGTTATGATGAACTGTTTTCCTTCAATGGCACCGGACTGCAATGAAACCGACTGATCTTAAAGCTGAAAACTCTGATGAAACCATTGGCCGCAGCCTGCGCCGTCGGCCGCTGGCGCGCAAAAAACTGTCTGATATGGTGGAAGAAGAGCTGGAGCAGATGATCCGTCGGAAGGAATTTGCCCAGGGAGAGCAGTTACCCTCCGAGCGCGAACTGATGGAGTTCTTCAACGTGGGTCGCCCCTCGGTGCGCGAAGCGCTGGCGGCGCTAAAGCGTAAAGGGCTGGTGCAGATTAACAACGGTGAACGTGCCCGCGTAACCATGCCGTCTGCCGATACCATCATCAGTGAATTGTCGGGAATGGCGAAAGACTTTCTGACCCAGCCCAGCGGTATTGCCCATTTCGAGCAGCTTCGCCTGTTCTTTGAATCCAGCCTTGTTCGTTATGCCGCAGAATATGCCACTGACGATCAGATTGCGCAGCTCACAAAAGCCCTGGAGATCAACAGCCAGTCCCTGGATGACAACACGCTATTTATTCGTTCCGATGTCGATTTTCACCGCGTGCTGGCGGAGATCCCCGGCAATCCGATCTTCAATGCGATCCACGTTGCGCTGCTTGACTGGTTAATTGCGGCGCGTCCTAAAGTGCCGGACGCAGAGCTTTATCAGCATAATGAAGTCAGCTATCGCCAGCATATCGCAATTGTGGATGCGATTCGCCGCCGCGATCCCGATGAAGCGGATCGGGCGTTGCAAACTCACCTTAACAGCGTCTCCGCCACCTGGCACGCTTTCGGCCAGCATTCAAAAGCCAAAAAATAACGATCCTTTAGTGAAGCAGATCGCAATATAAGCGTTCTGTATTCCACTGCTGCTTAATTGATCTGGTATAACAGGTATAAAGGTATGTCGTTATAAAAAACACACGATCGATTGAGGTAACTATGGCAACGCAATTACGCGGCGTAATGGCCGCACTCCTGACCCCGTTTAACTCTGAGCAGATGCTGGATAAAGAAAGCCTGCGCCGTCTGGTGCAGTTCAATATTGAACAAGGTATCGATGGGCTGTACGTCGGCGGTTCAACGGGAGAGGCCTTTGTACAGAGCCTTTCGGAACGAGAGCAGGTGATGGAGATTGTGGCGGAAGAGGCGAAAGGGAAAATCACGCTCATCGCCCATGTTGGCTGCGTCAGCACGGCGGAAAGCCAGCAGTTAGCCATGGCCGCCGCCCGCGTCGGTTTTGACGCTGTATCCGCCGTCACACCGTTTTACTATCCCTTTAGCTTTGAAGAACATTGTGACCACTACCGTGCAATTATTGACTCCGCTGACGGTTTACCGATGGTGGTTTACAACATCCCGGCGCTGAGCGGCGTTAAGTTAACGCTGGATCAGATCAACACGCTGGTGACGCTGCCTGGCGTCGGCGCGCTGAAGCAAACCTCCGGCGATCTCTTCCAGATGGAGCAGATCCGTCGCGCGCACCCGGATCTGGTGCTCTACAACGGTTATGACGAGATCTTCGCCTCCGGCCTGCTGGCCGGCGCGGACGGGGGGATCGGCAGCACCTACAACATTATGGGCTGGCGTTACCAGGCGATCGCTAAAGCGGTTCGTGAAGGGGATAACGCCACCGCACAGCGCCTGCAAAGCGAATGCAACAAGGTGATCGATCTGCTTATTAAAGCCGGGGTGTTCCGTGGTCTGAAAACGGTTCTGCACTATATGGACGTGGTATCCGTGCCGCTGTGCCGTAAGCCGTTTGCCCCTGTGGATGAAAAATTCGTGCCTGAGCTGAAAGCGCTGGCGGAGCAGCTAATGGCGGAAAAACGCTAACGCATAGCCGGGGGCGCTTCGCCTTATCCGGCCTACAAAAACATGCTACGTAGGCCGGATAAGGCGCAGCCGCCATCCGGCAAAACGACAGAGAAATCGTCGGGAGAGTGAAATGAGTAAGTCTACCCAAAGCATCCCGTGGTACCGCCATCTTACCCGTCCTCAGTGGCGCGCCTTCTCCGCCGCCTGGCTGGGATATCTGCTTGATGGCTTCGATTTTGTATTGATAGCCTTAGTCCTGACAGAAATAAAAAGCGAGTTTGCCCTGACAACAGTGGAAGCGGCGAGCCTGATTTCGGCGGCCTTTATATCGCGCTGGTTCGGCGGCCTGCTGCTGGGCGCCATGGGCGACCGCTATGGCCGCAAGCTGGCGATGATCACCAGCATCGTGCTCTTTTCCTGCGGTACGCTGGCCTGCGGTTTTGCGCCGGGTTACGTCACCCTGTTTATCGCCCGCATGGTGATAGGCATGGGGATGGCGGGGGAATATGGCTCCAGCGCAACCTATGTGATTGAAAGCTGGCCAAAGCACCTGCGCAACAAGGCGAGTGGTTTTCTGATTTCCGGTTTCTCCGTCGGCGCCGTGGTTGCGGCCCAGGTCTACAGCCTTGTCGTGCCCGTCTGGGGCTGGCGGGCGCTGTTCTTTATCGGCATTCTGCCCATCGTCTTTGCCCTGTGGCTGCGGAAAAATATTCCGGAAGCTGAGGACTGGAAAGCGAAGCACGAAGGCAAAGCCCCGGTGCGCACCATGGTTGATATTCTGTATCGCGGCAAATACAGCGTCATCAATATGGCGATGACGCTGTTTGCCGGTACGGCGCTGTGGTTCTGTTTTGCAGGCGAACTCAACAACGCGGGGCTGGTCGTTATTCTCGGCCTGCTGTGCGCCATCGTCTTTATCAGCTTTATGGTGCAAAGCAGCGGCAAACGCTGGCCGACGGGCGTCACGTTGATGGTTGTCGTGCTCTTCGCCTTTCTCTACTCCTGGCCGATTCAGGCGCTATTACCCACTTATCTGAAAACCGACCTGGCCTATGATCCGTCAACGGTGGCGAAGGTGCTGTTCTTTAGCGGCTTCGGCGCGGCGGTAGGCTGCTGCGTGGGTGGTTTTCTCGGTGACTGGCTTGGCACCCGCAAGGCCTATGTCTGTAGCCTGTTGGCCTCACAGCTCCTGATTGTTCCCGTCTTTGCGATTGGCGGCGCCAATGTCTGGGTGTTGGGCTTGTTACTCTTTTTCCAGCAGATGCTGGGGCAGGGGATCTCCGGGATCTTACCCAAACTCATCGGCGGCTATTTCGATACCGACCAGCGTGCGGCGGGTCTGGGTTTTACCTACAACGTTGGCGCGTTGGGCGGCGCGATTGCCCCGGTGATTGGCGCGCTGCTGTCGCAGGATATGGCGCTGGGCACGGCCCTGGGGTCGCTCTCCTTTGGCCTGACGTTTGTGGTGATCTTGCTTATTGGTCTGGATATGCCCTCCCGCGTTCAGCGCTGGATCAGGCCAGAAGCCCTGCGTACGCATGATGCTATTGACGGTAAACCGCTGAGTGGCGCACTCCCTTTTGGTGCCAGTAAAAGCGGTCTGATCAAACACAAAGGATAAGCTGATGTCATTGCTAAACCAGAAGACAGCAGTGCGAGGCGGTGAAATGACAACCCTGGCTATTGATATTGGCGGCACCAAACTCGCGGCTGCGTGCGTGGAGGGGCAGACCATTACTGCCCGTCGCGAGTGTCAGACGCCTGCCAGCCAGACGCCGGAGGCGTTGCAGGCTGCGCTACAAACGCTGATTGCACCCTTTACGGCGCAGGCAACGCGGGTCGCGGTGGCATCAACCGGGATCATTCACAACGGTATTTTGACCTCCATTAATCCGTCTAATCTGGGCGGGCTGGCGGAATTTCCACTGGTGGAATTTCTCTCGGGAATAACCGATCTGCCGGTGATGGCGATCAACGACGCGCAGGCCGCCGCCTGGGCTGAGTTCTGCGCCTTGCCGGATGATGACGATATGGTCTTTCTGACCGTCTCAACCGGTGTCGGTGGTGGCGTGGTCCTCAATCGAACACTGCAAACGGGCAGCGGCGGTCTGGCTGGACATCTGGGTCACACGCTGGCCGATCCCGCCGGTCCGCGTTGTGGCTGCGGGCGAAGAGGGTGCGTTGAGGCTATCGCCTCGGGGCGCGGCATCGCTGCTCAGGCAGAAGGCGTATTGTCCGGGCTGGATTCGAAAGCGATATTCAGCCTTGCAGCGCAAGGTAATCCAAAGGCACAGGCGCTGATTGCGCGTTCAGCGCAGACGCTGGCGCGTCTTATTGCCGATGTCAAAGCCGTGACTGATTGCCAGATTGTAGTTATTGGAGGCAGCGTGGGGCTGGCAGAGGGGTATCTGGGGCTCGTGGAGGCGTATCTGTCGCGGGAGCCCGCCGTCTATCAGGCCGCACTTCGGCCTGCACACTATCGCCACGATGCCGGGCTGTTAGGTGCGGCGTTGTTAGCACATGGAGACGCGTTATGATGCTGGGAGAGTTGCAGTCGCTGGCGACATCTGGCCTGACCGGGGTTCTGATCAATGCCCTCACGCTGGCCGTGGCGGCACGGCCAGAAGAGAAACGCCCTGGTCATTATGAACTCCAGGGCACGGATATCTTTATGAACGTGATGCAGTTTGCCACGCAAGAGCCGAAGCAGAAAAAGGCGGAACTGCACACACAGTATATTGATATTCAGCTTCTGCTCGCTGGAGAAGAACGCATCTTTTTTGGGGTTATGGGGTCCGCGCGGGCGTGTGAAGAAATGCATAGCGCAGAAGATTATCAGCTTTGCCGCCACATCAATGATGAACAATCCATTGTATTAAAGCCTGGTATGTTCGTGGTCTTTATGCCGGGTGAGCCGCATAAGCCGGGATGTCTTGTTGAATCGGAGGGGGAAATTAAAAAAGCCGTGGTAAAAGTCCGGGCCAGCCTGTTAACCGCATAAAAAAGCCGGATGGGATGTCCATCCGGCTTGTCTCTTACACTTCCAGGAAGTTCATGATCCCGTCAGCCGCTTTACGGCCTTCGGCAATCGCCGTGACCACCAGGTCAGAGCCGCGAACGATGTCGCCACCGGCGAAGATTTTCGGGTTGCTGGTCTGGAACGCGTTATCGCTGCCTTCTGGCGCAATTATGCGACCCTGAGAGTCCAGCTCTACGCTGTGCTTCGCCAGCCACTCCATGCTGTGAGGACGGAAACCAAACGCCATCACCACGGCGTCAGCCGGGATCACGTGTTCAGAACCGGCCACGATCTCCGCGCGACGACGGCCTTTCGCATCTGGCGCACCCATCTCCGTGCGCGCCATCTTCACGCCGCTCACTTTACCGTTGGCATTCACTTCAATACCCAGAGGCTGGATGTTGAACTGGAACTCGACGCCCTCTTCACGCGCGTTTTTCACTTCGCGTTTAGAACCCGGCATGTTCTCTTCGTCACGACGGTAGGCACAGATGACATGCGCCGCATTCTGACGAATGGAGGTACGCACGCAGTCCATCGCGGTATCACCGCCGCCCAGCACCACCACGCGTTTGCCTTCCATACTGACGAACGGCTCATCGGCGGTCTCGCCGTAGCCCATTAGCTGTTTGGTATTCGCAATCAGGAACGGCAGCGCGTCGTACACGCCTGGCGCATCTTCGTTCTCCAGACCACCGCGCATGGACTGATAGGTTCCCACGCCCAGGAACACGGCGTCGTAATCCTTCAGCAGGTCGTCGAGCTGTACGTCGCGGCCCACTTCGGTGTTGAGTTTGAACTCAATGCCCATGCCGGTGAAGATTTCGCGGCGGCGGGTCATGACCTCTTTCTCCAGCTTGAAGGCCGGGATACCGAAGGTCAGCAGGCCGCCAATCTCTGGGTGGCGATCGAAGACCACCGCCTTCACGCCGTTACGGGTCAGCACGTCCGCACAGGCCAGGCCTGCCGGGCCCGCACCGATAATCGCCACGCGCTTGTCGGTTTGACGCACACCGGTCATATCCGGACGCCAGCCCATCTCGAACGCTTTATCGTTGATATAGCGTTCGATGTTGCCGATGGTCACTGCGCCAAACTCGTCATTCAGCGTACAGGAGCCTTCACACAGACGATCCTGAGGGCACACGCGGCCGCACACTTCCGGCAGGGTGTTGGTCTGATGAGACAGCTCGGCGGCTTCAAAAATACGCCCTTCGTTGGCCAGCTTCAGCCAGTTCGGGATGTAGTTATGGACCGGACACTTCCATTCGCAGTAAGGGTTACCGCAGGACAGGCAGCGGTCTGCCTGTGCTTTGGCCTGGCCTTCTGAAAACGGCTCATAGATTTCAACAAATTCAATTTTACGGATCTTCAGCGGTTTCTTTGGCGGATCAACACGCTGAAGATCGATAAACTGGTAAACGTTCTGGCTCATCTGAATTCCTTACTGCGCCTGCACGCGCAGCTCTGCTGCGCTACGACTACGGTGACCCAACAGGGCTTTAACATCGCTGGACTTCGGCTTAACCAGCGCGAATTTCGCAGAGAACGCCGGCCAGTTGGCCAGGATCTCTTCGCCGCGCGAAGAACCGGTATGCTGCACGTGTTCGGTAATTAAGCCGCGCAGGTGTTCTTCGTGGATGGCCAGAGTATCAACGTCCAGCACTTCCACCAGCTCAGGGTTCACGCGTTTGCGGAACTCACCGTCTTCATCCAGGACGTAGGCAAAACCGCCCGTCATGCCCGCGCCAAAGTTCACGCCGGTTTTACCCAGGACGCACACAATTCCGCCCGTCATGTATTCACAGCCGTTATCGCCGATGCCTTCCACCACGGTGATGGCGCCGGAGTTACGCACCGCAAAACGCTCGCCCGCACGGCCCGCGGCAAACAGACGACCGCCGGTTGCACCGTACAGACAGGTATTGCCGATGATGCTTGCTTCATGGCTGCGGAAGGCTGAACCAACCGGAGGACGCACCGCCAGCAGACCGCCCGCCATGCCCTTTCCGACGTAGTCGTTGGCATCACCGGTCAGGTATAACTCAACGCCACCCGCGTTCCACACGCCGAAGCTCTGACCCGCGGTACCGCTGAAATGCGCGGTAATCGGATCCGACGCCAGACCCTGATCACCGTGCGTTTGCGCGATGTAACCGGAGAGAGACGCACCCACGGAACGGTCGGTGTTGCGGATATCAAACCAGAACGTTTTGCTCTGCTTCTCATCCACATACGGCTTCGCCTGTTGCAGCAGCTGTGCGTTCAGCACGCCGTTATCGAACGGCGGGTTGTTCTCGGTACAGTAAACCGCTTTGCCAGGATGCGGCTGAGCGGTTTCCAGCAGCTTGGACAGCTCCAGCTTCTGCTGCTTGGCCGTGAAGCCCTCAAGCTCTTTCAGCAGGTCGGTACGGCCAATCAGATCCACCAGACGCTTCACGCCCAGCTGCGCCATCAGCTCGCGGGTTTCACGGGCGATGAAGTCAAAGTAATTGGTCACTTTGAACGGCAGGCCGTGATAGTGGTTCTTACGCAGCTTTTCGTCCTGGGTAGCAACGCCCGTTGCACAGTTGTTCAGGTGGCAAATACGCAGGTATTTACAGCCGAGCGCAACCATTGGGCCGGTACCAAAGCCGAAGCTTTCCGCTCCCAGAATCGCCGCTTTGATGATGTCGAGGCCGGTTTTCAGCCCACCGTCCACCTGCAAACGGATCTTGTGACGCAGGCCGTTAGCGACCAGCGCCTGCTGGGTTTCCACCAGGCCGAGCTCCCACGGACAGCCCGCATATTTCACGGAGGAGAGCGGGCTTGCGCCGGTGCCGCCGTCGTAACCGGCGATGGTGATCAGATCCGCATAGGCTTTCGCCACGCCGGTGGCAATGGTGCCAACGCCCGGTTCGGAAACCAGCTTCACGGAGATCATCGCTTTCGGGTTGACCTGTTTCAGGTCGAAAATCAGCTGCGCCAGATCCTCGATAGAGTAAATATCGTGGTGCGGCGGCGGGGAGATCAGCGTCACGCCTGGCACCGAGTAGCGAAGCTTAGCGATGTACGGGGTGACTTTATCACCCGGCAGTTGACCGCCTTCACCCGGTTTTGCCCCCTGAGCGACCTTAATCTGGATCACGTCGGCGTTAACCAGGTACGCAGGCGTTACGCCAAAGCGACCGGACGCCACCTGCTTGATACGGGACACTTTGTTGGTGCCGTAGCGGGCCGGATCTTCACCGCCTTCGCCGGAGTTGGAGTTGCCGCCGATGCTGTTCATGGCTTCCGCCAGCGCTTCGTGGGCTTCCGGGCTCAGCGCGCCGATGGACATCGCCGCGGTATCGAAGCGTTTGAACAGCTCAGACGCGGGTTCAACCTCGTCAATGCTGACCGCTTCCTCACCCGGATTGAGGGCAATGAGATCGCGCAGCGTCGCCGCGGGACGGTTGTTCACCAGCTCAGCATACTGCTGATAATCGCTGTACTCGCCGCTCTGCACCGCCTGTTGCAGCGTGCGCACTACGTCCGGGTTATAAGCGTGATACTCACCCCCGTGGACATATTTCAGCAGGCCGCCCTGTTCCAGCGGCTTACGTGCCAGCCAGGCGCGTTTCGACAGGTTCACCAGATCCTGCTGGAAGTCAGCAAAACCGGCGCCACCGATACGGCTGACCACGCCCTGGAAGCAGAGGTTGGCGACCTCGTTATGCAGGCCGACCGCTTCAAATAGCTTCGAGCAGCGGTAAGAGGCGATGGTCGAGATGCCCATTTTGGACATGATCTTGTACAGACCTTTGTTGATGCCGTTACGGTAGTTCAGCATCACAGCACGGTAGTCTTTATCGATCGCGCGGGTATCTACCAGGCGTGCCAGCGTTTCGTAGGCCAGGTACGGATAAATCGCCGTGGCGCCAAAGCCTAACAGCACCGCAAAGTGGTGCGGGTCGCGCGCGCTCGCGGTTTCAACGATGATGTTGGCATCACAGCGCAGGCTCTTGTCCACCAGACGCGTCTGGATAGCCCCCACCGCCATGGGGGCAGGCACCGGCAGACGGTTTTTCGCGATGTTGCGGTCAGACAGCACCAGCAGAACGGTGCCGTTACGTACCATCTGCTCGGCTTTGTCGCACAGCGCGTTCACCGTCTCTTCGAGGCTCGTTTCGGTCACGTCGAAGGTGATATCGAGCGTGTCGGCGCGATAGTGCTCCTCGGTCATGGTGGTGAGCTGTTTGAAATCGGAGTACAACAGGATCGGTGATTTAAAGGTCAGACGGTGCGCCTGGCCTTCGGCTTCACAGAATACGTTCATCTCACGGCCGATGCTGGTGGCCAGCGACATGACGTGGGCTTCGCGCAGCGGGTCTATTGGCGGGTTAGTGACCTGCGCAAACTGCTGACGGAAATAGTCGTAAATAATGCGTGGCTGGCTGGAAAGCACGGCAAACGGGGTATCGTCACCCATTGAGCCGACCGCTTCCTGGCCGTTTTCGCCGAGAACGCGAATAACCGAGTCCAGTTCTTCCGCGCTGTAGTTAAACTGCTTCTGGAAGCTCGCGAGGGTGTCATCGTCCAGCTCGCGGCTGCCCACTTCTTCGTCCGACAGATCTTCAAACGGCACCAGACGACGCACGTTTTTCTCCATCCACTCTTTGTACGGATGGCGGCTCTTCAGATCGTTGTCGGTTTCGGCGGAATGCAGAATACGCCCACCGCGGGTGTCGATCACCATCAGCTCGCCCGGACCGACGCGGCCTTTTTCGACCACTTCGTCAGGCTGGTAATCCCAGATGCCGACTTCAGAGGCGCAGGTGATGAGCTTGTCTTTGGTGATAACGTAGCGCGCCGGACGCAGACCGTTACGGTCCAGGTTACAGGCGGCAAAACGACCGTCGGACATCACGATGCCCGCCGGGCCGTCCCACGGCTCCATGTGCATGGAGTTAAAGTCGAAGAACGCGCGCAGCTCAGGGTCCATATCCGGGTTGTTCTGCCAGGCCGGTGGCACGAGCAGACGCATGGCGCGCACGATATCCATCCCGCCCGCCAGCAGCAGCTCCAGCATATTATCCATGGAGCTGGAGTCCGAGCCGGTTTCGTTGACGAACGGTGCGGCATCGTGCAGGTCCGGGATCAGCGGGGTCTGGAACTTATAGGTACGGGCGCGGGCCCACTGGCGGTTGCCGGTAATGGTGTTGATCTCACCGTTGTGCGCCAGGTAGCGGAACGGCTGAGCCAGCGGCCAGCGTGGAACGGTGTTGGTGGAGAAGCGCTGGTGGAACAGGCAAATGGCCGATTCCAGACGCAGGTCCGCCAGGTCCAGGTAGAAGCGCGGCAGGTCAGCCGGCATACACAGACCTTTATAGATGTTCACCAGGTTAGAGAGGCTACAGACGTAGAACTCTTTATCGTCCTGGAGACGTTTTTCAATGCGGCGGCGTGCGATAAACAGACGGCGTTCCATATCACGCGGACGCCAGCCCGCAGGCGCGTTGACGAAAATCTGTTCAATACGAGGCAGCGAGGAGAGGGCGATTTCACCGAGCACCCCTTCGTTGGTTGGCACATCGCGCCAGCCGACAATCGACAGGGTTTCACGCTGAAGTTCTTCTTCAACGATGCGGCGTGACGCGGCAGCTTTTTCTGGATCCTGATTCAGGAACAGCATGCCGACAGCGTAGTTTTTGGCTAAACGCCAGCCGCGCTCTTCCGCCACGATGCGGAAGAAACGATCCGGTTTTTGCAGCAGCAGACCGCAACCGTCGCCGGTTTTACCATCGGCAAGGATGGCGCCACGGTGCTGCATTCGGGCCAGTGCGTGAATAGCAGTACGCACTACCTTGTGGCTAGGTTCGCCTTCTATGTGGGCGATCAGGCCGAAACCACAGTTATCCTTCTCAAGGGATTTATCGTACAACATATCAGTGAACCTCCCCAGGCTCGTCGGGCTTCCCACTGAACTTTACCGTGGCGCACAGGCGCAGAAAGAGCATGGCGACGGGGTTAGCGTTTCATACGCGGACCTCGCATTCGCCCTCTTTTTCATCCTTTTGCGCAGGTAAACAAGTTTGAGGACTTGCTTCAGAGGGAATCTCAATTACTGCATAAATATGATGAGCAGGCCGCTCATCCAGAAAGCTTCCAGCGGATTTCCAACTTATCGGGAATTGGTACACAGGTCAAATGGCAATCTTATTTATACAAAAATGTGCTAAAGAGTGATTATCTAGTTGTTTTTATTGCGTATTTAACTATTTTTACAACCGCTTAAAGCACCGGGCAGGTGCAGGGGAGTGTGATCTGACTCACTATATGAAAGCGGTATTATCGATGCAGCGTGCTGAAATGCAGATTTATAGCAGAATATTAATCTGGTGTTGCATTCAATGCCGCATAAAATCACTGTTTTTCAGTCCTGGCGCTATAAATGAAAAAAACCATCAGAACATAAGGAAAAGTAATTACGTTCAGGGTGAATGAAATGTCGGTAATCGTGATTATTTATTCAAATAGATAAAAGCCGTCCAGGGCGATTGATCCAGGTCATCGCCGACAGAGGCTAAAAATGGCAGGCTTGTCCCCTTTCTTCGGGACGGTCTATCAGATTATGCAGTTACAGAAATTAGTCAATATGTTTGGTGGGGATCTTTTGCAGCGCTACGGACAAAAGGTTCATAAACTGACGCTGCATGGCGGCTTTAGCTGCCCGAACCGCGATGGCACCATCGGGCGTGGTGGCTGCACCTTCTGTAACGTGGCCTCGTTTGCTGACGAGGCCCAGCAGCATAAATCTATCGCTGAACAGCTCGCCCATCAGGCGAGTCTGGTGAACCGCGCGAAGCAGTATCTGGCCTATTTCCAGGCCTATACCAGCACGTGGGCGGAGGTGCAGGTGCTGCGCTCGATGTATCAGCAGGCGGTTGCTCAAGCGAACATTGTCGGGCTGTGCGTGGGGACGCGTCCGGACTGCGTGCCGGACGCCGTGCTGGATTTACTTAGCGAGTACAAAGAGAAGGGCTACGAGATCTGGCTAGAGCTGGGCTTGCAGACCGCGCATGACAAAACCCTGCACCGTATCAATCGCGGGCATGATTTCGCCTGCTATCAGCGCACCACGCGTCTCGCCCGCGAGCGTGGATTAAAAGTCTGCTCGCATCTGATTGTCGGCTTGCCGGGAGAAGGGCAGCAGCACGGGCTGGAAACGCTGGAAAAAGTCGTTGAGACCGGCGTGGATGGCATTAAGCTGCATCCGCTGCATATCGTGAAGGGCAGCATAATGGCGAAAGCCTGGGAAGCGGGGCGGTTATGTGGTATCGAACTCGACGAGTATACGGTGACTGCGGGGGAAATGATTCGCCATACGCCGCCGGAGATTGTTTACCACCGCATCTCGGCAAGCGCCCGCCGTCCAACGCTTCTGGCACCGCTATGGTGTGAGAACCGCTGGACGGGGATGCTGGAAATCAACCGCTATCTACAGGAGAACGGCGTACAGGGGTCGGCGCTTGGCCGCCCGTGGGTTCCCCCGCTACCGGCGACGGCCGCCTAGCAGACTTCCCAGCATGCCGCGTACTATCTGGTTGGTAATCTGACGCGTCGCGCTTTTTGCCATGGTCTGAACCACGCCATCGCGTTTGCCACCGCGTGGCCCGGTGCTGCCGAACAGAATATCTTTCAGCCCGCCGAGAATGCCGTCGTCCACGGCAACAGATTGCCCTTTTGCGGCAGGCGCATCCTGCGATTCGGCAGTCGCCTGCACCCCTTTTTGCAGCATCTCGAACGCCGATTCGCGATCCACCTCGTCTTCATACTTTCCGTACACCGGGGAGTGGTTAATCAGGCCGTTGCGTTCATCGTCCGTTACCGGACCCATGCGCGAGCAGGGCGCAATCACCATCGCGCGCTCGACAACTGTCGGGCTGCCTTTTGCATCGAGGAACGAAATCAGCGCTTCACCGGTGCCCAGCGCCTGAATGGCGGTTTCGGTATCAAAGGCCGGATTGACACGCATGGTTTGCGCCGCGGCTTTCACCGCTTTCTGATCTTTCGGCGTAAAGGCGCGCAGGGCGTGCTGCACGCGGTTACCCAACTGCCCCAGTACGTTGTCCGGAATATCCGACGGGTTTTGCGACACAAACCAGACCCCGACGCCTTTGGAGCGGATCAGGCGGATAACCTGTTCAATTTTATCCAGCAGCACCTGCGGCGCGTCGTTAAACAACAGGTGCGCTTCGTCAAAGAAGAACACCAGTTTGGGTTTTTCCAGATCGCCTGCTTCCGGCAGTTGTTCGTACAGTTCAGAGAGCATCCACAGCAGGCTGGCGGCGTAAAGCTTCGGCATCTGGTAGAGCTTCTCTGCGCTCAGAATGTTGATGATGCCTTTGCCGCTGCTGTCGGTACGCATCCAGTCTTTGATATCCAGCATTGGCTCGCCGAAGAAGTGTTCGGCGCCCTGTTGCTCCAGCGTCAGGAGCCCGCGCTGAATGGCGCCCACTGAGGCGCTGCTAATATTGCCGTACTGGTTCTGGAAGGATTTGGCGTTATCGCCAATGTACTGGGTGATGGCGCGCAGATCTTTGAAGTCGAGCAGCAGTAGCCCCTGATCGTCGGCGATACGGAAGATAATGTTCAGTACCCCGGACTGCACGTCGTTGAGGTTAAGCAGACGAGCCAGCAGCAGCGGGCCGAGGTCGGAGACGGTGGCACGCACCGGATGCCCTTTTTCGCCGAAGATATCCCAGACCACCACCGGATTACCGTGCGGCGTCCAGTCCGTGATACCGATATTTTTCAGGCGCTCAAGCAGTTTTTCTGACGCTGCACCTTCCTGAGCCACCCCAGTTAAATCGCCCTTCACGTCAGCCATAAAAACCGGCACGCCAGTCTCTGACAACGACTCAGCCAGCTTTTGCAGGGTAACGGTTTTTCCCGTCCCGGTCGCGCCGGTGATCAGGCCATGACGGTTCGCCATCGCGGGCAGTAAAAACAGCTCTTTTTCCAGCGTCCTGGCGATTAACAATGGTGTACTCATGATGCACGTCCTCTCGTAGTCCTGGGTGGAGTATAGGCAACCTGACGGCAAAATGTCTGCGTAAATTCCTCACTTTGCGGCGCATTATCCAGTGCGGACTATGCTTTTGCATACGGTAAACAAAATTTTGGGAAACTATGTCCAGATTCTTTTTTAACGACCGCAAACAGCTTGTCAACGATGCCATTGAAGGCATACTTCTCTCCGCGCCGCACGGTAATCTCGTCAAACTGGATATCGATCCGGCCATCCGCGTGGTGGCTCGCGGCGACTGGGATAAAAGCCGCGTGGCGGTGATCTCCGGTGGCGGCTCCGGCCATGAACCGGCACATGCCGGGTTCGTCGGCAAAGGCATGCTTACCGCAGCGGTGTGTGGCGATCTGTTCGCCTCCCCAAGCGTGGATGCGGTCCTCAATGCCATTGTGGCGGTGACGGGCGACCGTGGCTGCCTGCTGATTGTGAAAAACTACACCGGCGACCGGCTTAACTTTGGCCTGGCGGCGGAAAAAGCCAAACGCTACGGCCTGAAGGTCGAGATGGTTATCGTGGCGGATGATATCGCCCTGCCGGATAACAAGCAGCCGCGTGGTATCGCGGGAACGGCGCTGGTGCATAAAATTGCGGGATATGCGGCAGAGCAGGGGAAATCGCTAAACGACGTGCGGGATATTGCGCAACAGGCCTGCGATAACCTCTGGAGCCTGGGCGTGGCGATGCAAACGTGCAACCTGCCGGGCAGCGATGATGAAGGGGGGCGCATTAAACAAGGCCATGTCGAGCTGGGTTTGGGCATTCACGGCGAGCCGGGAGCTTCCGTCGTGGATACGCAAAACAGCAAAGCCATTATCGACACGCTGGTGACGCCGTTACGCGCGCAGGCGGGGGAAGGGCGTTTTGCGGTGCTGATTAACAATCTTGGTGGCGTATCGGCGTTGGAGATGGCGCTGCTGACCAAAGAGCTGGCGCACTCGGCGCTGAAAGAGAACATTGCGTATCTGATTGGCCCGGCGCCGCTGGTGAGTGCGCTGGATATGAAAGGCTTTTCGTTAACGCTGCTAAAGCTCAACGATTTCTTCGAGAAGGCGATTCACGCCGAGGTCGAGACGCTGGGCTGGCAGAAGCCCGTGGCGTTCGCGCCCCTGCGTACCGTCCCACATAGCGCCCTTCATGATCGCGTGGAATATGCCCCGTCGGACAATACGGAGGTGAGCGAGGCCGTCGCCTCGGTAACGAAAACATTGATTCAGCTGGAAAACCGCCTTAACGCGCTGGATGCCAAAGTAGGCGATGGCGACACGGGCTCCACTTTTGCGCAAGGGGCGCGGGATATTGCGCAGCGACTTGAGGAGAACAACCTGCCCCTTAACGACGTGCCGACATTACTCCTGCTGGTAGGCGAGCGGCTGGCAACGGTGATGGGCGGATCGAGTGGGGTGTTGATGTCGATCTTCTTCACGGCGGCAGGACAAAAGCTTCACGATGGACAGCCGCTACCTGAAGCCTTGCTGAGCGGACTTGCGCAGATGAAGCAGTATGGCGGCGCGGATCTCGGCGATCGTACGCTGATCGATGCGCTGCAACCGGCGCTGGAGGCGTTACAGAAAGGCAATATTCAGGCGGCAGCGCAGGCCGCGCAGCAGGGCGCCGAAGCAACGGCAAAAATGGCGAAAGCCGGCGCGGGACGCTCGTCGTATGTGAATAAAGAGAATCTGGACGGGGTGATGGATCCGGGGGCAGTCGCGGTGGCGGAAGTGTTTAAGACCATGGTAGATGCAAAACGGTAACAACCGTTACCGTTTTTAGTGTTTGCGCCCTCTCCCTGTGAGCTGAGGGATCCCCACAAAATAATGCCTGCACAGACGGCCCCCTCTCCCTTGAGGGAGAGGGTTGGGGTGAGGGGGAACATACGGCTCTGGTGGTCATTCCGTTCACTTTATGTTCCCTGCTACTCTGTCACGACATGACCGGTGAACGTGCCAGGGTGGCTCAGTCGCCACCACCCTGGCAACCCGGGCTTCCGGCGGAAAATCGCCGCTTCGCGGTGCCTTCGGCTTATTCCTTCCGGCTTATCGGGGACGGGCGGAGGTAACATCCCTGTAAAGCCCGCCCTCTCGGCGCATCCCTGCGCCTCGCCCCGGCCTACAGGAAACGCCTCAGCGATTTACAGCCGGACCGAGGCATCGCTGAAAGCCCTCAGTTATTCTGAGGCAACGTTATTGCTTCTGCTTGGAAATTACTGGGGAACCCTCTCCCCTGTAGGAGAGGGTTGGGGTGAGGGCATAAGGCCGCACATTCCCCGGCAATGTCACATCAAAAATCCGCTTTCAACACCACGCGGTAGCGGGCTTTGCCGTCGCGCACGTGCTGGATCGCTTCGTTGATTTTTGACATCGGGTACAGCTCGGTGGTGGGTGCCACTTTTGTGCGTCCGGCAAACTTCATCAGCTTGCGCAGCTCGTACGGTGTACCGGTCGCGGAGCCTGACACGCTGCGATCCCCGCCGATCAGGGTAAACGCCGGAACCGGCAGCGGCTTCATCACCGCACCCACGGTGTGGAAGTTACCGCCGTAGGCCAGCGCTTCAAAGTACGGCTGCCAGTCGAGATCGACGTTTACCGTGTTGATGATCAGGTCAAACTGGCCTGCCAGGGCGGTGAGTGCCTGAGGATCGCGGCTGTTCACCACTTTATCCGCACCCATCGCCAGCACTTCCTGCTCTTTCGCCGGGTTAGAGCTGAACGCCGTCACTTCACAGCCCATCGCATGCAGCAGTTTGATGGCAATATGCCCCAGACCGCCAATACCGATCACGCCCACGCGGCTGGTGGCAGTGATGTGATGCATCAGCAGCGGTTTAAAGACGGTGATGCCGCCACACAGCAGCGGACCGGCGGATTCGATATCAATGCTGTCCGGCAGCGGGATAACCCATTGCCAGTCGGCGCGCAGCTTATCGGCGAAACCGCCCTTGTTAAGGATGGTCGGCGTTGCGCCCTCAAGGCAGTTGATCTGGTTGCCGCTGATACAGGCATCGCAGTGACCGCAGCTGCGTGCCGTCCAGCCGATACCCACGCGCTGGCCCACTTTCAGCCCTTTGTCCTGCGCGGCGCTGCCGAGCGCCACGACGCGGCCAATGACTTCGTGCCCGGCAACCAGCGGATAGCTGGAAAAGCCCCATTCATTGTCGATCATCGAGAGATCCGAGTGGCAGATCCCGCAGTAATCAACCTGTACTTCGACGTCTTCCGCTTTTAGTTCGCCCGCATCGTACTCGTACAGCTCAAGTTCTGCACCCGCCTGCGGTGCGGCGTAGCTTTTTATCTTCGACATCGCGTTTCCCCTGTTTTGGTGTGAACTGTGAGTGTAGAGCATTCAGTTTACAGACGCTTAACAGAAGACGGCAGGAACGAAACTTACAGACTTTTCAGCATCCTGACTTCGCAGTCCACGTGGCCCGTGCAGCCCAGTGGCGCATCGATATGCTCAAAGCCCAGATGCTCATACAGGCCAATGGCCTCTTTAAGGAAAGCGGTGGTTTCGAGGTAGCAACGTTTAAAGCCCTGTGAGCGTGCATGTTCCAGGGCGACCAGCGCCAGCTTTTTCGCCAGGCCTTGTCCGCGTATCGTTGGCAGGAAATACATTTTCTGAAGTTCACAGATATCCGGCTCGCTGCAAAGCAGTGGGGCAATGCCGCCGCCGCCCACGACCTGGCCGTCCTGTTCAATGACCCAGTAGGCATGACCCGGCTGGCTGTACAGCTGAAAAAGTTCGTCCAGATTGGGGTCGGCCACGGTGTAGCCTTTGTCGGCGGTCAGGCCATATTCGGCAGAAACCGTGCGGATAACGGCGGCGATAGCCGGGTTGTCCTGCTCAGTGATCCGACGCATTGTCGTCGCGACGGGGGTAATCACGCTCATAGCTTTACTCATGACAAAAATTGACACACAACTGCTGTTAATAGCACCGCAGAAAGGGGAGTGCAAGCGAGGAGTTTTCAGGAAGGATACCCCTTACGCCCTGAAGCGTAAGGGGTAAAAGCATTACAGGGCTGCGATAACCGCCTGCTGCTCGATCAGTTTGGTCTTCGCATCGGCGAAGGCAACCAGACGCTCACGCTCTTTGGCGATGACCGCTTCCGGCGCGCGGGCCACAAAGCCCTCGTTCGCCAGTTTGCTTTCGATTTTGCCAATTTCCACGTCGACTTTCGCCACTTCTTTCGCCAGACGCGCCAGCTCCGCGTCTTTGTCGATCAGGCCCGCCATCGGGATCAGCAGCTCCGCGCCGTCGATGATTTTGGTCACGGAAACCGGACCTTTGTCATCGGCAGGCAGCACGGTGATGCTTTCCAGACGCGCCATGGTTTTCAGGAATGTGTTGTTCTCGGTGACGCGACGAACGGCAGCTTCGCTGCAACCGCGCAGCAGCAGTTCCAGTGGTTTACCCGGAGCGATATTCATTTCCGCGCGGATGTTACGTACCGCAACGATCGCCTGTTTCAGCCACTCGGTATCCGCAGACGCGGCTTCATCCACTTTCGCGGCGTCGAATGCCGGGAACGGCTGGAGCATGATGGTATCGGCATTAATACCGGCAATCACCTTCACGCGCTGCCAGATGGTTTCGGTGATGAATGGAATGATCGGGTGCGCAAGGCGCAGCAGACCTTCCAGAACGGTAATCAACGTATTACGCGTGCCGCGCAGTTCCGCTTCAGAACCACCGTTCATGACCGGCTTCGCCAGCTCCAGGTACCAGTCGCAGAACTGGTTCCAGGTGAATTCGTACAGGATGCCTGCCGCGATGTCGAAGCGGTAGCTGTCCAGCGCGTCGCGGAACGCTTTCACCGTCTGGTTAAATTCCGCCAGGATCCAGCGGTCTGCCAGGGAGAGGGTCATCTCGCCGCCATTGAAGCCGCAATCCTGATCTTCGGTGTTCATCAGCACGAAGCGGCTGGCGTTCCACAGCTTGTTACAGAAGTTACGGTAACCTTCCAGACGCTTCATATCCCAGTTGATGTCACGGCCGGTGGAGGCCAGCGCCGCCAGGGTGAAGCGCAGGGCGTCGGTACCGTGAGATTCGATCCCGTTCGGGAACTGCTTCTCGGTACGCTTGCGGATTTTCTCCGCCAGCTGCGGCTGCATCATATTGCCGGTACGTTTTTCCAGCAGCTCTTCCAGAGAGATACCGTCCACCATATCCAGCGGGTCGATAACGTTACCCTTGGATTTAGACATCTTCTGGCCTTCGTCGTCGCGGATCAGGCCGGTCATGTAAACGGTATGGAACGGAACCTGCGGCTTGCCGTCTTCGTCTTTGATGAAATGCATGGTCATCATGATCATGCGGGCGATCCAGAAGAAGATGATGTCGAAGCCGGAGACCATCACGCTGGTTGGGTGGAACTGACGCAGCGCGTCGGTGTTTTCCGGCCAGCCGAGGGTAGAGAAGGTCCACAGCGCGGAGGAGAACCAGGTATCCAGCACGTCTTCGTCCTGGCGCAGGGCAACGTCAGCGCCCAGGTTGTTTTCCTGACGCACTTCCTCTTCGGTGCGGCCAACGTAGACATTGCCTTCGTTGTCGTACCACGCCGGGATACGGTGACCCCACCACAGCTGACGGGAAATACACCAGTCCTGAATATCGCGCATCCAGGAGAAGTACATGTTTTCGTACTGCTTCGGCACGAACTGAATGCTGCCGTTCTCAACCGCTTCCACAGCCGGTTTCGCCAGCACGTCGGCACGCACGTACCACTGGTCGGTCAGCATTGGTTCGATAACTACGCCGCCACGGTCGCCGTACGGCACGGTCAGATCGTGAGGCTTAATCTCTTCCAGCAGGCCGAGCGCGTCAACGGCGGCTACGATGGCTTTACGCGCGGCAAAGCGCTCCAGCTTCTGGAACTCAGCCGGGATGTCGCTGGAATAAACGTCGGACTCGTTGCCTTTGGTGTCATACACTTCTGCGCTTTCGCGGATATCGCCGTCGAAGGTCAGAATGTTGATCATCGGAAGTTGATGACGACGACCGACTTCATAGTCGTTGAAGTCATGCGCCGGGGTGATTTTCACGCAGCCGGTGCCTTTTTCCATGTCGGCGTGTTCGTCGCCCACAATCGGAATACGGCGGTTCACCAGCGGCAGCACCACGAATTTGCCGATCAAATCTTTATAACGCGGATCTTCCGGGTTAACGGCCACGCCGGTATCGCCCAGCAGGGTTTCCGGACGGGTGGTCGCCACCACCAGGTAATCTTTACCGTCGGCGGTTTTCGCACCGTCTGCCAGCGGATAGCGGATGTGCCACATGGAGCCTTTAGACTCGCGGTTTTCCACTTCCAGGTCAGAGATGGCGGTACGCAGTTTCGGGTCCCAGTTGACCAGGCGTTTGCCGCGGTAAATCAGGTCTTCTTTGTACAGACGGACGAAAACTTCTTTCACGGCGTTGGACAGGCCTTCGTCCATGGTGAAGCGCTCGCGCTCCCAGTCCACGGAGTTGCCGAGGCGGCGCATCTGACGGGTAATGGTGCCGCCGGATTCTGCCTTCCACTGCCAGATTTTGTCGATGAACGCGTCGCGACCGTAGTCGTGGCGGGTTTTACCCTCTTCAGCGGCAATTTTACGCTCAACCACCATCTGGGTCGCGATACCCGCGTGGTCAGTCCCCGCCTGCCACAGGGTGTTTTTACCCTGCATGCGCTGGTAGCGGATCATGGTGTCCATGATGGTCTGCTGGAAAGCATGCCCCATATGCAAACTGCCGGTGACGTTCGGCGGCGGGATCATGATACAGAAGGACTCTTTGCTTTCGTCGCCGTTAGGCTTGAAATAGCCCTGCTGTTCCCAGTGCTCGTAAAGCGGCTGTTCGATATCGCGTGGGTTATATGTCTTTTCCATTATTTCCAGGTTGCCGTATTCAGGTTAAAACCGGCCAGGCGGTACGCTTTGTAGCGTTCGCGCGCCAGTTGTTTCAAAGATTCTTCGTAAGGGACAAAGTCTACCACTTCTGTGAAAGCGGTGGCAAAATCTGCAAAGTCTGTCCGCAGGCTAATGAGAATATCGCGCGCGCTACTGTTGCGTTTTTGCGGCCAGGCAATCTCCACCGGTGCCCCGCCGCGTGGACCTTCGCCCGACAGGTTATGCGGAACAAAACTCTCCGGCGGGCGCGCCCATAGCGCTTCATCCAGGCGAATTGCTTGCTGCTCATCTTCACAGGCAATCAGGACGCGTTTACCTGCGCGCCAACGTTCTGCGGCAATTTCACACACCAGCTGTTCAACGGCGCTGAGGCCATCCTGATGGGTGTCATTGTCCAGAAGGTAGAACGTTGCATTCTTCATATATGGGGTTTCTTGTCGTGGATTTAAATGCAAAGCCGGGTAAGCGTAGCGCCACCCGGCGTTTATCATTACTCGTCGCCGTTAAAACCCGCACGATTGAGCAGGAACTGCGACAGCAGCGCCACCGGACGTCCGGTCGCGCCTTTGGCTTTTCCGGAGCGCCATGCGGTCCCCGCGATGTCCAGGTGCGCCCAGTTGTACTTGCGGGTAAAGCGCGCCAGGAAGCAGCCCGCGGTAATCGCCCCGCCAGGACGACCGCCGATGTTTGCCATGTCTGCGAAGTTAGACTCCAGTTGTTCCTGGAACTCGTCCCCCAGCGGCAGACGCCACGCGCGGTCGCCGGCCTGTTCGGACGCGCCGATCAGTTCATGCGCCAGCGGGTTGTGGTTCGACATCAGGCCGGTGATGTGATGCCCCAGCGCAATCACGCAGGCGCCGGTCAGTGTAGCCACGTCAATCACCGCTTCAGGTTCGAAACGCTCAACGTAGGTCAGCACGTCGCACAGTACCAGACGGCCTTCGGCGTCGGTGTTCAGCACCTCAACGGTCTGGCCGGACATGGTGGTCAGCACATCACCAGGACGATAAGCGCGGCCGCCAGGCATGTTTTCGCAGCCCGCCAGCACGCCGATCACGTTGATAGGCAACTGAAGTTCCGCGACCATGCGCATGACGCCGTAAACCGCCGCCGCGCCGCACATGTCGTACTTCATCTCATCCATGCCTTCTGAAGGCTTGATGGAGATACCGCCGGAGTCGAAGGTTAGCCCTTTACCGACAAGCACGATCGGACGCGCATCTTCAGACGGATTGCCCTTGTACTCAATGACTGACATCAGGGATTCGTTCTGGGAGCCGTTACCGACCGCCAGATAAGAGTGCATCCCCAGCTCTTTCATCTGCTGTTCGCCGATAACGCGGGTGATAACGTTCTTGCTGTAGGCGTCAGCCAGCTGGCGCGCCTGTGACGCCAGGTATGCGGCGTTACAGATGTTTGGCGGCATATTGCCAAGATCTTTTGCCGCTTTGATACCGGCGGCAATGGCCAGACCGTGCTGAATGGCGCGCTCGCCGCTGGTCAGCTCGCGACGGGTTGGCACGTTAAAGACCATTTTACGCAGCGGGCGACGCGGCTCGCTTTTGGTGGTCTTCAGCTGATCAAAGCTGTAGAGGCTCTCTTTTGCGGTTTCGACGGCCTGGCGCACCTTCCAGTACGTGTTGCGGCCCTTAACGTGCAGCTCCGTCAGGAAGCAGACGGCTTCCATCGAACCAGTATCATTCAGTGTATTAATGGTTTTCTGAATAACCTGCTTGTACTGGCGCTCATCAAGCTCACGTTCTTTACCACAGCCAATCAGCAGAATACGCTCGGACAGGACGTTCGGAACATGGTGCAGCAACAAGGTCTGCCCTGGTTTGCCTTCCAGTTCGCCACGGCGCAGCAGGGCGCTGATATAGCCGTCGCTGATTTTATCGAGTTGCTCGGCGATCGGGGAGAGTCGGCGTGGTTCAAAGACGCCCACAACGATGCAGGCACTCCGCTGTTTCTCCGGGCTACCGCTTTTTACACTGAACTCCATGCACTACGCTCCTGAATCTTAAAGACAACGGCGGCGGCTACGGATAGAATTGAAACCTTTCGTAACTCATGTCCGCCGTTGTGGTGACTTCGTGTTAATCTTACGTTACTACGGTTTCGACACGTCAATAAATGTCATGAAGCGCGAATCCGCCGGGTTTTTTAATCTTAGCGATGATTTCGACGACTCAAGAGAATAAATGACGTTTAAGCCATGAAACAAGCTAAATTCCTGCATAAGACGAGTTTTAACGGGCGTATTTAAAGTGATAATCATAAGATATCTGGTTCGGGAGACGCTGAAGAGCCAACTGGCGATCCTCTTTATCCTCCTTCTGATCTTTTTCTGTCAGAAGCTGGTCAGGATCCTCGGCGCGGCGGTTGATGGCGAAATCCCAACGAATCTGGTGCTTTCCCTGCTCGGGCTTGGCGTGCCGGAAATGGCGCAGCTTATCCTGCCGTTAAGCCTGTTCCTTGGTCTGCTGATGACCCTGGGTAAGCTCTATACCGAAAGTGAAATCACCGTGATGCATGCCTGCGGCCTCAGTAAAGCCGTACTGGTAAAAGCAGCCATGGTGCTGGCACTGTTTACGGGCATTGTTGCCGCGGTTAACGTCATGTGGGCGGGGCCGACCTCCTCTCGTCATCAGGATGAGGTGCTGGCGGAAGCAAAAGCTAACCCGGGGCTGGCGGCGCTGGCGCAGGGGCAGTTCCAGCAGGCGACCGACGGTAACTCCGTGCTGTTTATCGAAAGCGTCGATGGCAACCGCTTCAATGACGTGTTTCTTGCTCAACTGCGCCCGAAAGGTAACGCTCGGCCTTCTGTGGTGGTGGCGGACTCCGGTCAGCTGTCTCAGCGTAAAGACGGCTCTCAGGTTGTCACGCTGAACAAAGGAACGCGTTTCGAAGGCACGGCTATGCTGCGCGACTTCCGTATTACCGATTTCCAGAACTACCAGGCCATCATTGGTCATCAGGCCGTCGCGCTCGATCCAACGGATACTGAGCAGATGGATATGCGCACCTTAATGAATACCGATACCGATCGTGCGCGTGCTGAACTGCACTGGCGTATCACGCTGGTATTCACCGTATTTATGATGGCGCTGATGGTGGTTCCGCTGAGTGTGGTGAACCCGCGCCAGGGCCGCGTGCTGTCGATGCTGCCAGCGATGCTGCTGTATCTGGTGTTCTTCCTGCTGCAAACCTCAATCAAGTCTAACGGCGGGAAAGGAAAAATTGACCCGATGATCTGGACCTGGGTCGTGAATGGTTTGTATCTGCTGCTGGCAGTCGGACTCAACTTGTGGGACACGGTGCCTGTGCGTCGTCTTCGTGCCCGGTTTACGCGTAAAGGAGCCATCTAATGCAGGCGTTTGGCGTACTTGACCGCTATATCGGTAAAACGATTTTCACCACCATCATGATGACCCTGTTCATGCTGGTGTCGCTCTCGGGCATTATCAAATTTGTCGACCAGCTGAAAAAAGCCGGGCAGGGGAGTTACGACGCGTTGGGTGCCGGGATGTACACCCTGCTCAGCGTACCAAAAGATGTGCAGATCTTCTTCCCGATGGCGGCCCTGCTGGGGGCGTTGCTGGGCCTGGGGATGCTGGCTCAGCGTAGCGAGCTGGTGGTGATGCAGGCATCTGGCTTTACCCGTATGCAGGTTGCGCTGTCGGTAATGAAAACCGCGATCCCGCTGGTGCTGTTGACCATGGCGATTGGCGAATGGGTCGCGCCGCAGGGCGAACAGATGGCGCGTAACTACCGTGCTCAGGCTATGTACGGTGGTTCGCTGCTCTCCACGCAGCAGGGGTTATGGGCGAAAGATGGTCAGAACTTCGTCTATATCGAACGCGTGAAAGGGGACGATGAACTGGGCGGCGTGAGCATCTACGCCTTCAACAACGATCGTCGTTTGCAGTCGGTGCGTTATGCCGCCTCCGCTAAATTTGATGCGAACAACAAGCTGTGGCGGTTATCCCAGGTTGATGAATCTGACCTGACGAACCCGAAACAGATCACCGGTTCGCAGACCGTAAGCGGTACCTGGAAAACCAACCTGACGCCGGACAAGCTTGGCGTGGTAGCGCTCGATCCCGATGCGCTCTCCATCAGCGGTCTGCATAACTACGTGAAGTATCTGAAATCGAGCGGACAGGATGCGGGGCGTTACCAGCTCAACATGTGGAGCAAAATCTTCCAGCCACTGTCCGTGGCGGTGATGATGCTAATGGCGCTGTCGTTCATCTTTGGACCGCTGCGTAGCGTGCCGATGGGGGTTCGCGTGGTAACTGGTATCAGCTTTGGTTTCGTGTTCTACGTCCTCGATCAGATTTTCGGTCCACTGACACTGGTGTATGGCATTCCGCCAATTATCGGCGCGCTGTTGCCGAGCGCCAGTTTCTTCCTGATCAGCCTCTGGATGCTGCTAAAACGCTCCTGATAAAACGTCTTCCTCGCTCCCGCTAGCCCGGGGGCGAGGCTAATCTCCTGTTTCACCCCGCACTTTTTCTCACAACCTTCAACGCCTCGCCGTGAATTTGAGTATTATTGAGCGATAAAGTCGTGAAGGGATCCTCTATGAAGCAAATTCGAATGCTGGCCCAGTACTACGTCGACCTGATGATGAAGCTCGGGCTGGTGCGTTTTTCCATGCTGCTGGCGCTGGCGCTGGTCGTTCTGGCCATTGTCGTGCAAATGGCCGTGACCATGGTTCTGCATGGTCAGGTCGAGAGCATCGACGTGATCCGCTCTATTTTCTTTGGCCTGCTGATCACCCCATGGGCGGTCTATTTCCTCTCCGTGGTGGTTGAGCAGCTGGAAGAGTCCCGACAGCGTTTATCGAAACTGGTGGATAAGCTGGAAGAGATGCGCGAGCGCGATCTTAAACTCAACGTTCAGCTCAAGGACAACATTGCCCAGCTGAATCAGGAAATTTCAGACCGTGAGAAGGCGGAAGCCGAGCGTCAGACCACGCTTGAGCAGCTGAAAATTGAGATGAAAGAGCGTGAAGTCACGCAGATCCAGCTTGAACAGCAATCCTCTTTCCTGCGCTCGTTCCTCGATGCGTCGCCGGATCTGGTGTTCTACCGTAATGAAGATAAAGAGTTCTCCGGCTGTAACCGGGCCATGGAACTGTTGACCGGGAAAAGCGAAAAACAGCTGATCCACCTGAAACCTCAGGATGTCTATTCCGAAGAGGCGGCAGCAAAAGTGATGGAGACGGATGAAAAGGTCTTCCGCCATAACGTTTCGCTGACCTATGAGCAGTGGCTGGACTACCCCGACGGGCGCAAAGCCTGCTTTGAGATCCGCAAAGTACCTTATTACGACCGGGTGGGTAAACGTCATGGTCTGATGGGCTTTGGCCGTGATATCACCGAGCGTAAGCGCTATCAGGATGCGCTGGAGCGCGCCAGCCGTGACAAGACCACCTTCATCTCCACCATCAGCCATGAACTGCGCACCCCGCTGAATGGCATTGTGGGGCTGAGCCGCATTCTGCTGGATACCGAGCTGACCAGCGAGCAGGAAAAATACCTCAAAACGATCCACGTCTCGGCGGTCACGCTTGGCAATATCTTCAATGATATTATCGACATGGATAAGATGGAGCGCCGTAAAGTTCAGCTCGACAACCAGCCGGTTGATTTTACAGGCTTCCTTGCGGACCTGGAGAACCTGTCAGGTTTGCAGGCCCAGCAAAAAGGGTTGAGCTTTGTGATGGAGCCGACGCTGCCGCTGCCGCATAAAGTGGTGACGGACGGCACGCGGCTGCGTCAGATCCTGTGGAACCTCATCAGCAATGCCGTGAAGTTTACCCAGAAGGGGCAGGTTGCGGTGCGCATTCGCTATGACGAAGGCGACATGCTGCACTTTGAAGTTGAGGACTCGGGTATCGGCATTCCTCAGGAAGAGCAGGATAAGATCTTCGCCATGTATTATCAGGTTAAAGACAGCCACGGCGGTAAACCGGCGACCGGTACGGGCATTGGCCTGGCGGTGTCGAAACGTCTGGCGAAAAGTATGGGCGGGGATATCACCGTTGCCAGCCAGCCGGGTAAAGGCTCCACCTTTACGCTTACCGTCCATGCGCCTGCCGTAGCGGAAGAGGTGGAAGATACGTTTGAGAACGACGATATGCCGCTGCCAGCCCTGCACGTCCTGCTGGTGGAAGATATTGAGCTGAACGTCATTGTCGCCCGGTCGGTACTGGAAAAACTCGGTAACAGCGTGGATGTGGCGATGACCGGCAAAGCCGCGCTGGAGATGTTCACGCCGGGCGAGTACGACCTGGTGCTGCTCGATATTCAGCTACCGGACATGACCGGACTGGATATCTCCCGCGAGCTGACGCGCAAATATGCTCCTGACGAGCTGCCGCCGCTGGTGGCGTTGACCGCAAACGTGCTGAAAGATAAAAAAGAGTACCTCGAGGCCGGAATGGACGATGTGCTCAGCAAGCCGCTGGCGGTACCTGCCCTGACGGCGATGATCAAGAAGTTCTGGGATACCTGTGATGAAGAGGAGATCACCATGACGTCTGTTGATAGCGCCAAAGCCCAAACGATACTGGATACCGCCATGCTGGAGCAGTATATCGATCTGGTAGGACCAAAACTGATCACCGATGGCCTGGCCGTGTTCGAAAAAATGATGCCGGGCTATCTGAACGTGCTCGAATCCAACCTGACGGCGCGTGACCAGAAGGGCATCGTCGAAGAGGGACATAAAATCAAAGGCGCGGCAGGATCGGTCGGGTTACGTCATCTCCAGCAACTGGGCCAACAGATTCAGTCGCCTGATTTACCTGCCTGGGAAGATAATGTAGGTGATTGGGTCGAAGAGATGAAACAGGAGTGGCAAAACGATGTGGCAGTGCTGAAAGCCTGGGTAGATGCCAGAAAAAAATGACCCCGGCTATACCGGGGTGCGCGAATACTGCGCCAACACCAGGGAAATCGTGGCTGCGCCTGATTTTTGTGGGTTGTTTTCGCATGGACGCCGCCTGAAAATTGAGGCCGCACGCAGATAAGATAGCAAATCTTAAACAGTTTGTTACATGAATCAGTGAAATGTGTGAAGCATAGCGTTTTAATCAGAATTTTTAATGTGCTTCAGCGAGTTGCTTAGAAGGATCGTCAGAATGAAGAAAGTGGGTGTCGTGCTGAGCGGATGTGGCGTTTACGATGGTTCAGAGATACATGAAACCGTATTAACGCTGCTGGCATTATCGCGGCAGGGGGCAGACGTTCTCTGCTTCGCGCCGGATAAAACTCAAGCAGACGTAATGAATCATCTTACCGGCGAGCCAATGGCGGAAAGCCGTAACGTGATGATTGAAGCAGCACGTATTGTGCGTGGAGATATTCATCCGCTGGCACAGGCCGATGCCGCTGAACTTGATGCGCTCATCGTGCCGGGCGGCTTTGGCGCGGCAAAAAACCTGAGCACGTTTGCAACAGAAGGCGCGGCGTGCCATGTCGATCCCGATTTGAAAGCGCTATCGCTGGCGATGCATGCAGCAGGTAAGCCGCAGGGCTTTATCTGCATTGCGCCAGCCATGCTGCCGAAAATTTTTGATTTCCCGCTGCGGCTCACGATCGGAACCGACATTGATACCGCTGAAATTATCGAGGATATGGGCGGCGAGCACGTGCCATGCCCGGTCGACGACATTGTGGTGGATGAGGACAACAAAATCATCACCACGCCGGCGTATATGCTGGCGCAGAATATCGCTGAGGCTGCCGCAGGCATTGAAAAGCTGGTGGACAGAGTGCTGGTTCTTACCGAATGAGTCGTAAATTATCCCCTGGCGGGTGGTTAAAACGGATCCTGCTGCGTATTGTGCTGGTCCTGACCGTTTTTTGGGGCGGAGGCATTGCGCTGTTCAGCATCCTGCCCGTCCCGTTCTCCGCCGTGATGGCAGAGCGGCAGATTAGCGCCTGGCTCTCGGGTGATTTTGGCTATGTTGCCCACTCAGACTGGGTCGGCATGGATGAAATCTCCCCGTGGATGGGGCTGGCGGTCATTGCGGCAGAAGATCAGAAATTCCCGGAGCACTGGGGTTTTGACGTGGCGGCTATCGAGAAGGCGCTGGATCATAATGAACGTCATGAAAACCGCGTCCGCGGCGCGTCAACGCTTTCTCAGCAGACGGTAAAAAACCTGTTCTTATGGGACGGTCGCAGCTGGGTGAGAAAAGGGCTGGAGGCCGGGCTGACGCTGGGCGTCGAGACGGTGTGGAGCAAAAAACGCATTTTGACCGTCTACCTGAATATCGCGGAGTTTGGTGACGGCGTGTTTGGCGTCGAAGCGGCATCGCAGCGCTATTTTGGCAAGCCCGCCAGCAGGTTGACTATGTCCGAAGCGGCACTCCTTGCCGCCGTGCTGCCGAACCCGCTGCGTTTTAAGGCCAGCACCCCGTCAGGCTACGTGCGAAGCCGCCAGGCGTGGATTATGCGCCAGATGCGTCAGTTGGGTGGGGAAGGGTTTATGGAGCGAAATAATCTTATGTAGGGCGGGTAAGCGCAGCGCTACCCGCCGACATGGCGAACGTTAGTCTTCGTCAAACCCGGCGTTAAACAGGGCAATCACTGCCGCCAGCGCTTCTTCTTCCTGCGGGCCGGTGGCTTCAACTTCAATCTGGCGGCCTTTGGCAGAATCCAGCATCAGCAGGGCGATCACGCTATTGGCTTCTGCCTCGGTTCCCTCGTCGTTGCGCAGCAGCACCTCAGCATCAAAACCCTGCATCAGCTCAAACAGCTTCATCGCCGGGCGCGCATGCATGCCCAGCTTATTGGTGATTTCGACGGTCTGTTTTACGGTCATGTTTTGCGTTTTTCCAGCGTGCGATGACGGGACTGAACGTTCTTTCCGCGTGAGCGGAAGTAATCGGCCAGCTGTTCGGCAATGTAGACCGAACGATGTTTACCGCCGGTACAGCCAATCGCCACCGTCAGGTAGCTACGATTGTTTGTTTCCAGCATAGGTAACCATAGCTCAAGGTAGCTTCGCGTCTGGTAGATAAAATTGTGCACTTCTGTGTGTCGGTCGAGGAACGCCGCCACCGGCTTATCCAGACCGGTCATCGGACGCAGTTTCGGATCCCAGTGCGGGTTCGGCAGGAAACGCACATCAAAAACGTAATCCGCATCGATAGGTATGCCATGCTTAAAGCCGAAGGATTCAAACACCATCGTCAGTTCACGCTCGCGCTTGCCGAGTAAGCGCGTACGCAGCATTTCCGCCAGCTCGTGGACGGACATTTCAGAGGTGTCGACAATCAGGTCGGCCCGCGAACGCAGCGGCTCAAGCAGATCGCTCTCTTTATCGATGGCGCTTTCCAGCGAAAGATTTTTACTGGAGAGCGGATGCAAACGACGTGTATCGCTGTAACGGCGGATCAGCGTGTTGCGGTCAGCGTCCAGGAACAAGAGCTGAGGCGAGAAGCATTCCGGCAGGCTGTTCATTGCCTGCTCGAAGATTTCCGGCGATTCCGGCATGTTACGCACGTCAATACTGACGGCGGCAGAGATTTGCCTGTCCGCCAGCGTCCGCGCCAGATCGGGTAACAACACTACCGGCAGGTTATCTACACAGTAAAATCCCATGTCTTCCAGCGCGCGCAGGGCCACGGACTTCCCGGACCCCGAACGACCGCTGACGATCATCAGCACCATGTTCCGTTTCTCCTCAGGGCAGCCGTTCTGAAGGCCCTTTCCCGATTATGCCTCATCCTGATTGCCTTCTGCTTCAGTGATAATTTGATAAAGCTCTTCATCACTTTGGGCTGAGCGCAGTCGACGACAAATGGTTTTATCCGCCAGACGTTTGGCAACCAGCGACAGCGTGTGCAGGTGGGTCTTGGTCTGATCGGCAGGAACCAGCAGTGCGAAGAGCAGATCCACAGGCTGGTTATCAATGGCGTCAAAAGCGATAGGCGTTTCCAGTTGCACAAACACCCCCACGGCACGCAGCGTATCTTCTTCCAGCTTGCCATGCGGGATCGCAATGCCATTGCCGATGCCGGTACTGCCCATTTTTTCACGAGTCAGAATGGCTTCAAACACGATCTGCGGCGGCAGACCCAGCTGTTTTGCGGCCAGCTCACTGATGATTTCCAGCGCACGTTTTTTGCTCTGGCAGTGAACGCCACTGCGGGTACAATCCTGGTTAAGGACATTGCTCAGTTGAAGAGCGGAATCGTTGTTTATCATAATTTCACCTAAGCGCTAACTGTACAAATGGCCTGTTGTGTTTCACAACAGGCCGTCCTGCACCCGTTAACTGCCCGGACAATTAGTGTTGTTTCAGTTTATCTTTATGTTTATTGAGCTGTCTCGCAAGCTTATCAATCAAGCCGTCGATAGCCGCGTACATGTCTTGCCCTTCCGCACTGGCATGGAGTTCCCCTCCGTTGACGTGCAGGGTCGCATCCGAGATATGCGTCACTTTCTCCACTTTCAACACAACATAGACCTGGTTGATCCTCTCGAAATACTGCTCGAGTTTCGCAAACTTAGTGTTTACAAAATCGCGTAAAGCCTCAGTAATCTCGACGTTATGTCCGGTGATATTGAGCTGCATAGTGTCTTCCTTATCGGTTGTGTCAAACCAGTTGTTTACGCTGGTTAGACGGCGGAATGGATAAAGACTCTCGATACTTCGCGACAGTACGACGTGCCACCATAATACCCTGATCGGACAGCATGGTGGTTAACTTACTGTCACTGAGTGGCTTCGCGGGGTTCTCCGCGGCGATCAACTTCTTCACCAGTGCGCGAATGGCCGTCGACGAGGCTTCGCCGCCGCCTTCGGTGTTCACGTGGCTGGAGAAGAAATACTTAAGCTCAAAAATACCGCGTGGGCTGTGCAGATACTTCTGCGTGGTCACGCGGGAAATGGTTGATTCATGCATCTCGACGGCCTGGGCTATGTCCGCCAGCACCATCGGTTTCATAAACTCTTCGCCCTGCTCAAAGAATGCCTGCTGCTGTTCGACAATACAGCGGCTGACGCGCAGCAGCGTGTCATTACGGCTCTCCAGACTCTTAATCAACCAGCGTGCTTCCTGAAGGTTGCTGCGAATGTATTGATTATCAGCGTCGTTACGGGCGCTGGTGCACATGGAGGCGTATTGCTGGTTGATTTGCAGGCGAGGAATGCTGTCGGCGTTCAGTTCAACGACCCAGCGGCCATTGTGTTTTCTCACCAGCACATCGGGAATGACATATTCCGGTTCGCTGGTCTGAATCGACTGCCCCGGACGCGGATCGAGCGACTGGATCAGATTCACCGCTTCCTTCAGCACCTCTTCTTTCAGGCGCGTGACGCGCATCAGGGTGCGGAAGTCGTGGTTCGCCAGCAGATCCAGATGATCGCTGATGATGAGCCGGGCTTCGTCAATCCACGGTGTCTCTTTAGCAAACTGCGAAAGTTGGATCAGAAGGCAGTCACGCAGATCTTTCGCGGCGACGCCAATCGGGTCGAAACGCTGAACGCGTTTCAGGACGGCTTCGATCTCTTCCAGTTCAATCTCGTCATCGCCGATGCTTTCAAGAATCTCGTCCAGCGTCACGGTCAAATAGCCCGTGTCGTCAACGGCATCGACAATCGAGGTGGCAATGGCGCGATCGGTATCGGAGAAAGGCGTCAGCTCCACCTGCCACATCAGGTAGTCCTGAAGCGATTGGGTAGTTTCGCCCTGGTAGACCGGGAGTTCATCGTCCTGGTAGTCTGCACGCGTCCCGGAAGGGGTACCCGCGGTGTAGATTTCATCCCAGCTGGCATCCAGCGGCAGTTCGTCCGGCATCTCTTTCTGTTCGAGTGCATCTACGGAGTCGAGCGTTTCTGTGTCCTGCGTCTGCTGGGCGTCTACCTCGTCATGAAGATCGGTCTGCTCCAGCAGCGGATTGCTGTCCAGCGCCTGCTGGAGCTCCTGCTGGAGTTCTAACGTGGACAGCTGCAACAGACGGATTGCCTGCTGGAGCTGCGGCGTCATGGCCAGTTGCTGGCTGAGCCGTAATTGCAAACCTTGCTTCATGTTCAGAGCGTTTTTCTCCGGTTCGGCGTGACTTAACCTCTACCCTATCAGAGTCTGAAGTCTTCCCCAAGGTACACGCGCTTAACATGCTCATCTTCGAGGATTTGCTGCGGCGTACCGTGGGCAATCAGATGGCCCTGGCTCACTATGTAGGCGCGCTCACACACCGCCAGCGTTTCACGAACGTTGTGGTCCGTGATCAGTACGCCAAGCCCGCTGTCGCGCAGGTGTTCAATGATACGTTTGATATCGATAACGGAGATGGGGTCAACGCCCGCAAACGGTTCATCCAGCAGGATAAATTTCGGGTTTGCTGCCAGCGCGCGCGCAATCTCAACGCGGCGGCGTTCACCACCGGACAGCGCCTGACCGAGGCTGTCGCGAAGGTGTTCAATATGAAACTCTTCCATCAGCTCGTTCGCACGGTCAGTGCGCTGCTCGCTGGTCAGATCGTCACGGATCTGGAGCACGGCCATCAGGTTGTCGAACACGCTTAAGCGGCGGAAGATAGACGCTTCCTGCGGCAGATAGCCGATGCCACGACGCGCGCGGGCATGCAGCGGCAGCAGGCTGATATCTTCATCATCGATAATGATGTTGCCGGCGTCACGCGGGACGATGCCCACTACCATGTAGAAGGTCGTAGTTTTACCCGCGCCGTTAGGGCCAAGCAAACCCACGATTTCGCCGGAGTTGACGGTCAGACTGACATCTTCGACGACGCGGCGGCCCTTATACGCTTTCGCGAGGTTTTTTGCAGTTAAAGTTGCCATAACGAATTAGTTACTCTTTTTCTTTGCCGGAGCCTGACCGTTGTTCTTGTCCTGCAACTGCGAAGGCACAAGCACGGTCGTGACGCGTTTGCCTTTTTCGCTGGAGGCCTGCATTTTCTGCTCTTTCACCAGATAAGTGATCTTGTCGCCTTTGATATTGCTGTCCAGCTGTTCCAGGTAAGCATTACCGGTCAGGATGACCAGATCCTTCGCCAGTTCATAGTGCATATGCGAGGCATGGCCTTTCACCGGCTTGCCGTTGTCCTGCATCTGGTAGAAGGTGGCCGGGTTGCCATAACCATCGATAATCTCTTTCCCCTGCTCGCCGCCCGGACGGGTAACGACCACTTTGTCGGCGTTGATTTTGATGGTGCCCTGGGTCACAACGACGTTGCCGGTAAAGGTGACGACGTTACCCTGCATATCCAGAGACTGGGTATCGGATTCAATATGAATCGGCTGTTCGGTGTCGCCAGTCACAGCAAGCGCGGGAAGACTGGCCGCCAGCAGCGCGCTGGCGATAACAACTTTAAGGCTGAGTTTGTTTGTTTTGAATTTCATAGGAGGTTCTAACCTTTTCAATCAGCTCGGCGTTTTTGCTGCGTAAGTTCCCGCGCATTCTTAAACCGCTGGAATTAAATGTTGTGCCATACAGGGTGACTAAATCCTGCGACGTGACATCCTGGGTGACCAGGTTGATCTGGGCGTTATCCGTCGTAATTTTTCGCAGTTGCGCGTCAGCGGTCAGGGCGTTGACTTCAACGTGACCATACAGGTAAAGCATACGGTCATTTGTCAGTTTTGCCCGGTCAGACTTGATTGACCACGTCGGCACTTTGTCCGTATCAAAGGTGGTCAGGACCGGCTGGGTAAACCACGAGGTGCCGTCATCTGAAAAATATTCTACATGCTGAGCAACGAGGCGATAGTTCAGCGCACCTTCCGGGCTATAGACCACGGTGTCGCTGTGATCGCTTTTATAGGTCGGGTCGCTCGTGTTAACCACTTCCGCTTGCGTATCATCGCGGTCAGCGAGATTTACGCCAATCAGTATCAGGGCGACAAGCGCAAGCAGAATGATAACCCAACGTCTGGTTTTACTCATATCGATTGCCCTTTCGCCTCATCAAGCTTGCCCTGCGCCAGCAGAAGCAGATCGCAGACTTCACGGACGGCGCCACGGCCACCGTGAATATGGGTAACGTAATCAGCACGCGGGATCAGCAGCGGGTGCGCGTCAGCCACGGCGATGCTCAGACCCACCTCCGCCATGACTGGCCAGTCGATCAAATCATCCCCGACGTATGCCACATTCTCTGGCGCAATGGCCAGTTTTCCCAGCAAATCCCGGAAGGCTACCATCTTATCAGACTGTCCCTGATAGAGATGCGTAATGCCCAGCGTTTCACACCGATCTTCTACCAGTTTAGCTTTCCGCCCGGTGATGATTGCAACTTCAATACCGGACGTGAGCGCACAGCGGATACCGTAACCGTCGCGAACGTTAAAGGCTTTCAGCTCTTCGCCGTTATTGCCCATATAAATCAGACCGTCGGAGAGCACACCATCCACATCGAGGATCAGCAGGCGGATATTTTCCGCCTTTGACATCATGTGGGCGCTCACCGGGCCATAACAGGTTGCAAGGGATGCACCCGCATTACTCATTGTCTTATCCTTCATTACACTACGCCAGCGCGCAGCAGATCATGCATATGTACCACACCCAGCAGTTGGTCGCCATCGGCAACCATCACTGAGGTAATATGACGGGACTGCATCAGGTTCAGCACATCTACCGCCAGCGTGCCGGGACGGACGCGGATCCCTCCTGGTGTCATTACATCAGCGATGCCCAGCGTTCGGACATCCACACCCATATCGAATACCCGGCGCAGGTCGCCGTCGGTGAAAATGCCCTGAATCTTCATCAGATCGTCGCAGATAACCGTCATGCCCAGGTTTTTACGGGTGATCTCCAGTAACGCGTCGCGCAAAGAGGCCTCTTTGCTGACGTGCGGGATCTCATCCCCGGTGTGCATAATATCGTTAACCCGCAGCAGCAGTTTGCGCCCGAGCGCGCCGCCGGGGTGAGACAGGGCGAAATCTTCTGGCGTAAAACCGCGGGCTTCCAGCAGCGCAACGGCAAGGGCATCGCCCATCACCAGCGCGGCGGTTGTGCTGGAGGTCGGCGCCAGCCCCAGCGGGCAGGCTTCTTTAGGCACCTTCACGCACAGGTGAATATCCGCCGCGCGCGCCATGCTGCTTTCCGGGCGGCTGGTCATGCAAATCAGCGGTACGTGCAGACGCTTCAGCACCGGGATCAACGCCAGGATTTCATTCGATTCCCCGGAGTTGGACAGCGCAATAACCACGTCCTGCGGCGTAACCATGCCGAGGTCACCGTGCGCGGCTTCACCGGGATGAACGAAGAATGACGACGTGCCGGTACTGGCAAAGGTCGCCGCCATTTTGCGCCCGATATGGCCGGATTTGCCCATCCCCATCACCACGACTTTACCGGCGCAGTAGAACATCTTCTCACAGGCCAGACTAAAATCCTGATTAATGTACTGATCTAACTGCGCCAGACCTTCACGTTCAATCTCCAGAACGTCTTTGCCTGCTTTCTGAAAGTCAAAACCCGGCTGCAATTCTATTTGCGACATAATGCGTTTCCGTTTACCCAGAGAGAAGTGGCGAAAGCCAGTACAGCATCGCCAGCCATACGATAAATCCACCCGTCAGCAGCGCGCCTGCGCCTTTGCCGATCTGCTCTTTTCGCCGCCAGCAGAGCAGGGCGAAAATTACGCTGACCAGCAGCATTACACCGTAATCGCGCGTGAAGACCATAGGGTTAAACGGCCCCGGTGAGATTAATGCCGGCAGCCCCGTCACGATCGCGATATTGAAAATATTCGAGCCAATGATATTGCCGATGGCGATATCATCTTCCCCTTTACGCGCCCCGGCGATGGCGGTAGCCAGCTCTGGCAGGCTGGTGCCGATAGCGATGACCGTCAGACCGATTGTCAGTTCGCTCATCGCAAACGCGTTCGCCAGCACCGTCGCGTTATCGACCACCATCCGCGTGGCCATTGGCATGATAATCAGCGCGACGCCCAGCCACAGCAGGGCGACGGGTAAGGTCCCTTCCCGGGGCAGCTCGGCGAGGTGCTCACGCGTGAGGCTATCGTTACCCTGTTTTTCCGCCAGACGTGCGATCTTCACGCTGTAAAGCAACCAGATCACGGCCAGGGCGAGCAGGAATATACCGTCACCGACGCTCAGCACCCCGTCATAAAGCACATAGCCCGCCAGCAGACTGACGACTAACATTAACGGCAATTCCCGGCGCAAAACATCAGAATGCACGCGAAATGGATGCAGTAATGCGGCTAAGCCTAAAATCAGCAAGATATTGACGATGTTAGAGCCAATCGCGGTGCCGATAGCGAGGTCAACCTGGCCATGCAACGAGGCTGAAACAGAAACGATGATTTCAGGAAGCGATGTGCCTACACTGACCACCGTCATGCCGATAATGATGGGCGGCATGCCAATGAGTCGACAGAGAATGGATGCGGCAAAGACCAAACGGTCAGCACTGTAGACCACCAACAGTAAACCAATTATTAACAGTGCTGTTGCTAAAAGCATCAAAAGTCCTTTCTTCAGGTATACTCGCTGGTCCACTGCGCACGAATTTTAGCGCCAGATGAAGTCTGAGACGTGACGAATTCCTAATTTTGACTTTATGCGCCGGAAAAGTAAAACAAATGCCAGCTTTCGCTAACCCCAATAGTGAATATTCTGTAAAAATGCGGGGTTTAGGGCTGATTTACGCTTCATGCCAGCCGTGAAGCAAGGTAAGTAAGGAACCATAAATGAGCCAAACGATGGCGAATATAGTCGATGTCCGGGGCGTCAGTTTTTCTCGCGGCAACCGGTTAATATTTGATGATATTTCGCTGACCGTGCCGCGCGGTAAAATCACCGCCATCATGGGGCCGTCAGGGATCGGTAAAACCACGTTGCTGCGTCTTATCGGCGGGCAAATCCCCCCTGACAGCGGCGAAATTCTCTTCGACGGCGAAAACGTCCCGGCGATGTCTCGCTCGCGCCTCTACACGGTTCGCAAACGGATGAGCATGCTCTTTCAGTCGGGGGCGCTATTCACCGATATGAACGTTTTTGACAACGTGGCCTATCCGCTGCGTGAGCACACCCATCTTCCTCCTGCGCTGTTGCACAGCACGGTGATGATGAAGCTTGAAGCCGTGGGGCTGCGGGGGGCTGCGAAACTCATGCCGTCCGAACTCTCGGGTGGGATGGCGCGCCGCGCCGCGCTGGCGCGTGCTATTGCCCTGGAACCCGATTTAATCATGTTCGATGAACCGTTCGTCGGGCAGGACCCCATCACCATGGGCGTGCTGGTGAAGTTAATTTCGGAGCTGAACAGCGCCCTTGGCGTCACCTGCGTGGTGGTTTCCCACGACGTGCCGGAAGTGCTGAGTATCGCTGATTACGCCTATATTGTGGCTGACAAAAAGATCGTCGCCCACGGCAGCGCGCAGGCGTTGCAGGAGAATGGCGATCCGCGCGTGCGGCAGTTCCTGGACGGTATCGCAGATGGGCCGGTGCCTTTCCGCTATCCGGCGGGCGACTATCATGACGATTTACTGGGAATAGGGAGTTAAGCCACTCATGCTGTTAAATGCGTTGGCGGGTCTTGGACACCGTGGCCTAAAAACCATCAGTACGTTCGGGCGTGCCGGATTAATGTTGTTCAACGCGCTGGTCGGCAAACCGGAGTTCCGCAAGCATGCGCCGTTACTGGTGCGGCAGCTCTATAACGTCGGCGTGCTGTCGATGCTTATCATCATCGTGTCGGGTCTGTTTATTGGCATGGTGCTGGGGTTGCAGGGGTATCTGGTACTGACAACCTACAGCGCGGAAACCAGCCTTGGCATGCTGGTGGCGCTCTCGCTGCTGCGTGAACTCGGGCCGGTGGTTGCCGCGCTGCTGTTCGCCGGGCGTGCCGGGTCAGCGTTGACGGCGGAAATTGGCCTGATGCGCGCCACCGAGCAGCTCTCCAGTATGGAGATGATGGCAGTCGATCCGCTGCGCCGGGTGATCTCGCCGCGCTTCTGGGCCGGGGTTATCTCCTTGCCGTTACTGACTATCCTCTTTGTGGCGGTAGGTATCTGGGGAGGCGCGCTGGTTGGCGTTAACTGGAAAGGCATTGATGCCGGATTCTTCTGGTCTGCCATGCAGGACGCCATCGATCTGCGGATGGATCTGGTGAACTGTCTGATCAAGAGCGTGGTTTTCGCTGTGACGGTTACCTGGATTGCGTTGTTTAATGGTTACGATGCCATTCCGACGTCGGCGGGCATTAGCCGTGCAACGACGCGTACTGTCGTACATTCGTCGCTGGCCGTTTTAGGTCTGGATTTTGTGCTCACCGCACTGATGTTTGGGAATTGAGTTCATGCAAACGAGAAAAAATGAAATTTGGGTTGGCGTGTTTCTGCTTCTGGCGCTGCTGGCCGCGCTGTTCATCTGCCTGCGAGCGGCGGACATCACCTCTGTTCGCGCCGAGCCGACGTACCGTATCTACGCGACTTTCGATAACATCGGCGGCCTGAAAGCGCGCTCACCGGTGCGTATTGGTGGCGTCGTTATCGGACGTGTCGCCGACATTACGCTTGATGAGAAAACCTATCTGCCGCGCGTCGCGATGGATATCGAAGAGCGCTATAACCACATTCCGGACACCAGCTCGCTTTCTATCCGCACCTCTGGCCTGCTGGGGGAGCAATATCTGGCCCTTAACGTTGGTTTTGAAGATCCTGAGCTGGGAACGACTATCCTTAAAGACGGTAGCGTAATCCAGGATACCAAGTCAGCGATGGTGCTGGAAGATATGATTGGTCAGTTCCTTTACAACAGTAAAGGGGATGATAAAAAGTCTGACGATGCCCCTGCGCAGAGTGAAGACCACACCAACGTCGAACCGACGCCAGGCGCGACGAATTAATTTCAGGAGAAGTTATTCATGTTTAAACGACTGTTAATGGTTGCCATGCTGGTCATTGCCCCTCTTACCGCGGCGCACGCTGCGGATCAGAGTAACCCGTACAAACTGATGAATGAGGCCGCGAAGAAAACCTTCGACCGTCTTAAAAACGAACAGCCAAAAATCCGTTCTAACCCTGATTATCTGCGTGATGTGGTGGATCAGGAGCTGCTGCCGTATGTGCAGATCAAGTACGCGGGCGCACTGGTGCTGGGCCGTTACTACAAAGACGCGACCCCGGCGCAGCGCGAGGCTTACTTTGCGGCGTTCCGTGAATACCTGAAACAGGCTTACGGCCAGGCGCTGGCGATGTATCACGGGCAGACCTATCAGATTGCCCCTGAACAACCGCTGGGCGATGCCACTATCATTCCTATTCGCGTGACGATTATCGATCCAAACGGTCGTCCACCGGTTCGTCTGGACTTCCAGTGGCGTAAAAACAGTCAGACCGGAAACTGGCAGGCGTACGACATGATCGCTGAAGGCGTCAGCATGATCACCACTAAACAGAACGAGTGGAGCGATCTGCTGCGCACTAAAGGCATTGATGGCCTGACGGCTCAGCTTCAGTCCATCTCTCGTCAGAAAATTACCCTGGACGAGAAGAAGTAATGTCACAGCAGCTTAGCTGGGCGCGTGACGGCGAGACGTTGACGCTGACGGGAGAGCTGGATCAGGATCTGCTTAACCCGCTGTGGGACGCTCGCCATAACGCGATGCAGGGCGTGACGCTGATTGATCTCCATGGCGTCACGCGGGTAGATACCGCCGGTATCGCCCTGCTGGCGCACCTGGTGGCCACGGGCAAAAAGCAGGGGAGTAGCGTCACCCTGACGGGGGTAAGCGATAACGTGATTACCCTTGCACAGCTTTACAATTTGCCCGAAGACGTATTACCTCGCTAATTTTTTCAGTACGTTACTTCTGAAAGCCCCGACAGTTTACGCGTCGGGGCTTTTTGCTTGTTTAAGACCGCGCCACTTTGCTCTAAGATGTTGAGCTTGTTTTCACTATCAGATGATGTAGACCCCATGGAAAATAATGAAATCCAGACTGTGCTGATGAATGCACTCTCCCTTCAGGAAGCCCACGTCTCTGGCGATGGCAGTCACTTCCAGGTTATTGCTGTGGGTGAGATGTTCGACGGAATGAGTCGCGTGAAGAAACAGCAGGCTGTGTACGCGCCGCTGATGGAATACATTGCGGATAACCGCATCCACGCCCTGTCGATTAAAGCGTTCACCCCACAGGAGTGGGCACGCGATCGCAAACTAAACGGTTTTTGAGCTGAGGGCGAAACGCCCGCAGCACGGTTGAATTTATAAGAGAGCAAACGATGGATAAATTTCGTGTACAGGGACCCACGCGTCTCCAGGGCGAAGTCACAATTTCTGGCGCTAAAAACGCCGCGCTGCCCATTCTTTTCGCTGCGCTGCTCGCAGAAGAGCCGGTAGAGATCCAGAACGTACCGAAGCTGAAAGATATCGACACGACCATGAAGTTGCTCGGCCAGTTGGGCACCAAAGTGGAGCGTAACGGTTCCGTCTGGATCGATGCCAGCAACGTGAACAACTTCTCAGCGCCGTATGAGCTGGTGAAAACCATGCGTGCGTCCATCTGGGCGCTTGGCCCGCTGGTTGCGCGTTTCGGTCAGGGACAGGTTTCACTGCCGGGCGGATGCGCTATCGGCGCGCGTCCCGTTGACCTGCATATCTTCGGCCTGGAAAAACTCGGCGCGGAGATCAAGCTGGAAGAGGGTTACGTTAAAGCATCCGTCAATGGTCGTCTGAAAGGCGCGCACATTGTCATGGACAAAGTGAGCGTGGGCGCAACGGTCACCATCATGTCGGCTGCTACGCTGGCAGAAGGGACCACGATCATCGAAAACGCCGCGCGTGAACCGGAGATTGTGGATACTGCAAACTTCCTGGTCGCGCTGGGAGCGAAGATCAGCGGGCAGGGCACAGACCGTATCACCATCGAAGGCGTTGAACGTCTGGGTGGCGGTGTGTATCGCGTACTGCCAGACCGTATCGAAACCGGCACTTTCCTGGTGGCCGCGGCCATTTCTGGCGGTAAGATTGTCTGCCGTAACGCCCAGCCGGATACCCTGGATGCGGTGCTGGCGAAGCTGCGCGATGCGGGTGCGGACATTGAAATCGGTGAAGACTGGATCAGCCTGGATATGCACGGGCAGCGTCCTAAAGCCGTTAACGTGCGTACTGCGCCACATCCGGCATTCCCGACGGATATGCAGGCACAGTTCACGCTGTTGAACCTGGTGGCCGAAGGCACGGGCTTCATCACGGAAACCATCTTCGAAAACCGTTTCATGCACGTACCGGAACTGATCCGTATGGGTGCGCATGCTGAGATTGAAAGCAACACGGTAATTTGCCACGGCGTTGAAAAACTGTCCGGTGCGCAGGTGATGGCGACCGATCTGCGCGCATCTGCGAGCCTCGTACTGGCAGGTTGTATTGCGGAAGGGACTACCGTTGTCGATCGTATCTACCACATCGATCGTGGTTACGAGCGTATTGAGGATAAACTGCGCGCGCTGGGTGCAAATATCGAGCGTGTGAAGGGCGAGTAATCATTCCGGCACCCCCCTGCCAGAACAGGCCGGGGGATTGCTGTTCTTGTCAATTCTGGTGCATCAGTCCTGATGCGCTTTCTTCGTTTTGCTCTGGCGCATCATGCGCGTTCTGTCGATAAATTCATGGGTGATGGGATCGTGGTAGCGTGACGGCCATATCACCCACGGATGCGTATCCAGCGCCGTCGCGATAATCAGTTCCCCCTTCGGCCATGGGCGGGTCAGGGCGTTTGCCAGCGTCGACGAGCTCAGCCCATGACGACGTGATTCGGCAGCCAGCGAAGTTCCTTTTTTACGCAGTGCCGCAATAATGTCAGCAGAATGCCAGTCGATGAATTTTGTATCCATAATGCTGTCCTTGTGTTCGTTATCGTCCACGTCGTTTCGTGTGAAAAGACAGCATTACTATACTCACTTCGAACATCTGTTCTAAAAAGTTCATGTTACGAGAAGCAATATTCAGAATAAGGCACGGCTTTATACATACGGCCTGTAACCCGATGGGCTTACGCGTAAATGTAATTTACTGGAGCGTACTGGAGTCTCCCTGCGTAGGGGCAGGGAGATGATGAGGGATTAACGGTCGCGCTGGACGGCGATGTGCGCGAGGCCGATTAGCGCATCACGCCATGGGCTGTCGGGAATGACCTGAATAGCGGCGATGGCTTTGTCCGCTTCTTCTTCAGCGCGCTGACGCGTCCATTCCAGGGAGCCGCAGATTGCCATTGTTTCCAGTACCGGTTCCAGAAGATGGCGTCCATTTCCCTGCTCGATAGCCTCCCGGATCATTTTCGCCTGCTCTGGTGTACCATTGCGCATCGCGTGGAGCAGCGGCAGCGTTGGCTTGCCTTCGTTCAGGTCATCGCCGACGTTTTTACCGAGCGTTTCGCCATCCGCGCTGTAGTCCAGCAAATCATCAATCAACTGGAACGCGGTGCCGAGGTAACGGCCATAGTCCTGAAGGCCTTTTTCCTCCGCTTCGCTACAGCCAGCCAGAATGCCAGAGCACTGCGCGGCGGCTTCGAACAGACGTGCGGTCTTGCTGTAAATCACCCGCATATAGTTTTCTTCGGTGATGTCCGGGTCGTTGACGTTCATCAGCTGTAGGACTTCACCTTCAGCGATAACGTTCACGGCTTCTGACATCACTTCCAGCACCTTCAGCGAGCCAAGGCTTGTCATCATCTGGAAGGCTCGGGTATAGATAAAATCGCCTACCAGAACGCTTGCCGCATTACCAAACGCGGCGTTGGCGGTGGCTTTGCCACGACGCATGTCTGATTCATCCACAACATCGTCGTGAAGAAGGGTGGCGGTGTGGATAAATTCGATCAGCGCCGCGATCGTGACATGGGCATTTCCCTGATAGCCAACCGCGCGTGCGGCCAGAATGGCAATCATCGGACGAATACGTTTACCGCCGCCGCTGACGATGTAATAGCCCAACTGATTGATCAGCTGAACGTCAGAGTTGAGTTGCTCCAGGATTGCTGCATTCACACCCGCCATATCTTGCGCGGTTAACTCATTGATTTTTTCTAAATTCATCGCAAAAGCCGGGCTTTTTATCCTGTTTATCCCACACGAGATGGGTACACAAAGGGTTTCGGTTTATAAATAGTATTGCTGATTGTACTGAAAAAACGGCTCAGATAAACGTTACCGTACGTGTTGTGTTTTTTTTCTTCATGTATTGATGGTAGCACTTGTCAAAGGCTCGCGTTTTGCGTAATATTCGCGCCCTATTGTGAATATTTATAGCGCACTCTGAATCATACGAGGATGTGCGCGGAAGCGGAGTTTATATGTACGCGGTTTTCCAAAGTGGTGGTAAACAACACCGAGTAAGCGAAGGTCAGACCGTTCGCCTGGAAAAGCTGGACATCGCAACTGGCGAATCTGTTGAGTTCGCTGAAGTTCTGATGATCGCAAACGGTGAAGAAGTCAAAATCGGCGTTCCTTTCGTTGATGGCGGCGTTATCAAAGCTGAAGTTGTTGCTCACGGTCGTGGCGAGAAAGTTAAAATCGTTAAGTTTCGTCGTCGTAAACACTATCGTAAGCAGCAGGGCCACCGTCAGTGGTTCACTGATGTGAAAATTACTGGCATCAGCGCCTAAGACCTGAGGAGAGATTTAAATGGCACATAAAAAGGCTGGCGGCTCCACACGTAACGGTCGCGATTCAGAAGCTAAACGCCTGGGCGTTAAGCGTTTCGGTGGCGAATCCGTTCTGGCGGGTAGCATCATCGTTCGTCAGCGTGGCACCAAGTTCCACGCGGGTACCAACGTAGGTTGCGGTCGTGACCACACTCTGTTTGCTAAAGCAGACGGTAAAGTGAAATTTGAAGTTAAAGGCCCGAACAACCGTAAATACATCAGCATCGTTGCTGAGTAAGGTTTTCTCGGTCCGGTAACGGATTAAAGCCCCGCAACGTGTTGCGGGGCTTTTTACATTGGAAACCCGGAAAATTTTCTGTAGGGAAAACGGGCATGAAGCAGCAGGCCGGCATTGGTATTCTTTTGGCGCTCACTACCGCAATGTGCTGGGGTGCGCTGCCAATTGCAATGAAGCAGGTACTGGAAGTCATGGAGCCACCGACGGTGGTGTTTTATCGCTTCCTGATGGCAAGCATAGGCCTGGGCGCCATTCTGGCCGTCAAAGGTAAGCTGCCACCGCTGCGCATCTTTCGAAAACCGCGTTGGCTGGTGTTACTGGCTATCGCGACGGGCGGTCTGTTCGGTAACTTCATTCTGTTCAGCTCTTCCCTGCAATATCTTAGCCCTACAGCGTCGCAGGTGATTGGTCAGCTTTCACCGGTCGGCATGATGGTCGCCAGCGTATTCATCCTCAAGGAGAAGATGCGCGGCACGCAGATCATCGGGGCAAGTATGCTGCTTTGCGGGCTGGTGATGTTCTTTAACACCAGCCTGATTGAGATTTTTACCCGCCTGACGGATTACACCTGGGGTGTCATTTTTGGGGTGGGCGCAGCAACGGTCTGGGTGAGTTATGGCGTCGCGCAAAAGGTGTTATTGCGCCGTCTTGCCTCACAGCAGATCCTCTTTTTGCTGTACACTTTGTGTACACTGGCATTATTGCCTTTAGCGAAGCCGGGTGTAATTACCCAGCTCAGCGACTGGCAACTGGCGTGCCTCATTTTTTGTGGGCTGAATACGCTGGTCGGTTATGGCGCGCTGGCTGAAGCCATGGCGCGCTGGCAGGCAGCACAGGTGAGCGCCTTAATCACGCTTACCCCGCTGTTTACGCTGTTATTTTCAGATTTGTTATCAATGGCCTGGCCCGATGTCTTCGTCAAGCCGATGCTCAACCTGTTGGGTTATCTCGGTGCGTTTGTCGTGGTTGCGGGCGCGATGTATTCCGCCATTGGTCATCGTCTCTGGGGGCGTTGGCGCAAAAATGAAGCGGTTGTAATAGTCCCCCGCTCAGGCGAATGAGTTACGGAGAGTAAAATGAAGTTTGTTGATGAAGCGACGATCCTGGTCGTGGCAGGTGATGGCGGTAACGGTTGTGTAAGCTTCCGCCGTGAAAAATATATTCCTCGTGGCGGTCCTGACGGCGGTGACGGTGGGGACGGTGGCGACGTGTGGCTGGAGGCGGATGAAAACCTCAACACGCTGATCGACTACCGTTTCGAAAAATCTTTCCGCGCCGAGCGTGGCCAGAACGGCCAGAGCCGCGACTGTACCGGTAAACGCGGTAAAGACGTGACGATCAAAGTGCCGGTGGGTACGCGTGTCATCGATCAGGGTACGGGCGAAACCATGGGTGATATGACCAAACACGGTCAGCGCCTGATGGTGGCGAAAGGCGGCTGGCACGGTCTGGGTAACAGCCGTTTCAAATCTTCCGTTAACCGTACCCCGCGTCAGAAAACCATGGGTACCCCGGGTGATAAGCGCGACCTGCAACTGGAACTGATGCTGCTGGCGGATGTGGGGATGCTGGGCATGCCAAACGCCGGTAAATCGACGTTTATCCGTGCGGTCTCTGCGGCGAAACCAAAAGTGGCAGATTATCCGTTTACGACGCTGGTACCGAGCCTGGGCGTTGTCCGTATGGATAACGAGAAGAGCTTCGTGGTCGCTGACATCCCGGGTCTGATTGAAGGGGCTGCAGAAGGCGCCGGTCTGGGTATTCGCTTCCTGAAGCACCTTGAGCGTTGCCGCGTACTGTTGCACCTCATCGACATCGATCCAATCGATGGTTCCGATCCGGTTGAAAACGCTCGTATCATTATCGGCGAGCTGGAGAAATACAGTGAAAAACTGGCGCAAAAACCGCGCTGGCTGGTATTCAACAAGATCGACCTGATGGACAAAGCGGAAGCTGAAGCGAAAGCTAAAGCGATTGCCGAAGCGATGGGTTGGGAAGATAAGTACTATCTGATCTCTGCCGCCAGCCAGGTTGGCGTGAAAGATCTCTGCTGGGATGTGATGACCTTTATCATCGAGAATCCGGTTGTTCAGGCAGAAGAGGCGAAACAGCCTGAAAAAGTCGAATTCATGTGGGATGACTACCACCGCCAGCAGCTCGAAGAGCTGGAAGCGGAAGAAGATGATGAAGACTGGGACGATGACTGGGATGAAGACGACGAAGAAGGCGTCGAGTTCATCTACAAGCACTAACCCCTGTATAAAGCCCCTTAACGGGGCTTTTTTTATCCTATTTTCGTCGGTAACCAACAGCTGGCGATGAGGCCGCCCTCAGCGCCGTTCTCCAGCGTTAAATGACCATGATGGAGCTGTACGATACGCTGTACGATGCTCAGCCCAAGGCCGCTGCCGCCGTAGCGCTGGTCGAGACGTCGGAAAGGTTCGGTGATCGACTGGCGGTGCGCCTCATCAATACCCGGCCCCTGATCGGTAACGCTCACCCGGGTACCCCCCTCCGTCGCTGTTAATGCCACTTCAATGGTTGTGCCTGCCGGGCTGTAACGGGCGGCATTCTCCAGAAGGTTCCTTAGCATCAGACGTAACAGGACGGCGTCCCCCTGTACCGTCAGCGTGCTGTGGGCCGGCCATAATACCGTATGCTCTTTGGCTTCATGCTCCAGGCTAAGCGGAGCAATGATCGACTCAGTCCAGTTCACGGTATCGTAATGGCCGCTGGCCATCGCCTGTCCGGCACGCGCCAGCATCAGCAGCTGTTCCACCGTGTGCATCAGCTGATCGATCCGGTTTATCAGTGGCGTGGCCTGCGGGGAACCGGACTGAGCCATCAGTTCCAGATGGAGCCTAATCCCCGCCAGCGGCGTACGTAACTCGTGTGCCGCATCGGCGGTAAACAGGCGTTCCTGTTGAATAGTGTGGTCCAGCCGGGCGAGGAGTTGGTTGAGGGACGTGGTTACTGCGCCTATCTCTTCCATATCAGAATACATCGGCAGGGGAGTCAGATTATCCGCCGAACGGTTCGCAAGGCTGGCGCGAAGTTTGTTGAGTGGTCGGGTGATCCATGTGACTGCCCAGAATGAGAAGAGCAGGGTAAAACCGACCATCACCAGTGAAGGGACCAGCAGGGAGGCAATGGCTTCGCGGATCTCTTTTTCGACATGGTTGTTGCGTGCTTTAGCGGACAACGTTTCGTTCACCAGAAAACCGATCTGCTCGCGGCTCTCATGCCACAGCCAGACTACGCTAATGAGTTGAAAAAATAGCAGAATAACCGCCAGCAACACCATTAATCGCCGGCGCATACTGTTCATTTCTGGCTCTCCAGACGGTAACCCACGCCGCGTACGGTTTTGATGCGATCTTTACCGAGCTTGCGGCGCAGATTATGAATATGAACTTCAAGCGTGTTTGATCCTGGATCGTCCTGCCAGGAGTAGATGTCCTGTTGCAGCGTTTCACGGTGCACGGTCTGCCCGCTGCGCATGATCAGGCGCGTCAGCAGAGCGAACTCTTTTGGGGTCACTTCCACAGGCTGAGACTGGCGCAGCACCTGCTGAGTTTGCAGATTGAGGGTAATATCCCCGTCCGTCAGTAGGTTGTCGCTGTGGCCCTGATAGCGGCGGATCAACGCCCGTACGCGAGCCTGTAGCTCGGCAAGGGCGAAGGGTTTTACCAGATAATCGTCAGCGCCAGAATCAAGCCCGTTAATTCTGTCTTCAATGGCATCGCGGGCGGTGAGAATCAATACGGGATTCTCCACTCCGCGACGACGCCACTGGCAGAGCAGCGTCGCGCCGTCTTTATCCGGCAGTCCCAAATCCAGGATCACCAGGCTGTATTCACCGCTCTGGATCAGGGCATCTGCTTCAGCGGCCGTGGCGGCACAATCCAGGGCGTAGCCCTCATTGCCCAGCGCCAGCGCTAACCCTTCCTGCAATAACAGATCGTCTTCAACTATCAGTAGTTTCATCGCTAGTTATTCTGGTAGATGTCCTTATAGAGCCTGCTTTCGAAACGTACCAGTGGAATACGGCGATTGCGCTGGTCAGCCGGTTCGACGGCATAGCCGGAAAGATACTGCACAAATGCCATGCGTTGTCCGCTGGCGGTCGTGATGAAACCGGCAAGGTTGTAAACGCCTTGCAGGGAACCCGTTTTGGCTGAAACTTTGCCATCCACGCCCGCAGCGTGAAGGCCCGCGCGGTACTGAAGAGAACCGTCGTGTCCGGCAAGCGGCAGCATCGTAATAAAGTTTAGCTCAGCGTCATGCTGAGCAATGTACTGCAACACCTGCATCATGGTGGCCGGCGAGATCAGGTTATGACGCGATAAACCGGAACCATCAACGGCGATCGTATTGCCCAGATCGATACCCGCCTGCTGGCGCAGGATCTGACGTACGGCATCAGAACCGGCCCGCCAGGTGCCCGGCACACCAAAGCGCGCGTGCCCGATCATGCGGAATACCGTGTCGGCAATCATGTTATCCGACTTTTTCAGCATAATCTTAAGCAAATCATGCAGTGGCGCGGACTGTTTGCTGGCAATCACCGTGCCTGGCTCATTCACCTGCGTCTGGCGCAGCAGCGTTCCGGTGTAGGTTATGCCCGCCTGCTTCAGTTCATCTTTAAAAATGGCACCGGCATAACCTGCGCCATCCTGAATGGCAAAGGCCAGCGGGAGTGGATCGGCCCGCTGGGTCAGGCAGCCGGTGAGCGTATAGCGGTTGAGATCGCCCGGTACCACGTCCAGCTCGCAATACTGTGCCTCCGGGGAGCCTTTCGCCAGCGTCCGCACCTGGCTGAACATCGTGACCGGGTAGTAAGACGCCACGCGGATAAACGCTAAGTCATTTGGTTTTGGCGCGCTGTAAAGCGATACGGAGAAGCAGTTACGGTCAACGATGGCGGCGGCTGGCGGGGCGCTAAAACACTGCGTCATGTCGTTCCATGGCCAGCCAGGCGCTTTATCGTGGCTGGCGAAAATGGAGGTGTCGATCAGCACGTTGCCATCAATTTTTGTTACGCCGGATTTTTTCAGTACCGCCACCATGTTGCGGACATCCTGGCGCTTAAAGGTGGGATCGCCACCAAAACGGGCGATAAGATCGCCTTTCAGTTCGCCACCCTCAACGTTACCTCTGGTTTCAAGGGTGGTAGTAAAACGGAAGTCAGGCCCGAGCTGGAGCAGAGCGGCGAGGGCGGTGATCACCTTCTGGGTACTGGCAGGCAGCGCCATCTGTTGACTGTGATAGTCAATCTCGGGAGCCTGCGCGCCAACCTTCTGCACCATCAGGGCAAGGTTCGCGCCGGCGGGCAGTTGATTAATGTACTCATCAACATTCGCGGCCTGAACGGTGAACGTTATACTGGTAGTCAATCCGATGATAAAACTGGAAAATCGCATAATCTCGCGCTAACAACCCGAAAACAAACCGTCATACTACGGTGCATGGCACTGTAAAGTAAACGATGACCCATAGTGAACTTCGCGGTAAAATGCGTATCAAATTGAAAAATTGCTGCTGACCTGGGGCGTTGCTCCCGGGTCGGTTTTCTTTTTGCTTCTGGCCTGTTCAGGTGGGCTGGAGCAGGGAACACTGCTCCCAACAGGAATGTTTAAGAGGTATAACAAATGCAAGCTATTCCGATGACCTTACGTGGTGCCGAAAAACTGCGCGAAGAGCTGGATTTTCTGAAATCCGTGCGTCGCCCTGAAATCATCGCCGCTATCGCGGAAGCGCGTGAGCATGGCGACCTGAAAGAGAATGCTGAATACCACGCGGCGCGTGAGCAGCAGGGTTTCTGTGAAGGGCGTATTAAAGATATCGAAGCAAAATTGTCCAATGCACAGGTTATCGATATCACCAAAATGCCGAATAATGGCCGTGTGATTTTTGGTTCAACCGTTACCGTGCTGAACCTGGACAACGACGAAGAGCAGACCTATCGCATCGTGGGTGATGATGAAGCTGACTTCAAACAGAACCTGATTTCGGTGAACTCGCCAATTGCTCGTGGCCTGATTGGCAAAGAGCAGGACGATGTGGTCACCATCCGCACCCCTGGTGGTGAAGTGGAATACGAAATTATTAAGGTTGAATATCTGTAATTCGCTTCTCTACTAAGATGTTGATACATTGTAAAGAAAAGAAAAAGGCCGCATAGCGGCCTTTTATCAACTCACGGAGCATGGCATTTTGCTCGCCTGCTGAAAGAAATCCCTCGTTTCACACAGAAAATGTGTTCGATTCAGGATATCCTTAACGTGGCAGCGAGATTTTGCGCTCTTTAGATGGGCGATAGAGCACCAGCGTTTTACCGATGACCTGTACATTACAGGCGCCGGTTTCGCGCACGATGGCTTCCACGATCAGGTTTTTTGTGTCTCTGTCTTCAGAGGCGATTTTCACCTTGATCAGCTCGTGGTGTTCCAGCGCTTGTTCAATCTCGGCAAGCACCCCTTCGGTCAAACCATTGTTGCCAAGCATCACTACAGGCTTGAGCGGATGTGCCAGACCTTTAAGGTGCTGTTTTTGTTTAGTACTCAGATTCATCGTATATTTTTGCTTACGTTGGGATTGAAAACGGTTCATTCTACCGCCATCTCCCTAATATCGCCAAATAGCTGCGTAGAAATTTACGTCACAGGCAAGCAACGATGAACCAGGACGGAAATGTTAAATGACAGGTAAAAAGCGTTCTGCCAGCTCCAGCCGCTGGCTTCAGGAACACTTTAGCGATAAATATGTTCAACAGGCGCAGAAAAAGGGGTTGCGTTCCCGCGCCTGGTTTAAACTTGATGAAATACAGCAAAGTGACAAACTTTTTAAACCGGGAATGACGGTGGTCGACCTCGGTGCGGCACCTGGCGGATGGTCCCAGTATGCGGTTACGCAGATCGGCGGAACGGGCCGAATCATCGCATGCGATCTTTTACCAATGGATCCCATCGTCGGTGTCGACTTCCTTCAGGGCGACTTTCGTGATGAATTAGTGCTGAAAGCATTACTTGATCGTGTAGGTGACAGTAAGGTCCAGGTTGTCATGTCGGATATGGCGCCAAATATGTGTGGAACACCGGCGGTGGATATCCCCCGCGCCATGTATCTGGTGGAACTAGCGTTAGAAATGTGTCGTGATGTACTAGCGCCTGGTGGTAGTTTTGTTGTGAAGGTGTTTCAGGGCGAAGGTTTCGAGGAGTATCTTAAGGAAATTCGCTCCCTGTTTGCGAAGGTCAAAGTTCGTAAGCCGGACTCTTCCCGGGCCCGTTCCCGTGAAGTGTATATTGTAGCGACCGGGCGAAAATGATAACCGGTAGATTTCAGGCGAAAGTTTGAATGAAACTGGATATAGAGTATCCTGACGCTGTTTTTAACACAGTTGTAATATGAGGTTAATCCCTTGAGTGACATGGCGAAAAACCTAATACTCTGGCTGGTCATTGCCGTTGTGCTGATGTCAGTATTCCAGAGCTTTGGGCCCAGCGAGTCGAATGGCCGCAAGGTGGATTATTCTACCTTCCTGCAAGAGGTCAATCAGGACCAGGTTCGCGAAGCGCGTATCAACGGACGTGAGATCAACGTTACCAAGAAAGATAGTAACCGTTACACGACTTACATCCCGGTGAACGATCCTAAGCTGCTTGATAACCTTCTGACCAAAAACGTCAAAGTGGTAGGCGAGCCGCCGGAAGAACCAAGCCTGCTGGCTTCTATCTTCATTTCCTGGTTCCCGATGCTGCTTCTTATCGGCGTCTGGATCTTCTTTATGCGCCAGATGCAGGGCGGTGGTGGCAAAGGTGCCATGTCGTTCGGTAAGAGCAAGGCGCGTATGCTGACGGAAGACCAGATCAAGACCACGTTTGCTGACGTAGCAGGTTGTGACGAAGCAAAAGAAGAGGTGGGTGAACTGGTTGAATACCTACGCGAGCCGAGCCGTTTCCAGAAACTGGGCGGTAAGATCCCGAAAGGCGTCCTGATGGTCGGCCCTCCGGGTACGGGTAAAACCCTGCTGGCAAAAGCCATCGCGGGTGAAGCGAAGGTGCCGTTCTTTACTATTTCAGGTTCTGACTTCGTTGAAATGTTCGTGGGTGTCGGTGCATCTCGTGTGCGTGACATGTTCGAGCAGGCTAAGAAGGCAGCACCGTGCATCATCTTCATCGATGAAATCGATGCCGTAGGCCGCCAGCGTGGCGCAGGCCTGGGTGGTGGTCACGATGAACGTGAGCAGACGCTGAACCAGATGCTGGTTGAGATGGACGGCTTCGAAGGTAACGAAGGTATCATCGTTATCGCGGCAACTAACCGTCCGGACGTACTTGACCCTGCGCTGCTGCGTCCAGGCCGTTTCGACCGCCAGGTTGTGGTCGGTCTGCCGGATGTTCGCGGTCGTGAACAGATTCTGAAAGTGCATATGCGTCGCGTACCGCTGGCGCCAGATATCGACGCGGCAATCATCGCGCGTGGTACTCCAGGCTTCTCCGGTGCGGATCTGGCTAACCTGGTCAACGAAGCAGCCCTGTTTGCCGCTCGCGGTAACAAGCGCGTGGTGTCCATGGTGGAATTTGAGAAAGCGAAAGACAAAATCATGATGGGTGCGGAACGTCGCTCCATGGTGATGACGGAAGCGCAGAAAGAGTCCACGGCATATCACGAAGCGGGCCACGCGATTATCGGTCGTCTGGTGCCGGAACACGATCCGGTACACAAGGTGACGATCATTCCACGCGGTCGTGCGCTGGGTGTGACCTTCTTCCTGCCTGAAGGCGACGCGATCAGCGCCAGCCGTCAGAAGCTGGAAAGCCAGATTTCAACCCTGTACGGCGGTCGTCTGGCTGAAGAGATTATCTACGGTGCGGAACATGTTTCCACCGGTGCGTCGAACGATATTAAAGTGGCGACAAACCTGGCGCGTAACATGGTGACTCAGTGGGGCTTCTCCGACAAACTCGGTCCGCTGCTGTATGCAGAGGAAGAGGGCGAGGTGTTCCTGGGCCGCTCCGTGGCAAAAGCGAAACATATGTCCGATGAAACGGCACGTATCATCGACCAGGAAGTGAAAGCGCTGATTGAACGTAACTACGCTCGCGCCCGTCAGATCCTGAACGACAATATGGACATCCTGCATTCGATGAAAGATGCGCTCATGAAATATGAGACCATCGATGCACCACAGATTGACGACCTGATGGCGCGCCGCGAAGTGCGTCCGCCGGCAGGCTGGGAAGACCCAGGCGCGTCTAACAATTCTGACAACAATGGCACCCCGCGTGCGCCGCGTCCGGTCGATGAACCGCGTACGCCAAACCCGGGCAACACCATGTCAGAGCAGTTAGGCGACAAGTAAGTCACTGCTGTTGAAGCGTTTGTCTGTATCTCAAACCCTGGAGCTTGCTCCGGGGTTTTTCTTATCTGTTTAACCACATTAATCCCAGGGACTTCACCATGAAACTATTCGCCCAGGACTCGCATCTCGACCTTTCACATCCCCATGTGATGGGGATCCTGAATGTCACGCCTGATTCCTTCTCTGACGGCGGCACGCATAATTCGCTTATCGACGCGGTTAAACACGCGAATTTAATGATTAACGCGGGTGCCACCATCATTGACGTTGGAGGGGAGTCAACGCGGCCTGGCGCGGCGGAGGTTTCGGTGGAAGAAGAGCTGGCGCGCGTGGTGCCGGTGGTGGAGGCTATCGCCCGGCGCTTTGAAGTGTGGATCTCTGTTGATACCTCCAAACCCGAAGTGATCCGTGAAGTGGCGAGAGTGGGCGCTCACATTATCAATGATATCCGCTCGCTGACCGAGCCGGGCGCGATTGAAGCCGCCGCAGAAACCGGGCTACCGGTGTGTCTGATGCATATGCAGGGCCAGCCTAAGACAATGCAGGAGGCGCCAAAATATGAAGACGTGTTTGCCGACGTCACCCGCTTCTTTATTGAGCATATCGAACGCTGTGAACGTGCGGGTATCGCAAAAGAGAAATTGCTGCTCGACCCGGGCTTCGGTTTCGGTAAAAATCTCTCACACAATTACGCGTTGCTTGCGCGCTTATCAGAGTTTCATCAGTTCGGCCTGCCACTGCTGGTGGGAATGTCGAGAAAATCGATGATTGGTCAGTTGTTGAATGTCGGGCCGAGCGAACGTCTGAGCGGCAGTCTGGCCTGCGCGGTGATTGCCGCGATGCAAGGTGCACACATCATTCGCGTCCATGACGTAAAAGAAACAGTAGAAGCAATGCGTGTGGTGGAAGCCACACTGGCAGCGAAGGAAAACAAACGCTATGAGTAATCGTAAATATTTTGGTACCGATGGCATCCGTGGGCGCGTAGGCGATGCGCCAATTACCCCTGACTTTGTCCTGAAGCTGGGCTGGGCAGCGGGGAAAGTGCTGGCGCGTCATGGCTCCCGTAAGATCATTATTGGTAAAGATACCCGTATTTCGGGTTATATGCTGGAATCCGCGCTGGAAGCCGGGCTGGCGGCGGCGGGGCTTTCAGCTTCCTTTACGGGGCCAATGCCAACTCCTGCTGTTGCCTATCTGACCCGCACCTTCCGTGCGGAAGCGGGCATCGTCATTTCCGCTTCCCATAACCCGTTCTATGACAACGGTATCAAATTCTTCTCCATCGACGGCACCAAACTGCCGGATGACGTGGAAGAGGCGATTGAAGCGGAAATGGAAAAAGAGATCACCTGTGTAGACTCCGCTGAGCTGGGTAAAGCAAACCGTATTGTCGATGCCGCAGGCCGCTACATTGAATTCTGCAAAGGCACTTTCCCGAATGAACTGAGCCTGGCACACCTCAAAATTGTGGTGGACTGTGCAAACGGTGCGACTTACCACATTGCGCCGAATGTGTTCCGCGAGCTGGGTGCGAAAGTGATCACTATCGGCTGCGAGCCGGACGGTCTGAACATCAACGAAGAAGTTGGCGCGACAGACGTACGTGCCTTGCAAGCGCGTGTCCTGGCTGAAAAGGCCGATCTGGGTATTGCCCTGGATGGCGATGGTGACCGTGTGATCATGGTTGATCACGAAGGTAACAAGGTCGATGGCGATCAGATCCTCTACATCATTGCGCGTGAAGGCCTGCGTCAGGGGCAACTGCGCGGTGGCGCGGTGGGCACTTTGATGAGCAATATGGGTCTGGAGCTGGCGCTGAAACAGCTGGGCATCCCGTTTGTTCGTGCGAAAGTGGGTGACCGCTACGTGCTGGAAAAACTCCAGGAGAAAGGCTGGCGTATTGGCGCGGAAAACTCCGGCCACGTGATCCTGCTCGATAAAACCACCACCGGTGACGGCATTGTGGCGGCGCTTCAGGTTGTTGCCGCGATGGCGCGTAACCATATGAGCCTGCACGATCTGTGCAGCGGCATGAAAATGTTCCCGCAGATCCTGGTCAACGTGCGTTTCACCGCGGGTAAAGGTGACCCGCTGGAAAATGATAACGTGAAAGCGGTGATGGCAGAGGTGGAAGCGACGCTTGGCAGCCGTGGGCGCGTCCTGCTGCGTAAGTCGGGTACCGAGCCGCTGATCCGCGTGATGGTGGAAGGCGAAGACGAAGCGCAGGTGACTGAATTTGCGCACCGCATTGCGGATGCAGTCAAAGCTGCATAATCTTTCAGAATAAGTGTTTAAAAAGGCGGCGTTTGCCGCCTTTGTTTTAAACAATTAATGGCTTTTTGCTGTTTTTTTCCGCAGTTGATACAATGCCTCGAAAATGCCCTTGCGAAGGTGATTCGCTTTGGTTAGTATTCACACCCGCTTCAGTGGGAAACAAAATCCTGCTAATTGGTCGAAGCATTGGTATGCGGCAAATCCGCAAGGAACAGGTTGATTATGTACGAAGCTCTTTTAGTTATTTTCCTTATTGTAGCCATCGCTCTCGTAGCGCTGATTATGCTACAGCAAGGTAAAGGCGCTGATATGGGAGCCTCCTTCGGAGCAGGCGCTTCTGGTACGCTGTTCGGTTCAAGTGGTTCTGCGAACTTCATGACCCGCACGACGGCGATTCTGGCTACGCTGTTCTTCATTATCAGTCTGGTGCTGGGCAATATCAACAGCAACAAGACCAGTAAAGGAAGCGAGTGGGAAAATCTGAGCGCGCCAGCAAAAACTGAGCAAACTCAGCCAGCTGCACCGGCTAAGCCAACCAGCGATATCCCGCAGTAAGTATTCCGTACCGAGGTGGTGGAATTGGTAGACACGCTACCTTGAGGTGGTAGTGCCCTAACGGGCTTGTGGGTTCGAGTCCCATCCTCGGTACCAATATTCCAGAAGAAAGACGTCGCAAGACGTCTTTTTTTTCGTCTCTATATTCTGTGTTTCCGATCTATTGTAGGGCGGGTAAGCGCAGCGCCACCCGCCGTTTTGCCCGGTGGCGCTGCGCTTACCTGGCCTACGAAGACCACAAAAAAGGCGCCCAATGGGCGCCTTTTGCATGTTTCATTATCGATTATTTCTTATCGCTGTGTTCCAGGTTCTCAACCTGTGGGAGGCCATTACCGGAACTGGCGGAGAGCAGGCCATTCTCAACATAGTTGAACAGCTTCTCACGGGTATCGGTGATGTCCAGGTTACGCATGGTCAGCTGGCCAATACGATCGTCCGGAGAGAACACTGACTCACCTTTCTCCATGGTCAGACGCTCTGCTTTATAGGTCAGGTTGTCAGACACGGTGTTCAGGATGGAGTAGTCGTTACCGCGACGCAGTTCCAGGGTCACTTCGCCGGTGATGGCGCTTGCCACCCAACGTTGCAGGGCGTCACGCAGCATCAGCGCCTGTGGATCAAACCAGCGACCCTGATACAGCAGTTTGCCCAGCTGACGGCCATGAGCGTGATACTGCTCAATGGTGTCTTCGTTGTGAATACCGGTCAGCAGACGCTCATAAGCGATGTGCAGCAGCGCCATCCCTGGAGCTTCGTAAATGCCGCGGCTTTTTGCTTCGATGATACGGTTTTCGATCTGATCGCTCATACCCAGACCGTGACGACCGCCGATGCGGTTTGCTTCCAGCATCAGTTCAACATCGTCGGAGAAGGTTTTACCGTTCAGGGCAACCGGATGACCACGTTCGAAACGCACGGTCACTTCTTCCGCCGGGATCTTCACGTTTTCATCCCAGAACTTCACGCCCATGATCGGGTTAACAATTTTTACGCTGGAGTTCAGGAATTCCAGGTCTTTCGCTTCGTGCGTCGCACCCAGCATGTTGGAGTCGGTTGAGTAGGCTTTCTCAACCGACATCTTGTAGTCAAAGCCGCAGGCAATCATAAACTCAGACATTTCATGACGGCCACCCAGCTCGTCGATGAAGTCGGTATCCAGCCACGGTTTGTAGATCTGCAACTCGGCGTTGGTCAGCAGGCCATAACGATAGAAACGTTCAATATCGTTGCCTTTATAGGTGCTACCGTCCCCCCAGATGTTCACGCCATCTTCTTTCATGGCGGCGACCAGCATAGTGCCGGTGACGGCACGACCCAGCGGGGTGGTATTGAAATAGGTCAGGCCGCCGGTAGTGTTATGGAAAGCACCGCACTGGATCGCGGCAATCCCTTCGGCGACCAGCTGCTTACGGCAGTCGATCAGACGTGCGTTCTCTGCGCCATATTCCATGGCACGACGAGGGATCGCGTCATAATCTTCCTCGTCCGGCTGACCCAGGTTCGCAGTATATGCATAAGGAACCGCTCCCTTCTGGCGCATCCACAGCAGTGCAGCGCTGGTATCCAGGCCGCCAGAAAAAGCGATGCCAATACGTTGTCCTACCGGGAGATGCTTGAGAATCGTCGTCATATAATAAAACCCTGCTTGATTGACTGATTAGAGACCGCTTTCGCTCTCTATGCATGTTTATGCAAAATAAGTGAGTATTCATTTAATCATCTTTTATCGACGACCGAAAGAGACGTGTGCGTTTTTTGTAAAAATTTCCCTTTTATTGCCCTGGCCGAAGTTGGGTTGACAGGTGGGGTCAACTATCAATATACTGAATGCCGATTTTACGTCCCGTCTTCGGTACCAAATCCCAGCATTATTTGCAAATTCTGTCCAAAACGCGTAGAATTTGCCACGTTTCAGGCGCGGGGTGGAGCAGCCTGGTAGCTCGTCGGGCTCATAACCCGAAGGTCGTCGGTTCAAATCCGGCCCCCGCAACCACTTTCCCATAAAGTTCTTTTTCAAATATACTGTGAAGACTTAGAGCCTTCGTAGCTGGATTTGAAAAAATGCTTTCGGAGAGTGCTCCAGGCCACAGTTGTGGCTATAGGGTTCAGTTATCTAAAGCCCCGATTTATCGGGGTTTTTTGTTATCTGACTACAGAATAACTGGGCTTTACGCCCTTTTTTTATGTCTTGGGGGTGGGCTTGTCCACATTAGAGCAAAAATTAACAGAGATGATTACTGCGCCGGTCGAAGCACTGGGCTACGAACTGGTCGGCATCGAATTCGTTCGCGGCCGTACATCCACACTGCGCATCTATATTGATAGTGAAGATGGCATCAATGTTGATGATTGTGCTGATGTCAGCCACCAGGTGAGTGCGGTTCTTGATGTTGAAGATCCGATTACCGTTGCGTACAACCTGGAAGTTTCCTCACCTGGCCTCGATCGTCCGATGTTCACGGCCGAGCACTACGTGCGCTTTACCGGTGAAGAAGTGGCTCTCGTTCTGCGTATGGCCGTACAGAACCGCCGTAAATGGCAGGGAATTATCAAAGCCGTTGATGGTGAAATGATCACGGTGACAGTCGAAGGCAAAGATGAAGTGTTCGCGCTGAGTAATATCCAGAAGGCGAACCTGGTTCCCCACTTTTAACAGTCTGGATTGAGGTGAAAAGCCCGCGATGAACAAAGAAATTTTGGCTGTTGTTGAAGCCGTCTCCAACGAGAAATCACTGCCGCGTGAGAAGATTTTCGAAGCGCTGGAAAGTGCACTGGCTACAGCAACCAAGAAAAAATACGAACAAGAGATCGATGTTCGCGTAGAAATCGATCGTAAAAGCGGTGACTTCGATACATTCCGTCGTTGGGTAATCGTTGAAGAAGTGACCCAACCGACCAAAGAGATCACCCTGGAAGCGGCACGTTTTGAAGACGAAAGTCTGAACGTGGGTGACTACGTTGAAGATCAGATTGAATCTGTTACCTTCGACCGTATCACCACCCAGACCGCGAAGCAGGTTATCGTGCAGAAAGTTCGCGAAGCCGAGCGCGCGCTGGTTGTCGATCAGTTCCGCGATCAGGAAGGCGAAATCATCACTGGCGTGGTGAAGAAAGTGAACCGCGACAACATCTCTCTGGAGATCAAATCCGAAGGACTGCCGGGTAACGCTGAAGCCGTCATCCTGCGCGAAGACATGCTGCCGCGTGAAAACTTCCGCCCAGGCGACCGTATTCGTGGTGTGCTGTATGCCGTACGTCCTGAAGCGCGTGGTGCACAGCTGTTCGTGACGCGTTCTAAACCAGAAATGCTGGTTGAACTGTTCCGTATCGAAGTGCCGGAAATCGGCGAAGAAGTTATCGAAATCAAAGCGGCGGCCCGCGATCCGGGTTCCCGTGCGAAAATTGCGGTGAAAACCAACGACAAGCGTATCGACCCGGTCGGTGCTTGCGTCGGTATGCGTGGCGCACGTGTTCAGGCGGTTTCTACCGAACTGGGCGGCGAGCGCATTGATATCGTTCTGTGGGACGACAACCCGGCGCAGTTCGTGATCAACGCAATGGCACCGGCTGATGTGGCGTCTATCGTTGTTGACGAAGACAAACACACCATGGATATCGCTGTAGAAGCGGGCAATCTGGCGCAGGCGATTGGCCGTAACGGTCAGAACGTACGTCTGGCGTCACAGCTGAGCGGCTGGGAACTCAACGTGATGACCGTTGATGACCTTCAGGCCAAGCATCAGGCTGAAGCCCACGCGGCGATCGATACCTTCACCAAATACCTGGACATTGACGAAGACTTCGCCACTGTGCTGGTTGAAGAAGGTTTCTCTACGCTGGAAGAACTGGCCTACGTGCCAATGAAAGAGCTGCTGGAAATTGACGGTCTGGATGAACCAACCGTTGAAGCCCTGCGTGAACGCGCTAAAAACGCACTGACCACCCTGGCGCTGGCTCAGGAAGAAAGCCTTGGCGATAAGAAGCCGGCTGATGACCTGCTGAATCTGGAAGGTCTTGATCGTGCGATTGCGTTCAAGCTGGCTGCCCGTGGTGTTTGTACGCTGGAAGATCTCGCTGAGCAAGGCGTTGATGACCTGGCCGATATCGAAGGTTTAACCGACGAGAAAGCCGGCGAACTCATCATGGCCGCACGTAATATTTGCTGGTTCGGCGACGAAGCGTAATAAACTGTAGCAGGAAGGAACAGCATGACTGATGTAACTGTAAAATCGCTGGCTGCTGAGATTCAGACCTCCGTGGACCGCCTGGTACAGCAATTTGCTGATGCAGGGATCCCGAAGTCCGCTGATGACTCGGTGACCGCGCAAGAAAAACAAACCTTGTTAGCGCACCTGAACCGTGAACACGGCTCTACGCCTGACAAGTTAACGCTACAGCGTAAAACGCGTAGCACGTTGAACATCCCTGGTACCGGTGGCAAAAGCAAGTCGGTACAAATTGAAGTCCGCAAGACGCGCACCTTTGTAAAACGTGATCCGCAAGAGGCAGAACGCCTTGCCGCGGAAGAGCAGGCACAGCGTGAAGCGGAAGAACAAGCTCAGCGTGAGGCAGAAGCCACTGCCAAACGTGAAGCAGAATTAAAAGCTGAACGTGAGGCCGCAGAAAAAGCGAAACGCGACGCCGGTGAAAAAGCGAAGCGTGACGCTGCGGAAAAAGACAAAGTGAGCAATCAACAGACCGACGAAATGACCAAAACTGCCCAGGCTGAAAAAGCCCGCCGTGAAAATGAAGCTGCCGAGCTGAAGCGTAAAGCGGAAGAAGAAGCCCGCCGCAAGCTTGAAGAAGAAGCTCGCCGCGTCGCCGAAGAAGCGCGTCGCATGGCAGAAGAAAACGAGAAGAATGGTGTGAATACTGCTGAACCAACTGAAGATACCAGCGATTATCACGTCACCACGTCTCAGCATGCGCGTCAGGCAGAAGACGACAACGACCGCGAAGTAGAAGGTGGTCGTGGTCGTACTCGCAGTGCAAAAGCTGCGCGTCCTGCGAAAAAAGGTAACAAACACGCTGAATCAAAAGCTGACCGTGAAGAAGCGCGTGCAGCGGTTCGCGGCGGTAAAGGCGGCAAGCGTAAAGGTTCCGCTCTCCAGCAGGGCTTCCAGAAGCCTGCTCAGGCCGTTAACCGTGACGTTGTGATCGGCGAAACTATCACCGTTGGCGAACTGGCTAACAAAATGGCGGTGAAAGGCTCTCAGGTCATCAAAGCGATGATGAAACTGGGCGCAATGGCCACCATTAACCAGGTCATCGACCAGGAAACCGCACAGCTGGTTGCCGAAGAGATGGGCCACAAAGTTATCCTGCGTCGTGAAAACGAGCTGGAAGAAGCAGTAATGAGCGACCGTGATACGGGCGCAGCGGCTGAACCGCGCGCACCGGTTGTGACCATCATGGGTCACGTTGACCACGGTAAAACCTCTCTGCTTGACTACATTCGTTCTACTAAGGTTGCCTCCGGCGAAGCGGGTGGTATTACCCAGCACATCGGTGCTTACCACGTAGAAACCGAAAACGGCATGATCACCTTCCTGGATACCCCAGGCCACGCAGCGTTTACCTCAATGCGTGCTCGTGGTGCTCAGGCAACGGATATCGTTGTTCTGGTTGTTGCTGCCGACGATGGCGTGATGCCGCAGACCATTGAAGCTATCCAGCACGCGAAAGCGGCGCAGGTGCCTCTGGTTGTTGCAGTCAACAAAATCGATAAGCCAGAAGCCGATATGGATCGCGTGAAGAACGAACTGTCCCAGTACGGCGTTATGCCGGAAGAGTGGGGCGGTGAAGCACAGTTCATCCCTGTATCTGCAAAAGCGGGTACCGGTATCGACGACCTGCTGAACGCCATCCTGCTTCAGGCTGAAGTTCTGGAGCTGAAAGCGGTTCGTAAAGGTATGGCGAGCGGCGCGGTAATCGAATCCTTCCTGGATAAAGGTCGTGGTCCGGTTGCAACCGTTCTGGTTCGCGAAGGTACTCTGCACAAGGGCGACATCGTTCTGTGTGGTTTCGAATACGGTCGCGTTCGCGCGATGCGTAACGAACTGGGTCAGGAAGTGCTGGAAGCGGGTCCGTCCATTCCAGTGGAAATCCTGGGGCTGTCCGGTGTTCCGGCTGCCGGTGACGAAGTAACCGTCGTACGTGACGAGAAGAAAGCGCGTGAAGTCGCTCTGTATCGTCAGGGTAAATTCCGTGAAGTGAAGCTGGCTCGTCAGCAGAAATCTAAACTCGAGAATATGTTCGCCAACATGACCGAAGGCGAAGTTCACGAAGTGAACGTTGTTCTGAAAGCGGACGTTCAGGGTTCTGTGGAAGCGATCTCCGACTCCTTGCTGAAACTGTCTACCGACGAAGTGAAAGTGAAGATCATCGGTTCTGGCGTAGGTGGTATCACCGAAACCGACGCAACTCTGGCAGCAGCGTCCAACGCGATCCTGGTTGGCTTCAACGTTCGTGCTGACGCATCTGCGCGTAAAGTGATTGATGCTGAAAGCCTGGATCTGCGTTACTACTCCGTCATCTATAACCTGATTGACGAAGTGAAAGCAGCGATGAGCGGCATGCTGTCTCCTGAGCTGAAACAGCAGATCATCGGTCTGGCTGAAGTACGTGACGTGTTCAAATCACCGAAATTCGGTGCGATCGCGGGCTGTATGGTTACCGAAGGGACCATCAAGCGTCACAACCCAATCCGCGTACTGCGTGACAACGTGGTTATCTACGAAGGCGAGCTGGAATCCCTGCGCCGCTTTAAAGATGACGTTAACGAAGTCCGTAACGGCATGGAATGTGGTATCGGCGTGAAGAACTACAACGACGTTCGCGTTGGCGATATGATCGAAGTGTTCGAGATCATCGAAATTCAGCGTACCATCGCGTAATCTTCTTCAACAGAAGATTAATGAGCGTAGGCCGGGTAAGCGAAGCGCCACCCGGCAGTAATTTTAAAAAGGGGCTTAAGCCCCTTTTTTGTCTGGAGAATTTATTATGGCGAAAGAATTTGGTCGCCCACAGCGCGTCGCGCAGGAGATGCAGAAAGAGATCGCTCTCATTCTGCAACGTGAAATCAAAGATCCACGCGTGGGTATGATGACCACCGTGTCTGGCGTGGAAATGTCCCGCGACCTGGCGTACGCCAAAGTGTTTGTAACTTTCCTGAATGACCAGGATGAAGACGCTGTGAAGAACGGCATTAAAGCGTTGCAGGAAGCCTCTGGTTTCATTCGCTCTCTGCTTGGCAAAGCGATGCGCCTGCGTATCGTGCCAGAGCTGACCTTCTTCTACGACAACTCGCTGGTTGAAGGTATGCGTATGTCCAACCTGGTGACCAGCGTGGTGAAACATGACGATGAGCGTCGTGTTAACCCGGCGGACGACAGCAAGGAGGACTGATGAGTCGTCCTCGTCGTCGCGGTCGTGACGTGCATGGCGTGCTCTTGCTGGATAAACCACAGGGCGCATCCAGCAACGACGTGCTGCAAAAAGTGAAGCGTATTTATAACGCCAACCGAGCAGGGCACACCGGCGCGCTGGATCCGCTGGCAACCGGCATGCTGCCGATCTGCCTGGGGGAAGCGACAAAGTTTTCCCAGTACCTGCTGGATTCCGATAAGCGCTACCGCGTGATTGCCAAACTGGGCCAGCGTACGGATACCTCCGATGCAGATGGCCAGGTGGTGGAAGAGCGCCCGGTGACCTTCAGCGCAGAGCAACTTGATGCGGCGCTGGACAGCTTCCGTGGTGATACGCTACAGGTGCCGTCGATGTATTCGGCGCTGAAATATCAGGGCAAAAAGCTCTACGAATATGCACGTCAGGGCATTGAGGTTCCGCGCGAAGCTCGTCCGATTACCGTGTATGAGCTGCTGTTCATTCGTCACGAAGGTGATGAACTCGAGCTGGAAGTACACTGTTCGAAAGGGACCTATATCCGCACCATCATTGATGACCTCGGTGAAAAGCTGGGCTGCGGCGCGCATGTGATTTATCTGCGTCGTCTGGCGGTCAGCAAATATCCGGTCGAACGCATGGTGACGCTTGAGCATCTGCACGCCCTGATTGAGCAGGCGCAAGCGCAGGGCGTTGCGCCGGCCGATCTGCTGGACCCGCTGCTGATGCCAATGGACAGTCCGGCAGTGGACTTCCCGGTTGTTAATCTTCCTTTAACATCGTCCGTTTACTTTAAGAACGGAAACCCGGTTCGCACAACGGGGGCACCGCTTGAGGGCCTGGTACGCGTGACGGAAGGTGACGAAGGGAAATTCATCGGTATGGGCGAAATGGACGGCGAAGGGCGTGTGGCGCCGCGTCGTCTGGTCGTCGAATATCCGGTCGAAGCGTGACGGTGATAACGCCTTACCTTGCGATAAGCAGGGGAGACGAGTAGAATATCGCCGCTTAACGCCTGGTAAATTGTTTAACAATCTGCGGGGCGTACATGGGATAGCTGAATTAGAGATCGGCATCCTTACATTCTTTATACTTTGGAGTTTGAAAATGTCTCTAAGCGTTGAAGCTAAAGCTAAAATCGTTTCTGAGTTTGGTCGTGGTACTAACGACAGCGGTTCTACCGAAGTTCAGGTTGCACTGCTGACTGCACAGATTAACCACCTGCAAGGTCACTTTGCAGAGCACAAAAAAGATCACCACAGCCGTCGTGGTCTGCTGCGTATGGTTTCTCAGCGTCGTAAACTGCTCGACTACCTGAAGCGTAAAGATGTTGCACGCTACACCGCGCTGATCGAGCGTCTGGGTCTGCGTCGCTAATTCTTGCGAGTTTCAGAAAAGGGGGCCTGATGGCCCCTTTTTTCAACCAGACGGCAGCAATTCAATGGAAACTATTGTATTGTTGCTATAAATGATCTTCATTGCAGAGGTTCGCGCGGCTAATGAGAGGCTTCACCCATGGGGGTGTCGGTTGTCATTAGTCGCGAGGATGCGAAGAAGGTCGGGTTAAATCGTCAGCACACCTGAGGTGTGCTTTCAAACATTTAAGAAAGGACAGAACTTTGCTGAATCCGATCGTTCGTAAATTCCAGTATGGTCAGCATACCGTCACGCTGGAAACCGGCATGATGGCGCGTCAGGCTACTGCTGCCGTTATGGTAAGCATGGATGACACTGCTGTATTCGTTACCGTAGTTGGCCAGAAAAAAGCTAAACCAGGTCAGGACTTCTTCCCGCTGACCGTTAACTACCAGGAGCGTACCTACGCTGCCGGTAAAATCCCAGGTGGCTTCTTCCGTCGTGAAGGCCGTCCAAGCGAAGGCGAAACCCTGATCGCGCGTCTGATTGACCGCCCGGTTCGTCCGCTGTTCCCGGAAGGCTTCGTGAACGAAGTGCAGGTTATCGCAACCGTTGTTTCCGTTAACCCGCAGGTTAACCCGGACATCGTTGCGATGATCGGTGCGTCTGCTGCCCTGTCACTGTCTGGTATTCCATTCAATGGTCCAATCGGTGCTGCGCGCGTGGGTTACATCAATGATCAGTACGTGCTGAACCCAACTCAGGAAGAGCTGAAAGAGAGTAAGCTGGACCTGGTTGTCGCCGGTACTGAAGCCGCGGTGCTGATGGTTGAATCCGAAGCTGAACTGCTGAGCGAAGACCAGATGCTGGGCGCTGTGGTCTTCGGCCACGACCAGCAGCAGGTTGTTATCCAGAACATCAACGACCTGGTGAAAGAAGCCGGTAAACCACGTTGGGACTGGCAGCCAGAAGCGGCCAACGACGCGCTGAACGCACGCGTTGCTGCACTGGCAGAATCTCGTCTGAGCGACGCATACCGCATCACCGACAAACAGGAGCGCTATGCTCAGGTTGATGTGATCAAATCTGAAGTGACCGCGACCCTGGTTGCCGAAGACGAAACGCTGGACGCTAACGAAATTGGCGAAATCCTGCACGCTATCGAGAAAAACGTTGTTCGTAGCCGCGTACTGGCAGGCGAGCCGCGTATCGATGGCCGTGAAAAAGACATGATCCGTGGTCTGGACGTGCGTACTGGCGTACTGCCACGTACTCACGGTTCTGCGCTGTTCACCCGTGGTGAAACGCAGGCGCTGGTAACCGCGACCCTGGGTACTGCACGTGACGCACAGATCATCGACGAACTGATGGGCGAGCGCACTGACAGCTTCCTGTTCCACTACAACTTCCCTCCGTACTCTGTGGGCGAAACCGGTATGGTTGGCTCACCGAAGCGTCGTGAAATTGGTCACGGTCGTCTGGCGAAGCGCGGCGTGCTGGCAGTGATGCCAGAAGCAGACAAATTCCCGTACACCGTACGTGTGGTGTCTGAAATCACTGAATCCAACGGTTCTTCTTCCATGGCTTCCGTGTGTGGTGCTTCTCTGGCGCTGATGGATGCAGGCGTGCCAATTAAAGCCGCCGTTGCGGGTATCGCAATGGGTCTGGTGAAAGAAGGCGACAACTACGTTGTTCTGTCTGACATTCTGGGTGATGAAGACCACCTGGGTGATATGGACTTCAAAGTGGCGGGTTCCCGCGACGGTATCTCTGCTTTGCAGATGGATATCAAAATTGAAGGTATCACCAAAGAGATCATGCAGGTTGCTCTGAACCAGGCTAAAGGTGCGCGTCTGCACATCCTGGGCGTGATGGAACAGGCTATCAACGCGCCACGCGGTGATATCTCTGAATTCGCTCCGCGTATTCACACCATCAAGATCAATCCAGACAAGATCAAAGATGTTATCGGTAAGGGCGGTTCCGTTATCCGTGCACTGACCGAAGAGACGGGCACCACCATCGAAATCGAAGATGACGGTACTGTGAAGATCGCAGCAACCGACGGCGAGAAAGCGAAATACGCTATCCGTCGTATCGAAGAGATCACGGCAGAAATCGAAGTGGGCCGTATCTACAATGGTAAAGTGACCCGTATCGTTGACTTTGGCGCATTCGTTGCCATCGGTGGCGGTAAAGAAGGTCTGGTACACATCTCTCAGATCGCTGACAAGCGCGTTGAGAAAGTGACCGATTACCTGCAAATGGGTCAGGAAGTACCGGTGAAAGTTCTGGAAGTTGACCGCCAGGGCCGTATCCGTCTGAGCATTAAAGAAGCAACCGAGCAGTCTCAGCCTGCTGCGGCGCCGGAAGCTCCGGCTGCTGAACAGCAAGGCGAGTAAGGTTGCCATTTGCCCTCCGCGCAGGCGGAGGGCTTATTATCAGGCAGGACGCCTTGTTAAGCCGCCGGGGGACAGGACGTTCATCCAATAGTTGTCTTCGGGAGTGGGAAATGAAGCCTTTTTTGCGCTGGTGTTTCGTTGCGACAGCTTTAACGCTGGCAGGATGCAGCAACTCTGCCTGGCGTAAGAGCGAAGTCCTCGCAGTGCCATTGCAACCGACTTTGCAGCAGGAAGTCATTCTGGCACGCATGGAACAAATACTTGCCAGTCGGGCTTTAACCGATGACGAACGCGCACAGCTTTTATATGAGCGCGGAGTGTTGTATGATAGTCTCGGTCTGAGGGCACTGGCGCGAAATGATTTTTCACAAGCGCTGGCGATTCGACCTGATATGCCTGAAGTATTCAATTACTTAGGCATTTATTTAACGCAGGCAGGCAATTTTGATGCTGCCTATGAAGCGTTTGATTCTGTACTTGAGCTTGATCCAACTTACAACTACGCGCACTTGAATCGCGGTATCGCATTGTATTACGGCGGACGTGATAAGTTAGCGCAAGATGATCTGCTGGCGTTTTATCAAGACGATCCTAATGATCCTTTCCGCAGCCTGTGGCTTTACATCGTTGAGCAGAAGCTTGATGAGAAGCAGGCCAAAGAAGCACTGAAACAGCGCTTCGAGAAATCGGACAAGGAACAGTGGGGATGGAACATTGTCGAGTTCTACCTGGGCAACATTAGCGAAGCAACGCTGATGGAACGCCTCAAGGCGGACGCAACGGATAACACCTCGCTCGCTGAGCATCTCAGTGAAACCAACTTCTATTTAGGTAAGTACTACCTAAGTCTGGGGGATATGGACAGCGCTACGGCACTGTTCAAATTAGCGGTTGCTAACAACGTACATAACTTCGTTGAGCACCGTTATGCATTGTTGGAATTATCGCTCTTGGGCCAGGAGCAAGACGACCTGGCAGAATCGGACCAGCAATAGCTGACGACATAAACATCAGCCCGTAATCTTTTGATTGCCATCACCTTCACTGGTGAGGGCGTTGTTGTTCGTCAATACACCTAATTTGAGCCGGTTCACACTTTTCAATGAAAATTGCTAATCATTTTCACGATGAGCTAAGTAGACTGGCCGCCATTAATATCGAGGCACTTGTACTACATGGCTGAATTCGAAACCACTTTTGCAGATCTGGGCCTGAAGGCTCCTATCCTTGAAGCCCTTAACGATCTGGGTTACGAAAAACCATCTCCGATCCAGGCTGAGTGTATCCCACACCTGCTTTCTGGTCGTGACGTGCTGGGCATGGCCCAGACTGGTAGCGGTAAAACCGCAGCATTCTCGCTGCCGCTGCTGAACAACATTGATCCGGACCTGCGCGCGCCGCAGATCCTCGTCCTGGCTCCAACCCGTGAACTGGCTGTTCAGGTTGCTGAAGCCATGACGGAATTCTCTAAACATATGCGCGGCGTAAACGTGGTAGCCCTGTACGGCGGCCAGCGTTATGACGTGCAGTTACGCGCCCTGCGCCAGGGTCCACAGATTGTTGTCGGTACGCCGGGCCGTCTGCTGGATCACCTGAAGCGCGGTACCCTGGACCTCTCTAAACTGAGCGGTCTGGTACTGGACGAAGCCGATGAAATGCTGCGTATGGGCTTCATCGAAGACGTAGAAACCATCATGGCGCAGATCCCGGAAGGTCATCAGACCGCTCTGTTCTCTGCAACTATGCCAGAAGCGATCCGTCGCATTACCCGCCGCTTCATGAAAGAGCCGCAGGAAGTGCGCATTCAGTCCAGCGTGACCACTCGCCCGGACATCAGCCAGAGCTACTGGTCTGTATACGGCATGCGCAAAAACGAAGCGCTGGTGCGTTTCCTGGAAGCGGAAGATTTTGATGCGGCGATTATCTTCGTTCGTACCAAAAACGCGACCCTGGAAGTGGCTGAAGCCCTGGAGCGTAGCGGCTACAACAGCGCAGCGCTGAACGGCGACATGAACCAGGCCCTGCGTGAGCAGACTCTGGAGCGTCTGAAAGACGGTCGTCTGGATATTCTGATTGCAACCGACGTGGCAGCACGTGGCCTGGACGTTGAGCGTATCAGCCTGGTTGTAAACTACGATATCCCAATGGACTCCGAGTCTTACGTTCACCGTATCGGCCGTACCGGTCGTGCGGGGCGTGCGGGCCGTGCGCTGCTGTTCGTTGAGAACCGCGAGCGTCGTCTGCTGCGTAACATTGAACGCACCATGAAGCTGACCATTCCAGAAGCTGAGCTGCCAAACGCAGAACTGCTGGGCAAACGCCGTCTGGAAAAATTCGCCGCAAAAGTACAGCAGCAGCTGGAAAGCAGCGATCTGGATCAGTACCGTGCGCTGCTGTCCCAGATCCAGCCTGTCGCTGAAGGCGAAGAGCTGGACATGGAAACCCTGGCCGCAGCACTGCTGAAAATGGCGCAGGGCGAACGTAGCCTGATCGTGCCACCTGATGCGCCGATGCGTCCTAAGCGTGAGTTCCGTGACCGTGACGATCGTTTCGAACGTCGTGGCGACCGTAACGACCGTGGTCCACGCGGTGACCGTCCAGAGCGTGGTGGTGAAGACCGTCCACGTCGCGAGCGTCGTGACGCTGGCGAAATGGAACTGTATCGCATTGAAGTGGGCCGTGATGATGGTGTTGAAGTTCGTCACATCGTTGGCGCGATCGCTAACGAAGGCGACATCAGCAGCCGTTACATTGGTAACATCAAGCTGTTCGGTTCCCACTCCACCATCGAGCTGCCAAAAGGCATGCCGGGCGAAGTACTGCAACACTTTACTCGCACCCGCATCCTGAACAAGCCGATGAACATGCAGCTGCTGGGCGATGCACAGCCACGTCCTGACCGTGGCGGCGAACGTCGTGGCGGTGGTCGCGGTTTCGGTGGCGAGCGTCGTGAAGGCGGTCGCAGCGAAGGTCGCGGTGGTGAAGGCCGTCGTTTCTCCGGCGAGCGCCGCGAAAACCGTGGTCCACGCCGTGAAGAAGGTGCCAGCCGTCGTCGTTTCGGTGACGCGTAAGCCTTTCGCTTCTGACGTAAAGTAAAATATACAGCCCCGATAGTCGCTATCGGGGCTTTTTTTATTCCTTTTGTACTCTTGTACTGGTACAGTGCAACACACTAAAATGCAGAACCACATTTTTCACTGGAGATAAGGCCGCATGGCAACACTAACCACCACCCAAACGTCACCTTCGCTGCTTGGCGGCGTGGTGATCATCGGCGGAACCATCATTGGTGCCGGGATGTTTTCCCTGCCTGTGGTCATGTCCGGTGCGTGGTTCTTCTGGTCGCTGGCGGCACTGGTTTTCACCTGGTTCTGCATGCTCCATTCCGGGCTGATGATCCTTGAAGCAAACCTGAACTACCGCATTGGCTCCAGCTTCGACACCCTCACCCGGGATCTGTTGGGCAAAGGCTGGAACCTGGTGAACGGGCTGTCCATCGCGTTTGTACTCTATATCCTGACCTACGCGTACATTTCAGCGAGCGGGTCGATTCTGCATCACACCTTCTCAGAGATGTCGCTGAACGTTCCGGCGCGTCTGGCGGGTCTCTGCTTCGCGCTGGGCGTGGCGTTTATCGTCTGGATGAGCACCAAAGCGGTCAGCCGCATGACGGCAATCGTGCTGGGCGCAAAGGTCATCACCTTCTTTCTTACCTTCGGCAGCCTGCTGGGGCACGTCACGCCGGCCACGCTGTTTAACGTTGCCGAAACGAACACCTCTTATACGCCGTACCTGCTGATGACCCTGCCGTTCTGTCTGGCGTCGTTTGGCTACCACGGTAACGTACCGAGCCTGATGAAGTACTACGGCAAGGATCCGCGCACCATCGTGAAATGCCTGGTTTACGGCACGCTGCTGGCGCTGGCGCTGTATGTGATCTGGCTGCTGGGGACGATGGGTAACATCCCGCGTCCGGAATTTATCGGCATTGCGCAGAAGGGCGGTAACATTGATGTGCTGGTACAGGCGCTGAGCGGCGTGCTGAACAGCCGCAGCCTGGATCTGCTTCTGGTGGTCTTCTCGAACTTTGCGGTGGCGAGTTCATTCCTCGGCGTGACGCTGGGCCTGTTTGACTACCTGGCGGATCTGTTTGGTTTTGATGACTCTGCGACGGGGCGCTTCAAAACGGCGCTGTTGACCTTCCTGCCGCCGATTGTGGGCGGCCTGCTGTGGCCGAACGGTTTCCTGTACGCCATCGGCTATGCAGGACTGGCGGCCACCATCTGGGCGGCGATTGTACCGGCGCTGCTGGCGCGCAAATCACGTAAGCGCTTCGGCAGCCCGAAATTCCGCGTCTGGGGCGGAAAACCGATGATTGCGCTGATCCTGTTATTTGGTATCGGTAACGCGGTGGTGCACGTGCTGTCGAGTTTTAATCTGTTGCCTGTGTATCAGTAAAACGTGCGGTCTGAACCCCTCACCCCGGCCCTCTGCCGCAGGGAGAGGGAGAAAAGAATGTAGGCCCGGTAAGCGAAGCGCCACCGGGCAAAGCAAAAAAACTACCCCACCAACTCCTCTTTCACCTGCATTGCCAAATCAAACGAATGCAGACGCGCCTGGTGATCGAAAATCTGGCCGTTAACCATAATCTCATCCGCCTGGGTTTCACGCAGCACCGCCTCCAGCCCGTGACGCACTTTCGCCTTATCACCTACCAGCGACATACTCAGAGCCTGCTGCACGCCATACTGCTCGGAGGCCGACCACAGCTGATGCATATTCTCTACCGGCGGCGGCAGCTGGCCCGTCTCACCGCGACGCAGCTTCACAAACGCCTGCTGCATGGAGGTGAACAGGAATTCCGCGTCGCGGTTGCTGTCGGCGGCAATGATATTGATACAGACCATCGCGTACGGTTTCTCCAGACGCTCGGACGGTTTGAAGTGCGCGCGGTAGAGATGCAGCGCCTGATGCAGCATATCCGGTGCGAAATGCGAGGCAAACGCAAACGGCAGCCCCAACTGGGCGGCGAGCTGCGCGCTGTACAGACTTGAGCCTAACAGCCATACCGGGATCTTTTCCCCGTACCCCGGCACAGGGCGCACGTGCGGGTTCGGGTCACGCGCGTCAAACCAGTCCACCAGCTCCGCCACATCGCGCGGGAAGTTATCGATATCGCCGCTCATATGGCGACGCAGGGCGCGCATGGTCGGCTGGTCGCTGCCCGGCGCGCGGCCAAGCCCTAAATCAATACGGCCCGGATAGAGGGTATTCAGCGTCCCGAACTGCTCAGCAATCACCAGCGGGGCGTGGTTTGGCAGCATCACGCCGCCGGAGCCCAGGTGCAGTGTGGTGGTATTCGCCGCCAGATAGCCAATCAGCACCGAGGTGGCGGCGCTGGCGATGCCCACCATATTGTGGTGCTCCGCCAGCCAGTAGCGGTGATAGCCGCGCTTTTCGGCAAGCTGAGCAAGATCGAGAGAGTGCGTGAAGGCTTCTCTGGCCGAGGAGCCTTGTGGGATCGGCGCCAGATCCAGCACCGAAAACGGAATGGTTTTGTCAGTCATAACAGCTCACTTTGTCGACGGTCAATCTTTAATACTGCATTAAAAAATGATAACTGTTGTTAACAAAGTGAGCCTTTTTTATGCCTGCAATTCCAGCCCGGCGAGACGTCGCCAGTAACCGTTGCAGTCGCTGTTTGCCGTCAGAGGCAGCGGAGCAGCGCCATTTTCGTTGGCGCGGAAGGCGTCCAGCATGGCGAATACGCCGGTATCCAGCGGCGAAAGACGCACCATATCCACCAGCCCGTGCATTGACGCCAGCTCGTTGCCGAGGTTATAGACGTAACCGCTCATGGTCTGAATGCCGTTAAGAACAAACACCTGCTGATTCTCCTGCGACAGCATGCTGCGTCCGTTCGGGTACTTAATGCAGCAGGTTTCGCACTCGTCTTTCGGACGATCTTCGGAACGTGCGGTGAAGCAGCGGGCAGAGTAGGCCAGCGGCAGATGCCCATAGCTCAGAACTTCTACTTCAAACTTGTTGCGAATGCCCAGCTCTTCACACTGTGTAAGCAGGTTGGCCAGCCAGTCGCGGGAGAGCTCAACCGGCATGCACCAGCGTGTCATCCCCTGTTTGAGCAGCAGGCGCAGGGTCACGGCGTTATAGCAGTTCAGGGCATGTCCGGCGACAAACGGCAGCTTACGTTCGGCGCACATGTTCACCACGCCCAGGTCGCTCGCCTCCAGCAGGAACTCACCGTTTTCGACGTAGCGCTTCAGCTCGCCCAGTTCAGAGGACGCCTGCACCAGCGCCAGCGTCGAGAGCACCACCTGCTTGCCGCTGCCGGCCAGGCTTTTCGCCATATCCAGCCAGTCGCCCACTTTGGTGGCGCGGCGCTTGCTGCACACCGCTTCGCCGAGGTAAATCACATCGGCGCTGCTGTTAGCCGCCTGCTGGTAAAAATCTTCCAGCGTCTCTTTTGGCCAGTAGTAAAGCACCGGCCCTAATGAATATTTCATGATTATCTCACTGCCATTTACGGTGATACGCGCCGAGCGTGGTTTGGGTGCCTTCGGACATCGCGCCGAGCGTCTCCATCCATGCCGCCTGCGGAGCGTAGTTTTGCGGATCCGCCATGCAGCGGTCGATGGCCTGACGCCACACCTTTGCCACCTGGCTCACGTAGGCCGGGCTGCGCTGGCGGCCTTCGATTTTCACCGAGGCAATATTGGCGGCCAGCAGCTCTGGCAGCAGTTCCAGCGTGTTGAGGCTGGTGGGCTCCTCCAGCGCGTGGTAGCGCTCGCCGTCCACCAGATATCGGCCTTTGCACAGCGTCGGGTAGCCCGCGTTTTCACCGTCCTGATAGCGGTCAATTAACACATCATTCAGGCGTGACTCCAGTCCCTGCGGCGTTTGCTGCCAGCGAACGAAGCGGGCAGGCGAGCAGGCGCCGACGGTATTTGGCGATTCGCCGGTCAAATACGAGGAAAGATAGCAGCGGCCTTCGGCCATGATGCACAGGCTGCCGAAGGCAAAAACCTCCAGCGGCACTGGCGTGACGCGCGCCAGTTGCTTAACCTGATGAATAGAGAGTACGCGCGGCAGCACTACGCGAGCCACGTCAAAGTGTCGATGATAAAAACGGACGGCCTCTTCATTGGTGGCCGATGCCTGAACAGAGACATGGCGCTCAATATGCGGATAACGTTCTGCCGCATACTCAAGCATGGCGAGATCGGCCAGGATCAGCGCATCGGCGCCTAGCTGGGCCGCCATATCCACGGCGCGCTGCCAGCGGGCATAGCCATCAGGATGGGCAAAGGTATTGATGGCGATGTGCAGTTTGCGCCGGTGCTGGTGGACGAAATTAACGGCTTCCTGAAGCTTTTTCTCCGTAAAGTTAAGACCCGCAAAATGGCGGGCGTTGGTATCATCTTTCAGCCCGATATAGACCGCATCGGCCCCATTTTCGATGGCCGCCTTAAGCGCCGGAAGGTTTCCGGCAGGGCAGAGCAGCTCCATAATTTATCCCGATGTTGTCGATCGCAGGGATCGTAAAAAATGTTAACGAGCTGGGATTTTAATTAACCCATACGCGACAATTTTTGATTTAAGGCAGCTAATGGCGTATTGATGGCACCAATAATGAGGTACACCGGACAACGGTTTGTTGATTTACGCCGCTATCTTCTTGTCGGGATATGGCAAAATAGCAGGACTATAGCTATCAGGGAGTAAAGCTCGTGCTGGATAAACTGCGTTCACGTCTCGTACAATTTGGTCCATCAATGCTGAGCGTGCCGGTAAAACTGGCGCCGTTCGCGCTTAAACGCCAGGTGCTGGAGCAGGTACTGAGCTGGCAGTTCCGCCAGGCGCTACAGGACGGTGAGCTGGAGTTTCTGGAAGGCCGCTGGTTAAAGATTGAAGTGCGCGATATCGGGTTGCGCTGGTTTACTTCCGTTGAGAACGATCGGCTAATTGTCCGTGAAACCGCCGAGGCGGATGTCAGCTTTAGCGCGGATGCCAGCGATCTGCTGATGATCGCCGCGCGCAAACAGGATCCGGACACCCTCTTCTTCCAGCGTCGTCTGGTGATTGAAGGCGACACGGAGCTCGGTCTGTACGTCAAAAATTTAATGGATGCCATTGAGCTGGAGCAGATGCCGAAAGCGCTGCGTATGATGTTGATGCAAATGGCAGATTTCGTTGAGGCCGGGCTAAAAACCCCGCCGGACAGTAAACACACTTCAGTAGGTGAACCATGCTGATTCGAGTCGAAATTGGGATTGATGCGCCGGGTATCGATGCGTTGTTACGCCGCTCTTTTGCAGGCGACGCCGAAGCCCAACTGGTTCACGATCTTCGCGAAGATGGCCTGATTACGCTGGGCCTGGTTGCCACCGACGATGAAGGGCAGGTGGTCGGCTACGTGGCCTTCAGCCCGGTGATTGTGCAGGGTGAAGAGTTACAGTGGGTCGGCATGGCGCCGTTGGCGGTGGATGAAAACTACCGTGGCCAGGGCCTGGCGCGCCAGCTGGTCTATGAAGGGCTGGATTCACTGAATGAATTTGGCTATGCCGCTGTCGTCGTTCTGGGCGATCCGGCGTTCTACGAACGTTTAGGTTTTGAGCCAGCGTCCAGATACGATCTGCGCTGCCACTGGCCGGGCACGGAAACATCTTTCCAGGTGCATCCTCTGGCGGATGATGCGCTCGACGGCGTTACCGGTCTGGTGGAGTACCACGATCATTTCAATCGTTTTTAAGCAGGCTTTCGCGTAGCGCCTCGAAAGAGCCGTCCCCGTTGACGAGACGCTCTTTCTGGCGCTTTGTCAGCTGCTTGATGCGGTATTCCAGCCTGAGCGCCAGGGATCTGTCGCCCACGGCGGCTGAAAACGCTAACTGAAGTTCACCTTTCCCCCGTAGTGCTTTCGCCCCTTTCCCCGTTTGATGTTGTAAAAAACGCCGTGCCACATCGGTAGTGATCCCGGTGTAGAGTGCGTTATCAGCGGTTCGGACAAGATAGAGAAACCAGCACACGGTAAACAGATTCAGTATGTTAAGGTGAACGCACCATAGCATGAGAGAGAGCGAAAATGGAAACACTGGCCGCCATTAACCGCTGGCTGGCAAAGCAGCATGTCGTGACCTGGTGCGTCTGTAAAGACGAGGAGATGTGGTGCGCAAATGCCTTTTATTACTACGATCCCGAGCGCGTGGCCTTTTACGTAATGAGCGAAGACAAAACGCGGCATGCGCAGATGACGGGCCAACAGGCAAAAGTGGCAGGTACGGTAAACGGTCAGCCTAAAACCGTTGCGCTGATCCGCGGGGTCCAGTTCAAAGGTGAAATTCGTCGCCTGGAAGGGGAGGAGAGCGACGCGCAACGTAAACGCTATACGCGCCGCTTCCCGGTGGCTGCGGCGCTAAAAGCCCCGGTGTGGGAAATCCGCCTTGATGAGCTGAAATTTACCGACAACACCCTGGGCTTTGGTAAAAAGCTGCACTGGTTACGCGCCGAGCAGGCGTAGCGCTTCACGGTTAAACGCCGGCAGATCGTCCGGTGTACGGCTGGTGATCAGCTGATCGTTATCGTTCACCACTTCCTGATCGTAGAACTCGGCTCCCGCGTTTTTCAGATCGATAACGATCGGTTTCACCGCGGTGAGCTTACGCCCGCGTACCACCTCGGCGCTGATCAGCAGCTGCGGACCGTGGCAAATGGCAAACACCGGTTTACCGGTGCCGACGAAGTCACGGGTAAAGGTGACGAAACGCTCGTCCCCGCGCAGGGAATCCGGTGAATGGCCGCCCGGTAACAGCAGGGCGTCGAAATCCGACGGGCTGACGTTATCAATGGATTCGTCAATGGTCACGCTGGCTTCACCCTTGTGGCCCTTCACGGTTTTACCCGCTTCTTTCTCAATGGTGACCACCTCGTGGCCCGCCTTCCGGAATGCCTCTGCTGGCGACGTAAATTCTGAATCTTCAAACTCGTCGGTAATCAAGACTGCGATTTTTTTACCCATGCTTCCTCCGTTGTTTTCGCTTCAGACTGTTTTTTTCCCGTTTGTGGTAAATACTTACCTGTAACAGACTTTTAAGTGTGGTAGAGCAGGCCCAGAACGCAAACGGACAATTCTGTAAAGGGGATAAGATGAGTCAGGTACTGATTACCGGCGCAACCGGGCTGGTGGGTGGACATCTGCTGCGGCTGCTGATCCAGGATCGGCATATCAATTATATCGCCGCCCCGACGCGTCGCCCGCTGTTGGATATCACCGGCGTCTATAACCCGCACGATCCACAGCTCACCGACGCGCTGGCGCAGGTGCAGGATCCCATTGATATCGCCTTTTGCTGCCTTGGCACCACCCGACGGGAAGCGGGCAGTAAAGAAGCTTTTGTCCATGCGGATTACACGCTGGTGGTGGATACCGCCCTGACGGCGAAAAAGCTGGGCGCAAAACATTTCCTGGTGGTCAGCGCGCACGGCGCGAACGCAGGCTCGCCGTTTTTTTACAACCAGGTGAAGGGCAAAATGGAAGAGGCGTTAATCGCGCAGAAATGGGAGCGCCTGACCATCGCGCGGCCTTCCATGCTGATGGGGCACCGTGACGAACGTCGTTTTAACGAGTCTTTTTTCGCTCCGCTGTTTCGCATTCTGCCGGGTAACTGGAAGTCCATCGAGGCGCGGGATGTCGCGCTGGCGATGCTAAAAGAGGCGCTGGCTCCGTCGCAGGAGGGGGTTAATATTATCCCTTCGGCAAAACTGCGTGAAATCGCGCAGGGCGAGGCGTAAACTTCCCCAGCTTATTAAATAACACCTTCCGGGGAATGGTATGACTGGTCAGTCTTCATCTCAGGCGGCAACACCTGTTCAGTGGTGGAAGCCCGCACTCTTCTTTCTCGTGGTCATCATTGGCCTCTGGTATGTGAAATGGCAGCCGTACTACGGTAAAGCCTTCACCGCCGCCGACACCCACAGCATCGGTAAATCGATTCTCGCGCAGGCCGATTCCAGCCCGCTACGCGCGGCGTGGGATTACGCAATGGTCTATTTTCTTGCCGTCTGGAAAGCGGCGGTATTGGGCGTATTGCTGGGCTCGCTGATTCAGGTACTTATCCCGCGTAACTGGCTGGTGAAAACCCTGGGACAGCCGCGCTTGCAGGGCACGCTGCTGGGGACGATTTTCTCCCTGCCGGGCATGATGTGTTCCTGCTGCGCCGCACCGGTGGCGGCGGGTATGCGCCGACAGCGCGTGTCGATGGGCGGCGCGCTTGCCTTCTGGATGGGTAACCCACTGCTGAATCCGGCAACGCTGGTGTTTATGGGCTTCGTTCTCGGCTGGCATTTCGCGTTTATCCGTCTGGCGGCTGGCCTGCTGACGGTGGTGCTTGTCGCTACGCTGGTGCAGCACCTGGTGAAAGACAACGAGGCCGGGTCTGCTTCCGTTGAGCTGGACGTCAGCGAGCCGCAGGGCAGTTTCTTTGCTCGCTGGGGCAAAGCGCTGTGGCAGCTTTTCTGGAGCACCATTCCGGTCTATATCCTGGCCGTACTGGTGCTGGGGGCCGCGCGCGTCTGGCTGTTCCCGCATGCGGATGGCGCTATCGACAACACGCTGATGTGGGTGATTGCGATGGCGGTGGCCGGTTGCCTGTTCGTGATCCCAACCGCGGCGGAGATCCCAATTATTCAGACCATGATGATGGCCGGTATGGGGACCGCACCAGCGCTGGCGCTGCTCATCACGCTGCCGGCGGTGAGCCTGCCGTCGCTTATCATGCTGCGTAAATCATTCCCGGCGAAAGCGCTGTGGCTGACTGCGGGGCTGGTGGCGTTGAGTGGAGTGATTGTGGGGAGTATGGCGCTTGTGTGAAAAAAAGCCCGGTGGCGCTAGCGCTTACCGGGCCTGTAGCCAGGTGGGAATTACTTAATGTAAGTAAAGGCGGTGGTGACGTGTTTCACGCCGCTCACCCGGCTGGCGATATCCGCTGCCGCTTTCCCTTCACGTTCCGTCACCAGACCCAGCAGGAACACTTCGCCGTTCTCCGTGGTCACTTTCACGTTTGAGGATTTCACCTGGTCGGTACCCAGCAGCTGGGAACGCACTTTGGTGGTGATCCAGGTATCAGATGACGCGGTGCCGAGACCAATCGGCTGGCCCTGGCGGATCTCGTTATACACTTCCGCCGTGCCTTCCACACCCATCGCGATCTGTTTGGCGCGCGAGGCGAGTTCAGGATTTGGCGCCTGGCCTGCCAGCAGCACTTTGCCCTGATAAGCCGTCACGTTGATGCGTGCTTCCTTCTTGATCTGCTCGTCTTTCGACAGTGCACTGTTTACGCGCAGCTCAAGCGTACCGTCATCCACCTGCGTCCCAACGGTACGCGGATCGGTCGCTGCTTTGGTGCCGACCGCTGCGGTACCGACTACAGCGGCAGCGATGCATCCCTGAAGCAGTAATGCAGACATCACGACTGCAAGGGCCGATAAAACCTTCATGAGAACTCCTTAATCATCCTGGTGAGGGAAAAGCGTGTTATCGATCAGATCGCATAAGCAGTTCACCGTGAGCATATGCATCTCCTGGATGCGGGCGCTACGGTGCGAAGGAATGCGGATCTCCACATCCTGCGGCCCCAGCAGGCCAGCCAGCTCACCGCCGTCGTAACCGGTCAGGGCGACAATCGTCATATCCCGGGTCACTGCCGCTTCAACCGCTTTAACGATATCCCGGCTGTTACCGCGCGTGGAGATCGCCAGCAGCACGTCTCCGGCATGGCCTAAGGCACGCACCTGCTTGGCGTAGATTTCGTCATGCAGACGATCGTTGGCAATCGCAGTTAAGACCACGTTATCGGTGTTTAGTGCAATGGCAGGTAAACTCGGGCGCTCGGTTTCGAAGCGATTAATCATGCTGGCAGCAAAATGCTGTGCGTTGGCGGCGGACGTGCCATTGCCACAACAGAGGATTTTGTTGCCGTTGAGCAGCGACTGAACCAGTGTCATCGCTGCACGCGAGATCGCGTCCGGAAGGGCTTCCGCCGCGGCAATCTGCGTTTGAATGCTTTCTGTGAAGCACACTTTAATTCGTTCGAGCACGGTATCCCTTTAAAATCTTATTTATGCGTCTTCGCCAAACGCGTTTTTAAGCCAGTCGATCGCATTTCCGGTGAAGGCTACCACATCGAAACGGCAATCCACAGTATCAAAACTCCCATTATGGCGGGCAAGCCACAAGTGGGCAGTCTGTAATAATTTTTGTTGTTTGGCGAGCGTCACGCTGGCGGCAGCACCGCCAAAACGGGACGACTGTCGGTAGCGAACTTCAACAAACACGATGGTCTGACCGTCTTTCATGATCAGGTCAATCTCGCCGCCGCGCCCGCGAACGTTGGCGGCGACAAAGCGCAGTCCTTTGCCTTCAAGCCAGCGACGCGCCTTTAACTCCCACGCGTCGCCGGTCTGTTTACGGCTTAACTGGCCGGGACAATCTGCCCCTGCTGGTATTTGAGCCATGATAACTTCCTGTTAATCACACAATCCTGATCGGCGGTCAGATCGCCGGTATTCCCGTTAAGCTCGAAGCCCGGTACCTGGCGCATCTGGGTGAAGTGGTTTGCCAGCGCCCAGGCATCGACGCCCATCGCGTACAGACGCGCCAGGGAATAGTCATTGCGCACCGCGCCCAGCGCCTGCTGCATCAACTGCGGGTTGCTGCCTGCCAGCATCGGGATCTCACTGTATTGCAGTCCTTCCATTTCCAGACGGAAATCCGGGCCTGCGGTACCCTGTGCGCTGCGTGAGCTGGCGTAGAGCGTTGCGCCGCTCTGGCTGCCGTTACGCATGGCGATCATCGGTTTGATAAAGGCGATCTCTTCCGGCGTAGCGACGATGTACGCGGAATCCACTTTACCGCCGCCGCTGATTTGCGCGTCGGTAGGGGGCGCCGGGATCGTCAGACCGCCGATGGTGACGCTCTGCTGCTGCGGCAGGCTGGCGGATACCGGGCTACCGTTGAGGGCAATACCTGCCCCGCCGTTCACGCCCGCTCTCAGTTCGGCAGCTGAGCCAAATTTCTGCTGCAACACCACGCCACCGCCAAGGGTCTGCCACTCTTGCGCAAACGCGTTGGCAACGCGATCGCCCAGCGTGCTGCGTGGGATCAACAGCAGCGGCGCCTGCTTGCCCTGCTCGTGAATATGACGGGCCGCATCGCGGGCTTCATCCTCCGGAGAGAGGGCGAAGTAACAGATATTGACGCGGTTCTGAACCTGCTCAGGCTGGTTAAGCGCCAGCACGTTCAGCGTGGTGTTGCTCTTCATCAGCGCTTCCACGTTGTTTTTCAACAGCGGACCGACAACGATGCTGGCCCCGTCCTGCTGAACCTGCGCCAGCACCTGGTCAAGCGGCTGGGCGCTGGTGTCGTAGATTTTCAACTCTGCACCAGGGTTAGCGCTGGTGGTGGCCACAGCCTGCGGCTGGGTTGCTGGCTGCTGTTCCGGCTGCTCGGTTTGCGGCTGAGGTTGTTCTGCCGTCGCGGGCGCCGGTGTTTCAGCCGGGGCCTGTGTTGCCGCAGGCGCAGGGGGAGCGGGCTGCGTCGTTGGGGCGGTAACCGGATTCTGCATGGTGCCCTGCGCAGGGGTTTGCGCGGTGGTCAGGTCGCTGGTTTCGGCGGCGGACGGGCTGACAACGTCATTCACATTCGCCGCTTGTGCTGCCTGGGTCGGAACCGCGCTACCGCTGACGGCGGTAGTGCCGTTTTTCGCGGCTTCGAAACCTTGCTGAATGGCGCGACCAAACACCGCTGCCTGACCGTTTAACGGCAGCAGTAGGGCGATTTTGCTGGTGGAGGCGGGCTTAAAGTTTTGCACGTTCACCAGCTGCGTTGGCAGCATTTTCGCTCCCGGGTTTTGCGGGTAACGCTTTTGCCAGTCGGTAATGCCAGCTTTCAGCATGTTCGGATCGCTGCGGTTGTTGAACCACATCTGTTGCAGATCCAGCCAGCCTTGCAGAACATTTTCATCGGCGTTGATTACCAGCGCTTTGGCCTGATCCTGGGTCATGGAGGCGAGCGCCTGCCAGGTTGCATCAATATTTTTTTGCTTGTCCGCACCCGCGAGCAGGGGCTCCTGGGCAATCAGCGCGCGGAGTAGCGTCAGGGAAGGGCGACCCTGCTCAGCGGTGATACCGGCCTGCCAGAAACGGGCCTGCTGGTTTTTATCCAGCGTGCTGAGATCGATGGTGCCGAGGATCTTCTTCGCGCCGTCGTAATCTTTTTGCGCGACCTTCAGTTCTGCTGACAGCAGCGTCTTCTCATGGCGCTGAGTGTCGTTAAGATCCTGCGGCAGCTGGCTGAACAGCTCGGCGGCCTGCTGGGTTTTCCCTTCTTTCAGCAGTGCACGAATGGCGAGTAATTGCCAGTTGATCCTGGTATCATTTGTACTCTGCGACATTTGTTGCAGATAAAAGCCAGAATCAGCCTGAGCGGATCCCTGCATATGAGCAGTGCTCTGGTCAGGTGCCTGGGTGCCGCAGCCTGTAAAGATCAGAGCTGCCAGCAGGAGGGGCACGCTGTGCGCGGCTTTTTTACGAAGAAACGTTAACGGTACCATACTGTATCCAGTGATTTTTTTACGCAATGCTCAATATTAAATCGGCAATACGGACGAAACAATGAAACAACACGAAACGGCAGATAATTCTCAAGGCCAGCTTTATATTGTACCTACTCCTATCGGGAATTTGTCTGATATTACCCAACGTGCGCTCACCGTATTGCAAGCTGTTGATTTAATTGCTGCTGAAGACACCCGTCATACCGGTTTACTGCTACAACACTTTGCCATTAACGCCCGTTTGTTTGCCCTGCACGATCACAATGAGCAACAAAAAGCCGAAACGCTGGTGGCGAAGCTTAAAGAAGGGCAGAACATCGCGCTGGTCTCCGATGCGGGAACGCCGCTGATCAACGATCCGGGCTACCATCTGGTACGCACCTGCCGTGAAGCAGGCATCCGCGTGGTGCCGCTGCCGGGGCCGTGCGCGGCCATTGCGGCGTTAAGCGCTGCGGGCCTGCCGTCCGATCGTTTCTGCTACGAAGGCTTCCTGCCTGCTAAATCCAAAGGCCGTCGCGATGTATTAAAGGATCTGGAAGCTGAACCGCGTACGTTGATCTTCTACGAATCAACTCACCGTCTGCTGGAAAGCCTGGAAGATATGGTGACCGTCTGGGGCGAAGGGCGCTACGTGGTGCTGGCGCGCGAGTTGACCAAAACGTGGGAAACCATTCACGGTGCGCCGGTTGGCGAACTGCTGGCGTGGGTGAAAGAGGATGAAAACCGCCGCAAGGGCGAAATGGTGCTGATTGTTGAAGGGCACAAAGCGCAGGAAGACGCTCTGCCTGCCGATGCGCTGCGTACGCTGGCTCTGCTACAGGCTGAACTCCCCCTGAAAAAAGCGGCGGCGCTGGCGGCGGAGATCCACGGCGTGAAGAAAAATGCGCTGTATAAATATGCGCTGGAGCAGCAGGGGGAGTAAGCCCCTGCCGCCTGTTTTGCCGGGTGGCGGCTTCGCCTTACCCGGCCTACACCGTGTCAGAGCCTCACTATTTCCCCGGCATCGCCTCAAACACCAGCGTTTCCAGCGGTTGCAGCGTAATTACCACAGCGTTTTTATACTCCTCTGGTACGGTCGAATTACTGCCGTACACGGCTTTCAGGGTAAACTGCGAACGCTCTCCTGCCGGGATCTCAAAATCTTTGGTTAAATCCAGGTAGTAACGTTGCGGCTTATCCGACGGGTTGCGTAGGCCAAAAATCGCTTTGTCTTTACTCCATGAGGCCCAGCCGTAAACCTGAAGCGAAGTTGGGTCACCGCCAATCCAGTGAGTATCCACCAGCACGCTGGCATTCTCACGCGACCATTTCGCCGCCTGCGCCAGGGTATCCCACTTCGCCTTATTCAGCATGGACGGCGTGATGTACAGCTCCTGAAGCTGAGTTCCGGTTGCGAAGTAGCTCCAGACCTGATCGGCAAAATCGCTGTCTGTTTGCACTTTCTCGAGTCCATAGTAAGCGTTCTCTGCGCTGACGATCCCGTGGTACATCAGTGAGTTCAGCGGGAACAGAGGACCTTTGCGCACGATGGATCGCCAGGTTTCGGCATCGCGGTAGGTCATCCACTGCTGCACTGGCGTGCCGGGGCCGTACAGGTTGATATCATCGCCCTGACGCCAGATTGAATCAGCATAGAACAGCCAGGACGGGCTGGCGTCGGTGCCGGTGGTCAGGTTGATAAACAGGTTCGGGTTTGCGCTGCGCATGTTGTGCAGCAGGGCAATGGACGCGTCAAAATCCGATGCAAATGGGCTGCCCTTGATATGCGAATTGGCGTTACCCATTCCGTCGAGCTTGAACGAGGTAATGTGCTCGTTTTTGATCAGCTTAATGATCTGATCGTTAAAGTTTTTAAAATAGTTCGGCCCTGACAGCGCCAGCTTGCCGTCTACGGTTTCGAAACCATACTCTTTTGCATGCGAGACGCGAATATCGCGCGGCTTGTTGTATCCGCCCCACGGAGAAAGCCACAGCCCAACCGAGCTGTGCAGGCTGTCGGCTTTTTCCCTGACTTTGCCAAAACCGTTGCTGAATGCCGGGCCAAAAAGCCAGCGTCCGGTGCGATCGTCCCAGCCATCGTCCAGCAGGAACGCGTCCAGCGCCACCCCGCGTCCGGCAATAAATTCTTTATTCCATTCGTCCATCCGCCCAATGACATCCTGCTCGGAGTAAGGGGTAAAGAAACCGATGTCCATCCAGCTGTTGTAGTGCAGATAAGGCTTATAAGGCCGCGGACGCACGGCATCGATAAACTGGTTTACGCTGCGGCGCAGCTGATTAGTTTCCGGGAAAGTGCCGAACCAGGTGGTAAAACTAACCGGTGTCTCAGGCAGAATTGGCGTTTTCAGCTCCACGTTGAGATTCGTGGTGGCTTCATAAGCGTAAGTATTCACAATCGGTTTGTCTGGCAGGATGAAGAACGAGTCGGCCACGATTGGCGAGCTGTTAATCGCCCCGTCAACGTAAGGTGCCTGAGACTGCTTCTTCGTCGGGAAGAAGGTAATTTTCGCTACGTCCCGCGGCTGCCCGACGGCGGCGATGGTGTAGCCGATGCTGGCGTATTTTCCCTTCACCAGGTTCAGTTTCACCGTTACGTTAAAATCCGGATGCGTAAAGTCGATGACTATCGCATTGTCCTGCTTTTCGACGTGCTTGATTTTGAAATCAGCGGTGTGGATTTTTGTTTCATCCGGCAGCGTCAGAAAGAACAGCTCCTGGGGCGTGAGCGGATGGTTAGCTTTGCTGTCCGTTACTACTACCGTTGCATTTGCATCATCAAACGAAAGGGCAATATTGTCGTTACTGAGCGCGTAGTTTGCTGCCGCCGCGCCGTGAGAAACGCAGAGAGCCAGCAGCGAGAGAGTGAGCATTTTTTTCATCGGGGTAAGATCCTTATCAGTAATGCTTCAGCATTCGGTTGATGGACTGTTCCAGCCAGTAGCGCTGGGTGCCGAAGTTAATACGCAGGTAGTTTTCGCCGTTTTGTACGTAGTGGCTGCCATCTTCGATGACCACGCCAGCCTGTTTGGCGAAATGTTGGGTTAGCGCCGTCGCACTGCGATCGTCCGCACTGACGTCTATCCAGGCGAGATATGACGACTCCGGGTTCATCATCTTCCATGCAGGGAAGTGGGTCTGGATGGCATCCGCAAGGTAGCGGGCATTGCCGCGCAGATAACCATTCAGCGCGTCGAGCCATGGCAGACCCTGCTGATAGGCCAGAATAATTCCCCACACGCCGAAGATATTGGGCGAGGTAATGGAGTTCTTCTCCAGCTGCTGGCGGAAACGCTGGCGCAGCGAATCGTCTGGAATTATCGAGTAGGATGTTTTTAGCCCGCCAAGGTTGAACGCTTTATTGGGGGAGGTCAGCACAATCAGGTTGTCCTGGGCGGCACAGCCCGAAGTCAGACAGCTGACGAATGTACCGTCCAGAATGTGCTCGGCGTGAACCTCATCAACGACCAGAATCGTGCCGTAGCGCTTACAGAGATCGGACACCTGGCGTATCTCATCCGCGCGCCAGATTCGGCCCGAAGGGTTATGCGGCGAGCAGAAGAACCACAGTTTTGGACGGTGAGTTTTGAGCTGAACTTCAATCAGATTAAAATCCAGGTGATAGCGGTTTTCCTTCACGCTCAGCGGATTTGCAAGCACCCGCACGCCCTGTCGCTGTGTCGCCATCGCAAACGGGTCATACACCGGGGTGTTCATCATCACGCAGTCGCCGGGTTTGCAGAACGCCTGAACCGTATAGTGCAGCGTGGAAACGGTGCCGTAGGTCAGGGTGATCCATGACTTATGCACCTCAACCTGATGACGGGTGCGCTGGAAGGCGATGACCGCATCGTAGAATTCGTCGAAGCACCAGGTGTAACCGAAGGTGCCATGCTCCACGATGCGCTGGAAGCCTTCAATCACGGCGGGTGGCGAGGTGAAATCCATGTCTGCTATCCACAGCGGGATAAATCCCTCCGGGACATCACCGAAACGCGAGCACACAAACGCATGATCCCATTTACGGCATTTATCGCTTTTACGCTCAATGATTCTGTCGAAATCAAACACAACGTCCCCCTGTTAAATTAAGGCTTCAATGCCGGATTTGACGCTCTGCACCTGCGGGCCGATGATCACCTGAACGCTGTGGGCATCAAGCACCACGACTGACAAGGCGCCCGCGGCCTTCAGCGCCTGCTGGTCGATAAGCCCCATATCTTTCACCACCAGACGTAAGCGGGTGATGCAGTTGTCGAGCGACTCAATATTCTCTTTACCGCCAAGCGCGCGAAGAATAAGCCCATGATCGTATTTTGCTTTTCCACGTGCCCGGGTATTGGCTTCCACCGCCTGGAGCGCACCCTGCGCGTCAACCTCACGGCCCGGCGTTTTAATATCGTGCCTGAGGATGTACCAGCGGAAGACGAAGAAGTAGATAGCAAACCAGGCCATACCCACCGGGAACAGCAGATACCATTTGGTCGACATCCCCTGCATGACGCCGAAGATCAGCAGATCCAGAATGCCGCCGTCGGTGTTGCCGATAGTGACGCCGAGAAGCGCCATCACCATCAGCGCCAGGCCAGACATAACGATATGAAACGCGTAAAGCACAGGGGCAATAAACAGGAACAGGAACTCAATCGGCTCTGAAATACCCGTGACAACTGAAACCAGCACGCCAGAAAGCAGCAGCCCTTTAATCACCGGACGGTTTTCCGGACGCGCGGTGCGGTAGATAGCGTAAGCCACGGCAGGCAGGCCGAAGATAAAGGTCGGCATAAACCCTTGCGATAAAAATGCCGTAACGTGCGGGCTAAACGGCAGGCCGGCTTTCAGCTCGGCGTAGAAAATGTTCAGCGCACCGGCCACTTCCTGGCCGTTAACCATCTCAATGCCGCCCGCCGGGGTGAAGCGCACCATCGCCAGCAGGATGTGGTGCAGGCCAAAAGGTTTGAGTAGCAGCACGCCCACGCCATACAGGAACGGCCCAAAGACGCTGGTGCTCTGGATGATATGACCAATCCCGGCAATGCCCATTGCCACATATTCCCACAGCAGGGGGATAAACAAGCCGACCAGCGACAGGGTGAGGGCGGTAACAATCGGTACAAAACGAATGCCGCTAAAGAAGGCAAACGCGTCGTGCAGCACCGTGTCCTGGAAGCGTTCGTGCAGGAAGTAGGTGATCACCCCTACCACAATGCCGCCGAGCACGCCCATCTCCAGCGTTTGAATACCAAGCACGATGGATTGTCCCACCTGTCTCATGGTGGCGGCATCCGCAAGCTGGTGGGTGGCGGTCAGGTAGTAGTTGATGCTCATGTTCATCAGCATGTAGCCAACGAATCCGGCAAAAGCGCCCACCGCTTTATTACGTCTGGCAAGGCCCATCGGGATCGCCATGGCAAACATCAGCGGCAGATAGGTAAAAGCAAAGCCGCCGACCATGGCGATAAAACCAAAGGTGAGCTGCGTTAACTCGCCGCCCAGAAAGGGAAAACTTTTGATGGTGGAAGGGCTGGTGACAGAACTACCGATACCTAACAACAACCCCATAAAGGCCAACAGCGAGACCGGGAACATAAACGTCTTTCCCAGGCTCTGGAAAAACTCCCACGCTTTCGATTTAAACGACTTTTCCTGTGTCATGTAGGGACTCCTCGGATTTTTAGGATAATGGAAGGCGCTGTCCGGCTTAAGGACGCGCCTTCATATTTGCGAGGCTTATAGTTATTTTTTTAGGTACTAGCGTTATGCGCGATGGGTTCAGGCTTCAGCCGGAAGCAGCAGCCGGTTCGCCGAGCCGCAAACGGTGATTTTGCTTCTGACCACCTCTTTCATGGCATCCATGCCGACGCGCATGTAGAAGCGCGGATCGTTGCCCTGTGGGTTCTCGGCAAACCAGGCTTTGACTGCGTCAGAGAAGGCGATTTTCAGCTCTGTTGCGACGTTAACTTTGCAGACGCCCAGCTCAATGGTGCGGCGCACATCCTCATCCGGCACATCGCTTGCACCATGCAGCACCAGCGGCACTGTCACTACCTCGCGGATCTCGGCCAGCCGCTGGAAGTCGATTTTTGGGCGTTTGGTATAGAGACCGTGCGCGGTACCGATGGCGACGGCGAGGCTGTCCACGCCTGTCAGTTCGACAAAACGTTTTGCTTCCTGCGGGTCGGTCAGGAACGCGCTTTCGGCGTCGACGCTCATGTCATCTTCCACCCCACCCAGTCGGCCCAGTTCGGCCTCGACGCTACAGTCGTTGAGGTGGCAGAAATCGACGACCGATTTCACCAGCTTGACGTTTTGTTCGAAGGGGTAATGGCTACCGTCGATCATTGCGCTACGTACGCCGGCATGGACTTTGCGGCGAATGTCGTCCAGCGATTCGTGGTGATCGAGGTGTAGCGCCAGCGGCATGTCATAAGTAAGGGAATACGCGCTGCACAAGGCGTAAATCTCTTCCAGCGCAATATGTTTAAACGTCCCCGGCGTACCCGCGAGGATCACCGGCGATCGCATTTCGCTACAGACTTCGAGGATCGCCTGGATCGTCTCGGCGTTATGGATGTTAAAGGCCGGAACGGCATAGCCCTTCGCCTGTGCGTCCTGCAAAAGATATTTGGTAGAAATAATGCTCATGAGCCTGTCCTCTTAAGCCTGCCACGGATGAATAACGACGCCCTGGACCACACGGTTAACCGTACCGCTGGCGGATGGCGTATCCGGCGTATTGCCAACGTGCAGAGACTGGGTCAGTGCGAAGACCTGGGCGTACATCAGGAAGCAGAACGCCTGCTCCATATCGTTAAATGAACGGGAAGGCGGCAGCAGGATATGCGGGCCAGCTTCAATGACCGGATCCGTTTCGGCTGCAATGGCTACCACGCGCATAGCCTGACGATCGCGTCGCAGCTCGGCGAGCAGATCCAGATCGTACTGACGCGTGTACGGATGGCTGGAGACAAACACGACGACCAGTGTTTCGTTGCCCACCAGCGACTTAGGCCCGTGACGGAAACCCGTTGGCGAATCGTAGAATGTCGCCAGCTTGCCGGCGGTCAGCTCCAGCACCTTCAACGCTGACTCCCGTGCGGCGCCCTGTAATCCACCGCTGCCCAGATAAACAATGCGTTTCCACGGTTCGTTACCAAAGACGCCGGGGCTGAAATCGCCAAGCGACGTGAGGATCGCCTGACAGCGATCGGACACGTCGCGGAACGTTTTGCTGTTGATCGTTTCCGGTGCGAATACCGCCAGGCAGCTCGCCATCATGGTGGTGATGCTGCTTGTCATCGCGAACCCGCGATCGTGCGTTTCGGCTGGCATGAGCAAAGCGCAGGCGTTATCGCTGTCGACGGCATTCTGATACAGGCTGCCCGCTTCATTACAGGTGATCGACAGGTGGTAGCACTCCGGAACAAACTGATTCGCCAGCTCAACGGCAGCGACGCTCTCCGGGCTATTGCCAGAACGGGCGAAAGAGACCAGCAGCAGCGGGTGCGCAGGGCTGAAGTAATCCATCGGGTTGGTGACCAGATCGGTCGTAGGTATCGCGGTGATATTTTTTCTCGTGTGGCTGGCAAGCCATGGCGCAATGATGTCGCCGATAAACGCAGACGTACCCGCGCCGGTCAGAACGATCCGCAGATCGGGCTTGCGCAACAGTGGCGTCAGAAAACTGTCGATCGACGCGCGCAGATTATCAATATTGTTGAGCGAGCGAAGCCAGCTGGCTGGCTGCTGGCGGATCTCTTTTTCGGTCCAGGTGCCGGTGGTGGTAGTGGTTTGTGGCATAACTCAGTCCTTAGTCGTGTGAATTCCACATCAGACGCTGGCAAATGTGTCGCTATCTTTCGTTTCGTTTCACTTGTTTACTTTAGCAGTTAAAGAAAATCTATAGAAAAGAAATCGAAAGTTCAATGGCGAAAAAGAAATAAAACGAAAAGTGTGATCGCGAAAGGAAAGGCGAAGATCAAGGAAAGGAAAAGAAAGGCCTTACGATCGTCTTCCGTAAGGCCAACAGAGCACACTGTGAAGGGGCTACAGGGAAAGAGCCTGACCCTGGATCCAGATCTGCCGGAGGTGTAAACCCGCATCGAGCGCAATAATATTGGCGCGTTTGCCTGGTGCTAACGATCCCAGCAGGTGATCCATACCGAGCAGACGGGCGGGATGCAGCGAGGCCATATGGATAGCGTTTTCTGGGGCGACCCCCGTATGCTCCACCATATTCCGCACGGCGGCATCCAGCGCGAGCGTGCTGCCCGCCAGCCCGCCCGAGGCCGTGCGAACAACGCCGCCCTGCATCTCGACATTTTCACCACACAACGTATAGCGCCCATCAGGCATACCCGCCGCCTGCATGGCATCGGTAATCAGCACCGTACGATCCTTCGCGCAGCAACAACATAGCCGCATGGCTCCAGGATGAACGTGATGCCCGTCGGCAATAAGCTCCAGCCACGCGCGTGGGTCCGTAAGCCCGGCGCCAACCATGCCCGGCTCCCGGTGGTGTAATCCCGTCATGCCGTTGTAGCAGTGCACCAGCCCGTCTGCGCCTGCATCAAATGCGGCCAGGGTTTGCGCGTATGTAGCGGCGCTGTGGCCCAGCATGACGCGTATCCCTTTTTGCTTGAGGTGATGGATCGCCTTCAGGGCATCCACTTTTTCCGGAGCAAGCGCCACCACCCGCAGCGTGTTCTGCGAAACCGCAATCAGCTCATCAAGTTCCGCGAGATCCAGCTCGCGAAACAGTTCTGGCGGGTGCGCCCCTTTGTTCTGCGGTGTAAAGTACGGGCCTTCCAGATAGCTGCCCAGGAGCTGCGCGCCGGGGCCACCGGCATGACAGCGCCGGGCAATGCGCCGTAACGCGCCATGGATCGCCTCCAGCGAAGCGGTGACGGTGGTAGGCAGAAACGCCCCTACGCCTTCACGCGCTTTATGTAAGGCTAACCGGTCCAGCACGTCGGGGGCATCATCCATCACATCCACACCCGCGCCGCCGTGGACGTGGATATCAATGTATGCCGGGCAAAGCAGGTCTGCCTCGCGGGTGTTAACCCCTGCCGGAATCGGCTCGATGGCGGTGATGACGCCTCTATCCATACGCAGCTGATGGTCATCCAGCCAGCCTTGCCCGGTAAGCAGACGACGCGCGCGCAGCAGCTGGCTCATATCCCTTCCTCGGCGGGCGCTTCCTCGCGACAGCGTGCAAGTTCATCCACCAGGCTGGTCAGGCCGCGATGGCCGCACTCCAGCGCCTGCAAACGAAAGGCTTCACTGCTTAATCCGTCGCGCTCCAGAACCATCTCCAGCAAAAGCTGGAGATTGGTGCCGGTAATCACTTCGCTGCCGGGGCGCTGCATCGCGAGGGTAGAGGCCACACGAAACGGCGTACCGCCGAGAAGATCGGTGAGAAACACGATATCGTGCTCTGCATCCAGTTCATTCACTGCCTGCTCAAGCTGCGCGGTCAGCCGCGCAGTGGTGGAGCTTTCCGGAAAATCGATGGCGATAAACTGCGGCTGTTCGCCGAGGATTTGCTTCATCGCCTGTTGCAGGCCGCTGGCAAAACCGCCGTGACCCGTCAAAATAATGCCTAACATCGCAACCTCTTTGCTTTTTACAGGAAGTGACAGAATTTACCGACAACGCCCAGCACCACGGTGATACCAATCAGGCGCAGTGGGCTCCAGCCACGGCGTACCAGCCAGAACATGATCAGGGTGTAGACCAGTGGCAGAAAGGCGGGCATCAGTTTGTCGATCACATCGGTTTGCAGTTTGACGACCGCATCCCCGGCTTTAATCTCGAGTGTGGTATTCAGGCGCACATAGGTTGCCACCAGCGCGCCAATCACTGTCATTCCGACAATGGACGCAGCATGACCAACCTTTTTGGTGTTGGCCTTGATCAGCGGGATCGCGGCGACACCCATTCGGTAGGCATAGTGCGCCAGACCAAAACGCAGGCCGAGATGCACCACGTTAAACAGAACGATAAAGACCACGGCGCCAAGAATGGATCCCTGTAGCGCCAGGCTGGCGCCAATCCCCCCGCAAATGGGCAGCAGGGTCAGCCAGAACATGGCGTCACCAATGCCACCGAGCGGTGCGCCAACGGCAATTTTAGTGCTCTGGATGCTGTTCACATCCTGCTTGGAACGCTCCATTGCCAGAATAATGCCGATGACGAAGGTCACCAGAAACGGGTGGGTGTTAAAGAAGCCCATATGGCCTTTCATGGCGCGCGCCAGGTCCCGCTTATTGGTGTGGATCTTTTTCAGCGCGGGCAGTAGCCCATACAGCCAGCCGGAGGCCTGCATACGCTCGTAGTTAAACGAGGCCTGTAGCAGCATGGAACGCCAGGCGACACGGTTAATATCCTTTTTCGTTAGCTCAGCGCCAATACTCTGATCTTCGTAGACGTTTTCATTCACGCCGGTCAGCAGTGTCTCTTCACTTTCAGACACGCCCGGCAGGGTGGTGTGATTAGATGCCATCTTCAAATTCCTCTTTCTGGGCCGCAGGCGCCGTGGGTTCAGGCGATTTGCGCAGCAGGTCGATCAGCGCCATCGCCAGTGCAGCCGCGGCAATCGCCAGCACCGGGAGTTTCAGCCAGGCCGCGGCGACAAAGCCGATAATGAAGTAAGGGATGTAAACGTTTTTCATCATGATCTTCAGTAGCACGGCGAAGCCGATCGCTGGCATGATGCCGCCCGCGACGCCGAGACCGTCGATCAGACGTTCCGGCAGCACGTCAATGGCGGTTTTCGCATGTTCAGCGCCGAAGTAGATGGGCAGAAATGCGCACAGGAAGTAGAAGACGCCGAGCGCCAGCAGTGCAAGATAGTTGACCCGTTCAATACCACGGGTGTCTGCGTTAGCCGCCATGCGATCGCAGCGGGACATCACGCCGGACATCACCGAGAAGAGGAAGGTGATCCCCATCTGAACCGCCACAGCAAACGGCACGGCGACCCCAACGGCGACATCCGGCTTCACGCCTGTAGTAATGGCAAATGTGGTGCCAACGATGGTGCCGATAATCACGTTTGGCGGCTGCGCGCCCGCCAGCGGCGCGAGTCCCATCCAGACCAGTTCTAATGTACCGCCGGTCAGAATTCCGGTGTGCAAATCGCCCAGAATCAGGCCAACCAGTGGCCCGAGCACCACTGGACGGTGCATGTGTGTCAAGCCGTTAAACATATCCAGGCCCGCTATAAAGGCGAGAAGCCCCAGCGCGAAAGCCTGCAACAGACTGATTTCCATTGTGAATCCCTCAGAGCAGTTTAAAGAGATCCAAAGCAGTCTCTGTTGGAACGCCCTGAACGAAGCATTCCACTCCGGCCGCCTTCAGGCCGTTAAACGCGGCGATATCGTTCGCGTCTACAGATACCGTTTTGGCAATTTGCTGTTTGCCACTGGCGTAATGCATATTTCCGACGTTAATACGGGTGATGGGCACGCCGCCCTCGACCAGCGTTAAAAAATCAGCCGGTGTTTTACAGACCAGCAGAATTTTCTGCCGGTCGGCGGCGCGATGAATGTTGTCGATCACTTTTTGCAGAGACCAGAAACGCACGGCGATGCCTTCCGCAAGCACCATCTCCATCAGGTTTTGCTGAACCGGATCGTCTGCAACCTCGTCATTTGCCACCAGCACCAGGTTCGCCCCCGCAAACCCCACCCACTGTACGCCCACCTGACCGTGGATCAGGCGTTCATCAATGCGGCATAAGACAATGTTTGGCATAGCGTTTTCCTCTTTTTAATTATGCGTGTTGAGTCGTTACGCCTTCGCAGGCGGCATGGTACTGATGGAGTATGTCCTGAATGTGGTCGAGGATGAGTTCCCGTGGTGTGGAGCTGAGAGCACCATCGCGAACTTTGCTGTACTGCAACGGCAGATACTGGCTGATCAGCGGCAGCGGGATCGGTTCATCCGCCAGGTTGCGTACCAGCCGCTCAAAGGCGTCGTCAATCTGGCTGTCTGGCCAGTAATAGCGCACGCGGTCGGAATAGCTGTAACCGCGGGCCAGGCGACGGGCATTGCCGTCGCCGTGATAGTGGCTTTGCCAGTATTCCGGGCGATCGAGCATCACGTTTTCCAGGACGTGACGCAGCCCTGAGCAGGCTTTTGCCGGCAGCAGCTCTTCTTCAATTGCTGCCAGTGAGAACAGCGCTTCGCGCAGCGCGAAGGTTAGCGCAGGGCCGACTTTCAGAATGGCGAAGTGATCTTTCACCAACTGGCGCAGCGCCTGCGGCGTCTGGTAATCGGTAGAGTGTGCTTCAAATACCAGCGTGTCGTAGGCTTCAACCATCTTGCTCAGCGCGACGGCTTTATGCGGTTGATAGTCACAAACGTGCGCATGGTCGAACTCAACGCCAGGCTGAACGACCAGGCCAATAATGCGCGGCCAGATGTCGCTTAACCCTTCCTTCTCGAATGCGTGGCGGTGTGCCTCAAGCGTGGCGCGTGCCGCCTCTGGCGTGGTGACCTCAAGCTCGGTCAGCGTCTCGTGTGCCCCACCGGGAACCGGAACTTCCGTGCCGATAACGTAGACCAGATCGGCTACGCCAAATTGCTCGAGACAGGTGGTTTCGGCAATTTTAGCCAGCCGAGCGGCACGCCCGGCAACGATTGCATCGGTTAAAGGAACCGGGTCGTCTTCGCAGGACATGCTGCAATCGAGGTGAATTTTTTTAAATCCGGCCGCCACGTAGCTTCTGATCAGATCGTCGGCGTTCGCCATCGCCTGCAAAGCTGGCAGGTTTTGCCAGCGGTTTGGACCTAAATGATCGCCGCCAAGGATCAGCTGTGAGGTGGGGAAACCGAGGGATCCCGCCAGCTTGCAGACAAACCCATAAAAATCGGCGGGCGTCATACCGGTATAGCCGCCAAACTGATCCACCTGGTTTGAGGTGGCTTCAATCAGCAGAGGCGTCTGTTGTGAATGGGCGTAACGTATTGCAGCTTCAAGTACCAGTGGATGTGCGGAACAGACGGCATAAATCCCGTTTGTATTCCCCCGTTTATGTTGTTCCACCATTTCTGTCAGATGTTTCACTTTCCTCTCCATTTCGGATGGTGTTGGCATTCATCTTTCGTTTTGTTTCATTTGATACTGCATTATGGTGATGTAAAAATAAAACGAAAGATAATAGTTTTCCGATCTGTTTCACAAAAGAAACATAATGAAAGGTTTCAGCGGCGATTAAGCTTGCGTCCGCCTACCATACAGGGCTTGCATTCCCTCAAAAGAAAGGCGTTAATAAGAAAAACGAAATGAAACGAAAGTTTATTTACTAAGGAGCTCGTATGAGCAGCACCGATTCATCCGCAGAGAAGCGCATCACCGGCACCAGTGAAAGGCGAGAGCAGATCATTCAGCGGTTGCGGGCGCAGGGAAGCGTGCAGGTTAACGATCTTTCTCTTTTATTCGGCGTGTCGACGGTGACGATCCGTAACGATCTGGCCTTTCTGGAAAAGCAGGGGATTGCCGTTCGCGCTTACGGCGGCGCGCTGATTTGCGAAGGCAATGCCCCCGGCGTGGAGCCATCCGTTGAGGACAAAAGTTCCCTTAATACGGCAGTGAAGCGCAGCATCGCGCAGGCGGCGGTTGAACTGGTGAAGCCGGGTCACCGCATTATTCTGGACTCCGGCACCACGACCTTTGAAATTGCCCGCATGCTGCGCCAGCACACCGATGTCATTGCCATGACCAACGGGATGAACGTGGCAAACGCGCTGCTGGAAGCGGAAGGCGTAGAGCTGCTGATGACCGGCGGGCATTTGCGCCGTCAGTCACAGTCCTTCTACGGCGACCAGGCGGAGCAGTCCTTACAGAATTACCATTTTGACCTGCTGTTTCTGGGCGTCGATGCCATCGATCTCGACCGGGGGGTGAGTACGCATAACGAGGATGAAGCCCGTCTGAACCGCAAAATGTGCGAGGTGGCGGAGCGTATTATCGTTGTCACGGACTCCAGCAAGTTTAATCGTTCAAGCCTGCATAAAATTATTGATACCCATCGAATCGACATGATTATCGTTGATGAAGGCATTCCTGCGGAAAGCCTGGAAGGGTTACGCAAAAGCGGGATCGATGTGGTGCTGGTCTAAAGAGGCTTTTCCCCTCACCCTAACCCTCTCCCCATAGGGGAGAGGGTTCCCCAGTAATTTGAAAGCAAAAACTATAACGTTGCCTCAGAATAACTGAGGGCTTTCAGCGATGCCTCGGTCCGGCTGTAAATCGCTGAGGCGTTTCCTGTAGGCCGGGGCGAGGCGCAGGGATGCGCCGAGAGGGCGGGCTTTACAGGGATGTTACCTCCGCCCGTCCCCGATAAGCCGGAAGGAATAAGCCGAAGGCACCGCGAAGCGGCGATTTTCCGCCGGAAGCCCGGGTCGCCAGGGTGGTGGCGACTGAGCCACCCTGGCACGTTCACCGGTTATGTTGTGACAGAGTAGCAAGGAACATAAAGTGAACGGAATGACCACCAGAGCCGTATGTTTCCCCTCACCCCAGCCCTCTCCCTCAAGGGAGAGGGGGCCGTCTGTGCAGGCATTATTTTGTGGGGAACCCTCAGCCCCATAGGGGAGAGGGCAGGGTGAGGGACAATCACGTCACCGGCGCCGGGTTAAACACCGCCAGCGAGTTATGCAATCCCCATTGATCGGAGAAGGTTTTCTTCCGCCCGCTTGCCACATCCAGAATGAAGTGGAACAGCTTCCAGCCCACCTCTTCAATACTCTCTTCCCCGGTGGCGATGGTGCCCGCGTTGATATCCATTAAGTCATACCAGCGGTTTGCCAGCTCGGTGCGGGTCGCCATTTTGATCACCGGTACCGCCATCAGGCCGTACGGCGTGCCGCGCCCGGTGGTAAAGACCTGTACCGTAATGCCGGAAGCCACCTGCTGGGTGCCGCAAACGAAATCACTGGCAGGCGTTGCCGCGTAAATCAGGCCGCGTTTGGTTGGTCGCTGGCCAGGGGAGAGCACTTCCACAATCGCGCTCTGGCCGGATTTGGCAATCGACCCGAGGGCCTTTTCCACCACGTTCGCGAGGCCGCCTTTCTTGTTACCCGGAGACGGGTTGGCGCTGCGGTCAGTTTTGCCCATGTCGAGATAGTTATCGTACCAGGCCATTTCCTCCAGCAGGCGTTTGCCCACCTCTTCGTTGACGGCGCGCGGCGTGAGCAGGTGGATAGCATCACGTACTTCGGTGACTTCGGAGAACATCACCGTGGCGCCGCAGCGCACGAACAGATCGGAGGCATAACCTACCGCCGGGTTAGCGGTGACGCCGGAAAACGCATCGCTGCCGCCACACTGTGTCCCAACGACCAGTTCAGAGGCCGGGCAGGTTTCACGCTGGCGTTTGTTCAACTTCTCCAGATGGCGCTCTGCCACCTGTAAAATGTCGTCGACCATCGATCTGAAGCCGACATGGTGTTCATCCTGAAGACGCACAATACTGGCATCGTCAACCGGAATGGCTTTCACATCCTCCGTACCCTGCAACAGGCGTTCTGGCTGCAATTTTTCACAGCCGAGACCAATCACCATTACCTCACCGCCAAAGTTTGGGTTAAGGGCGATATTGTGAATCGTACGGATCGGCACGACCGCTGCCGGCGCGTTGATCGCCACGCCGCAGCCGTACAGGTGGTTAAGACCCACCACGCCGTCAACGTTGGGGTATTTCGGCAACAGATCGCGCTCAATAATTTTCACAACGTAATCCACTACGCCCGCCACGCAATGCACGCTGGTGGTGATGCCAAGCAGGTTTTTGGTTCCCACGCTGCCATCCGCATTGCGGTAACCTTCGAAGGTATAACCCTCCAGCGGAGGCAACGGCTCAGGGACGCGGGTAGCCAGCGGCAACGTCTCCAGCGGCGGGGCGGTGGGCAGCTCAACCAGCGACTCCTCAATCCAGCTACCCTGCGGGATAGCGCGCACCGCATAGCCGATGACTTCGCCGTAGCGCACGATTTCACCGTGAGCCGGGATATCGACCAGTGCGACTTTATGCCCCTGCGGAACGTGCTCAATCAGCTCCAGGCCATCCGGAAAGCGGGTGCCAGCTTTTAAGCCATTGTCGTTGACAATAATCGCCACGTTATCAGTATCGTGCACTTTTATATAGAACGCCGTCGGCGACGCCTGTCGAATTTCAATATCGGCCATTGTTCACTCTTCTCCAGCAAAATATCTGATACTAAATATAGCCAGATGGTTAATCGTTCCTTATTGAGGAAATAAAGAATGTCAGGAGAGGAAAAGTGAGAATGTGATCGCGATCGCTCCCGAAACACTAATCGTTGATTCTGTGCATCAGCGCCCACTACATTGGGCAAATGCTCAAAATATCGTGCTACTCCCGTTGGATAATTGAGCATTGAAACAATGTATTGCCGGGTGGTGACGATTATACTGAATGACGATTTTATAACGCCAAAATTCAGTCAGGAAAATAAATATAACGCTGACGCTGAGTCGGAATAAATAAGAAAAGCTACTGGCTAAAACTGCGGAATTAAAAAAGGTATAAGTAATGAGTAACGACATCTTCCCGAATAAATTTAAAGCGGCCCTCGCGGCGCACCAGATTCAGATTGGCTGCTGGTCTGCGCTGGCCAACCCCATCAGCACCGAAGTGCTGGGCCTGGCCGGGTTCGACTGGCTGGTGCTGGACGGCGAACATGCGCCAAACGATATCAACACGTTTATTCCGCAGCTGATGGCGCTGAAAGGCAGCCACAGCGCGCCGGTGGTGCGTGTGCCCACCAACGAGCCGGTGATCATCAAGCGTCTGCTGGATATCGGCTTCTACAACTTTCTGATCCCGTTTGTTGAAACGGAAGAAGAAGCGGTGCTGGCCGTGGCGGCGACCCGCTATCCACCGGAAGGGATCCGCGGCGTGTCCGTCTCGCACCGCGCCAATATGTTTGGCACCGTGCCGGACTATTTCTCCCAGTCCAACAAGAACATCACCATTCTGGTTCAGATCGAGAGCCAGCAGGGGGTCGATAACGTCGACGCTATTGCCGCGACGGAGGGCGTCGACGGCATTTTCGTCGGCCCGAGCGATCTGGCGGCCGCCTTTGGTCATCTGGGTAACGCCAGCCATCCGGATGTGCAGCGCGCAATTCAGCACATTTTTGCCCGTGCCAAAGCGCACGGTAAACCGTGCGGCATTCTGGCGCCAGTGGAAGCCGATGCCCGCCGTTACCTGGAATGGGGCGCAACGTTTGTCGCCGTCGGCAGCGATCTCGGCGTATTCCGCGCCGCCACGCAGAAATTGGCGGACGCTTTTAAAAAATAGCCATCATTGAGGAAACAGATTATGACGCTGAAAGTGGGTTTTATTGGCCTGGGTATCATGGGCAAACCAATGAGCAAAAACCTCATCAAAGCAGGTTACTCACTGGTGGTTTTAGATCGTAATTCAGACGCGGTGGCAGAGGTGATTGCGGCTGGCGCAGAAACGGCGACAACCGCAAAAGCAATTGCTGAGCAGTGCGACGTGATTATCACCATGCTGCCAAACTCCCCGCACGTGAAAGAGGTGGCGCTGGGTGAGAACGGCATTATCGATGGCGCGAAGCCGGGTCTGGTGGTGATCGACATGAGTTCTATCGCACCGCTGGCAAGCCGCGAAATCAGCGAGGCGCTGAAAGCGAAGGGCGTGGAGATGCTGGATGCGCCGGTCAGCGGCGGCGAACCGAAAGCCATCGACGGCACCCTGTCGGTGATGGTGGGGGGCGATAAAGCTGTGTTTGACAAATATTACGACCTGATGAAAGCCATGGCCGGCTCCGTGGTGCACACCGGTGAAATTGGCGCAGGCAACGTCACCAAGCTGGCAAACCAGGTGATTGTGGCGTTGAACATCGCGGCTATGTCGGAGGCGCTAACGCTGGCCACCAAAGCGGGCGTTAATCCGGATCTGGTCTATCAGGCCATTCGCGGTGGTCTTGCGGGCAGCACCGTGCTGGATGCCAAGGCGCCGATGGTGATGGATCGTAACTTCAGGCCGGGCTTCCGCATCGATCTGCACATTAAGGATCTGGCGAATGCGCTGGATACCTCCCACGGCGTGGGGGCGCAGCTGCCGCTGACTGCCGCCGTCATGGAGATGATGCAGGCGCTGCGTGCGGATGGTCTGGGCACCGCCGATCACAGCGCGTTAGCGTGCTATTACGAAAAGCTGGCGAAGGTTGAAATTGCTCGCTAATGACGTCCCGCCCGGTGGCGTTACGCTTACCGGGCCTACGGCTCAGGCATACAACTATGAAAATCGTAATCGCGCCAGACTCATATAAAGAAAGCCTGTCTGCCACTGAGGTGGCGCAGGCGATAGAAAAAGGATTTCGGGAAATTTTCCCCTACGCTCATTACGTGTCTGTTCCCGTTGCTGACGGCGGAGAAGGTACGGTTGAAGCGATGATCGCCGCTACGCAGGGCACCTGGCAGCAGGCTGTCGTCACCGGCCCGTTAGGGGAAAAGGTGAAGGCCAGCTGGGGGATCTCGGGCGACGGTACCACCGCGTTTATCGAGATGGCCGCCGCCAGCGGCCTGGTGCTTGTTCCTCCCGCGCAGCGTAACCCGCTGGTCACGACGTCGCGCGGGACGGGGGAGCTGATCCTCCGCGCGCTGGATAAAGGCGCGCGCAACATCATTATCGGTATCGGCGGGAGCGCAACCAACGATGGGGGCGCAGGCATGATGCAGGCGCTGGGCGCGAAGTTTACGGATGCGAACGGGACGGAGATCGGCTACGGCGGCGGCAGCCTGATGGCGCTTAACCGGATTGATATTTCGGATCTCGATCCGCGTCTTCAGGGGTGCGCAATCCGTGTCGCCTGTGACGTGACGAATCCGCTGGTCGGTGAAAGCGGCGCGTCGCGTATCTTTGGACCGCAAAAAGGCGCCACGGAGGAGATGATCCTCGAACTCGACGCCAGTCTTAGCCACTATGCCGAAGTGATCAAAAAAACGCTGCGCATTAACGTCAACCGGGTTCCGGGGGCAGGAGCGGCGGGCGGCATGGGCGCGGCGCTGATGGCCTTCCTGGGCGCAGAGCTGAAAAGCGGCATTGAGATTGTCACTCAGGCGCTCAATCTTGAAGAACATATTCACGACTGCACGTGGGTGCTGACGGGGGAAGGGCGCATCGACAGCCAGAGCATAAATGGCAAAGTGCCCGTCGGCGTGGCGAGCGTCGCCAAAAAATACCATAAGCCAGTGATAGGGATTGCCGGAAGTCTGACGCAGGATGTGGGTGTGGTGCATCAGTACGGCATCGATGCGGTGTTCAGCGTACTGACCCGCATCGGCTCACTGGAAGAGGCGTTCCAGGGAGCGTATGACAACATTTACCGCGCCTCGCGGAATATCGCGGCCACATTACAGGTAGGCATGCGTAGCCAGGGGTGACAGCGGCGCGCAAACCCTCTATACTGCGCGCCGAAGCTGACCAGACAGTCGCCGCTTCGTCGTCGTCCCTTTCGGGGGAGACGGGCGGAGGGGAGGAAAGTCCGGGCTCCACAGGGCAGGGTGCCAGGTAACGCCTGGGGGGGAAACCCACGACCAGTGCAACAGAGAGCAAACCGCCGATGGCCCGCGCAAGCGGGATCAGGTAAGGGTGAAAGGGTGCGGTAAGAGCGCACCGCGCGGCTGGTAACAGTCCGTGGCACGGTAAACTCCACCCGGAGCAAGGCCAAATAGGGGTTCACATGGTACGGCCCGTACTGAACCCGGGTAGGCTGCTTGAGCCAGTGAGCGATTGCTGGCCTAGATGAATGACTGTCCACGACAGAACCCGGCTTATCGGTCAGCTTCAACTTCTTACGAAACCCCGCTTCGGCGGGGTTTTTGCTTTCTGAAGGTTGCAGGTCGGGTAAGCGAAGCGCCAAACGACATCAATTCTCAATTTTGCGACGCTAAGCACGTTTCACTATTTGTTCGGCTGCGTGTTCCTCTCATCTGCTGCGCATGATCGTAATCACAAAATTTAACGCTATAAAATTAGAAAAATTTAGTGTTGAGCAGATGTTGTAAATGTTTAGTCAGTGATGCCGAATGTTATTCATTTGATAATTTAATATTGAATCTAAAAACATTCTTCTGGTGAATGTGTGATATATCCCACTCTTTAACCGGAAAGTGAATAAATACTCCTGGTAAAGTTGATAAACCACAAAAATGTTTTAAAGGAATAATGGTGTTTTATTAACCTTTAATTGCCTGAAAGATAGCCTTTATTAATATTTTTAAGGCAAAAAAATTCACGCTGGTTATTGCCATAAAATAAATTTATTACCGCGTTTTTTATTGATCAATGTCAGCGTGAATGCGTATTTTTATTGTGATAAATCTTTGATTTATAAAGATATAAATAGTTTTCTGGTGCGACTGAAAACAGAGCGTCCTGGCAAATTGTGAGTAACAGCACATACCCCCTAAAACAATATTGGGTAGAATCCGCTGCGTCATAGGGAAATAAGCGCAGAATATTATGAATACTATTATTCTACCGAAAACTCAGCACCTCGTGGTATTTCAGGAAGTCATCAAAAGTGGCTCCATAGGTTCTGCTGCAAGACAACTGGGGCTGACGCAACCTGCCGTCAGCAAAATCATCAGCGACATCGAATCTTACTTTGGGGTGGAAGTGATGGTGCGTAAAAACACCGGCGTAAAACTCACTGCTGCCGGTCAGGTGCTGCTGTCCTACGCTGAGTCGATCACCCGCGAAATGAAAAACATGGTAAGCGAGATCAACAGCCTCAGTTTCAGTACCGTCATGGACGTCTCCTTCGGCTATCCCTCGCTGATTGGCTTCACCTTCCTGTCCGGGATGATCAAAAAATTCAAGGAAGTGTTCCCGAAGGCACGCGTCTCAATGTATGAAGCGCAGCTCTCTTCATTCCTGCCCGCCATTCGCGATGGCCGGCTGGATTTCGCCATCGGTACGCTGAGCGACGGGATGCAGCTTCAGGATCTTCACGTTGAGCCACTGTTTGAATCCGAGTTTGTGCTGGTGGCGAGTAAATCACGAACGTGCACCGGCCCGACCAGACTGGCATCGCTCACGCACGAGCAGTGGGTGATGCCGCAAACCGATATGGGCTACTACAACGAACTTCTGACCACCCTGCAAGACAACCACATCAGCATTGAAAACATCGTCCAGACCGATTCCGTCGTCACCATCTATAACCTTGTCCTCAATGCCGATTACCTGACGGTGATCCCCCGTGACATGATTGCGCCATTCGGCTCGGACCAGTTCATTGTCCTGCCGGTGGAAGATGAATTACCCGTGGCGCGTTATGCCGCCGTGTGGTCAAAAAATTACAGTATTAAAAAATCGGCGTCAGTATTAGTTGAACTGGCAAAACAATATTCGTCGATGAATACCGAAAAACGACGATAGAAATAATGATGATTTAAAACACCCGGAGCGACGCTTTTTAACGCTCTGTTACCCTGACTTTGCCTGAAAACAATGAATTATTATAACGAGGATATTATGCACATTACTTACGATCTCCCGGTGACCATTGAAGATATTCAGGACGCCAGAAAAAGACTGGCGGGAAAGATCTATAAAACCGGTATGCCGCGCTCAAATTATCTGAGCGAACGGTGTAAGGGTGAGATATTCCTGAAATTTGAAAATATGCAGCGTACCGGTTCGTTTAAAATACGTGGGGCGTTTAATAAATTAAGCTCGCTGACCGATGCGGAAAAACGCAAGGGCGTGGTGGCCTGTTCCGCAGGGAACCACGCGCAGGGGGTCTCTCTCTCTTGCGCCATGCTCGGCATCGACGGCAAAGTAGTGATGCCGATGGGCGCGCCGAAATCCAAGGTTGCCGCCACGCGCGACTACTCTGCCGAAGTGGTGCTACACGGCGAGAACTTTAACGACACCATCGCCAAAGTGAGCGAAATCGTCGAGATGGAAGGGCGCATTTTTATCCCGCCTTACGACGATCCGAAAGTGATCGCCGGTCAGGGCACCATCGGCCTGGAGATCCTCGAAGATTTATATGACGTGGATAACGTGATTGTCCCCATCGGCGGCGGCGGTTTAATTGCCGGTATTGCGACAGCAATTAAATCCATCAACCCAACTATCAATATTATCGGCGTGCAGTCTGAAAACGTGCACGGAATGGCGGCATCGTATCAGGCCGGTGAAATAACGAACCACCGCATTACCGGCACATTAGCAGACGGTTGCGACGTGTCTCGCCCGGGTAATTTAACCTTCGAAATCGTTCGTGAATTAGTCGATGACATTGTGCTGGTCAGCGAAGACGAGATTCGCAACAGCATGATCGCGCTTATCCAGCGAAATAAAGTGGTCACGGAAGGTGCTGGCGCACTGGCGTGCGCGGCGTTATTAAGCGGCAAGCTGGACCACTATATCCAGGGCCGTAAAACCGTCTGCATTATTTCCGGCGGCAATATTGATCTCTCCCGTGTTTCCCAAATTACCGGCTTCGTTGACGCATAAAGGATGACTTATGAGCAACACAGAAAGCATTATCGTTGGCCAGACAAAAACGTCCTCCTGGCGTAAATCTGATACCACCTGGACGCTCGGCCTGTTTGGTACCGCCATTGGCGCAGGCGTGCTGTTCTTCCCTATCCGTGCAGGCTTTGGCGGCTTGATCCCCATCCTGCTGATGCTGGTACTCGCGTTCCCGATTGCCTTTTACTGCCACCGCGCGCTGGCGCGTCTGTGTTTGTCCGGCAGTAACGTCTCCGGCAACATCACCGAAACGGTGGAGGAGCATTTTGGTAAGACCGGCGGGGTGGTGATCACCTTCCTCTACTTCTTTGCCATTTGCCCGCTGCTGTGGATTTACGGCGTCACCATTACCAACACCTTTATGACCTTCTGGGAAAACCAGCTCCAGATGCCCGCCCTGAACCGCGGCGTGGTGGCGCTGTTCCTGCTGCTGCTGATGGCCTTTGTTATCTGGTTCGGTAAAGACCTGATGGTGAAAGTGATGAGCTACCTGGTGTTCCCGTTCATCGCCAGCCTGGTGTTGATTTCTCTCTCGCTGATCCCGTACTGGAACTCGGCGGTGATCGACCAGGTTAACCTGAGCGATATCGCCTTCACCGGTCATGACGGCATTCTGGTCACGGTGTGGCTGGGGATCTCCATCATGGTCTTCTCCTTCAACTTCTCGCCTATCGTCTCCTCGTTTGTGGTCTCCAAGCGCGAAGAGTACGAACCGGAGTTCGGGAAAGAGTTTACCGAGCAGAAATGTTCCAAAATCATCGGTCGCGCCAGCCTGCTGATGGTGGCGGTGGTGATGTTCTTCGCCTTTAGCTGCCTGTTTACACTCTCTCCGCAGAACATGGCGGACGCCAAAGCGCAGAACATTCCGGTGCTCTCTTACCTGGCGAACCACTTTGCGTCGATGTCAGGCAGTAAATCCACGTTCGCCACCGTGCTGGAGTACGGCGCGTCCATCATCGCGCTGGTCGCTATCTTTAAATCCTTCTTCGGCCACTATCTGGGCACGCTGGAGGGGCTGAACGGCCTGATCATCAAGTTCGGCTACAAGGGCGACAAGAAGAACGTCTCCGTCGGCAAGCTGAACACCATCAGCATGGTCTTCATCATGGGCTCCACCTGGATTGTGGCCTACGCCAACCCGAACATTCTGGACCTCATTGAAGCCATGGGCGCGCCAATTATCGCCTCTCTGCTGTGCCTGCTGCCGATGTACGCCATCCGCAAGGCACCGGCGCTGGCGAAATACAAAGGCCGGACCGAGAACATCTTCGTAACCGTGGTCGGACTGCTGACCATTCTGAACATTGTGTACAAACTGTTTTAAACCAAAGCTCAGGAAGAGCGGAGCCATACCATGATTAAGTTTCCGGTAGTACTGGTCATTAACTGCGGATCGTCCTCTGTTAAGTTCTCGGTGCTGGACGCCGCAAGCTGCGATGCCCTGATGACGGGCATTGCGGACGGCATCAACACAGAAAAAGCCTTTATTTCCGTGAATGGGGGTGAGCCGGTCAGACTGGCTCACCAGGACTACGAAGGGGCGCTGGCCGCCATCGCCCTGGAGCTGGAGAAACGCAACCTGATGGGCAGCGTGGCTTTGATTGGCCATCGCATTGCCCACGGCGGTGACCTCTTCAGCGAGTCGACCCTGATCACGGAAGAGGTGATGGCGCAGATCCGCCAGGTCTCCCCGCTGGCGCCGCTGCATAACTACGCCAACCTGAGCGGCGTGGAAGCCGCCGAGCGCCTGTTCCCCGGCGTGCAGCAGGTGGCGGTATTTGATACCAGCTTCCACCAGACCATGCCGCCGCAGGCGTATCTGTACGGCTTGCCGTACCGCTATTTTGAAGAGCTGGGCGTGCGCCGCTACGGTTTCCATGGCACCTCTCACCGCTATGTGTCGGCGCAGGCGCACGCGCTTTTCGGGCTCTCTCCCGATGACAGCGGCCTGGTGATTGCCCATCTCGGCAACGGGGCGTCCATCTGCGCGGTGCGTAACGGCGTAAGCGTGGACACGTCCATGGGGATGACGCCGCTTGAAGGACTGGTGATGGGCACGCGCTGCGGAGACGTGGATTTTGGCGCGATGGCGTGGATTGCCCGGCAGACCGGCCAGTCGTTCGAGGATCTGGAGCGCGTGGTCAACAAAGAGTCCGGGCTGCTGGGGATCTCCGGTATCTCCTCCGATTTGCGCGCGCTGGAGAAAGCCTGGCATGACGGCAACGAGCGGGCGCGGCTGGCAATAAAGACCTTTGTCCACCGGATTGCGCGGCATATCACCGGTCATGCCGCGTCCCTGCACCGTCTGGATGGCGTGGTGTTTACCGGCGGGATCGGTGAGAACTCCGTGCTTATCCGCGCGCTGGTGGCGGAGCATCTGAAGGTGTTTGGCATCATCCTCGACGAGTCCAAAAATGCCCTGCCGGGCAGCGCGGGCGAGCGCGTGATCTCCACCGAGTCGTCCCGCGCGGCCTGCGCGGTGATCCCTACCAATGAAGAAAAAATGATCGCGCTGGACGCCCTCCGTCTTGGGAAGGTTACTCCGGCTGCGGCTTACGCCTGATAAAGCGAGAATCTGATGAAAGTAACAATCGATACGGGCGTCGCGCCTTACAGCGACGCATGGGCCGGGTTTCGTGGTGAAGAATGGAAAAACGCCATCAACGTGCGCGATTTTATTCAGCATAACTACACCCCTTATGAAGGCGATGAAGCTTTCCTCGCGCAGGCGACGCCAGCAACGACGGCGCTGTGGCAGAAGGTGATGGTCGGCATTCGTCAGGAGAATGCCACCCACGCTCCGGTGGATTTCGACACCAACATCGCCACTACCATTACCGCGCACGGGCCGGGCTATATTGATCAGGAGCTGGAGACGATCGTCGGCCTGCAAACCGACAAGCCGCTCAAGCGCGCCCTGCATCCGTACGGCGGGATCAACATGATCCGCAGCTCGTTCGAAGCCTACGGTCGCGAGATGGATCCGCAGTTTGAATATCTCTTTACCGACCTGCGCAAAACCCACAACCAGGGCGTGTTTGACGTTTACTCCCCGGAGATGATGCGCTGCCGCAAATCGGGGGTGCTGACCGGTCTGCCGGACGGCTACGGGCGCGGACGCATCATCGGCGACTACCGCCGCGTGGCGCTGTACGGCATCAGCTATCTGGTGCGCGAGCGTGAACTTCAGTTCGCCGATCTCCAGGGGAAACTGGAGCGCGGCGAAGATCTGGAGGCGACGATCCGCCTGCGCGAAGAGCTGGCGGAGCACAAGCGCGCGCTGCTGCAGATCCAGCAGATGGCGGCGAACTATGGGTTTGATATATCACGTCCGGCGATGAACGCCCAGGAAGCGGTGCAGTGGCTCTATTTTGCCTACCTTGCCGCAGTGAAATCCCAGAACGGCGGGGCGATGTCGCTGGGGCGCACGGCCTCGTTCCTCGATATCTACATTGAACGCGACATGCAGGCAGGAAGGCTGAATGAGGTGCAGGCCCAGGAGCTGATCGACCACTTCATCATGAAGATCCGCATGGTGCGCTTCCTGCGCACGCCGGAGTTCGACACGCTCTTCTCCGGCGATCCGATCTGGGCCACGGAAGTGATTGGCGGCATGGGGCTGGACGGGCGCACGCTGGTGACTAAAAACAGCTTCCGCTACCTGCATACCCTGCACACCATGGGGCCTGCGCCGGAGCCAAACCTGACGATCCTCTGGTCCGAAAAACTGCCGATCGCGTTCAAGAAATACGCCGCACAGGTGTCGATCGTCACCTCCTCGCTGCAATACGAGAACGACGATCTGATGCGCACCGACTTCAACAGCGACGACTACGCCATTGCCTGCTGCGTCAGCCCGATGGTGATCGGCAAGCAGATGCAGTTCTTCGGCGCACGCGCCAACCTGGCGAAAACGCTGCTGTACGCAATCAACGGCGGGGTGGATGAGAAGCTGAAGATCCAGGTCGGTCCGAAAACCGAGCCGCTGCTGGATGAGGTACTGGATTACGACACCGTAATGGCGAGCCTCGATCACTTCATGGACTGGCTGGCGGTACAGTACATCAGCGCGCTGAATCTCATTCACTATATGCATGATAAATACAGCTACGAAGCCTCGCTGATGGCGCTGCACGACCGGGACGTCTACCGCACCATGGCCTGCGGCATTGCCGGGCTGTCGGTGGCGGCGGATTCCCTGTCGGCCATCAAATACGCCACGGTAAAACCGGTACGCGACCACACTGGTCTGGCGGTCGATTTCATCATCGAAGGCGACTATCCGCAGTACGGCAACAACGAGGATCGTGTGGACAGTATCGCCTGCGATCTGGTTGAGCGCTTTATGAAGAAAATCCAGGCGCTGCCGACGTACCGCAACGCGGTACCGACGCAGTCGATCCTGACCATCACCTCCAACGTGGTTTACGGCCAGAAGACCGGGAACACGCCGGACGGACGACGCGGCGGCACGCCGTTTGCGCCTGGCGCCAACCCGATGCACGGGCGCGACAGAAAAGGGGCGGTGGCGTCGTTAACCTCGGTCGCCAAGCTGCCGTTCACCTATGCCAAAGACGGGATTTCCTACACCTTCTCCATCGTGCCGCAGGCACTGGGCAAGGACGAGCCGGTGCGCAAAACCAACCTTGTCGGGCTGCTGGACGGATACTTCCACCACGAAGCGACCATTGAGGGCGGTCAGCACCTGAACGTCAACGTGATGAACAGGGAGATGCTGCTGGATGCCATCGCCCATCCGGAGAATTATCCGAACCTGACGATCCGCGTTTCAGGCTATGCGGTGCGGTTTAATGCTCTGACGCGCGAGCAGCAGCAGGATGTGATTTCGAGGACGTTTACGCAGGCGATGTAATGCAGGCTCCATCTTCAGCCTCCTCTAATGAGGAGGCTTTTAATTTTGTGAACTCGGTCGATTTTAGAAAACTCACTCTCTTTTCTGCTGTTCAGAAGTAATATTTTCCTCGCGCCTTATGAAATCCCTATAAAACTTGTGACTTTTTTCTCCCGCTCTCCGGATATGATCTCCCCATATCAATAACTCACACCTGCACCCTCTGACTCGCAATCGCTGGCGATCGGAACCTTATAAAAACAACCAGTTACCCTACAAAATAAGCGAGTGCCCAATGAATATGGCAACAAACAGCAGTGTGATTGTGAGTGATTCCCCTGCGGCAAGGCGGGCGGGAATGAGCGAAAGCGAATGGCGAGAGGCGATCAAATTTGACAGCACCGATACGGGCTGGGTCATCATGAGTATCGGGATGGCTATCGGCGCGGGCATCGTTTTTCTTCCGGTGCAGGTCGGGTTAATGGGGCTGTGGGTGTTTTTACTCTCGTCGATAATTGGTTATCCGGCTATGTACCTGTTCCAGCGCCTGTTTATTAATACGCTGGCGGAATCACCGGAATGCAAAGATTACCCGAGCGTCATTAGCGGTTATTTAGGTAAAAACTGGGGCATCTTATTGGGTGCGCTTTATTTCGTGATGCTGGTGATCTGGATGTTTGTCTATTCCACGGCTATCACCAACGACAGCGCCTCCTATTTGCACACCTTCGGCGTAACCGACGGTTTGCTGTCGGAAAATCCGTTCTATGGCTTATTCCTGATCTGCATTCTGGTCGCTATCTCGTCGCGCGGTGAAAAACTGCTGTTTAAAGTCTCCAGCCTGATGGTGCTGACCAAATTATTTGTAGTGGCGGCGCTGGGTCTTTCGATGATTGGCCTCTGGCATTTAGCCAACGTCGGTATGCTGCCGCCGATGGGGCTGCTGATTAAAAACGCCATTATTACGCTGCCTTTCACCTTAACCTCCATTCTGTTTATTCAGACTTTAAGCCCGATGGTGATTTCCTATCGTTCACGGGAAAAATCCGTAGCGGTGGCGCGTCATAAAGCGCTGCGGGCAATGAATATCGCCTTTGGCGTGCTGTTTGTGACGGTCTTTTTCTACGCGGTCTCCTTCACGCTGGCGATGGGGCACGACGAGGCGGTAAAAGCCTACGAGCAGAATATTTCCGCCCTGGCAATCGCAGCACAGTTCATCAGCGGTGACGGTGCGGGCTGGGTCAAAATCGTCAGCGTGATCCTCAACATTTTCGCTGTGATGACCGCGTTCTTTGGCGTCTATCTCGGCTTTCGTGAGGCGACGCAGGGCATCGTGATGAACATCCTGCGCCGCAAAATGCCGGCGGAAAAAATCAATGAAAATGCCGTCCAGCGCGGAATTATGCTGTTCGCCATCCTGCTGGCCTGGAGCGCGATTGTATTAAACGCGCCGGTGCTGAGCTTCACCTCCATCTGTAGCCCTATTTTCGGGATGGTGGGCTGCTTAATTCCGGCGTGGCTGGTCTACAAAGTGCCCGCACTTCATAAATATAAAGGCGTATCGCTGGTAATTATCGTAATTACCGGGCTGCTGCTTTGTGTTTCTCCTTTCCTCGCCTTCTCATGAGGTTAAATAAGGTCGTAACGATGTCTGAGCAAATTAATCCTTTATGGAACCATTTTATTCGCGCCGTGCAGGAAGAGGTAAAGCCTGCGCTGGGCTGTACCGAACCCGTCTCGCTGGCGCTGGCGTGTGCGATGGCTGCCGGACAGCTTTCCGGTGAGGTAACGCGTATCGAGGCGTGGGTATCGCCGAACCTGATGAAAAACGGGCTTGGCGTAACGGTGCCCGGCACCGGTATGGTCGGTTTACCCATCGCGGCCGCGCTGGGGGCGACAGGCGGTAATGCACACGCCGGGCTGGAGGTGTTGAAAGACGCGTCGGCCGAGGCGCTAACGCGCGCCAAAGCACTGCTGAACGCGGGTCTGGTGCAGGTAAAATTGCAGGAGCCGTGCGATGAGATCCTTTATTCACGCGCCTGCGTTTACGCCGGTGAATCCTCGGCGATGGTGACCATCGCTGGCGGGCACACTCGCGTGGTGGAGGTAGTTTGTCAGGGCGAAACGTGCTTCAGGCTTGACGATCGTCAGAGCCAGAACAACGACGATCCGCTGGCGGTGCTCTCGACCACCACGCTGTCGCAGATCCTTGAGTTTGTGGAGCAGGTGCCGTTCGACGCGATCCGCTTTATCCTCGATGCGGGGCGGCTGAACGATGCGCTCTCCCGCGAAGGTTTGCGTGGCAACTGGGGGCTGCATATTGGCGCGACGCTCAATAAACAGCGCGCACGCGGCTGGATGGCGCAGGATCTGGGTTCAGACATTATTATCCGCACCAGCGCAGCCTCGGATGCCCGCATGGGAGGCGCGACGCTGCCAGCGATGAGCAACTCGGGTTCCGGGAATCAGGGCATCACCGCCACCATGCCGGTAGTGGTGGTGGCTGAGCACGTTCAGGCTGATGACGAACGGCTGGCGCGGGCGCTGATGCTCTCGCATCTGTCGGCTATCTATATCCATTACCAGCTTCCGCGCTTGTCCGCGTTGTGCGCGGCGACAACCGCCGGAATGGGGGCAGCGGCGGGGATGGCGTGGCTGATGGGCGGATCTTACCAGACCATTGCCATGGCGATCGGCAGTATGATCGGCGACGTGAGCGGGATGATCTGCGATGGGGCTTCTAACAGCTGTGCAATGAAGGTCTCGACCAGCGTCACCAGCGCCTGGAAAGCCGTGATGATGGCGCTGGATGATACTGCCGTGACGGGTAACGAGGGGATTGTGGCGCACGACGTGGAACAGTCGATCTCTAACCTGTGCGCCCTGGCGTGCCGCTCAATGCAGGCGACGGACCGGCAGATCATTGAGATTATGGCGAGTAAGGTGTTGTGATTTAATCCAACCCGTTACCCCTCACCCTAACCCTCTCCCATAGGGAGAGGGAACCGATCGAGCGAGGGGCGTGTTGATCTTAAACCGGCAAATCAATCAACAGCGCGCGCAGCGGCGTATCGGCAACCAGAGTGATATTCGCTTCGTCACGAATAAACGCCCCGTCACCGCAGGTGAGCGCTTCTTTCTCTTCCGTATGCGTGACCGCATGCACCGTTCCGTGAATGGACTGCAAATAGGCACGCGGGCCATGAAGCTGGAAGCTCGCCTGTTCACCTTTTTTCAGTTCGATATGATGCAGCCACACCTGCTGGCGCAACTGCAAGCTGCCTTTGCTGCCGTCTGGCGAGGCAATCAGCTGCTGTTGATCGCCCTTCAGATCGATCTTTTGCACCAGCGGATTTTCCCGCTCCGGACAGGCATCCAGCCACAGCTGCATGCGGGTCAACGTTTTATCTTTGCTGAGGTTATGCTCACTGTAGCTAATACCTGGCTGAGTAGAAATTAACAGCGCCTCGCCAGCCTTCGCCTGGACATGATTGCCCTCGCTATCGCGGTATTCTGCCTCGCCTTCCAGGATCAGGTTCAGGATATCGACTTTCGGGTACGTGCGCGGCTGGAAGGACGCGCCCGGGGCGAGCACTTCCTGATTCAATACGCGCAGTGAAGCGTAACCGAGGAGTTTAGGGTCAAAGTAGTGTCCAAAGGAAAAGGTGTAGCGGGCCTGCAACCAACCGAAATCGGCTTGTCCGCACTGTTTCGCTGTTCTTGTCGTAATCATAAACTTGACCTCTCTTTACACTAAATCAATGGTAAAGGTATGGACGCTGCATTGTTAGCCAGATATTCTGCCTGGTATGTTCAAATTTCCTGAATGAGAACGAGATGGCTAAAGAGAGAGCATTGACGCTTGAGGCGCTTCGCGTCATGGACGCGATTGACAGGCGCGGCAGTTTTGCCGCGGCGGCAGATGAACTGGGGCGCGTTCCGTCTGCGCTGAGCTACACCATGCAAAAGCTGGAAGAGGAGCTGGATGTTGTGCTCTTCGATCGCTCCGGTCATCGAACAAAATTCACCAACGTTGGGCGGATGCTGCTGGAGCGCGGCCGCGTATTGCTGGAAGCGGCGGATAAGCTGACGACCGATGCCGAAGCGCTGGCCCGCGGCTGGGAAACCCATCTGACGTTAGTGACCGAAGCGCTGGTGCCCACCGAAGCGCTGTTTCCGCTGGTGGACAGACTGGCCGCGAAAGCCAATACCCAGCTGTCGATCATCACCGAGGTGCTGGCCGGGGCGTGGGAGCGTCTTGAGACGGGCAGGGCGGATATCGTGATTGCGCCAGACATGCATTTCCGCTCATCGTCAGAAATCAATTCGCGCAAGCTCTACAGCGTGATGAACGTCTACGTCGCCGCGCCGGATCACCCTATCCATCAGGAGCCGGAGCCGCTCTCTGAGGTCACGCGCGTGAAATACCGCGGCGTGGCGGTCGCGGATACCGCCCGAGAGCGCCCGGTGTTAACGGTACAGTTGCTGGATAAACAGCCGCGACTGACGGTAACGTCGCTGGAAGATAAGCGACAGGCGCTCCTGGCGGGGCTGGGCGTGGCGACTATGCCTTACCCGTTTGTCGAAAAGGACATTGCAGAAGGGCGGTTGCGCGTCGTCAGCCCGGAATACACCAGCGAAGTGGATATCATTATGGCGTGGCGTCGCGACAGCATGGGCGAAGCCAAATCGTGGTGTTTGCGTGAAATTCCCAAGCTCTTTGCCCACCACAACAAATAAGCGTAGGCCCGGTAAGCGTAAGCGCCACCGGGCAGAATTTACGCGCTTGCCTTAGGATCCGGACCAAAGCGGTTTTCGCCCGGCGTTCCGCTCTGACAGTTGAAAATCAAAATCACGATCCAGCCGATAAGCGGGATCAACAGCAACAGCAGCCACCACGCCGAACGATCGGTGTCGTGGAGACGACGAAACAGTACGGCCCATGAAGGCAGCAGAACTAACACACCATAAATGGTGGTGAGAATGCCTTCACCCCCCTCGCGTTCCCAGCCGAGGATCTTGTCCACAATGCCCAGCACCATAATCAGGACGAAGTTCACCAGAACGAACATCCAGTACTCTTTACGGCGGGCACGGCCACCAAAACCAAAATAGTTGCGCAGTACCTTTAAATACCAGTCCATTTTTCCTTGCCTCATAATCAGTCAATCACTTGTTTTCTAAGCGATCGAGGTAAGGATAGATGTATGCTGTGAATTAAAAAAGGGAATCAATTGATTCCCTAAATAATTATCCGAAACGCACGTCGCGCCCGTGCGGTTCATCCAGGTCCTGCCACGGGCCAATGGAGATAATGCCCGTTGGGTTGATGGTCTTATGACTGCGGAAATAATGGGTGCGAATATGGTCAAAATTGACCGTCTCCGCAATCCCCGGCATCTGATAGATGTCGCGCAGGAAACCGTGCAGGTTCAGATAATCGCTGATGCGATGCTTGTCGCACTTGAAGTGGGTGACATACACCGGATCGAAGCGGATCAGCGTCGTCCACAGGCGGATGTCTGCTTCGGTGAGGCGATCGCCCGTTAAATAACGATGCTGGCCGAGGATCTGCTCCAGGCGCTCCAGGGATCCAAACACGTTGCCGACCGCTTCGTCGTACGCTTCCTGACTGGTGGCAAAGCCCGCTTTATAGACGCCGTTGTTGACGTTGTCGTAGATCCAGCCGTTCAGCTCGTCAATTTTCTCGCGCAACTCAACCGGGTAGTAATCCCCGGCGCGGGCGCCGTGCGCGTCAAACGCGGTATTGAACATGCGAATGATTTCAGCGGATTCATTGCTGACGATCCTCTGGTTTTTCTTGTCCCACAGCACCGGCACCGTTACGCGTCCGGTGTAGTGCGGATCGGCGCGCAGATAGAGCTGATACAGGAAATCGTGATGATAAAGCTCATCACCCGTCGCGGCAGGGAAGTCACTGTCGAACGTCCAGCCGTTTTCCAGCATCAGCGGGTTGACCACCGAAACCGGAATTAACGATTCGAGACCTTTAAGTTTGCGCACAATCAGCGTGCGGTGCGCCCACGGACAGGCGAGAGAAACGTACAGATGATAACGATCTTTCTCCGCCGCAAAGCCCCCTTCGCCACTCGGGCCGGGTGCGCCGTCGGCGGTCAGCCAGTTACGGAAGGCCGAAACAGAGCGCTTAAAGCGTCCACCGGTGGATTTGGTGTCATACCAGACATCCTGCCAGACGCCGTCTACGAGTTGTCCCATTTTTTTCTCCTCCGTCAGATAGCAAAAGCGAGGAGATGTCTCCTCGCTTTGAATGTAATCAGTATAGCGTGCTTACCACTTCTTATTCAGAAGACGGTCGATGCTGTAGGCGCCCGGGCCCGTGATAGCCAGCAGCAGGAAGCCACCCGCGATGGTCAGGTTTTTCATGAACATCAGGGAGTTCACGCCTTCCGCAAAGTTGCTGTGGAAGATGAACGCGGTCAGCAGGGTAAAGCCTGCGGTGAACAGCGCCGTGGTGCGGGTCAGGAAACCGAACAGCACTGCCAGGCCGCCGCCGAACTCAAGCAGAATGGTCAGTGGCAGCAGGAACCCCGGCACGCCCATCGCTTCCATATACTGCTGAGTGCCCGCATAGCCGGTAATTTTGCCCCAGCCTGCGGTGATGAACAGAATTGGCATCAGAATACGCGCTACCAGTACACCAACATCTTCTAATTTTTTCATTTTACTCTCCAGGAAACCACATCAGCGGCTAAACGTTATTTGCGTGCAAATTCGGGTAGATACCGCGTCTTTGCTGTCGATGGAGAGGAGTGTAAACGGGGCGGATGGCAATTGTTAGCAAGGAAAACTGTTAATCTTCTTCAAAGATATTGAGTAAGGGAGCGTGCGGGCTGGTGCCCTCACCCCATCCCTCTCCCACAGGGAGAGGGGGCAAAAACAAAAAACGGTAACCAGGGTTACCGTTTTGCTTTTTTCACCGCAACTGCTGCTGTCGCAGCGTGGTTTTCACCAGACGCCAGGCGCTCCAGGCGCCAAAGCCGCGACGTGCCCAGCGGATCAGCATGTTAGGATGCCGAACCGACCAGATCGCCATCACGCTGCTGCCGACCAGCGCCCATGAACGCAGGCTCAGGACCGTGTTCCAGCCGCGGTCAAACCGATGCGTGGCTTCAACCCAGTCGCGACGGCTGGCAGACAGATCCAGTCGCTGCTGCTGGATTTGGCTCAACAGATACGCTTTCCGCTTTTGACGTTCGGCTTTGTCGCTCACGACTTATCATCCTCCAGCAGGGCGCGGTCGTTGGCCAGCTCCTGGCGCGTATGACGCAGGAAGGTCGACGTGCGCGCTTTATGCAGGGTCCAGATACCGCCTATCAGCGCCGCCACCAGCAGAACCACGGTAGTCGCAATCATCGCGTTCAGACGATACTGTGGATCGATAGCCCAGATGATTAACACCATCAGGCTCATCAGACCAAACGCGGCAAAGAGCATCGTAAGCCCAAGCATGAGCAGCATCTGGAAGAGGTTGGCTTTCTCCTCTTCCAGCTCCACTACCGCAAGCCGGACGCGCGTTTCGGCAATCCCGACCAGCGTCGTAAGAATACGCTGGCCAATGCCGAGGACGTTTTTAGCAGGCCCTTGTGCGTGACGTGGATCTTCCATAATCAACGACGCGTCAGCAGGACACCCAGCACCACACCCACTGCGGCGCCAATACCCACACCCGTCCATGGATTATCACGTACATATTCGTCTGCGCGCGCAGCCGCTTCGCGGGTCTGTTTCGCCAGCGCATCACCGGTTTCACCCAGACGGTAACGGCTCTCTTTCAGTGCCTGCTCCGCTTTGCTGCGCAGTTTGCTGACTTCTTCTTTCGATTTATCGGCAGAAGAGTTCAGCACCTCTTCCAGGGTGTCCGCCAGGGATTTCAGTTCAGCGCGCAGATTTTCTGAAGTTGTATCTTTTGACATGATTCTCTCCTGTTGAGATTTCCGTTAACTCAATAATCGCGAGCTTCCAGCGCTTTCAGTTCGTCCTGCGCCTCTTGCAACTTCCTCTCGCGCTTGGCAATTTTTTCCGCATCACCTTTCTCTTTCGCTTCTTGCAGGTCTTGACGGCGCTCGGCTATCTCGTCCTTCTGTTCAGCGATTTTTTCCTGATGATCGGCACGCAGCTTGCTGTCCGTACAGTTGTCTTTCACTTCGCTCAACGCTTTTTTCAGTCCGTCGATCCGGTGCTGATTGTTATGCTTTTCGGCATAACTGATTTCGCGTTGGATATCCTGTTCTTTCTCCTGACAAAGAGACATAGCGAAGGAAGCTGTGCTTAAAGAAAAAAGGGCCAGAGCCAGGGTGATGCGGTATTTCATTATAGAAACCTTCCATTGTGTTACGGCGTAAGCCGTGTTCCAGAACTAAGCGGAGAACATCTGAGGGGTGCTCCGCGTACTTAAGCATAGTAAGTAAACGGGAGTTTCACCAAAGTAGGTGAAAATATTCGGAATATTAGTCGTTAACCAAATCGATGCGACGTGTCGCGTAACCGTGACATCCAGGAGGCGACGTGGCTGTCATCATCCTGTTGCGCAATGATGTAACCCTGCGGCAGCGTGCGGTCCAGCACGGCTTTCGCCGCGGCGCTTTGCGCACTGGAGTCAAATTTTATCAGCAGCACATCGTCTTGCGGCGTGATGCTCTTAAAGCGAATCCCGTTTGCGTCGAGATGATGCCAGATGGAAAAACCATCCGGCACGCTGGTTCCCTGGCTCACAGGACGGATAGCCAGCGTCGACTCCTGATGCTGTAGCGCAGACCACAGCAGGATAAGAGCGCTGAACATCATCAGCGCGACGATGGCGTAAGAGAAGCGGCGCAGCGCGAGCGGGGAGATAACCATCGTTAACCCCTGGCTCCGTATTTCTTCTTCCACAGTACGACCAGGGACCCGACCAGGCCAAACACCAGCAGAACGACGGGCAGCAGCATCAGGCAAGACATCAGTTGGTCTTCGTATTTCATAAAGACCGGCGTTTTACCCAGCGCGTAGCCGAGCGTGGTCAGGATCAGCACCCACAGCAAGCCGCTCATCCAGTTAAAGAACTGGAAGCGCGTGCTGCTCAGGCCGGACAGGCCCGCAATGGTGGGCAGTAGGGTGCGTACGAATGCGATAAAGCGGCCGATCAGCAAGGCGGAAAGCCCATGCTTATGGAAAAGGTGGTGCGCTCGCTGGTGGTAATGGGCCGGAAGGTGCGAAAGCCAGTTCTGAACGATTCGCGTGTTACCCAGCCATCGCCCCTGAATGTAACTCACCCAGCAGCCCAGGCTGGCGGCAATGGTTAAAAGCAGGACCGTTTGCGGGAAAGCCATCGCCCCTTTTGCACAAAGCACCCCGACCAGTACCAGCAGGCTGTCGCCCGGTAAAAAGGCAGCAGGCAGCAGACCGTTCTCAAGGAACAGGATCATAAATAATACAAAGTAGAGCATGCCAATCATGGACGGGTTGGCCAGCGTTTCGAAATCCTGAGCCCAGAGGGCGTTCAGTAGTTGGGTCAAAAGTTCCATTCAGTGTTCCTGGAAATCGGTTAACGTCACGCCTGTAATTCGGGAAATACAGCACGGCGACATTGTTATGATTTCATTATGGTCGCTCGCGGACACATTGATGTGTGGCCAACACTGTTCCCTGTTAATTGGCTGGTTAGCAAGCACTAACTTACAAAATAACGAAGTGAATCCAATTGTAACAAAGCCCGACGTTCTGCGTCACAGAATTTGAGGGGAAACACGATTTTGGCGTAAGCCACGGAGGGGAGCGAGAAATTTTACAAAGGCTGACACTATATAGGTTTTCTTACCCTGTCTGGCCGGAAGGCGCGGCGGTGCGCCTGCCAGCAGTTCGGGGCGTTATTTTGCGAGATTGGTCGCGGTATCGAGGTGAACGACCGGATTATCGGCAAAAAGATAGCGGTCAGCGTTAAATTCAAAGTCATCACTTGTTTCATTAAACAGCATCTGTTTGGTGTTCTCCAGATGCTGCCACATTGCCAGTTTCGCCGCATGCGGATCTTTACGAATCAGGGCTTTAAGAATCTGGTCGTGATCGTCACACCAGTTATCTACCGTGCGGGAATCAATGTGATCGTGCAATTTCTTCCAGTACGGGTTGTGAACGCGCTGAGTCCACATTTTTTCAACGATTGCCGCCAGCGCCGTGTTCTGAGTCGCAAGGGCGACCTGGACGTGGAATTGCAGGTCCCATTCAGAATCGCGGAAACATTTTTCTTTACGCGCGTGATCCTGGATTTCCATCAGCTTCATGATGTCCTGCTTGGTCACCTGCGTCGCAGCAAATTCCGCAATGTTGCTTTCAATCAGCTGGCGAGCCTGGAGAAGCTCAAACGGACCGTAGCTGGCAAATTCCAGACTTTCGTCCGGGGTGGGGGAGTGTTTCGCCTGGCTGGAAATCACATGAATGCCGGAACCTTTGCGTACCTCAACATACCCTTCCACTTCCAGCATGATGATGGCTTCGCGGACCACCGTGCGGCTGACGCTTTTTTCATCCGCAATGAAACGCTCAGCGGGAAGTTTATCACCGACAAGATAGACCCCTTGCTCGATGCGATCTTTCAGCTCGGCGGCAAGTTGTTGATATAAACGACGTGATTCGGTGATTTCCATATGCGCTCCAGGCAGGGTACGGCGAATGATTTGTTATACCACTTTTGCGTGCCAGTCTCCAGATTTCGCCATCAAAAAAGCCGCCCGGAGGCGGCTTTTGCGTCGTTCTTGCCGGGTGGCGCTACGCTTACCCGACCTACTATTTTATTGGATTTTGTAGGCCGGGTAAGGCGGAGCCGCCACCCGGCACAACAACGCTAACTCTGCGTCGCCGGTCCCCCGAGGGACTCTTTCGCAAGTTCATCTGCGGATTTGCTTTTCAGCACCGTCCAGATAACCACCGCACCCAACAGGTCGAAGACAGCCAGTACCGCGAACAGTGGGCTGAAACCAATCGTATCCGCCAACGCGCCGACCACCAGTGCAAACAGGGTACTTGCGGTCCAGGCGGCCATCCCGGTCAGGCCGTTGGCGGTGGCGACTTCGTTACGACCAAACACGTCGGACGAGAGCGTAATCAGCGCACCGGACAGAGACTGGTGAGCAAAGCCCCCGATACACAGCAGGGCGATAGCCACGTAAGGGCTGGTGAACAGGCCGATCATACCCGGGCCGATCATCAGCAGGGCGCCCATGGTGACCACCATCTTACGGGACACAATCAGGTTCACGCCAAACCAGCGCTGGAACAGCGGTGGCAGGTAGCCGCCGACGATACAGCCCAGGTCTGCAAACAGCATTGGCATCCAGGCGAACATCGCGATCTCTTTCAGGTTAAAGCCGTAAACTTTAAACATGAACAGTGGGATCCAGGCGTTAAACGTACCCCAGGCCGGTTCTGCCAGGAAGCGTGGCAGGGCGATACCCCAGAACTGACGGGTGCCCAGGATCTGCCAGACGGACATCTTTTTGCCGTTGTCGGTCTGATGCTGGGATTCCTGACCATTAATAATGTAGTCACGTTCTTCGTCAGACAGCTTTTTCTGGTCGCGCGGGTGTTTATAGAAAATCAGCCACGCCATGGCCCAGGCAAAGCTCAGCACACCGGAGATGATGAACGCCATCTGCCAGCTGTGCATCACAATCGCCCACACCACCAGTGGCGGAGCAATCATCGCCCCGATGGAGGAGCCCACGTTGAAGTAACCGACAGCGATAGAACGCTCTTTTGCCGGGAACCATTCAGAGCTGGCTTTCAGACCCGCGGGGATCATCGCCGCTTCGGCAGCACCTACCGCACCACGCGCCAGCGCCAGTCCGCCCCAGCTGCCGGCCAGCGCGGTCGCCCCACAGAAGACGGCCCAGGCTACAGCGAAGAAGGCATAACCAATTTTTGTACCCAGAATATCAAGAACATAACCTGCAACAGGCTGCATTACGGTGTAAGCGGCAGAGTAAGCCGCAATGATGTAAGAGTATTGCTGCGTGGAGATATGTAACTCTTCCATCAACGTTGGCGCCGCTGCTGCCACGGTGTTACGTGTCAGGTAGCCCAGCACGGTGCCGAGCGTCACCAGTGCGATCATGTACCAACGTAACCCTTTAATTTTACGCATGTAAAACCTCATCGTTATGTTATTTCCGTGTCGGGACACGGCAACAACTCAACCGTTGCCGGGAGCTGTTCTGTAACGGGAGGGGCGTAACCGGGAACCTGTCCCGGAACGGCCCGAACCTTGCCATTAGTAATCGTGCTAAGTCGGCTTCCGTACCGTTAAATCCGATGTATCAAACACCGGTAATGCATTCCGTCGGCTTATAGTTTGCGACGGCGAAAAGATAACTTGTCATACAACTTTAAAAGGTGAGTGACATCACAAAAGTGTGAATCTTTGTAGGGACATTATGCGGCACGCGCAAAGCCAGAACTGGCGCGGACTGGGAGAGGGTTTACCCCTTTGAGGGTAATTTATTTGTCGACGTTTATTGATCTAACTCACGAAAAAAACGTCGGACTCTGGAAATTGGTGTGATAACTTTGCAGCATCTGAACATAAGCTTTCTGACGCTCCCGTAATGAGGAAGACGATAATGACACCGTTTATGACCGACGATTTTCTGTTAGATACCGAATTTGCTCGCCGCCTGTACCACGACTACGCAAAAGACCAGCCGATTTTCGACTACCACTGCCATTTACCGCCGCAGCAGGTTGCCGAAAATTACCGTTTCAAAAACCTGTATGATATCTGGCTGAAGGGTGACCACTATAAGTGGCGCGCAATGCGCACCAACGGCGTGGCCGAGCGCCTGTGTACCGGCGACGCGACCGATCGCGAGAAGTTTGACGCCTGGGCCGCTACTGTTCCCCACACCATCGGTAACCCGTTATACCACTGGACGCACCTCGAACTGCGTCGTCCGTTTGGTATCACCGGCAAGCTGCTCTCTCCCGCCACGGCGGATGAAATCTGGGATCAGTGCAACGACCTGCTGGCGCAGGATAGCTTCTCGGCGCGCGGCATCATGAAGCAGATGAACGTGAAGATGGTGGGCACCACCGACGATCCGGTCGACACTCTGGAGCACCACGCGGTTGTCGCGAAGGACAGCACGTTTGACATCAAAGTGCTGCCAAGCTGGCGCCCGGATAAAGCCTTCAACATCGAGCTGCCGACCTTTAACGACTACATGGCGAAGCTGGCGGAAGTGTCTGACACCGATATCCGTCGCTTTGGCGATCTGCAAACCGCGCTGACCAAACGTCTGGATCACTTTGCCGCACACGGCTGTAAAGTGTCTGACCACGCGCTGGACGTAGTGCTGTTCGCGGAATCCAGCGAAGCTGAGCTGGACAGCATTCTGGCGCGTCGTCTCTCCGGCGAAGCCCTGAGTGAGCACGAAGTGGCGCAGTTCAAAACGGCGGTACTGGTGTTCCTCGGTGCGGAATATGCCCGCCGCGGCTGGGTTCAGCAGTATCACATCGGCGCGCTGCGTAATAACAACCAGCGTCAGTTCAAACTGCTGGGCGCGGACGTGGGCTTTGACTCCATCAACGACCGTCCGATGGCGGAAGAGCTGTCAAAACTGCTGAGCAAACAGAACGAGCAAAACCTGCTGCCAAAAACCATCCTTTACTGCCTGAACCCACGCGATAACGAAGTGCTGGGCACCATGATCGGCAACTTCCAGGGCGAAGGGATGCCGGGCAAGATGCAGTTCGGTTCCGGCTGGTGGTTTAACGATCAGAAAGACGGCATGGAGCGTCAGATGACGCAGCTGGCGCAGCTCGGCCTGTTGAGCCGCTTCGTTGGCATGCTGACCGACAGCCGCAGTTTCCTCTCCTATACCCGCCATGAATATTTCCGCCGCATTCTGTGCCAGATGATTGGCCGCTGGGTGCACGCGGGCGAAGCGCCAGCGGATATCCAGCTGCTGGGCGAAATGGTGAGAAACATCTGCTTTAACAATGCGCGTGACTACTTCGCCATTGAACTGAACTAAGGCCGTTTGAGGTTGATATGCAATACATCAAAATCCATTCGCTGGATAACGTTGCCGTCGCGCTGGCCGATTTAGCCGAAGGGACGGAAGTGACCTTCGACAACCAGTCGGTGACGTTACGCCAGGCCATTGGACGTGGACATAAGTTTGCCCTGATCCCCATCGCGAAAGGGGAGAACGTGGTGAAGTACGGTTTGCCCATCGGTCATGCGCTGGCGGATATTGCGCCGGGTGAATACATTCATTCCCACAATACCCGCACCAATCTCAGCGATCTGGACGAGTACAGCTATCAACCTGACTTCCAGGCAGAAGAAGGACAGGCGGCCGATCGTGAGGTGCAGATCTACCGCCGCGCCAGCGGCGAGGTGGGGATCCGCAATGAACTGTGGATCCTCCCGACCGTCGGCTGCGTGAACGGGATCGCGCGTCAAATTCAGACGCGTTTCCTGAAAGAGACTAACAATGCTGAAGGCACCGACGGCGTGCATCTGTTCAGCCACACCTACGGTTGTTCCCAGCTGGGCGACGACCACATCAATACCCGCACCATGCTGCAAAATATGGTGCGCCACCCGAACGCGGGGGCGGTGCTGGTGATTGGCCTCGGCTGTGAAAATAATCAGGTTGACGCCTTCCGCGATACGCTGGGCGAGTTCGATCCTGAGCGCGTGCACTTTATGGTGTGTCAGCACCAGGACGACGAAGTGGAAGCGGGCGTTGAACAACTGCACCAGCTGTACGAGGTGATGCGTCACGACAAGCGCGAGCCGGGCAAGCTGAGCGAACTGAAGTTTGGCCTGGAGTGCGGCGGGTCTGACGGGCTTTCTGGCATTACCGCTAACCCGATGCTGGGCCGCTTCTCGGATTATGTGATTGCCAACGGCGGCACCACGGTGCTGACCGAAGTGCCGGAGATGTTCGGCGCAGAGCGCATTCTGATGAGCCACTGTCGCGACGAAGAGACGTTTGAGAAGACCGTCACCATGGTGAACGACTTCAAACAGTACTTCATTGCCCACAATCAGCCGATTTACGAGAACCCGTCGCCGGGGAACAAGGCGGGCGGAATCACCACGCTGGAGGAGAAATCCCTCGGCTGCACCCAGAAAGCGGGGGCCAGCCAGGTGGTGGACGTTCTGCGCTACGGCGAACGCCTGAAAACCCACGGCCTGAACCTGCTGAGCGCACCGGGTAACGATGCGGTCGCCACCAGCGCGCTGGCGGGGGCGGGTTGTCACATGGTGTTGTTCAGCACCGGTCGCGGTACGCCGTACGGCGGTTTTGTGCCGACGGTCAAAATCGCCACCAACAGCGAACTGGCGGCGAAGAAAAAGCACTGGATCGATTTCGACGCAGGCCAGCTGATCCACGGCAAAGCGATGCCACAGCTGCTGACGGAGTTCGTGGATACTATCGTGGAGTTTGCTAACGGCAGGCAGACCTGTAACGAGAAGAACGACTTCCGCGAGCTGGCGATCTTTAAGAGTGGTGTGACGCTTTAAGTCGGGTGCGGGCTGGTGCCCTCACCCCGGCCCTCTCCCACAGGGAGAGGGTGCAACACTAAAAACGGCAACACATGTTGCCGTTTTGCATTTACCTTGTAGGCCCGGTAAGGCGTAGCCGCCACCGGGCTTTTCTTTTTAACTGCGCAGGGCGTTCTTCGCTAACCGCGCGTCTTCCGCCTGACAGGCTGCGGCGGTAAACAGCACGTCGGTAGAGGAGTTCAGCGCAGTTTCGCAGGAATCCTGCAATACGCCGATAATGAAGCCGACCGCGACAACCTGCATGGCAATCTCGTTCGGGATACCGAACATGTTACAGGCCAGCGGGATCAGCAGCAGCGATCCGCCCGCCACGCCGGATGCGCCACAGGCACACAGTGATGCAACGACGCTCAGCAGCAGCGCGGTTGGCAGATCCACCGGAATACCCAGCGTATGCACTGCCGCCAGGGTCAGCACGGTGATGGTGATCGCCGCACCCGCCATGTTCACGGTCGCACCCAGCGGGATCGACACGGAATAGGTATCGCGATCCAGGTTCAGCTTCTCCGCCAGCGCCATGTTGACCGGAATGTTCGCCGCCGAGCTGCGGGTAAAGAAGGCATACACGCCGCTCTCGCGCAGGCAAGTCAGCACCAGCGGATACGGGTTGCGGCGGATCTGCCAGAACACCAGCAGCGGGTTGATCACCAGCGCCACCAGCAGCATACAGCCGACCAGGACGACCAGCAGCTGCGCGTAGCCCCACAGTGCGTCGAAACCGGTAGTGGCCAGCGTCGAAGAAACCAGACCAAAGATACCGACTGGTGCAAAGCGAATCACCAGCTTCACCATGAAAGTCACGGCATTGGACAAATCGTTGACCAGGTTTTTCGTGGTCTCGTTGCCATGACGCAGCGCGAAGCCCAGACCAATCGCCCAGACCAGGATGCCAATGTAGTTTCCGCTCATCAGTGCGGTGATGGGGTTAGAGACCATGCTCATCAGCAGGCCGCGAAGGACTTCCACAATCCCGGACGGCGGGGTGATATCACCGGCCGCGCTGGTCAGGTGCAGCGTAGACGGGAACAGGAAGCTAAACACAACGGCCGTTAAGGCAGCAGAGAAGGTTCCCAGCAGATACAGGAACAGAATAGGGCGAATGTTGGTTTTTTGTCCGTGCTGGTGGTTGGCAATCGACGCCATCACCAGCATCAGCACCAGTACCGGGGCGACGGCCTTCAGGGCGCCCACAAACAGCGTCCCGAGCAGTCCCGTGGCCTCCGCGGCAGGTTTCGACACCATGGCCAGCAGAATACCCAGTACCAACCCGACCAGAATTTGTTTTACAAGACTGCCCTGCGCCAGGCGCGCGAACAGACCGCGTGATTGTGTGCTCATACGTTATTCCTGAGTGAAATTGCGTTCCATCCTGGATGTGCTCTAAGTCACATTTATTTCCGGATGTAAGTAAATGTTTGCCTGGTCGAGTATAGGGAATACGTGAAAGGAGGGAAGCGTAAAATGCTGGATTTTACGTGTTGCGTCATGTTTTTTAACTATTGGTTAACGAAAGCGCCGGGTAGCGCTACGCTTACCCGGCCTGCATTGCATTTCCCCCTCTCCCTGTGGGAGAGGGGTGGGGTGAGGGCATCAGCCCGCACCGAACGTTGCACTAAACCTGCTGCTTCTTATCGTGCTGGCGGTTAACCCAGGTATTGATAATCAGCGTCACCAGCAGAATGCCAAACACCACGCCGAGCGAAATGGCGATCGGGATATGGTAGAAATCGACGATCAGCATCTTGATACCGATAAACACCAGAATCACCGACAGGCCGTACTTCAGCATTGAGAAGCGCTCTGCCGCGCCTGCCAGCAGGAAGTACATCGCACGCAGGCCGAGGATGGCGAACAGATTCGAGGTCAGAACGATGAACGGGTCGGTGGTAACTGCGAAGATAGCCGGGATACTGTCCACCGCGAAAATCACGTCGCTCAGCTCGACCAGAATCAGCACCAGCAGCAGCGGGGTGGCGAACAGCAGGCCGTTCTTACGCACGAAGAAATGCTCGCTCTCGATCTTGTCCGTCATGCGCAGATGACCCCGGAACCACTTCACCAACGGCTTATCACCGATACCGGTATCGTCTTCTTTCGCCAGCGCCATTTTGACCCCGGTGAACAGCAGGAACGCACCAAATACATACAACAGCCATTCGAACTGGGTAATCAGCCAGCTACCGGCGAAGATCATGATGGTACGCAGGACAATAGCGCCCAGAACGCCGTACACCAGCACGCGGCGTTGCAGAGCCGCAGGCACGGCGAAGTAACTGAACAGCATCAGCCAGACGAAGACGTTATCAACCGCCAGTGCTTTTTCAATCAGATAGCCGGTGAGGAAGGCGAGTGCCTGAGGATCGGCCACCGCGCGGCCTTCGGTTGAGGCCAGATACCACCAGAAGGCGGCGCAGAAAAGAAGTGAGAGGGTAACCCATACCAGCGACCAGACGGCGGCTTGCTTGACGCTCATGCCGTGTTCGCCGCGACGACCCTGCAAAAAGAGGTCGATCGCCAGCATGATGAGCACGACAACCGCGAATCCGCCCCACAGCACTGGAGTGCCGACAGAATGCATACTATTTTCCTTACACATAAAAAACAAAAACGGCTATGGTCAGAAGACGATAGCCGTTAGCTTTTTATGCATAGACCTCGCCTTCCGGCAAGGTCTCACTTACAACCTCGAAGGTTGCCCGGCGACCGGATGCGGTTTTGCACGCATCGTAATGACGATCCACCGGCGAAGAAGTTACTCCCCTTTGCAGGTAACAAATTATGTCAGACCATCGGTTTCGTCAATGGTCTGCACGATTTCATTACACAGCTTTACGCGACGGCTTCCACATTCACGCCGTCTGCGGGGAAAATCACGCCAGTCTGTCGGCGGATCTCCGTTTGCAGCTTCGCCGTGGTGCGGCTGATTGCCAGCCCCGGGTGGTTCACTTCGTTGTCTTCTACCAGACGGGCGAAGACCTCTGCCTCATAGAGCATAGTGTTAATATGCTGAGGCTGCGTCAGCTCCTGCGCTTTGCCGCCGCGGGGAACGATGCTTAGCTTCTGGCATTCGGAGATTTTTTCGATCACCAGCGAGCCGTCTTCGCCCTGAATTTCGCTTGGCAGTACGGAGTCACTGACCTTCGAGTGCTGCAACGTCACGCTGAAATCACCGTAGTCCAGCACCACAACGCCATGTGCATCCACGCCGCTCTCCAGCAGGCTGGCGGTGGCCGTTACGCCGTGCGGTTCACCCCACAGGGCGACCGCAGAGGCCAGGCAGTAAAAACCGATATCCATAATCGAGCCATTCGAGAAGGCCGGGTTAAAGGTGTTCGGGTTTTCGCCGTCCAGGTAGCGCTGGTAGCGCGAGGAATACTGGCAGTAGTTGATAAAGGCTTTACGCACTTTGCCAATTTTCGGCAGGGACTGCTGCAACAGCAGGAAGTTCGGCAGGCTGGCGGTTTTGAACGCTTCAAACAGCACCACCTGGTTTTCCCGGGCAAGCGCAATGGCGGCTTCCACTTCCTCAATATTCGAGGCCAGCGGCTTCTCGCAAATCACGTGTTTTTTGTGGCTGAGGAACAGCTTCGTTTGCGGGAAATGCAGAGAATTCGGGCTGGCAATATAGACCGCGTCAATGGCGTCGCTTTGCGCCATCTCATCGAGCGAGGTGAACAGATGTTCAACCAGGTAGTCATTCGCAAAACTCTGCGCCTGCTCAAGGCTGCGGGAATAGACTGCGGTGAGCTTATATTTGCCGGTTTCGTGGGCGGCGTCGACGAACTGGCGCGTGATCCAGTTCGTACCGATGACTGCGAAACGTATCATAAACGTTTACGTACTCCGTAGCAGGGAACTTAAAACCACTGTAGCACGTCATCATGACATTTCGCGTGCGCTACTGCGCATTACTCTTTAACGATAAATGCGTCAGCCACAAACGGGTATCAAACTCCAGCTGGTGGTACTGTGGCTCCATGTGGCAGCACAGGGAATAGAAGGCTTTGTCGTGCTCTTTCTCTTTCAGGTGCGCCAGCTCGTGCACCACGATCATCCGCAGAAAGGCTTCCGGCGCATTGCGAAAGACGGTCGCGACGCGGATCTCCGCTTTAGCCTTCAGCTTGCCGCCCTGCACGCGGGAGATGGCGGTATGCAGGCCGAGCGCGTTTTTCAGCACATGGATCTTATTGTCGTACATCACCTTGTTGATCGGCGGGGCGCTCTTAAGATACTGGTTTTTCAGATCCTGCGTATACTGCCAGAGGGCTTTGTCAGTCGCGAAATCATGCGTGCCCGGGTAGCGTTTTTCCAGCACCGCACCGAGCTTTCCCGCGGCAATCAGGTCACGAACCTGGGAAAGTAAATGCTCCGGATAGCCCTGGAGATAAGTCAGCTGGTTCATCAAAACCCCAAAATAGTGTGAAAACGGGTATACTCACGCACCCTTTTCAGGGATACGCCAAATTTTACCATTCAGGAGGGCCGATGAGCCACTTAGACAACGGTTTCCGTTCACTCAACCTTAAACGTTTCCCGGAAACGGACGACGTGAACCCGCTTCAGGCGTGGGAAGCGGCGGATGAATATCTGCTGCAACAGTTGGATGAGACTGAAATCAGCGGCCCGGTTCTGATCCTGAATGACGCGTTTGGCGCGCTGGCCTGCGCGCTGGCGGAACATGCGCCTTACAGTATCGGCGATTCTTACTTAAGCGAACTGGCGACGCGTGAAAACCTGCGCCATAACGACATCGAAGAGTCCAGCGTGAAGTTCCTCGACAGCACCGCGGACTACCCGCAGGCGCCGGGCGTGGTGCTGATTAAGGTGCCAAAAACCATGGCGCTGCTGGAGCAGCAGCTGCGCGCGCTGCGTAAAGTCGTCACGCCAGAAACCCGCATTATCGCGGGTGCCAAAGCGCGCGATATTCACACCTCGACGCTGGAGCTGTTCGAGAAGGTCCTCGGCCCGACCACCACGACGCTTGCCTGGAAAAAAGCGCGCCTGATCAACTGCACCTTCAGCGCACCGGCGCTGGCCGACGCGCCAGAAACGCTGAGCTGGAAACTGGAAGGTACCGACTGGACCATCCACAACCACGCGAACGTCTTTTCCCGTACCGGTCTGGATATCGGGGCGCGTTTCTTTATGGAACATCTGCCGGAAAATCTTGAGGGTGAGATTGTCGACCTGGGCTGCGGCAATGGCGTGATTGGCCTGACGCTGCTGGCGAAGAACCCGGAGGCCAGCGTGGTGTTCAGCGACGAATCGCCAATGGCGGTGGCCTCCAGCCGTCTGAACGTGGAAACTAACCTGCCTGAAGCGCTGGATCGCTGCGAGTTTATGATCAATAACGCGCTGTCGGGCGTAGAGCCTTTCCGCTTCAACGCGGTATTCTGTAACCCGCCGTTCCACCAGAAGCACGCCCTGACGGATAACGTCGCGTGGGAGATGTTCCACCACGCGCGCCGCTGCCTGAAAATCAACGGCGAGCTGTATATCGTGGCGAACCGCCACCTGGACTACTTCCACAAGCTGAAGAAGATTTTCGGCAACTGCGTCACCATTGCCACCAATAACAAATTCGTGGTGCTGAAAGCGGTGAAGCTGGGGCGTCGTCGCTAAATAACCAGTGCAAGCTGGGTGCCCTGCGCAATCGCCCGCCGCGCATCCAGCTCCATCGCCACGTCGCACCCGCCGATCAAATGCACCGTTTTACCCGCTTCGCGCAGCGGATCGGCCAGATCGCGCTTTGGCTCCTGTCCGGCGCACAAAATCACATGATCCACGCGCAGCAGCTGCGGTTCACCACCGATCAGCACATGCAGCCCGTCGTCGTCGATCTTCTGGTAGCTCACCGCCGGGATCATCTTCACCCCGCGCGAGAGGAGGGTGGCGCGGTGGATCCAGCCAGTAGTTTTGCCCAGCCCTTCACCCGGCTTGCTGGCCTTACGCTGGAGCATCACGATCTGGCGCGGGCTTTTTGGCAGCTGCGGCCCTTCCGGCCGTAATCCGCCGGACTGGCTCAGGCTGGTATCAATGCCCCATTCTACGCAAAACTCGGCGATGTTCTGGCTGGTGGCCTCGCCCGGCTGGCTTAAATACATCGCGGTATCAAAACCGATCCCGCCGCAGCCGATAATCGCCACCTTCTCGCCAACCGGTGCTTTGTCGCGTAGCACGTCCAGATAGCTCAATACCTTCGGATGATCGATACCCTCGATCGCAGGGGTGCGCGGGGCGATCCCACTCGCGAGGATCACCTCGTCGAAACCGATCAGATCCGCCGCGCTGACAAACTGGTTAAGCCGCAGATCGACACCCGTCACCTCGATCATCCGGCGGTAATAGCGCAGCGTTTCGTAGAACTCCTCTTTGCCGGGGATCTGTCTGGCGATAGTAAATTGCCCGCCGATCTCCGCCAGCGCATCAAACAGCGTCACGCTGTGCCCGCGCGAGGCGGCATTGACCGCAAACGCCAGCCCAGCGGGGCCAGCGCCCACCACGGCCAGGCGTTTTTTATTGACCGTCGTAACCACCGGCATTTTGGTTTCATGGCAGGCGCGGGGGTTAACGAGGCAGGAGGTGACTTTGCCAGCGAAGATTTGATCCAGACAGGCCTGGTTACAGCCGATGCAGGTGTTGATCTCATCCGCACGGCCGCTTTGCGCTTTGGAGAGCAGTTCGGCATCCGCGAGGAACGGACGCGCCATCGAGACCATATCGGCGTCGCCGCGGGAGATCACATCGTCCGCCACCTGCGGGTCGTTAATGCGGTTAGTGGTCACCAGCGGAACGGAGACTTTGCCTTTCAGCTTGCGCGTTACCCAGCTGAACGCCGCACGCGGCACCGGCGTGGCGATGGTGGGGATGCGCGCTTCGTGCCAGCCAATCCCGGTGTTGATAATGGTGGCACCGGCGTCTTCAATTGCCTGCGCCAGCTGCACGGTTTCGTCGAAGGTGCCGCCGCCTTCCACCAGGTCGAGCATCGACAGGCGGAAGATGATAATAAAATCCGCACCCGCACGTTCACGCACCGCGCGCACCACCTCCACGGCAAAACGCATGCGGCGGGCATAGTCGCCACCCCATTCGTCGTCGCGCTGGTTGGTGCGTGCGGCGAGAAATTCGTTAATCAGATAGCCTTCAGAGCCCATCACCTCCACGCCGTCGTAGCCTGCTTCCCTTGCCAGCGCGGCGCAGCGGGCAAAATCGTCGATCAGCGCCAGGATCTCGTCGTGGCTAAGGGCGTGAGGAGTAAAGCGGTTAATCGGCGCCTGAATAGCCGAGGGGGCAACCAGGTTCGGTTGATAGCTGTAGCGCCCGGTATGCAGAATTTGCAGGGCGATTTTGCCGCCCTCGCGGTGGACCGCGTCGGTCACAATGCGGTGGTGCGACAGTTGTGACGCATCATTCAACACCGCGCCGCCCTCCATCGTCACCCCGGAAGGGGCAGGGGCTACGCCGCCGGTGACAATCAGCGCCACCCCGTGGCGCGCGCGTTCGGCATAGAAGGCTGCCAGACGTTCAGCCCCGTCCGGACGCTCCTCCAGCCCGGTGTGCATTGAGCCCATCAGCACGCGGTTTTTGAGGGTGGTGAACCCCAGATCGAGAGGGGCGAATAACGACGGGTAGCGGCTCATAGTCTCTTCCAGTGTAAAATTATTGTTATGTGGTCGGATGAGTTACTAATTTAGCCAGCGGGGAGTAAAAGGGAAAAGGGGAATGCGGTGAATGTGATGGGATTCAAATATTGGTGTGGCCTGATGCCCTCACCCTAACCCTCTCCCTAAGGGAGAGGGGACTTAATCTCCCTCTCCCTTAGGGAGAGGGCCGGGGTGAGGGGGATGCCCGCACCAGCCCCGGTGCCTGCCACATCGACGTGGTCAGCCCGCTGTCCACCAGCCCGAGCTGGTCGGCGTACACCGCCTGCCATTTCTGCATCATGCCGTCGTACAGTTCCCGGTGCTGCGGGTTTGGCGTGAACTCGCGGCTCCACTTCACCAGCCGCTCGCCCGTCGAAGCCATATCCGCAAACAGCCCCGCGCCAGCTCCTGCGGCAAGGGCACAGCCGAGCGCCGTTGCCTCTTTAACTTCCGGCACGCGCACCGGCAGGCCGGTAACGTCGCTTAAAATCTGACTCCACAGGGCGCCTTTGGCCCCGCCGCCTGCAAACACCAGACTCTCAAACGTCACGCCGGAGAAGCGCGAAATCTGCGCCAGGTTGCAGGCCGAGACGATCGCCGCGTTCTCCTCCAGGGCGCGGAACAGCGTCGCTTTGTTGCACTTTTCCGGGTCGATGGAGAGGTTAATAAACGACGGCGCGGCGTGGTACCACTGCTTAAAATGCATCGCGTCGGAGAAGATTGGCATTACGCCGTGGGAGCCCGCCGGGACGCGGCTCGCCATCTCTTCCAGCAGGGAATAGGTGTCCATCCCCATCCGCTCGGCAATCAGCTTCTCTTCGGCGCAGAAGGCGTCACGGAACCAGCGCATGGTCAGCCCGGTAAAGAAGCTGATCGACTCCGCCTGTGCCATGCCGGGGATGACGTGCGGGTTTACGCGGATGTTCATCTCAGGATCGGTGCGCACCTGCGGCAGGTTAACCACCTGCTGCCAGAAGGTGCCGCCCAGCACCGCCGTTTGTCCGGCGCGGACCACGCCCAGCCCCAGACAGCCCAGCTGCACGTCGCCGCCGCCCATCACCACCGGCGTGCCTTCACGCAGGCCGCACTGCTGCGCGGCCTGTCTGGTAATCGCGCCCAGCACGGTGCCGGTCTCTTTCACCGGGGAAAGGATATCGGCGCGCAGCCCGGCCATGTCGAGCAGCGCCGGACGCCAGTCGCGGGAGAAGAGATCCAGCATACCGGTGGTGCCCGCATTGGACGGGTCGACCGCCAGCTCGCCGGAGAGCTTCGCCGCCAGCCAGTCGCTGATCATGGTGATAGTCGCGGCCTTGCGGTAAATATCCGGACGGTGGTGCGCCAGCCACAGCAGGCGCGGCATGGCGCTCAGCGCCAGCGTCTGGCCGGAGACCTCATACACTTCGGATTCAAAACGGTAATCGTGGATCTCTTTGAGTTCAGCCACCTCGCGGCTGGCGCGGGCGTCGACGTTGGCGCAGGCCCAGATAGCCTCGCCGTTGCGGTCGTACAGCACAATCCCTTCGCGCATCGAACAGCAGGCGACGGACTGAATATCCGCCGCGCTAAGCCGTGCGCGCTCCAGCGCCTGCTGAATACACTGACAGGCCAGCCGCCAGTTGGTGTCGAGGTCGAACTCCATCGAGCCCGGCACGTTCTCCACGCTCAGGTGCTTCCACTCGGCCTGGCCAACGGCAATCTGGTTGCCCTGTAAATCGAAAATCACGGCGCGAACGCTGCCTGTCCCTGCATCTAACGCTAAAAGGTAACTCATGAGCTTGCCTCGCTGTTAGCGCAGGGCTGCTCTTATCCGGCCAGAGCCAGCACCGCGCGGGCTGTCGTCTCTTCCGTCACCAGGCCATTAATACGGCGACCTTTCAGTGCGGCATAAATCGCATCGGCTTTCTCTTCCCCTCCGGCCACGCCGACAATGGTGGGCAGCTGCGCCAGTTCATCGAGCGTGACGCCCAGTAATTCTTTGTGGATCTCCAGCTCCTCGACGCATTCACCTTCGGCATTGAGGAAATAGCCGAGGATATCGCCCACCGCGCCTTTACGGGCGTACATCAGCTGTTCACCTTCGCTGATATAGCCGGAGCGCAGGATGGTGGCGTCACGGCGCTGGTTCACGGAACCAATGCCGACCACCGCCACGTCAGCGGCGGTCGCGGCGAGGATCACGTCCCGCACGCTGGTTTCGCGCTTTAAGATCCCGGCCACTTCCGCAGATGAGACGCGAAGCGGGGCGGGGATCATGCTGACGCTACAGGCCGCATCCAGCTGGCCGATACCGGTCATATACGGCCCCACGCCGCCGGAAAGCGTCACCAGGCGGATCTGTTGCGAGCTGATAAAGCCGCTTAAGTGTTGCAGGCTGCTCATGGTGGTTTCACCGAACCCCACCGCCAGCAGCTGGCCGGGCTCCAGCACGCCCATCAGCGACTGCGCCGCGCCAATGCCCAGCCGCACGTTCATCGGCGGGGTATTCAGGGCAGGCATCACGCGCACCAGCTTCAGGCCAAAGCGCTGCTGTAGCTCGGTTTCCAGCGCCAGGCAGCCCTCGTAGCGGGAGTTGATCTGCACGCGGATCACCCCGGACTGACGGCCCTTCTCCAGCAGGCGGGAGATCTTCAGGCGCGGCAGCCCGAGCCGTTCGCCGATGTCGTTCTGGGTCAGCCCGTCGTGGTAGTAGCACCAGGCCACGCGCGCCACCAGCTCCTCTTCCGCCAGTGCCAGCCCGGCAAACCGTCCTTCTTCCGCAGTGCGTTTATCGCTCATAATTGAACTCTTATAAAAATTTAGATCATATGTTCGTGATGGCGCGACGTGAAAATGTGAGCCACGCGACAAAACAGATTATTTCGATCGATTCCGGTTTATCTAAATCTCAATCGATAAAATTGTGATCCCTGCACGGTTGTAAATATAGTTCACCGTCTACGCTTTTGAACATTATTAAATCTAAAAATCATTTGTTCAATAGCGGAGCGATGATGACACCACTTCTCGACGCGCGTGATATCAGCAAGCAGTTTTCAGGCGTACCGGTCTTAAAAGGCATTGATTTCACGCTGCTTGCGGGGCAGGTGCACGCGCTGATGGGCGGTAACGGCGCGGGAAAATCGACGCTAATGAAGATCATCGCCGGGGTGGAAACGCCGGATAGCGGTGAACTTTCGGTTGCGGGCGAGTCTTTTGCACGGTTTACCCCGGCGCAGGCGCACCGGTTAGGCATTTATCTGGTACCGCAGGAGCCTCTGCTTTTCCCCAACCTGACCGTGCGGGAAAACATCCTGTTCCGCCTGCCGCGAGAGCGCGATCGGGAAAAGCGGCTGGCGGAGAAACTCCAGCAGCTGCAATGTCAGCTTAATCTCGACGCAACGGCCAGCACCCTGGAAGTGGCGGACCAGCAGATGGTGGAGATCCTGCGCGGGCTGATGCGCAACGCCAGAATTCTGATCCTCGATGAACCCACGGCCTCGCTGACGCCCGGTGAAACCGAACGGCTGTTTCGCCAGATCCGCGCCTTGCAGGATCTTGGCGTCGGGATTGTTTTTATCTCGCATAAGCTGCCGGAGATTCGGCAGCTGGCGAGTCACGTCTCGGTGATGCGCGACGGCGCCGTGGTGCTTAGCGGCGAAACCGCGCAGTTTGACGATAACGCCCTGATCGCCGCCATGACGCCGGTAAGCCGGGAGACCTCCCTGAGCGATACGCAAAAGCTGTGGCTGGCGCTGCCGGGCAACCGCCGCACCCAGGCGCAGGATTTTCCCGTGCTGCGGGTGGAAGATCTCACCGGAGAGGGCTTTATCGATCTCAGCCTGGAGATTTACGCCGGGGAGATCGTCGGCCTGGCCGGGCTGGTAGGCTCCGGGCGCACCGAGTTTGCCGAAACGCTCTACGGCCTGCGTCCGGTTCGCGGGGGGCGCGTCTGGCTGGAGAACCAGGAGATCACCGCCGATCCGGTCAGTTCACGCCTGCAAAAAGGGCTGGTCTATCTGCCGGAAGACAGGCAGGTGTCCGGCCTGTTTCTCGACGCGCCGATCCGCTGGAACACCGTGGCGCTGAACGAGCCGTCGCTCTGGCAGCAGCGAAAGCGGGAGTCTGCGGTAGTGGAACGCTATCACCGGGCGCTGGGGATCAAGCTCAACCATGCGGATCAAACCGTGCGCACGCTCTCCGGTGGTAATCAGCAGAAGGTGCTGCTGGCGCGCTGTCTGGAGGCCAACCCGCTGCTGCTGATCGTCGATGAACCGACGCGCGGCGTGGACGTGTCGGCGCGCGCCGATATCTACCAGCTCATTAAAAGCGTGGCGGCGCAGAACGTGGCGGTGCTGGTGATCTCAAGCGATCTCGATGAGTTTCCCGGCCTCGCGGATCGGGTGCTGGTAATGCATCAGGGCGTGCTCAGCGGCGAGCTGCCGCGCCACGCCGTCAGCCTCGACCGGATGATGGCGCTGGCGTTTGGAGGGCAATCATGAAGATCTTACTGAAAAACCGCGAGCTGAGCGCGTTTCTCGCCATTCTGGCGCTGTTCGCCGTGCTGGTGGCGCTGAACCCGTCGTACCTGAGCTTACAGACGCTGGGGATGATCTTCGCCAGCTCGCAGATCCTGATCCTGCTGGCTATCGGCGCGGCGCTGGTGATGCTGACCCGCAATATTGACGTCTCCGTCGGCTCCACGGTCGGGTTGTCCGCCATTGCCGTCGGCGTGGCGCTTAACAGCGGCTACAGCCTGCCCGTTTCCATTCTCTTCGCGCTGTCGATCGGCGCGCTGGCCGGGGCGTTCAACGGTTTTCTGGTGGTGGGCCTGCGCATTCCGGCGATTGTCGCCACCCTCGGCACGCTGGGGCTTTATCGCGGGGCGATGCTGCTCTGGACCGGCGGGAAGTGGATAGAAGGGCTGCCGCCGGGGCTGAAATCCCTCTCTGAGCCTGCCGCCGTCGGCATTTCGCCGCTCGGCATGCTGGTGTTGATTATCGCGGCCACCGGCGCGTGGACGCTGTCGCGCACCGCCTTTGGGCGGGATTTTTACGCCGTGGGGGATAACCTCACCGCCGCGCGCCAGCTGGGCGTGGCGGTGAACCGCACCCGCATGATCGCCTTTACCCTGAACGGCCTGCTGGCGGCCTGCGCCGGGATTGTGTTTGCCGCGCAGATAGGCTTTGTGCCCAACCAGACCGGCAGCGGGCTGGAGATGAAAGCCATCGCTGCCTGCGTGCTGGGGGGCATCTCGCTGCTGGGCGGCACCGGCACGCTGGTCGGTGCGTTCCTCGGCGCGTTCTTCCTCACCCAAATCGATACCGTGCTGGTGCTGTTCAGGCTCCCGGCGTGGTGGAACGACTTTATCGCCGGGCTGGTGCTGCTGGGCGTGCTGGTGCTCGACGGGCGTCTGCGTCAGGCACTGGCGCGGCATCAGCGGGCGCTGAAATACAGCCGTTTCCAGCCCGGTAACAAAGGGGGAAAGCACGTTACCCCGTTTCCCAAACGCAAAAAAGAGGTGGCGTAAATGAGGCTTAACTGGGAAAGCGCGCTGCTGATTTTACTGGTGCTGGAGATCCTGCTCTTCGGCGCCATCAACCCGCGCATGCTTGATATCAACATGCTGCTGTTCAGCACCAGCGATTTCATCTGTATTGGCATCGTGGCGCTGCCGCTTACGCTGGTGATCATCAGCGGCGGGATCGACATCTCCCTCGGCTCGACCATCGGCCTGTGCGCGATTGCGCTGGGGGTGATGATGCAGGCCGGGTGGCCGATGGCGGTCGCCGTTCCGCTGACGCTGCTGCTGGGTCTGCTGTGCGGGCTGGTGAATGCGGCGCTGATCCACTACACCGGCATCAGCCCGTTGGTCATTACCCTCGGCACGCTCTACCTCTACGGCGGCGGCGCGCTGCTGCTCTCCGGCATGGCGGGGGCGACGGGCTACGAGGGCATCGGCGGCTTCCCGGACAGCTTTACCGCCTTCGCTAACCTCACGGTGCTGGGGCTGCCGATCCCGCTGGTGCTGTTCGCGGTGAATACCGCCTTCTTCTGGCTGATTACCCACCGTGGGCGCTTTGGTCGGCACCTGTTTTTGATTGGGCAGAACCCGCGCGCGGCGCGCTATGCGGCGCTGCCGGTGAACGGCATGCCCTACGCGCTGTACGGCCTGGTGGGCGTGGCCTCGGCGATTGCCGCGCTGGTGATGGTCTCCTATTTCGGCTCTGCGCGTTCGGATCTGGGGCGCGATTTGCTGATGCCCGCGCTCACCGCCGCCGTGCTCGGCGGAGCCAATATCTACGGCGGGTCAGGTTCTGTTGTCGGTACGGCGCTGGCGGCGCTGCTGGTGGGGTATCTGCAACAGGGTTTACAGATGGTCGGCATCCCCAACCAGGTGTCGAGCGCGCTGTCGGGGGCGCTGCTGGTTGTGGTGGTGATGGGGCGTTCGCTGAGTCTGCACCGCGAATGGGTGCGATCTCTCTTCAGAAAACTATCCGGAGCGTAAGATGAAAACAAAACTGCTCGTCCTGGCAATGGCCCTCAGCTTCGCTTCGGCGCAGGCGGCGGACCGCATTGCCTTTATCCCGAAACTGGTAGGCGTGGGATTCTTCACCAGCGGCGGCAACGGTGCGAAAGAGGCGGGGAAAGATCTTGGCGTGGACGTGACCTACGACGGCCCGACCGAGCCGAGCGTCTCCGGTCAGGTGCAGCTCATCAATAACTTCGTCAACCAGGGCTATAACGCCATCATCGTCTCTGCCGTGTCACCGGACGGTCTCTGCCCGGCGCTGAAGCGCGCGATGCAGCGCGGCGTCAAGGTCCTGACCTGGGATTCCGACACCAAACCGGAGTGCCGCAGCATCTACATCAATCAGGGGACGCCGGAACAGCTGGGCGGCCTGCTGGTGGAGATGGCGGGCAAGCAGGTCACCAAACCGAACGCGAAAGTGGCGTTCTTCTACTCCAGCCCGACCGTCACCGACCAGAACCAGTGGGTGAAAGAGGCGAAGGCCAAAATCGAGAAAGATCATCCTCAGTGGCAGGTCGTCACCACCCAGTTTGGCTATAACGACGCCACCAAATCGTTGCAAACCGCCGAAGGGATCTTAAAGGCTTATCCGGATCTGGATGCGATCATCGCCCCGGACGCCAACGCCCTGCCGGCGGCGGCACAGGCGGCAGAAAACCTGAAGCGGGAAGGGGTGGCGATTGTCGGCTTCAGCACGCCGAATGTGATGCGCCCGTACGTTGAGCGCGGCACGGTGAAGGCCTTCGGCCTGTGGGACGTGGTGCAACAGGGCAAAATTGCGGTCAATGTCGCCGATCGTTTGCTGAAAAAAGGCGATCTTAACGTCGGCGACAGCGTAGACGTGAAAAATATCGGGACGCTGAAGGTCGAGCCGAACAGCGTGCAGGGCTACCAGTATGAGGCGAAGGGCAACGGCATCGTGCTGCTGCCGGAGCGCGTGGTGTTCACCAAAGAGAACATCAGCAAATACGATTTCTGACGGGGGAGCAAATGGCTGATTTAGACGACATCAAAGACGGCAAGGATTTTGGCATCGGTACGCCGCAGCAGAATGTGCCGTACACCCTGAAGGGCTGCGGCTCGCTGGACTGGGGTATGCAGTCGAGGCTTTCGCGCATTTTCAACCCGCAGAGCAACCGCACGGTGATGCTGGCCTTTGACCACGGTTACTTTCAGGGACCGACCACCGGCCTTGAGCGTATCGATCTCTCCATCGCGCCGCTGTTTGGCGAAACCGACGTGCTGATGTGTACCCGCGGCATCCTCAGGAGCCAGGTACCTGCCGCGACGAACAAACCGGTGGTGCTGCGCGCCTCCGGCGGTAACTCGATTCTGGGCGAGCTGTCTAACGAGTGCGTGGCGGTGGCGATGGAAGACGCGCTGCGCCTGAACGTCTGCGCGGTGGCGGCGCAGGTGTACATCGGAAGCGAGTTTGAGCATCAGTCGATCAACAACATCATCAAGCTGGTGGATGCGGGGGCGCGTTACGGCATGCCGACGCTGGCGGTGACGGGCGTGGGGAAAGAGATGGCGCGTGACGCTCGGTATTTTTCGCTGGCAAGCCGCATCGCCGCCGAAATGGGGGCGCAGTTCGTCAAAACCTATTACGTGGATGAGGGTTTTGAAAAAGTGACCGCCAGCTGCCCGGTGCCGATCGTTATCGCAGGGGGCAAAAAGCTGCCGGAGCACGAGGCGCTGGAGATGTGCTGGCGCGCGATAGACCAGGGCGCGTCCGGCGTGGACATGGGGCGCAACATCTTCCAGTCCAGCGCGCCGCTCGCCATGCTGAAGGCGGTGAAGAAAGTGGTTCATGAGAACATGAGCGCCCGGGAGGCGTTCCAGTTCTGGCAGGAAGAGAAACAGGGAGAAGCAAAATGAACGTGACGCTGGTGGAGATCAACATTAAGCCCGAGCGGGTGGACGAGTTTCTGGAGGTATTTCGCGCCAACCACGAGGGGGCGATCAAGGAGCCGGGCAACCTGCGCTTCGACGTATTGCAGGACCCGCGGGTGAAAACCCGGTTCTTTATCTACGAAGCCTATAAAGACGAAGAGGCGGTGCTGGCACATAAGCAAACCCCGCACTATCTCGCGTGCGTGGATAAGCTGGAGGAGCTGATGTCGGAGCCGCGCAAAAAACGCAGCTTTGTCGGATTGTTGCCGGAGTAGCGGTTTTGCCTGGTGGCGCTGCGCTTACCGGGCCTACGGGTACGGGGGGTGTTGATTTTGTAGGCCGGGTAAGCGAAGCGCCACCCGGCGTTGTTCACGCCAGCTCCAGCAACTGAATACGCGCCGTCGCGCCCGGCATCAGCTTTTGCAGATTGCTCACCAGCTCATCGCCAGCTTCCTGTAATGCCGCCAGCGGCATCGACGGCAGGCTTTCGAGAATAAACCACATGGACTGCGCCTGGCTGTCCAGACGCGTGCGTATCCCCTGTCGCCAGTTCCAGCGGCGGCAGGTGATGCCAAGATCGTCACGCCAGATAACTTCGCCTGGCTCCGGATTTTCGACTACCGGCTCACCCTCTTTGACGGTATCAAACGGCTCGCTGCCGTCGGCCAGCGTCAGGCGCGGCGCTCCCGAGTAAGCCGCCAGATTTTCTCCCCCTACCGGAATCGCGTAGCGGATACTGATGGCATTATAGATATCCACCACCGGGTCGAGCGGCGGCAGCGAACCGTCTCTCATCACGCGCTTGCGCAGGGCCGAGGCCGAGCAGGGCGTACGTTTGGGTTTTGCACCAAAGGCTTTAAACACCTCATCCCAGGCGGCGAGATGATTTTCTGCCCAGGGCACATCATCATTGAGCATCTGCTGGCAGGCCTGCGCCAGCGCAGCGGGCGCAACCTCCGGTTGGGTAATCGGGGCAGCTTCAACCAGAATGCTCAGCGCCCGAAAGCCGGGCGCGATCCCGACAAGTCGCGAATCTATTGACGGTGTTACAAGAGACATAAATAATCCTGTATTGACTGTTTTATACCATGGTAGTGACCAATGACTGATAAAGTCAATATAATGACCGATGCGGGTGCCGATGTTGCCCAGGTAAGCCTGGCCGTCGCGAACCGTATCCGCAGCTGGCGGAAAGAGAAAAAACTGTCGCTGGACGAGCTTTCTCGCCGCGCCAGCGTCAGCAAAGGCATGCTGGTAGAGATCGAAAAAGGGGCTGCCAACCCCAGCATTGCCATTCTGTGTAAACTGGCCGCCGCGCTTGGCGTCTCGGTGGCAGATATCGTTAACGTCTCCAGCGAGCCGCAGATACACATTATTCAGGAAGAGGCGATCCCGGTTCTGTGGCAGGGCGCACAGGGCGGTTACGCCAGATTGCTGGCAGGCACCGCAGGCCCGGATATGATTGAGCTGTGGCAGTGGGAGATGCATCCGGGAGAAACGTTCACCTCTCCGGGACATCCGGCGGGAACGTTTGAGCTGCTGCACGTGAACGAAGGCATGTTAACCCTGACGGTGGACGAGACGGTAACGCAGGTAGCTGCCGGGGCGTCGGCGGTGGCGAAAACGGAAGCGGCGCACGGCTATGCCAATGAAAGCGATACCGTGCTTCGCTTCACCATGACGGTGGCAGAGTTTCACCGATAAAAAGCAGCCCGGTGGCGCTACGTTTACCGGGCTTGCATATGCAGTATGTTGTAGGCCGGGAAAGCGTAGCGCCACCCGGCTTTTTTTACGCCTCTTCCACACTCACCCGCAGCGCCGCCAGCGCCTTACGCGCCGCCTTCAGCACCTGCTCACACTGCTCAATGGTGAGCGTCAACGGTGGTTCAATGCGGATGGTTTTGGAGTTGTTAAGCGTTCCCGCCACCAGTACCCGCTGGCGGAACATCTCGCTTGCGAAGCTATAACCGGTTTCGTTATCAACGAACTCAATCGCCATCAGCATCCCTTTCCCGCGCGCATCCTGTACCAGATCCGGGTATTCCCGGCCCAGCTGGCGGAAGCCGTCCAGCAGCATGTCGCCTTTCTGCTCCGCCTGCGCAGGCAGGTTTTGCTCCAGCAGCACGTTGATGGTCGCCAGCGCGGCCGCGCAGGCCAGCGGGTTACCGCCAAAGGTGGTGGTATGCAGGAATGGATTGTCGAACAGCACCGAGAACACCTCTTCAGTGGCGACCGTTGCGCCAATCGGCATCACGCCGCCGCCGAGCGCTTTTGCCAGGCACAGAATATCCGGCTGAACGTTCTCATGCTCACAGGCGAACATCTTGCCGGTGCGCCCCATCCCGGTCTGCACTTCGTCGAGGATCAGCAGCGCGCCAAACTCATCGCACAGCTGACGCACGGCGGGCAGATAGCCCTGCGGCGGGAGGATGACGCCGCCTTCACCCTGAATCGGCTCCAGGATCACCGCCGCCACGTCGTCGCCGGTTTTACGGCATTCGCCGAGCATGGTGCGCATGGCGTTGATGTCGCCGAACGGTACGTGGCGGAAGCCCGGCAGCAGCGGCATAAACGGTTTACGGAAAGTGGATTTAGCGGTCGCCGACAGCGCGCCCAGGGATTTCCCGTGGAACGCGCCGCTGGTGGCGATAAAGGTAAATTTCCCGCGTGGCGACTGGTACGCTTTGGCGAGTTTAATCGCCGCTTCGACCGATTCGGTGCCGCTGTTGCTGAAGAAGCTGTATTTCAGTTTGCCGGGCGTTAAGGCTGCCAGCGTTTTCGCGAGCATGGCGCGAAGCGGATCGAGCAGTTCCTGGCTATGGAGAGGTTGTTTCGCAAGTTGATTCTGTACGGCGGAAACCACAACTGGATTACGGTGCCCCACGTTGAAAATACCAAAACCACCCAGGCAATCGATAAACTCCTGTCCCTGGGTGTCGACAAGCGTATTCAGACTGCCCGCTTGCCACTCTACGGCTCCGTAATCCCCGCCGGCGGTAACAGATTTGCGATACTCCAGAAAACCAGGATTCACATGCTCTTTAAAGTAATCAATGACCTCACGGTTAAGTTGTTTCATCTCCTCATGATCAAGCGTTCGCTTTTCAATGAGATTCAGTGCGTGCGCGGTACAGGCAAGAGCCGAGGCGCTGGAAGGTAACCTGTTCAAAATATGCTCCCGGGGATCGCGTATCACATGATACTGAGTTAATTATTGCAGGGATTACGCCACCTCAGATGCCTTAACAAAAATCGGGATAAACGCCAGGTGAAATCAAATTTGCACAATATTTAATCATGCCATTGCGCGCCGCACGGGATAAGGGATAACGAGCCGGGGATGGGGTGTCGTCAATTGCACTACCCCAGGGCAGGAAATGCGCCTTAAGTGTGCGCCGGGGGATCATGCTTTGTAGGTAGTTTCGTCTCGAAAGTATTTTAAATCAATTAATTAGAAAAACGCACGAAAAGTGCGGTTTAACCGAGATTTGCGATCTCAATCATATTTAACAACTAAAGATAAATTTTTTATCGCCGAAAAAACATAAGCCACAAAATTAACATTCAAATAACCTGCAAGGGATGCTCACTATGTCCTCTCCTGACTATGTCACCCAGAATGAATATCCGCTGGACGATGACACCACGCTTATGTCGACCACCGACCTCCACAGCTACATGACCCACACTAACGACACCTTTGTGCAAGTGAGCGGCTTTACGCTCCAGGAGCTGCTCGGGCAACCGCACAACATTGTGCGCCATCCGGATATGCCGAAAGCGGCTTTTGCCGACATGTGGTACACGCTGCAAAAGGGCGAACCCTGGAGCGGGATTGTCAAAAACCGACGTAAAAATGGCGATCACTATTGGGTACGCGCCAATGCGGTACCGATGGTGCGTAACGGCCAGATGACGGGCTATATGTCCATTCGTACCCGCGCCACCGAGGACGAGGTCGCCGCAGTGGAGCCGCTTTATAAGGCGCTCAACGAAGGACGTAGCAAAAAACGCATTCATAAAGGGCTGGTGGTGCGCAAAGGCTGGCTCGGCAAATTACCGGCGATGCCGCTGCGCTGGCGCGTGCGCAGCGTAATGGCGGTACTTTTTGCGGTGATGGCCGCAACGCTGGTTGCCAGTGCTGCGGGCTGGGCTTCGCTGGTGGCGGCAGCCGTAGTGATGCTGCTTGGCACCCTGGTGTTTGAACAACAGATTGTCCGCCCGGTGGAAAACGTCGCACGGCAGGCGCTCAGGGTCGCTACCGGAGAGCGTAGCAGCGTGCAGCATCTTAGCCGCAGCGATGAACTGGGGCTAACGCTGCGGGCCGTCGGACAGCTGGGGCTGATGTGCCGCTGGCTGATCAACGACGTCTCCAGCCAGGTGGTGAGCGTGCGCGACGGCAGCGACAGGCTGGCGCAGGGTAATGAAGATCTCAACGATCGCACGCGCCAGACCGTGGCTAACGTGCAGCAGACCGTGGCAACAATGAACCAGATGGCGGCGTCGGTGCAGAGTAACTCTGAGACCGCAGCCGAAGTCGACAAGCTGTCGATGGCCGCCAGCAGCGCGGCCACGCAGGGGGGCACCGTGATGCAGACCGTGGTGAAAACCATGGATGACATAGCCGACAGTACCCAGCGCATTGGCTCTATTACCTCGCTTATCAATGACATTGCCTTCCAGACCAATATTCTGGCGCTGAACGCCGCGGTTGAGGCGGCACGCGCGGGCGAGCAGGGGAAAGGCTTTGCGGTGGTGGCGGGCGAAGTGCGTCATCTTGCCAGCCGCAGCGCGAATGCAGCTAACGATATTCGTAAGCTGATCGACGCCAGCGCCAGCAAAGTGCAGTCGGGCGCCGATCAGGTCCACGCCGCGGGACGTACCATGGATGATATTGTCGAGCAGGTGAAAAACGTCACGCAGCTTATCGCGCAGATCAGCCACGCCACCTCCGAGCAGGCGACAGGCCTGACAGAGCTGACCCGTGCCGTGGCAGAACTGGACAGCATTACGCAGAAAAATGCTGACCTGGTCGAAGAGAGCGCGCAGATTTCCGCGATGGTTAAGCACCGGGCCGGACGTCTTGAAGATGCGGTTACCGTGCTGCATTAAGAAATGCATGCTTCGATAAAGCCGTTTATTCCTCCGGGGTAAACGGCTTTTTTGTTTTTCAGAATAAGTTATGTTGTTAATGAAATATTAAGTAACTAAAAAAAAGCACCCGATTTTTAATTGCTACGCCCCGGATTTATTGAAAGTGAGAAATAAAAAAACGATCAAAGTCATAAAGTTAGAGATTTTTCTGTCGATAACAGCGATCGTCTGAGAAATAATCACATCGATGGGGTAAATATGTTCATACATGACGTAAAGATCGGCACGAAATTATTTCTGGCGTTTGGATTATTTATTGTCCTGATGGTCGTCAGCGCAAGCTTGTCTCTGATGAGCCTGAATCGGGCAAACAATGGAATGCAAACCATCCTTACCAGCGATTATCCAACGACGGTAAAAGCGAACCAGTTAATCGACAACTTCCAGGAATTTATCAGCACACAGCAGCTCATGCTGCTGGACGAACAGGGGACGTACACGGCGCAATCAGAGCAGCGTCTGAAGGCGATCAGCGAGCGCATCGCCGCAATCCTGAGCGAGCTGGACAACGCTCTCAAGGATAAAAAATCCCAACAGGTGCTGGCCGATATCCACGGCGTGCGCCAGCAATATCTTGACTCGCGCTACCGCATTTTGCAGGCCGTGCAGAATAACGACCGTGCGGGCGCGATAAACGAAATGATGACCAACACCCTGAACCTGCAACAGTCCTATAAAGCGAAAGTGCAGGCGTTGATTGCGATCCAGGACCATGAAATGCAGAGTGCGGGCGAGCAGGTGGAAGGTGATTTCCGCACCAATCGTCTCCTGCTGATCCTGATTACGCTTTTCAGCGTCGCGGCAGCCAGCCTGACTGGCTGGTTCATTGTGCGATCCATTACCCGCCCGCTGAACGACGCGGTGAATTTTGCGGAGGCCATTGCCGATGGCGATCTCACCGGCAGCATTACCTCGCACGGTAAAGATGAAACCGGACTGCTACTCACCGCACTGATGGAGATGAAAACGCGCCTGCTGGAGATTGTGCAGCAGGTGCAAACCGGATCGGAAAACATCTCCAGCGCCGCCGCGCAGATTGTCGCGGGCAACCAGGATCTGGCTGCCCGCACGGAAGAGCAGGCCAGTTCCGTTGAACAGACGGCTGCGTCGATGGAGCAGATTACCGCCACGGTGAAGAATACCGCGTCCCACACCGGAGAAGCGACGAACCTGTCTGCCGATGCGGCTGCTGTGGTCAAAAACAACGGCGAGATGATGAAGCAGGTCACCAGCAAGATGCGCCTGATCAACGAAACATCGAACAGGATGTCCGACATTATCGACCTGATCGACGCCATTGCCTTCCAGACTAATATTCTGGCGCTGAACGCGGCGGTCGAAGCGGCGCGCGCGGGTGAGCATGGTCGTGGCTTTGCGGTGGTGGCGGGCGAGGTACGTCAGCTCGCGCAGAAAAGTGCAACATCCGCAAGTGAGATCCGCCAGCTGATTGAAAGCTCCACAAGCCAGACGCAGGACGGCATGAACCTTGTGGAGAAGGCCAGCGGGCTTATCAACGGCATGGTCGGCAACGTGGAAGAGATGGACGTCATCCTGCGTGAGATTCGCCAGGCCAGCCACGAACAGACGGAAGGCATCTCGCAGATCAACAGCGCGATTGGCCTGATAGACGCCACCACCCAACAGAACTCCGCGCTGGTGGAGGAGTCCGTTGCGGCGGCGGCATCCCTTAACGAACAGGCCATGCACCTGAAGGAGCTGGTCCGCGTGTTCCGCGTGAGCGACGGCGTGCTGGCTTAATCCAGCTGGGAGATCTCCAGTGCCGCGCGGTCAATCACGCCGATAATCTGTTTTAACTGCGCGTCGCTGAGCTCTCCCTGATTAACCTTCAGATCCAGAACCGCTTTGAAGTTATCCAGCGCCCGCTTCATCTGCGGGTTTTTGCGCAGCTGGAAACCGACGGAGCGCGCCTTGATACGCGTCTGGATCTGCTCCAGCTGTTCCCGGTTATCTTCCAGCCACTGTTCTCCGGCGGCGTTAATCGCAATCCGCTTACGGCCGTTCTCTTCTTCGGTAATGATGATAAGCGACTGATCCTGCAAGTAATCCAGAGTCGGATAGATCACGCCAGGGCTTGGCGTGTAATGTCCCTGCGTCAGGTTCTCGATCTCTTTGATCAGCTCATAACCATGGCTCGCGTTGCGGGTCAGGATATCCAGGATCACCAGCCGCAGATCGCCATGACCAAAAAATCGTGGCCGGCGTCCGCCGCCGTCGTGTTCGTGTCGCATGTTTCTTCCTCAATTTGATATATCTAAACTATATCTAAGATATATTCAGATGCAATCTAAAAAATCTTGATTTCTGAGTTAATAGCAATCATTATCATTAAAAATTCATTCCGATATATCGTATTCACCTGAGAAGGGCATCAACATGGCATCTACCCGTTACCCTCAACGTGTCCGCAATGACCTGCGTTTTCGTGAGCTGAACGTGATGCGCACTGAGCGAGTCAGTGCAGGATTTCAGCGCATTGTGCTAGGCGGCGAGGCGCTGGAGGGCTTTAGCTCTCGCGGCTTTGACGACCATACCAAAGTCTTTTTCCCGGCACCGGGCACCACTTTCGTGCCGCCTGTGGTGACTGATGAACGCATCGACTGGGGCGACGGCGTGCGTCCGCAGGCGCGTGACTATACCCCGCTGTACGATGACGAAAAACATGAGCTGGCGCTCGATTTCTTCGTTCATGATGGTGGCATTGCCAGCAACTGGGCGGTAGAGGCGAAGGTGGGCGACAAGCTGACCATCGGTGGTCCGCGTGGTTCGCTGGTGGTGCCGGAAGATTACGCCTGGCAGCTGTACGTGTGCGACGAGTCGGGCATGCCCGCGCTGCGCCGCCGTTTAGAAGGCATCGCAAAACTGCCTGTTCGCCCGGCGATCCACGCCATCGTCACCGTGGGCGATACGGCGTACCAGGACTATCTGGCGCACCTGAGCGGGTTCAACATTACCTGGGTTATTGGCCACAACGAGCAGGCGGTAGCCGACCATCTTGCAGCGCTGGCCGTGCCGGAAGAGGATTACTTTATCTGGCTGACCGGAGAGGGGAAAGTGGTAAAACGCCTGAGCCGTCAGTTTGAAACCGACGCAATTGACCCACAGCTGGTGCGTGCCAGCGCGTACTGGCACGCCAAATAATCAGGCAGCGGGATCCAGCTGCGCTTCGCTCACCTGATGTTCGAGCGAGGCGCATACCTCTTTCAGCGCTTTCTCCTGCTGGGCAAAGTAGGCTTCCATATTGCTGAGCGACGAGACGAGCAGCCAGGACTCTTCTTTCTCCAGCTCTGCCAGCTCGTTCACCAGGGTGTCGATTTGCTCACGCACCTGCGCCATCTTTTTACGAATACGTTCCAGGTCGTTCAGCCTGTCGCTCGCCATCATCGGTTCAAACCCTTGTTGCAGACGGGCGACCAGCAAGCGAATGGCCTTCACGTCGCCGCGCTGTTTGGCCTGGTTGAGCTGTACCATCATCCTGTTGGCTTCTTCTTTTAAATCATCGGCAACCAGATCCGGGTGGCATAGCTTGCTCGCCTGACGCCAGAGCCGCTTCAGCTCGTTCCGATCCTCTTCAGAGAGATCCTTGCCTTTACGCAGGCGAACTTCGGCATCATGATGCTGTTCGCGATACTTCTTGTACTCTTCGTTGGCCTCATCGCGCGCCTGACGTGCTGGCTCTTCTTCACGCGTTAAACCGGTCTCCAGCTCCATCGCTTCGGCCAGCAGGTTGGCAATCAGATTACTTTGCTGCTGAAGATGCTTGCGCGCCTCTGCCGCCTGAACGGAATCCGCAGGCAGATCTCGCCAGCGCCCGGTGAGCGTTGACAGAACCTCTACGGCCTGCGCCATATAGCCCTGGCAGCGGCGGTAATCCTCTTCCCGACGACGCGTCTCCTCCTGCTGACGACGCAGGTTAAGCTCCGCCAGCGTTTTACGCAGGGCGAGGATCTGCTGCATCAACGGCCCGAGGCGGGAGAAATAGAGATCGTTGAACTCATCAAGCTGCTGTACCCGGGCGTTACGGCGATCAATCAGATCGCGCAGACGCTCTTCCAGGGCTTTCAGCTCCAGCTTGCTGGCCGCCAGCTGCGGGTCACGCCACGGGGTAACGGCGCGCTGGCTTTGCAGCCAGGCGGTGATAGCGCGAAGGGCTGCGGTATAGTTTTTCTGCTCAAGCGCCGCGACGATGGACAGGAGATTATCGTCAAAGGCTTCCTCTTTGAGACGTTTCAACTGGCTCCGGATGATGTCGTCATCTTCCAGCTCAATGGCATTTTTAATGATTTCTAGCCGTTTGATCGGTGTGCTCATGATGCCTTTCGCTCTGGCGCTTAAGTATTTGAGTTAAGGTTAGTTGTTGTAAAAGCTACAGGAAATAATACACACGGATGATGATCGGCGCGATGGGGGATTTCTTTAGTTTTTAGGGTTTGTGAAAGAGTGAGAGTTATTGAATCTTCCTTCTGGAACGGGGAGCACGGGGTTAAATGTGACCTTAGAGTTCACTTTTGAATGCGTGAGCCGAGAAACTCGAAAATTTGGGGTTCTGGAGGCGTGCAGCGGCAGCGGTACGCCGCAATAACTGCCAGAGAATGCTTAACAGCATTAAGCATGATTAAAATACCCCAAATGCATAAGAAGTGCGGAGAGCTGGCGCCAGGTGATCGCGCGGGGTGTTGCCATCGAGGGGAGGCTACGTGCTGGCAAACCGAGGGGGCGAAAGAATTGGCACTAAAAACAATACAGGGCGGATTAACCGCCCTTTTTTACGCTGTAACCCGCTCGTTCCACGCGTCCGAGTATTGGATGTTCCCATCGCAATACTTCCAGGTGATCCGCTCATAGCGGAGCTGTATTCCCTCATTATGATTGTGTATCTGTAACGCTGGCTCTTTACAGTTATGCATGACGGGGTTAATGCTGACTACCCGGACGTTTTCAAGCAGCATATTGAAATATTCAACCTCCTGGCCCGCATCGTTGATTTTATACCACTTGATCTCTGCGCTTTTCAGCGTTTGGCCGGTGGCTACCGCTTTGTAGAGATACGGGCTGGAGCTATCAAACTCTTTTTCAATTACGAGCGGCGCATGTAAGCGCGTGCTGGTGATCTTGCCGGTGTTGTTATCGGTCGGAACTAACAAGCCGTGACTAAAAGAGAGGATCTCTATACTACCTTCTCTATTTTGAACATCCACAGATCCCTTAATCGGGTTGCCGCCATCATCCTTAAGCCATAAATAAGCAGGAATAGCCATTTTTAAAACTCCATTTCCATTGAGGATAAACCCTCATTAATGACTAAATACGGATCGCAGGTGATACAAATTGTGTTATAGGTTCGTGTTATTTAATTTCGTTACTTATTGATGTTGCAAATAAAATTAATAAATTGATCTTCAGCAGTACGCGTTACCGTTATTGCTCTTATGTTGCCCTTTTTGCCTGGCAGAAAGGAAGAACGATGGCATGTATACCAATTTATCCACCCCGCGGGCTGGAGATATTGCGCGAACACATAAGGCTCGCGCGGGCGCGTCACGAAGTCCAGAATATGGCCGCCCCGCTTACGTATACGTGGTTTTATGAGCGAGTAAGAAACGGCGGGCCATGGGATTACAAACAACAAAAACGGGCTTATGCTGACTTCGGGAATTTCCATTACGGCGCTGTGGGTTATGCAGCGTGCATCCCTGCAAAGATTTTGCTTATTGCTGCCGGCGCGGCGCAGTGGAAAGCCGGCACATCAAGACCCGAATGGGGTAATTTCACGGGGGCCCCGCCGTTTGGTGATGATCCGATTGACCAATTTTGGATAAAGCAAGGCATCGACTATGTTAAACAGCATCACTTTTAGGACGCTGCACTGGATCGCCACTATTCTTATGGCCCTGGCGGTCGCGGGGTACTGTTATTTCCAACATATACAGCGTTTAACTGTTAGTGATCGGCTATATGAAGTTCGCCAGCTCACGCCCCGGACCTGGTTATACATTACTGAGTATGACGGCTCGAACATGACCACCGGGGAAGTGTATCGTTATTTTTTAGCGAGTAAGATTGACGGTGATCCGCTGGTGGCTCTCGAAAAACAACATATCGCGCCCACGCTCACAGCGAATACCGCCCGCGCAAAAGTTGAAGGCATAGGCAACAATATCTCATTTACTGTTCACGGCACTGTGTACAGCTTTACAACGTCCGCATTTTTTTATGATGCTGAGGGAATAGCGGCCGCGCCGTCAATTGACTTAACGGCCCGCGGCGAGAGCTGGGACAAGGGGAAATTTAGTCGATAGATAAATATTTATTTAAAAATCCCTTGCGGTCGGGTCAATGACTCGATGAGCAGCGTGTAAGTTTTCACGGCGTACCCGTAGCCGTTCATGGGTCAGAAGTACATTGTGGTTGTCAACCGGGTTCGAACAGGGTGATTGCCCCGCCCGGTCAGTGGCTGGGACGTGACCCGGTTGATGTTGCCAGGGAAGAACACGCCGCAAAGCTGGCAGCAGAACAGCCAGCATAAGCATCATTGAGGGGGGCAAGCAGAACCGAAGCAGTGATGAAGATCCGTTTCATTCATACCCCTTGCAATAGTGGTTACTGCATGAAGCTGATTAGATCCAGGAGTGTATGAACGGTCATAAATTAACTATAAAACACTATGGTTAATTTTTTGGAATATCCCCGGCATATCCCTGGAAAAAAGAGGCTGGTGGGTAACTCCCCGCCAGCCCTTGCTGTATTTGGTGGCCCCTGCTGGACTTGAACCAGCGACCAAGCGATTATGAGTTCCTACCTGAACAACCAAAAATCAATGATTTTCCTTTAAAATCAGTCTATTGAATTGTCACTGATTATCACCAATTGTCTGGATTTCTTCATTTCAACCGCCATTTTATCGCCATTTTGTATAAGGTTAACTATTTGTTTTCAGTGGGGTTGATCCGTTCTTTCTCTGGCCTCATATCTTCAGTGACCGATTTGCTACCCCGGTCTGTTAGAAGGTGTAAAGGCGGCTTCCTTCATATCCTATTTTGGAGATTGGATATGAAAAAGAAGCTTACAACCCACCAAGCTACACGTAATAAGACTGCATGTTGTTGTAAAGATGTAAATGAAAATTTGTTGCTACGTGCCGCACGCTACGTTCCGGCTATGTACTATTTGTACAAATTTTCGAACGATTTACATCCTCAATTCTGGTCAGCGATTGGCAGCGCTGATTGGCATGCAATCAAGGAGGTCATTAGCGCGATACTTAAACTGAGCTAACTTGAACTTGAATGTTAACTTTTTGTTTACATGGGGGTTATATGAATAATCACCTTAACACTAACGGTAAATCTGCACTGATTTAACACCTCTTTCATTTGGAGGAAGCGCCATTTCCTCCGGAGCGCTTATGGATAATGGAGCAGCGTTACTCGTAAGTAGGGTAGTGATGTAAAAGGAGTTTCGATTGAAGCTGGACATCAACGATCTAGATAATTCAGATGAGAAAATGTTGCAGGCGATAGAGTCAGCTTTTGGTGACCTTTCGTTGGCAGATGTCATCCCTCAAACTTTGAAAGATGCGTTTGTTCAAGCTGGTTTACAGGCTGTGCGGCAAGAAGAGCCAAACCCAGAACCGCCCTCGAATAAGGAGGTTTTGTTAAGCTCATATCTTGAATACGCAATGCACGTCATCCTTGAACGTGCGACAGAAAGAAAAAATTTCCATCCTGTATTACCCCTATTTTGTAACTTGGTCACTAACGTAAAAAATCCTACAACAGCAGGATTTTTACCTTTCCTTTTACTTGAAAAATTTCTGCTACATGTGCTGTTTAAGAGGATACGAGCTCCCCCTTTGATGCACATAAAGGGTTGAATCTTACAGCATCCTCTGGATGGTCAGGCGCAAAATGCGCATAACGAATTGTCATCTTTATATCAGTATGTCCAAGTAATGATTCGGGGATGTTCCAGTTTCCGCCTGAAGAAACGCTGGTCGAAATCGCTTTTACTGGCGGACGGCCGGATAAGTCTTTTGTACGGCAGACCGTGCCGGACGGAACCAGCCTCCCGGATATCCAGCCTGGCGAACAGCTGCAACAGCAGCGCGCGGAAGTATCGCAGCGCGTCACCCAGGCGGGGGACTGGGTGAGGCAGACAGACCAGACGATCAGTAAAACCTCAATGGCGCGGGTAGTTAAGGCCGATACAGAACAGCGGGAGCTGGTCAGCCGCGAAACCACGGTTAAAGCTACGGATAAAATTACCGTGCTGGGCACGTCCACGCTGATGGCCGGAGCCATTCAGCAGGTGTGTACGGGGGATTACAGCCAGGCTGTGAATAACCGCGTGGCGAGTATCGGCGGCAATGATGAAACGGACATAGCCGGGAGCCAGACAGTCACAACGGGTAAAGACCTGATCGTGAAAATTGGCTAGATACGTAAAAGTGTGGCGGCGTGTAACAGCAGATTATTGCCCCGGTAGTGTGGATTGGCTCTGGCACTATCAATGTGGCACAGCTGATGCTGGACACGCTCGACATGGTTAAAGAGCTGGCAGAGCAAACGGCAAGCCACACGCACAGCAATACGGGAGCACCGACCAACGCGGGAGCAATCCGGAACACCGGAGCGAAAGCGGATACGCTGAACGGCAAATACTCCCCGGTGATTGGTAAGTAAACCAGTCCAGAACATAACCCGCGAAAGCGGGTTTTTTATGTGCTTCATCCCCTGGCGGGGATATCTCTTTTCTTACCTCTTAAGCGGCTATCGCTACGCGCTGTCAGCGGCGCTCTGGCGCGTTCAGCTTTATAGCCACCCTTAAAACAGATCGTGTCCACAGCGGGGCGCTGGCGCGTCACAGCACGGCCAAAAAAAATCTTTCGCAGACCAAAATCGCACTACACCGCACCCGCCTGCGGTTTTTGGATCATAAAAATTTTTCAGTTTTATTTTTCTACAAACCAGACCGCCAGACCGCGCCAGTGCTGGCGGCTTTGCGGAAAACCAGAACTGAAAAGATTGAAAAGAATTTCAGTGTTTTTCACTTTTATGGATCTGTGGAGGATCGAAAGAAAACTGTAACCATAAGATAAATAAAAAGAAAGTTAATTTTATGTGAGGTTCGAAGGATCGTTTTGGTTTCTTGTCTTAAAGGCGCAACCGGGCGACAGGGCAGAGCTGGCGCGGTACAGGGGGAAATTAAGGGTTTCTGGAAAACTGAAAAATTACGTCTGGAAGCGCCCGTAAGCTTTGGTTATTCTTTGTTCGGGTTCAGAACAATACGGATGAGATATGGATGCTAAACAGGTTGCATTAGGGATTCTCGATGGGATCTCCTCCATACCAAACACAGCTTACATGGGTGTTGTAAGAAGCTGGGAGGGAAGCGGGCTTGGCGGGGATAGTGCTAGGCAAAGAAACCAGGCTGAGACGGAGCGTTTTTTTTATATGCTCAAGAGCCTGGGTAATGCTGAGTCACCATTACGCAGACTGATAACTATCGTTTTCACGTCGTTCTATCAGAAACTCAATGATGATGGTAAAGAGGCCGTAAACAATAAATTGGGTTACGGAGCCGGGAGCGTTGGTGGGCGAACAGCAGGGCAAATAGCTCTGGCACAGACAACCGCAAGTCTGATGTTGAACCGTCTGGCGATTGACCAGGCGTACAAGCATTTTATTCGGTTCAGCGCTTCAGCAGCGTTAAACGTAGTGATGTTTCAGGGAATCATCGAAGAGTCAGCCAGAGCATCAAGGCGGATGAAAGCCAAATATCCCTCTACATACGCCAGGGTGTCAAAAGAGAATCTGGATATGGTCTACTTTCTCGTTGAACAGCAGTTAGAGCCTTACCTGGTGTTCATTGAAGGACACCCTAGTGATTGCAAAGGAATACAGAATGAAATTTGTAAAATCGTTAATGTCCCACGCAATTGAGGGAACCATCACCTTTCTGGCTGTGATTTTTGCTATGGGGTCATTCTTCTGGTTTGAAAGCACATGGATGAAATTCGCCGGGTGTTTTGGCGCATTGTTAGTCGGCTACTTGCTTTCATACGGAGCGGCAAAAATCAGAGGCGGATAATAAAAAAAATCATGCACTGCTATGCAGAATGCGGCCTGGCGGATGCCTGCAAAAAATAGTGAGGGGACAAAAAGGGGACACCCGCAATTCCGTTAACAAAAAAGCCACTCTTTCGAGTGGCTTAATTATATGATTTTAAAGCAAAAATTTGGTGGCCCCTGCTGGACTTGAACCAGCGACCAAGCGATTATGAGTCGCCTGCTCTAACCACTGAGCTAAGGGGCCGTGGCGGTGAATTATAAAGTAACTCCCCTCAGCAATCCAGCCATTCACACCTGCCTGCTGTTTTTATAAACAACGCATAATCAATCCTTTATACTTATCTTAAGATGCATAGACAGGAGTAGAGATGATCAACGATATTCTGGCCCCTGGCCTGCGGGTGGTGTTCTGCGGTATTAATCCGGGCAAGTCATCGGCGCACACCGGTTTTCACTTTGCTCATCCGGGAAATCGCTTCTGGAAGGTGATCCACCAGGCCGGATTTACCGACAAACAGCTTAAGCCGGAAGAAGAGCAGCAGCTGCTGGATACGCGCTGTGGCATCACCATGCTGGTCGAGCGACCCACGGTGCAGGCGAGCGAAGTGAATCTGCATGAGCTGCGCGCTGGCGGGCGTGAGCTGATCGCGAAAATTGAAGACTATCAGCCCGCGGCGCTGGCGATCCTCGGCAAGCAGGCCTACGAGCAGGCGTTCAGCCAGCGCGGTGTGAAGTGGGGTAAGCAGAACATTACCATTGGCGTAACGCAGGTTTGGGTGTTGCCGAACCCCAGCGGGCTGAACAGGGCGACGCTGGACAAGCTGGTGGAGGCGTATCGGGAACTTGATGAGGCGCTTGTGGTGAGGGGGCTTTAGCTCCTCTGCGGCCTGATGCCCTCACCCTGACCCTCTCCCACAGGGAGAGGGAATAAACAAAAAAAAGCTCCCGATTGGGAGCTTTTTCATTTCAGGACCGATTAATCGTCCAGGAAGCTACGCAGCACTTCAGAGCGGCTCGGATGGCGCAGTTTACGCAGCGCCTTCGCTTCGATCTGACGGATACGTTCGCGGGTCACGTCAAACTGTTTACCCACTTCTTCCAGCGTGTGGTCGGTGTTCATGTCGATACCGAAACGCATACGCAGCACTTTGGCTTCACGGGCGGTCAGGCCAGCCAGCACGTCGTGCGTAGCGGCACGCAGGCTCTCGGTGGTGGCAGAGTCCAGCGGCAGCTCGAGGGTGGTATCCTCGATGAAATCACCCAGATGCGAATCTTCATCATCACCGATTGGCGTTTCCATGGAGATTGGCTCTTTAGCGATTTTCAGCACTTTACGGATCTTGTCTTCCGGCATCAGCATGCGTTCAGCCAGCTCTTCCGGCGTCGGCTCGCGGCCCATCTCCTGCAACATCTGGCGAGAGATACGGTTGAGTTTGTTGATGGTCTCAATCATATGCACCGGAATACGGATGGTGCGCGCCTGGTCTGCGATAGAGCGGGTGATCGCCTGACGGATCCACCAGGTAGCATAGGTGGAGAACTTGTAACCACGACGGTATTCAAACTTATCTACCGCTTTCATCAGACCGATGTTGCCTTCCTGAATCAGATCCAGGAATTGCAGGCCACGGTTGGTGTATTTCTTGGCGATAGAGATAACCAGACGTAAGTTCGCTTCAACCATCTCTTTCTTCGCACGGCGGGCTTTCGCTTCACCGATGGACATACGACGGTTGATGTCTTTTACCTGCTCGATGGTCAGGCCGGTCTCTTCTTCAATCTGATGCAGTTTTTGCAGGCCGCGCTGTACGTCTTCTTTCACGTCGTGCAGCTTTTCAGACCACGGCTTGTTCATCGCGATAGCGGCGTTGAACCAGGTTTCGCTGGTTTCGTTGCCGGTGAAGAGGGTGATGAAGTTCTTCTTCGGCATTTTGCACTGTTCAACGCACAGCTTCATGATGATACGTTCCTGGGTACGTACGCGATCCATCATCACGCGCATGCTGTTCACCAGGTAGTCGAACTGTTTTGGCACCAGGCGGAACTGTTTGAACACTTCAGACAGCTTCAGGATCTCTTCCTGAGCGGCGGCATGGCTGCGGCCTTTCGCTTTGATGGTGTCACGCGTCACTTCGTACTGGGTACGCAGCTCGGCAAATTTCTCACGCGCCAGTTCAGGGTCGATGCTGTTGTCGTCATCGCTGCTGTCGTCGTCTTCTTCATCTTCGTCTTCGTCGTCATCCATCTCTTCCTGAGACAGCTCAGAACCGACGTGAGTGGCGGTTGGCGCCATATCTTCTTCAGCGTTCGGGTCGACAAAGCCAGTGATCAGATCGGACAGACGCGCTTCTTCTGCTTCAACGCGATCGTACTGCTCCAGCAGATAGGTGATCGCTTCCGGGTATTCGGCAACAGAGCACTGAACCTGGTTGATCCCGTCTTCGATGCGTTTTGCGATGTCAATTTCGCCTTCGCGGGTCAACAGTTCAACGGTACCCATTTCGCGCATGTACATGCGGACCGGGTCAGTGGTACGCCCGATTTCAGATTCCACGCTGGACAGGACCTGTGCAGCAGCTTCTTCCGCATCTTCGTCAGTGTTGTTGGAGGTTTCAGCCAGCAACAGATCATCGGCATCCGGTGCTTCTTCCATCACCTGAATGCCCATGTCATTGATCATTTGGATGATATCTTCGATCTGATCTGAATCGACGATATCTTCCGGCAGATGGTCATTGACCTCGGCATAGGTCAGATAGCCTTGCTCCTTACCGCGTTGGACAAGAAGTTTCAGCTGTGACTGCGGGTTTTGCTCCATAAGACGGTATCCACACTTAATTCGTTTGATTGGTGTCGGCGATGGGCTGCCAACCTTTAAAGCGAGGGCGTACTTATATTTTTGCCGCTGCCTCTCAGTGCGGCTGCCGGGGGCTTCCCGATCGATATTCGGCACTTAAGCCGTTAAATTTTTTATTTCTTCGCCAGTTCCTGGTTAATCATCCAGAGCTCCCGGCGTTCTTCGCTGCTTAGGCCATGGGTGCGCTCGCGAGCTATCAACTCTTCCTGGCGCAACTCAAGCATCGAATCAAACATATGGTTGAGTGAGTCGGTGAACGTTTTTTCTGCGATATCCTTATCTGCTATATCGTCCCACATCGACAGTTTTTCAAGGGTAGCGGCCTCTTTTGTGCCGCGATAATGCTCTAAAAGTTGTCCGGTGGTCAGACCTGGCTGAGACAAACAAGTGTTGACCAATTCTGAAAATAAGCCAAGCCCGGGCAATTTTTCGTGGTTCAAACCCGCCAGCGACGGCACTTGCGGAGCAAGTTCGGGGTTTTGCACCAGCAACCCTATCAGTATACGCATGGTTGTGCGTTTTAGCTGAGGCGCGGGGCGTACCGTGCCGTTTTCAGCCTGTTTCGGCATTAAACGTTCAAGCTGGCTGTCATCCAGAATGCCGAGCTTGTTGCCTAACTCCTGACGCAGATAGATGCGCAGCGTTTCGCCGGGCACCTGGCTGATTAACGGCAGCGCCAGCGTGCTGAGCTGCGCGCGCCCGTCAGGGGTACTCAAATCAACCTGCGGCATCAGGCTGTTAAACAGAAACGTGGAGAGCGGCTGAGCCTGCTCCATCCGCGCTTCAAACGCCGCTTTGCCCTCTTTACGCACCAGCGTATCCGGGTCTTCACCGTCGGGCAGGAACATAAAGCGTAACTGACGCCCGTCGGTCATATACGGCAACGCGGTTTCCAGCGCTCGCCAGGCGGCGTCGCGTCCTGCGCGGTCACCGTCGTAACAGCAAATCACGTTGTTGGTGACGCGGAACAGCAGCTGGATATGGTCCGCCGTGGTGGACGTTCCCAGCGACGCAACGGCATAGTTAATGTCGTACTGCGCCAGCGCAACAACATCCATATAGCCTTCGACGACCAGAAGACGCGGAGGTTCCGCATTATCCTGCTGTGCCTCATAAAGACCGTAAAGCTGGCGGCCCTTATGGAAAATATCGGTTTCCGGGGAGTTAAGGTATTTCGGCAGGGCATCACCCAGCACGCGACCACCAAAACCTATCACCCGGCCACGCTTGTCGCGGATCGGGAACATCACCCGTTCACGGAAGCGGTCGTAGCTTCGTCCCTGGTCGTTGGTGACCAGCATGCCTGCGTCGATGAGGGATTTACGATCTTCGCTATTATTGCCGCCAAAACGCTTTAACACGTTGTCCCAGCCGGGCGGGGCGTAACCAATAGCGAAACGCGCAATCACATCGTCGCTCAGTCCGCGCTTGTTCAGATACTGACGCGCAGGCTCAGCCGCAGAGTGCTTAAGAGACTGTTGGTAAAACGAATTCAGGCCATCCATCAGTTGGTACAGCGTTTGCCGCTGATGGCGCTCGATCTGACTTGGCCCACTGCCCGCTTCATACGGCACTTCAAGGTTATGCATCGCCGCCAGCTCTTCGACGGTTTCAACGAACTCGAGCTTGTCGTAGTTCATCAAAAAATCGACGGCATTACCGTGTGCGCCACAGCCGAAGCAATGGTAGAACTGCTTTTCACCGTTTACGGTGAAAGAGGGGGTTTTTTCGTTATGGAACGGACAGCACGCATGGTAGTTCTTGCCCTGCTTTTTTAGCTTCACCCGCGCGTCGATGAGATCGACGATGTCGGTTCTGGCAAGCAGGTCATTGATGAAAACGCGTGGGATTCTTCCGGCCATATGCCCCAAAAATTTAAGCGACTTATAAACGAAAACAAGCCGCGCATTCCTTCCGGAAGCACGGCCTTACGACTACAACTCTGTCTGTCAATTGAGGGCTGTGGCCCTCAACAGATTAGTACAGACGAGTACGGCGTGCGTTTTCGCGAGCCAGTTTCTTCGCGTGACGTTTCACAGCGGAAGCTTTAGCGCGCTTACGTTCGGTCGTTGGTTTTTCATAAAACTCACGACGACGAACTTCAGCCAGAACACCTGCTTTCTCGCATGAACGTTTGAAGCGACGCAGTGCTACGTCGAACGGCTCGTTTTCACGTACTTTAATTACCGGCATGTAACTCTCACCTTTAATAAATTCGGTTTGCCGCTGGCATCAACGCCAGCTTATTTCAAAATGGTGCGGAATTTTACTGCAAATGCTGCTGCTTTGTAAAGCACCGATGCGATTTTGAAAGGGACTTTAATAAGGGTGAGGAGTATACACGAGGCTTCTTCCTGGGGCGAACAAAGTTTTACAACAATCCGCCCAGGCTCTACACTGCGCGGTATTGAAACGAGGTAAAACAAGTCATGCGTGTACTGGGTATTGAAACATCCTGCGATGAAACCGGCATCGCGATTTACGACGACGAAAAAGGGCTTCTGGCCAACCAACTGTATAGTCAGGTGAAATTGCACGCTGACTACGGCGGCGTCGTGCCTGAACTGGCCTCTCGTGACCACGTGCGTAAAACGGTTCCCCTGATCCAGGCGGCGCTGAAAGAGGCCGGGTTGAGTGCAAAAGATATTGATGCCGTGGCCTATACCGCAGGACCGGGCCTGGTCGGCGCGCTGCTGGTCGGCGCAACGGTAGGGCGTTCACTGGCCTTCGCGTGGGATGTTCCGGCCATTCCGGTTCACCATATGGAAGGGCACCTTCTGGCGCCGATGCTGGAAGACAATCCGCCAGCGTTCCCGTTTGTGGCGCTGCTGGTTTCCGGTGGTCATACCCAACTGATCAGCGTAACGGGTATTGGCAAGTATGAGCTGCTGGGCGAGTCAATTGACGATGCAGCCGGTGAAGCCTTCGACAAAACCGCCAAGCTGCTGGGGCTGGATTACCCGGGCGGCCCGATGCTCTCGAAAATGGCCGCACAGGGCACGGAAGGGCGCTTTGTCTTCCCACGGCCGATGACTGATCGTCCGGGGCTGGATTTCAGCTTCTCCGGTTTGAAAACCTTCGCGGCGAACACCATCCGCAATAACGACGACAGCGAGCAGACGCGTGCCGACATCGCTCGTGCGTTCGAAGATGCGGTGGTGGATACGCTGATGATCAAGTGCAAACGCGCGCTGGATCAGACCGGCTTTAAGCGCCTGGTGATGGCAGGCGGCGTGAGCGCCAACCGTACGCTGCGCGCGAAGCTTGCAGAGATGATGCAAAAGCGTCGTGGGGAAGTGTTCTACGCGCGTCCTGAATTTTGTACCGATAACGGGGCGATGATCGCCTACGCCGGGATGGTGCGCCTGAACGCTGGCGCCACGGCTGACCTGAGCGTGTCCGTGCGTCCGCGCTGGCCGCTGGCGGAGCTGCCTGAGGCGTGAACGGCTCTCCCGTCATCGCGGCGGGGGAGTTTTATATCCTGATGTCGAAAATCTGGTTCTTGATGATCAGCGAGTAAAGCTGGCAGTCGTTTTGCACATCCAGCTTTTCCATCGCCCGGATCTTATGCGCACTGACTGTTTTGATGCTCAGGTGCATATGTTGTGCAATCTCCTTCAAATTTAATCCGTTACATATCAGACGCAGCACATCGATTTCCCGCGGCGAGAGTTTCTCTATATCTGTCATCTCATGACGAAAAAGCATATTTACCAGCTGGCTTTCGATAAAGATCTCACCTTTAAGAACTGTAGCAATCGCCTGGCTTAATGTTTTCTCGTTGATATCCCGCGACAAATACGATCTGACGCCTTCCTTTAGCGCCTGACGAATAAACATGGTGTTTGCATAGGGCGAGAGCAGGATAATGCTGAGCGCAGGATAAGTCTGATGGAGCCATCTCAACAGCTTCAGACCGTCCATACCCGTGAGAGGAGAGCGATTAAAGCTGGTTGTCAGTGAATAGCTGAGGATAACGATATCGGGGTTATGCTGACCCAGAAGCGACAGAAGTTCTGCGGAAGAGGTTGCTTCACCGGTCAAAACACATCTCTGATTCATGCCTGAGGCGGGTAACGAGAGCGCTTGCATCATTGAGGATAAGCCGCGGCGAATCAACGAGGATTCTTCAGCGATAACGATTTTAATGTCCATAATGATGCGTCGTATTAACCCTTACATGATAATGGCGGGGTTGGAATCCCTCGCAAGATATATCCTTATTAAAATCCAGACTGCGGTAAAATAGCAGTAACAATGAGAGTATTTTTAACGGCGGTGGATGTTGATTATTTCATTATGATTAATCTTTACGGTTTTTGTATCCAGGTGTATCCTCGCGTTGCGAAATATAAAGAAACGAGTTAAAGATTTTTCTTATTCAATTATAGAAAGATCGTTCCCCCAGATTAGGATGCTCTTATTCATCACGGTGCATGTATCACAGATACTGAAAAAGGAGAAATGTCGATTCACAAAGGAACCGTGATTACCATGAAAAAAAGTACCTTGTCCCTTTTTATTTGTGCAGCAATTTCATTTTCCGCTGCGGCAGAAAATCAGGTGCAAAATGAGTTTGCACATGACAATGCGACCTACACAGCAATTGTACTCAAGCTAAAACCCACTACAGGTTTGCTAAAAGCGACAAACAATAAAATTGCCCTGAATGATCCTTCCCTTATCACCACAAATATGTTTAGGCCGACTAATTTGCGGAGTTCAAATCAGTCATCCGAGTTAACGGAACTCAATAAACGCTATGGCTTTGACCGTTATCTGCGTATCGCGTTACCGCAAGATAAACGTCAGGATAAAACCTACATTAACCATATTATTACTGAGCTGGAGCAGAATCAGAACGTAGAGTTAGTTTATCCGGAGGCCGAACCGGTGTCGCTGGATGAAAACGCCCTTACGCCGCAGGTTAAATCTTCGGTAAATAATAATTTAACGTCTGCCGCCGTTCCGGATTTTCGCAATAAGCAGGATTATCTCAAAGCACCTGATGTTAAGCGCGCCGGTTATTATATGGGGGGCGTAAACCGCGAAAGCGTAGATCACTATGCAGGCAGTGCGGGTGAAGGGGTGACGATTATTTCAACGGAAATTTATCCCTGGAATACCCAGCACCTCAACTTACCGCCAATGAGCCTCAGCTCTGGAAAGACAACGTATGTTGAAAAGCAAGATCATGACACCGCTTCTGTCGGGATTATGGCAGCGAAAGATATTGGCACCGGTATTCGAGGGATAAGCTGGAAAAGCCGACTGGGGTACGCGGCCTCAGCGCATAATAACCTCTATAATTTAATTCCGTTGCTAAAAGCTGGCGATGTGGTGCAGATCGGGGTACACGTAGCGGGCGGTTATCCAGCGGGTTGCCAAAAGGATTGCTGGGTGGCAATGGAGTCCGAACCCGCCTATTACGATGTGATTAAAGCGCTGACGGATAAAGGCGTTCACGTTATTGAGGCGGCAGGTAACGGGAACGTCAACCTGGATAGCCCAGGCTTCCAGGGGGAGTTTGACGTGAACGTGCGTGACTCCGGGGCTATCCTGGCGGGCGCGTTTTGTGCAAAAGACGGTAAAAAAGCGTCGTTCAGCACCTATGGTTCGCGCGTCACCAGCTCTGCATGGGGCTGCTGGGACGTAGTGAGCACAGGTTATGGCGATCTCTATAAAAATGGCGGCGTTAACGATTCTTATACCGCGACGTTTGCCGGAACTTCTTCCTCGAACCCGATTATTGCGGGTGTGGTAGCCAGCCTGTCAGGCATCGCCAAAGCCAACGGTATTACCGTGACACCGCGTCAGATGCGTCAGATTCTGGCAGAGACCGGTACGCCACTGGCCAACGGAGATTCGGCAAAAGTGGGTACTCAACCTGACATGGAGCGTGCGGTGGCCCGTATTATGGCGCTCAAAGACGGTAGCACGCCTGTCGCGCCGGCGCCAACGGCTGTGGCAGGCGCAGATTACGCTCTGGTTTCTCCGACCACGGGGGTGATCACCTACGCGCTGGACGGCAGTAAGAGCCTGAATGCCAAATCGTATAACTGGCGTGTGACAAAAGGGGCAGAAACCTTCTCGCTTGAGGCGACACTGAACGGCGCGCTGGTGAAGAGCGTGGACAGCGCGCATGCCTATGCCGTCATTCCTGCCAACAGCGAGGGGGAAGCGACCTTTACGCTGACGACGACCGGCGCGGTTGGGCGAACCGCGACAGACAGCATGACCATCACCGTCAGTAAGCCAGCGGTACCGGCTAAGGATGACACCCCGGCAAAAGATGACACACCGGTAAATCCTGCGGCACCGGCCTATAACGCCAAAATTGCCTATCCAACCCGATGCACCAAAGTGTCCTACAACGGTAAAGTTTGGCTCAACCAGTGGTATGTCAACCCGGGGCAAGAAACGCCGGGAACCGGCGGCCAGTGGGGCGCATGGCGCGAACAAGGGTCTTCCAATAACAGCTGCAAATAACCATCACGGCCTGGCGTTATGCCAGGCCTTTTTCAGATCCGCAGCATCCCTTTCTCTTCCAGAAACGCAATGATCGTCGCCAGCCCGTCACCCGCTTTCAGGTTGGTAAAGGTCCACGGACGCTCGCCGCGCATGCGGTTAGTGTCGCGTTCCATTACCTCCAGCGACGCCCCCACGTACGGCGCGAGGTCGGTTTTATTGATCACCAGAAAATCGGATTTGGTGATCCCCGGCCCGCCCTTGCGCGGGATTTTTTCCCCTTCGGCCACGTCGATGACGTAGATGGTGAGGTCCGCCAGCTCCGGGCTGAAGGTCGCGCTCAGGTTATCCCCGCCGCTTTCGACGAAGATCAGATCCAGATTGCCGAACTTCTCGCTGAGTGCTTCCACCGCCGCCAGGTTCATTGAGGCATCTTCGCGGATGGCGGTGTGCGGACAGCCGCCCGTTTCCACGCCCACGATGCGCTCTGGCTCCAGCGCACCCGCCTCGGTCAGGATGCGCTGATCCTCTTTGGTGTAGATATCGTTAGTCACCACCGCCAGGTGATAGGTATCGCGCATCGCCTTGCAGAGCGCTTCCAGCAGGGCGGTTTTGCCCGACCCTACCGGGCCGCCCACGCCAACGCGCAGGGGATGTTTGTAATCAGCCATATTGACTCCTCAGGAACGGAATAGTCGTGAATATTGGGTTTCGTGGCGCGCGGAGGCGATGGCGGACAGCGGCGTAGCGGCCCCCAGCGCGTCGTCGCCACGTAAAAATGCCTGTTCAAACCCGGCGGCAAAATGGTCGCTCAGGTCGATAATCAGCTGTTGTGCGGCCTGCTGCCCAAACGGCACCAGCTTGACGCCCGCCATCACCGCGCTCTCAATCCAGCTGTAGCCCAGGCTTAGCGCCAGCTCGCGCGCGCTAATGCCCCAGCGCACGCCGAGCCACGCCATACCGCAGAGCTGGCTCTGCGTCAACAGCGGCAACCATTCTGGCGGGCAGGCGGGTTCCCAGCTTTTAATCAGGCGCGTAAAGGCCGCGCCACGGTTGCGTTCTTCATCGCGCAGCTCGCGCGTTTCCCGGCAGGCGAGCAGGTATGCCGTCCAGCGTTTTGCTGTCGCGACGTCCTGCTTCTCGCAGGCACGATAAAGGCGGATAAACAGCGGCAGGTCGACGCAGAAAAAGCTCTGCTCCATCTGCTGGATCTGCCAGCGCCTGAAGGCCTCAGCGTCCGTGACCCACCCGGCCTCAACGGCCCACTCCAGCCCCTGCGACCAGGTAAACGATCCGACCGGCAGGCTACTGCTGGAGAGCTGCATCAGGCGCAGCCGCTGGCGGGCGTGCTCCATCAGCTCATCAGCGCCAGCAGGGCAGAGACGATCAGCCCGCCACCGAAGGTTTTACGCAGGCCGTCGTGACGGCGCAGCAGCAGCCCTGCCGCGAAGCTGGCGCACAGCACCGTGGCGCTGGCTAACATAAACCCGCTGGTGAAGAGCCAGAAGCTGTGGCCGGACATCTCCACGCCGTGCGCCCAGCCGTGGAACATCGCCAGGGCTGGCACCGCCAGCAGCAGGCGATTTTCAGTCTTGAACATCATTACGCCGCAGACCGCCAGCGAGGCGATAATCAGCATTTCCATGCCGCTAAAACCGCCGAGCAGGCTGCCCGCAACGGCGCCAGCAAGCATCATGCCGAGCGTTGCTAACGGCAGCAGCAGCTTGCGGCCGCTCAGGGCGGACAGCACGCCAGCCCCCGTCAGCATCAGCAGGTGATCCAGCCCGGTCAGCGGATGGAGAAATCCGGCCTGGAAGCTGTCGGTCCCGTGGCCCGGATGGGCAAGCGCCGGAACGGAAAAGGCCAGCAGAAACAGCGGTAAATACTTGCGCATGATGAGTCCTTAATGTGAATGAGCGTGGGAGTGGCCATGGCTGTGGGCATCGCTGGTGTAAGCCCCCGCTTCCGGTTCAAACGGCAGGCTGGCGAAGGTCACCTCCAGCCCGAACTGACGCAGCATGTCGTCAAGAACGTGGTCGTGGTGGTAGCGCAGCTCGCATGGCATAATTTGCAGCGGCACGTGACGGTTGCCCAGGTGGTAACAGGCGCGGGCGAGCAGGAACGGATCGGCGCAGCGCACCACGGAAACCGACTCCGGGGCCGCGATCACTTCGATCACCTCGCTGCAGTCGTCGGTGGTCAGCAGATCGCCGCCGCGCAGCAGCAAACCGCGCGGCAGCATCAGCCCGGCTTCGCGACCGTCGTTCAGGGCCACGCGGGCGCGGCTTTTCACCCGCACGTCAATCGGCAGCGTGACGCTGGCGGTAGTCGGGTGTGCGTGGTCCAGGCGTTGGGTCAGATAAATCATCATCACTCCTCAAAACAGGAAATAGCGTTGTGCCATCGGCAGAACGTCAGCCGGTTCGCTGGTAATCAGTTCGCCGTCGACGCGCACCTCGTAGGTTTGCGAGTCGACGGTGATGTTCGGTTGCAGAGCGTTGTGGATCATGTCCGCCTTTTTCACCGTCCGGCAACCTTTCACCACCGCCGTGGCGCTCTGCAAGTTGAGCTGCTGCGGGATGCCGTTCGCACTGGCGGCCTGCGAGATAAACGTCAGCCGCGTGGCGTGGCGCGCGGCGCCCAGCGATCCAAACATCGGGCGGTAATGCACCGGCTGCGGCGTGGGGATCGAGGCGTTGATATCGCCCATCGGTGTGCAGGCGATCATCCCACCTTTGACGATGGTGGCGGGCTTGACGCCGAAGAACGCCGGGGACCAGACCACCAGGTCCGCCAGCTTGCCCGCCTCAATCGAGCCCACTTCATGGGCGATGCCGTGGGTCAGCGCCGGGTTAATGGTGTATTTGGCGACATAGCGCTTCACCCGGAAGTTGTCGTTATCGCCGGTCTCTTCCGGCAGCGCGCCGCGCTGAACCTTCATGCGGTGCGCGACCTGCCAGGTGCGGATAATCACTTCCCCCACGCGGCCCATTGCCTGTGAATCTGACGAGGTGAGTGAGAACGCGCCGATATCGTGCAGCACGTCTTCGGCGGCGATGGTCTCCCGGCGAATGCGGGATTCGGCAAACGCCACGTCCTCGGCGATATCCGGGTCGAGGTGATGGCAAACCATCAGCATGTCCAGGTGCTCGTCGATGGTGTTGACCGTGTAGGGCAGCGTCGGGTTGGTGGAGGAGGGCAGAATATTCGGGTGCGCGCAGGCGGTGATGATATCTGGCGCATGGCCGCCGCCCGCCCCTTCGGTGTGGAAGGTGTGGATGGTGCGCCCGGCGATGGCGGCCAGCGTATCTTCGACAAAACCGGACTCGTTCAGCGTGTCGCTGTGCAGCGCCACCTGGATATCCATCTCTTCAGCGACCTCCAGCGAGCAGTTGATGGCCGCAGGCGTCGCACCCCAATCTTCGTGGATCTTAAGCCCGATGGCACCTGCCGCGATCTGCTCGCGCAGCGCGTCCGGGTTTGAACCGTTCCCTTTGCCCAGCAGGCCAATATTCACCGGCAGCGTATCGGCAGCCTGCAACATGCGGGCGATATACCATGGCCCCGGCGTGCAGGTGGTTGCGTTTGTACCTGCCGCGGGCCCGGTGCCGCCGCCGATCATGGTGGTGACGCCAGAGACCAGCGCCTCTTCCGCTTGCTGCGGACAGATCCAGTGGATATGGGTGTCGATCCCGCCAGCGGTGACAATCTTGCCTTCGGCGGCGATCACCTCCGTTGCTGCGCCAATCGGGATCGTCACGCCGGGCTGAATGTCCGGGTTTCCGGCTTTGCCGACGGCGAAGATCCGCCCATTTTTTACGCCGATATCCGCTTTCACGATCCCCCAGTGATCGACGATCAGCGCGTTGGTGAGCACCAGATCCACGCAGTCGTCGGCGGTCATCTGCCCCTGTCCCATGCCGTCGCGGATCACTTTTCCGCCGCCGAATTTAACCTCTTCTCCGTAGATCGTGAGATCGTCTTCTACTTCGATCCACAGTTCGCTGTCGGCCAGCCGCACTTTATCCCCGGTCGTGGGGCCAAACATATCGGCATACGCCTGGCGTGAAATCTCAGCCATGTTTCACCTCGCCCATGATCTCGCCGCGAAAACCGAAAATGCGCTGTGCGCCCGTCACCTGCACCAGCGTCACTTCCCGCTTCTGGCCGGGCTCGAAGCGCACAGCGGTGCCCGCCGGGATGTTCAGCCGGTAGCCTCGGGTGGCCTCGCGATCGAACTTCAGCGCCGGGTTGACCTCGTAAAAGTGGTAGTGCGATCCGACCTGGATCGGCCTGTCGCCGTGGTTTTCCACTATCACACTTCGGGTTTCGCGCCCGACGTTGAGAGCAATGTTGCCGGACTGGATCCGGTATTCACCTGGGATCATCACGCGCTCCTTACACGATCGGGTTGTGGACGGTGACGAGCTTGGATCCGTCCGGGAAGGTGGCTTCCACCTGAATATCCGGGATCATCTCCGGTACGCCCTCCATCACCTGATCGCGCGTCAGGACGTGGCGGCCGGCTTCCATCAGCGAGGCGACGGTTTCGCCATCGCGCGCGCCTTCCATAATAAAGGCGCTGATCAGCGCGACCGATTCCGGATAGTTGAGCTTTACCCCGCGCGCGAGGCGGCGTTCGGCAACCAGCGCGGCGGTGAACAGCAACAGCTTGTCTTTTTCTCTGGGAGTCAGTTCCATAGCGTTTCTCTTTATGTCTGCCAGATGCGCGGCGAACAGGCGGTTTTGGGGGTTAAAAGCGGGCGAAGCGACTGCCAGATATCGCGCATCACCCGCTGACAAATCAGGTTGTCGTGCGAGAGAAAACGCACCGACAGCAGATCGTCGGTGAGCGTCGCCCCGCCAAAGTTTTCCAGCGGGGCGAGCCGCTCGCGCACCGTGTCGAGATGTGCTTCCCGGGCCGGATAGAACAGCAGCGTGCCGACCCACGGATGGTCCGCGACGGGCGTCAGATCGCCACCGCTGAGATGCAGTCGCTCAATCAGACGCGGCTCGCCATCCACCCACACCTCAAGGCGGCTCTCCAGCGTGCCTTGGCTGAAGGTTTCGTTTATCACCGGACGGCCCAGACAGTACAGCTCCCACGCCAGCAGCGTGCTGGTGGCGTGCAGGTGAAAGACGGAACGCAGCGCGGCGTTAGCGCCGGGGAAAATAATGGTGTCCTGCGGCAGCCACTCCAGCGTGGCCTCTTCGTCGAGGTGAAAATGCTGACTGAGGCAGGCCAGCGGGCCGCTGCTGCGATAGAACTTGCTGGCGCCGGGCATGGTGATGAGGGCATGGCTTTTGGCGTCGAGCCGCACGGAAATATCCAGCGTATCCCCGCCCACAATTCCGCCTGGCGGGTGCAGCAGGTAAAGGTGGCAGGTTTCCCCTTCGGGATAAAACGGACGCTGAACGGTAAGTGGCCCGGTGTGACGCGCGGAATGGAGGAGGGTTCTCTCAGGGGTATGACAAAACTGGAGGGCAAGCGAGGCCTGCCAGCCTTTGTATGAATTATCAGTGACCTGAGTTGCTAACATGGTGCTTCCACTTCCGCACTATCGGGATACGTTTCAGTATGCCCTGGCGGAAATGAAGGCTGTCATATGAGTCGCTTATGGATAAAAAAACCGGCTCATGTGAGCCGGTTTCAGTAATGTAGGCCGGGTAAGCGCAGCGCCACCCGGCAAGAAAGGCTAGCGATAATCCTCTGCATCCACATCATACCCCGACGGCTCCCAGCGGATCGCCAGCAGCGAGGCCAGGCCGATAAACGGCGCCAGCGCAATCACCCAGAACACGGCGGTATCCAGCGAGGCGACCAGCAGCGGGAACAGAAACAGTGATAGCGTTGAACTGCTGCGCATCAGCGTCTGGTTAAGCCCCACACCCACACCGCGCAGCGAGGTCGGGTAGCTCAGAGAGGCAAACGTCATGGTGTGCGCACCCGGACCAAAACCCTGGCCAAACAGGAACAGCGCCAGCATCGCGATGGCGACCACGCCTTCCGTGGACCCGTCAGGGCGGCCAATCAGCGCCAGGCCGAGCAGCGCCGCCAGCTGGCACGCATAACCCGCCAGTGACATCCGCCATGCGCCGAAGCGCGGAACATAGCGCACCGCCAGCAGCCCGCCGACAAACGCGAACAGCAGATTAAGCGCCAGCGAGATCAGAATGGTCGTCAGCATCGACTGCACAAAGAAGCTGGAGATGATCACCGGCAGGCCAAAGGCTACGGCGTTATAGGCGAACGAGGAGACGACCGACAGCAGCGTGGCGAGCGTGGTACGCCGCAGATAGATACCGCGGAACAGGTTCAGGTAGTTCGACCATTTTGCCTTGTTCACAACAGGCGCGGGCTGGTCGAGCGCATCCTGCGGTACGTGGGCATTAATGTTGTAAGACTGCCGCAGGATAGACGCCGCCTCCTTCAGATTGCCCTGATTCGCCGCCCAGACCGGGGATTCGCTCATATAGCGGCTGCGGATGGCGATAATCACCAGCGCGGGCACCGCGCCAAAGCCAAGGATCAGACGCCAGAGCCAGTCGCTGTGGCTTTCCGGCAGCACGGCGTAAAAGAAGAGCACCAGAAGATAAGAGATGCTGATGGCCGCATACCAGGTGGGACACCACATCGCGACGCTGGAGGCTTTATTCCCCGGGCCTTTCAGTCTGGCGAACTCGCTGAGAAACGCCATCGCGACGGGAAGGTCGATCCCAACGCCAAGACCCATCACAAAGCGCGCGCCCGCCAGCACATATTCGTTCGGGGCCAGCGCACAGGCGATAGCGGCAACGACAAAGAATACCATGTCGGCCATAAAGACGCGGTAGCGCCCGATTTTATCCGTAAGATAGCCGCCGAGCAGCGCCCCGACAATCGCGCCAAACGTAATGGCTGAAGCCACCATGCCGGTACCGGCGGGCGTCAGGTTAAATTCGCGGGTGATGTCTTTGATGCCGAATGCCAGCGCGCCGAGATCGTAGGCATCGAGAAAAATTCCCCCGAGCGCGATACCGACCACGATGCGGGCATTGGCCCGGCCCTGAGAGCCGTCATTAACGAGACGTGAAACGTCCGATGCGCTGCGTACCCACCTGATGTCGCCATCCGGGGTGTTTCCTGCCGCTGGAAGGGGAGTTGAATCTGTGATTTCTGCCATTTTCTTTTTGTGTGGTTGTGTTGTGTCTCTAACAGTTACCACAGGCAGAAGGTGACAAAAATCACATTTAGTTATAAGGCATAACGAACGGTTTACTGAGCGTCTTTCTTTTTACGTCTGAGCTTCGTCCAGATCTTCGTTTCCTGACGACGCCACAGGCGTTGAATGTTGTCGTGATGGCGCAACAGGATCAGACACGAGAGCATCGACACCGGGAAGGTAAACTGCGGTTTAAACCACCAGACATAGAACGGGGCGATCAGTGCGCTGACGATGGCGCCCAGCGACGAATAACCGCTCAGCAGGATGGTCAGCAGCCAGGTGCCCGCCATCACGCCGGTGAGATCCCAGCCGATCGGCGCAATTGCGCCAAACGCAGTGGCCACGCCTTTACCGCCTTTAAAACCAAAGAAAACAGGCCAGATGTGGCCGACGCAGGCGGCGATGGCTATCAGCCCCAGCCAGAAGGGTGTGACGCCGAGCGCATACGCGCCCCAGACGGGAAGCATTCCTTTCAGAACGTCAAAAATCAAAACCGCTACGGCTGCTCCCTTGCCGCCAATTCGTAGTACATTGGTCGCCCCCGGATTCCCGGAACCACTTTCACGCGGGTCAGGCAACCCGGCGATGCGGCAGACCAGAATGGCGCTGGAGATTGAGCCGCAAAGGTAGGCGAGGATAATCATTCCAGGCGCGATTGCACTCATAACGCTGTTCCGTTTTGAAAATGTATCTGTATTCTCAGCATCTGTGGATAATACGCATAATTCGCCGGAAGTGGTATCCGGTTTAGCCAAAAAGCAGGCAGGTCGTGATGGATATTGTATTTATAGAGCAACTTTCGGTAATCACCACAATTGGTGTTTACGACTGGGAACAGACCATCGAGCAGAAACTGGTGTTCGATATCGAAATGGGCTGGGATAACCGCAAGTCAGCGAAAAGCGATGATGTGAATGATTGTCTGAGCTACGCCGACATCAGTGAAACGGTCATCGGCCATGTGGAAGGGCAACGATTTGCGCTGGTAGAACGCGTGGCGGAAGAGGTGGCAGACCTGCTGCTGAGCAAATTTAACTCCCCGTGGGTGCGCATTAAGCTAAGCAAGCCGGGCGCGGTGGCGCGCGCCGCCAACGTGGGCGTGATTATCGAGCGTGGCACAAATCTGAAAGGAAAGATTTAACGTCATAATAGCTAAACCATTTTAGGTTATATCGGTCTTAGAGCTGTATGTTTCACGGTAGCCGTTGTGGCAACCGTTTTTTTATATCTTTTTAGGGGTTTATAGATGAGCGATATGCACTCGCTGCTGGTGGCGGCAATACTGGGTGTGGTCGAAGGATTGACGGAGTTTTTGCCGGTGTCCAGTACGGGCCATATGATTATCGTTGGCCATCTGCTGGGCTTTGAAGGCGATACCGCAAAGACGTTTGAGGTGGTGATCCAGCTGGGCTCTATCCTGGCGGTGGTTGTGATGTTCTGGCGTCGTCTGTTTGGTCTGATCGGCATCCACTTCGGGCGTTTGCCGCAGCGTGAAGGAGAGGGCAAGGGGCGTCTGACGCTGATTCATATTCTGCTCGGGATGATCCCGGCAGTGGTGCTGGGGCTGGTGTTCCACGACACCATTAAATCGCTCTTCAACCCGATTAACGTGATGTACGCGCTGGTTGTCGGCGGCTTCCTGCTGATTGCCGCCGAAGTGCTGAAGCCAAAAACCCCGCGTGCGGAAGGTCTGGACGATATGACGTATCGTCAGGCGTTTATGATTGGCTGCTTCCAGTGTCTGGCGCTGTGGCCGGGCTTCTCCCGTTCAGGGGCAACCATTTCCGGCGGGATGCTGATGGGCGTGAGCCGTTACGCGGCGTCTGAGTTCTCGTTCCTGCTGGCGGTGCCGATGATGATGGGCGCCACCGCGCTGGATCTCTACAAAAGCATCGGCTTCCTGACCGTGGGTGACATTCCGATGTTCGCCGTGGGCTTTATCACCGCCTTCATTGTGGCGCTGATCGCCATCAAAACCTTCCTGCAACTGATTAAGCGTATTTCGTTTATTCCGTTCGCGATCTACCGCTTTATCGTCGCGGCTGCCGTGTACGTGGTCTTCTTCTGATGACCGACCGCCCTCAGTCTTTCGGCTGAGGGCAACGTTTTTCCTTCCACGCCGCAACCGCATCAATCCGCCGCTTCGTCAGCTCTTCGCGGATCTCCGGGCCTTTAAACCCTGCCTCCACCACCTCTTTCGTTGGCACCGCTTTCGCTACGTCCCACGCCTCACGCAGCAAACGACCCTGCGGATAATCGGACGCTTCAAACCCGGTGCGGCCGCGCACGTCGGCTTCGCTGGTCAGCGCAATTTGCTCCACGCGCTGCGGCTTGCGCCAGGCGTCGATGTTATCGAACAGCCTGACGATGGTGGCGGGTTTCAGGATCGGGAAGGTGTGGATCAGGTCGTGGAACTCGGCGACCAGCTTTGCCAGATCGCGAATGTCATTCGGCACGCGCAGGCGCTGGCAAATCCCTTCAACCAGCTTTACGCCAGCCGGACCGTGCCCGTGATGGCGTGGCCACAATTCCTTTGGCGTTAACCCTTTGCCGAGGTCATGGCAGAGAGTGGAAAAGCGCACGTCCACTTCAGGACTGAGCATAGCGGCCATGCTCAGCGTCATCAGGGTGTGAATGCCGGTATCAATTTCCGGGTGCCATTTCGCCGGGGCGGGCACGCCAAACAGCGCATCTATTTCCGGGAACAGCACTTTCAGCGCCCCGCAGTCGCGCAGAACCTGGAAAAAGATCTGCGGATTACGGGTAGTCAGGGCGTTTTCGGTCTCTTTCCAGACGCGTTCTGGCGTCAGGTGTTCCAGCTCGCCCGCGTCGGTCATGGCCGTCATCAGCGCCATCGTCTCGTCGGCGATGCGGAAGCTGAGATGGGCATAACGGGCGGCAAAACGCGCCACGCGCAGTACGCGTAACGGATCTTCAGAAAAGGCGGGGGAAATATGGCGTAAAAGACGGTCGCGCAGATCGTTCTGGCCGCCGTAGACGTCGATAATATGGCCGTTTTCGTCCTGCGCCAGGGCATTAATGGTGAGATCGCGGCGCAGTAAGTCCTGCTCCAGCGTCACATCCGGCGCGGCATAGCAGGTGAAGCCGGTATAACCGGAACCGGATTTCCGTTCGGTTCGCGCCAGGGCGTACTCTTCCCGGCTTTTCGGATGGAGGAACACAGGAAAATCGCGGCCTACCTGCTGGTAGCCCGCGTCAATCATCGCTTCGGGCGTGGCACCGACCACGACCCAGTCTTTATCTTTGACCGGCAGACCTAATAACGCATCACGTACCGCACCACCGACCAGATAACTCTTCACGCCAACACTCCCGTTTTCTCTTTTCGCAAGATGATACGTAAGTGTGGCAGAGAAGACGAGTTAGTTCATCCAGCGGTCTTTACGTTTACGGCTTGGGATAAGGTGAGGAAGCACCAGACCCAGCACCAGACCGACGCCCAGCACTCCGCCGCCATACATAAACCACTGCATGATGATGGTGCGTTGTTTGTCATCCAGCTGTAGATTCGCGGCGTTCACTTTCTTCTGCGCGACGATCAGCTCATTTTTCAGCTTCTGATTTTCATCTTTCAGACCGGCGATCACGCTGTCGCTTTGCGCCACTTTCTGCTGCATCTCTGCGGTGCGCTGGTTCCAGGTGCCGTCGATGTTGTTCAGCTTGTCAGTCAGGGTTTTCACCTGATTTTCCAGATCCGGCACGCGGGTGCGCAGGCTTGGCACCGTGCTCAGCTCTTTCAGCGGGATCCATGAGGTGCGGCCAGAGCTGTCACGAACCTGACCGTAATTGGTGTCTGCATTGGTTTGCAGCAGAGTCACTTCCTCGCCGGCATTTACCGTACCCACGAGGCGATAATTGTCTCCAGGGCCGCTGCGTACCCAGGTATTCAGTTCATCAGAAACGTAACGTTTCTCTTCAGCGTGGACCGCGGTTGCGGCGCTAAAAGCGAGTAAAGTAAGTCCAATCAGGCGTAATTTAAGCATATCAGTCGTTATTTTCATAAAAAGTGGAACGATAGTAGTGGTATCAGTGTCGCTACGCAAAGGATTCATCATCAATCGGAATCATCTGTGTCATGATTTCCACCGCTTTAAACTTTTACGCCCGTCAAATTGCTCATTGCGTGGCAATTTGGCGCAAAATACTATGTACTGACAAACAAATGGCGAGGAAGTTCGCCTTCATCGACGCGTCTGTGACGCACGCAAAAGTACAAGGCTATGGCACAAGAGATCGAATTAAAGTTTATCGTCGAAAAAGACAGCGCTGACGCGCTCCGCCAGCATCTGAATACGCTGTCCGGCGAGCACCATGAACCCGTACAGCTGCTCAACATCTATTACGAAACGCCGGACAACTGGCTGCGCAACCATGATATGGGCCTGCGCATCCGGGGTGCGAACGGGCGCTACGAGATGACGATGAAAATCGCCGGTCGCGTGGTGGGCGGTTTACACCAGCGTCCGGAATACAATATCGACATCAGTAAGCCAGAACTTGAGCTGGATCGTTTTCCGGCGGAAGTGTGGCCGGAAGGAACGCTGCCCGCAACGCTGTCGGCAGAGGCGCAACCGCTGTTCAGCACCGATTTCTGGCGCGAGAAATGGCTGGTGACGGAAGGCAAGAGCCGCATTGAGATCGCGTTTGATCGGGGTGAAATTAAGGCTGGTGAAGAGCAGGAGCCGATCTGCGAATTGGAACTCGAACTGCTTGATGGCGACGCGAGCGATGTGCTGAAGCTGGCGCGCAAGCTGGTGAACCAGCCTGGACTGCGTCAGGGCAGCCTGAGTAAAGCGGCACGCGGCTATCACCTGGCCGCCGGGAATGCGCCGCGCGTGCTGCGAGAAACCCCGATTCTGCGCGTTGTGCCGAAAGCCTCCGTTGAGCAGGGGATGGAAGCGGCGCTGGAGCTGGCACTCTCTCAGTGGCAGTACCACGAGGAGCTGTGGGCGCGTAACGTGAAAAATGCCAAAAAACAGGTGCTGGCCGCTATGGGGCTGGTACGTCATACCCTGACGCTCTTTGGCGGCATTGTACCGCGTAAAGCCAGCACTCACTTACGTGATTTGCTCACTCAAACCGAAACGCTGATGCTTTCCGACGTGTCGGCACAAACGGCGATCTACAGCCCGCAAAACGCCAGCGCGAAACTGGCGCTGACCGAATTTCTGGTGACGCGCGGCTGGCGCACCTTCCTCGATGCGAAAGGGCAGACCAAAATTGCGGAAAACTTCAAACGTTTTGCGGATATCCACCTCTCCCGTCACGCGGCCGAACTGAGAACCACCTTTGCGCATCCGCTGGGCGACCAGTATGGCGATCAGCTTCCCCGCCTGGCGCGTAACATCGACAGCATGTTGCTGCTGTCGGGTGCGTATGAGGGCGTGAAGGCGCAGGCCTGGCTGGAGAACTGGCAGGGGCTTAAGCATGCCATCGAGACCCGTCAGCAGATTGAGATCGAGCATTTCCGCAACGAGGCCATTTCGCAGGATCCGTACTGGCTGCACAGCGGAAAACGTTAATTCTGGCAAGGAACCCCTGATATGCCGCTTTCTTCGCAGTTACAGCAGCACTGGCAGACCGTTTGCGAACGCCTGCCTGAGTCGTTACCCGCGTCATCGTTAAGCGAGCAGGCGAAAAGCGTGCTCACGTTCAGTGATTTTGTGCAGGAGAGCGTCAGCGCTAACCCGGACTGGCTGGCAGAGCTGGAAAGCGCGCCGCCGCAGGCTGACGAGTGGCGGCATTATGCTGGCTGGCTGCAAACCGCGCTGGCAGAGGTGGCAGACGAAGCCACGCTGATGCGCGTTCTGCGTCAGTTCCGCCGCCGGGTGATGGTACGCATTGCCTGGGCGCAGGCGCTGGAGCTGGTGAGTGAAGAGAGCACCTTGCAGCAGTTGAGCGAGCTGGCGCAGACGCTGATTGTCGCCGCGCGGGACTGGCTCTACGCCGCCTGCTGTAAAGAGTGGGGCACGCCGTGCAGCGAGGAAGGGGTTCCTCAGCCACTGTTGATCCTGGGGATGGGCAAGCTGGGCGGCTGCGAGCTGAACTTCTCCTCAGACATCGATCTGATTTTTGCCTGGCCCGAGAACGGCTCCACGCGCGGCGGCCGTCGCGAGCTGGACAATGCCCAGTTCTTTACTCGTCTGGGGCAGCGGCTGATTAAGGCGCTGGATCAGCCCACGCAGGATGGTTTTGTTTACCGCGTGGACATGCGCCTGCGTCCGTTTGGCGACAGCGGGCCACTGGTGCTGAGCTTTGCCGCGCTGGAAGATTACTACCAGGAGCAGGGTCGCGACTGGGAGCGTTACGCGATGGTCAAAGCGCGGATCATGGGCGACAGCGACGATGCCTACGCCAACGAGCTGCGCGCCATGCTGCGCCCGTTCGTGTTCCGCCGCTACATCGACTTCAGCGTTATCCAGTCCCTGCGAAATATGAAAGGGATGATTGCCCGCGAGGTGCGTCGCCGTGGCCTGAAAGACAACATCAAGCTCGGTGCTGGCGGTATTCGTGAGATCGAATTTATCGTCCAGGTCTTCCAGCTGATACGCGGCGGGCGTGAACCTTCTCTGCAATCCCGCTCGCTGCTGCCGACGCTAAGCGCTATCGATCAGCTGCATCTGCTGCCGGAAGGCGACGCGCAAACGCTGCGTGACTCTTATCTCTTCCTGCGTCGTCTGGAAAATTTGCTGCAAAGTATCAACGACGAACAGACCCAGACGTTGCCGGGCGATGAGCTGAACCGGGCGCGTCTGGCCTGGGGGATGCGGGTGGATGACTGGGCGGCGCTGACGCAACGGCTGGAAGCGCATATGGCGGGCGTGCGCCGCATCTTTAACGATCTGATCGGCGACGACGAAACTGAATCGCAGGACGATGCGCTCTCCGAGCACTGGCGCGAACTGTGGCAGGACGCGCTCCAGGAAGATGACACCACGCCGGTGCTGGCGCACTTAAGCGACGATGCCCGCCATCGCGTGGTGGCGCTGATTGCCGATTTCCGCCTCGAACTGAACAAACGCGCTATCGGCCCACGCGGTCGTCAGGTGCTGGATCATCTAATGCCGCATCTGCTGAGCGATGTCTGCTCCCGCGACGATGCGCCGGTGCCGCTGTCGCGCATGATGCCGCTGCTGAGCGGGATCGTCACGCGTACCACTTACCTTGAGCTGTTAAGCGAGTTTCCCGGCGCGCTGAAGCACCTGATTTCCCTCTGCGCCGCCTCGCCGATGGTGGCGAACAAGCTGGCGCGTTATCCGCTGCTGCTGGACGAACTGCTCGACCCGAATACCCTCTATCAGCCGACGGCGACGGATGCCTACCGCGACGAGCTGCGTCAGTATCTGCTGCGCGTACCTGAAGAGGACGAAGAGCAACAGCTTGAGGCGCTGCGTCAGTTTAAGCAGGCACAGATGCTGCGCGTGGCGGCGGCAGATATCGCCGGTACCCTGCCGGTAATGAAAGTGAGCGATCACTTAACCTGGCTGGCGGAAGCGATCATCGACGCGGTTGTCCATCAGGCGTGGGTGCAGATGGTAGCCCGCTACGGCCAGCCGAAGCACCTTGCTGACCGTGAAGGCCGCGGTTTTGCGGTGGTGGGGTACGGCAAGCTGGGCGGCTGGGAACTGGGCTACAGCTCCGATCTGGATCTGATTTTCCTCCACGACTGTCCGGCAGACGTCATGACCGACGGCGAACGTGAGATTGACGGACGGCAGTTCTACCTGCGCCTGGCCCAGCGCATCATGCACCTGTTCAGCACTCGCACCTCATCCGGCATTCTGTATGAAGTGGATGCGCGTCTGCGCCCGTCCGGCGCGGCAGGCATGCTGGTCACCTCGACGGAGGCTTTCGCCGACTATCAGAAGAACGAAGCCTGGACGTGGGAGCATCAGGCGCTGGTGCGCGCCCGCGTGGTGTATGGCGATCCGCAGCTCAAAACGCAGTTCGATGCGATCCGCAAGGCGGTCATGACGACCCCGCGCGAGGGCAGTACGCTGCAAACCGAAGTGCGGGAAATGCGGGAGAAGATGCGCGCGCACCTTGGCAACAAACATCGCGATCGCTTTGATATCAAAGCCGATGAAGGCGGGATTACCGATATTGAGTTTATCACTCAGTACCTGGTGCTGCTGCACGCGCACGATAAACCGAAGCTGACCCGCTGGTCGGATAACGTGCGCATACTGGAACTGCTGGCGCAGAACGACATTATGGATGAGCAGGAGGCGCAGTCCTTAACCCACGCCTACACCACACTGCGTGATGAGTTGCACCATCTGGCATTACAGGAACAGCCGGGCCATGTGGCGCTGGACTGTTTCGCCGACGAACGCGCGCAGGTGACTACAAGCTGGCAGAAGTGGCTAGTGGAACCGTGCGTAACAAAACAAGTGTGATATTATCGCGCGCAAATTGTGAATCTTTCTGGAGTCAGGAATGAAAGTAACACTGCCAGAGTTTGAACGTGCTGGAGTTATGGTTGTCGGTGATGTGATGCTGGATCGCTACTGGTATGGGCCGACCAGCCGCATCTCTCCGGAAGCACCGGTACCGGTGGTAAAGGTCGACACCATTGAAGAGCGTCCCGGTGGCGCGGCAAACGTGGCGATGAACATAGCCTCTCTGGGCGCACATTCGCGTCTGGTTGGCCTGACCGGCATTGACGATGCGGCGCGTGCGCTGAGCAAGTCGCTGGCGGACGTGAATGTGAAGTGTGACTTCGTTTCTGTTCCGACCCACCCAACCATCACCAAGCTTCGCGTGCTGTCGCGTAACCAGCAGCTAATCCGCCTCGACTTTGAAGAAGGGTTCGAAGGCGTTGATCCCGAGCCGCTGCACGAGCGCATTAACCAGGCGTTGGGCAATATTGGCGCGCTGGTGCTGTCCGACTACGCGAAAGGCGCGCTGGCGAGCGTGCAGACCATGATCCAGCTGGCGCGTAAGGCCAGCGTACCGGTGCTGATCGACCCGAAAGGCACCGATTTTGAGCGCTATCGCGGCGCAACCCTGCTGACGCCAAACCTCTCTGAATTCGAAGCGGTGGCGGGCAAGTGCAAAACTGAAGAAGAGCTGGTTGAGCGCGGCATGAAAATCATCGCTGATTTCGAGCTGTCTGCGCTGCTGGTGACCCGTTCCGAGCAGGGCATGACGCTGCTGCAACCGGGCAAGGCGCCGCTGCATATGCCAACCCAGGCGCAGGAAGTGTACGACGTGACCGGTGCCGGTGATACGGTGATTGGCGTGCTGGCGGCGACGCTGGCGGCGGGTAACTCCCTGGAAGAAGCATGCTACTTCGCGAACGCCGCGGCGGGCGTGGTCGTCGGTAAACTCGGGACCTCCACCGTTTCGCCAATTGAGCTGGAAAACGCGGTGCGTGGGCGTGCGGATACCGGCTTTGGCGTCATGACCGAAGACGAGCTGAAAGTGGCCGTTGCCGCCGCGCGCAAACGCGGTGAAAAAGTGGTGATGACGAACGGCGTGTTCGACATCCTGCATGCGGGCCACGTGTCGTATCTGGCGAATGCGCGCAAGCTGGGCGACCGCCTGATTGTGGCGGTCAACAGCGATGCCTCAACCAAACGTCTTAAGGGTGAAACGCGTCCGGTTAACCCGCTGGAGCAGCGCATGATAGTGCTCGGCGCGCTGGAAGCGGTGGACTGGGTGGTCTCATTTGAAGAAGACACCCCGCAGCGCCTGATTGCCGGAATTTTGCCTGACCTGCTGGTGAAGGGCGGTGATTACAAACCAGAGCAAATCGCAGGTAGCGAAGAGGTCTGGGCGAATGGTGGTGAAGTAATGGTGCTCAACTTTGAGGACGGGTGTTCAACCACCAACATCATTAAGAAGATCCAGAAAGACAGTCAGTAAAAAACGGGCCTGTTGGCCCGTTCGTTTTTCACCCTCTCCCTGTGGGAGAGGGCTGGGGTGAGGGCATCAGGCCGCACTTATGCCTGGTCATCCACCGGTGGAATAGCTGGCGCTGGCTTCACTTCTTCCGGCGCATTGCGGTTTTCCAGCTCGGTCAAACGTTGTTCCAGCAGCGCCAGCTTCTCGCGGGTGCGCAGCAGCACCTGCGTCTGCACGTCAAACTCTTCGCGGCTGACTAAATCAAGGCGAACCAACTGTGCCTGCAACGTCTGGCGGATTTTCTTCTCAACGTCATCACCAAACTCACGAATACCTTTCGGCATGGACTCATGAACCTGACGCGCGATCTGCTCAATTTTCTTTGGGTCAATCATTGTCGTTTCCCTTGATGAAAAGGTGTTAGTGCCTATTGTAGCGTGTCATGCCGCGGGTTAAACAAAATTGTTTGAAGCTTATGCATTGCCCAGGGTAATCAATAGCGTTATAGTTATCTCGCTTATTCTCAGGGCGGGGCGAAATTCCCCACCGGCGGTAAATCAGCTTAACGCTGAAAGCCCGCGAGCGCTTTGGGTGAATTCTCAAAGGTCAGCAGATCCGGTGTAATTCCGGGGCCGACGGTTAGAGTCCGGATGGGAGAGAGTAACGATCCAGTCGGGCAAAGCCCGCTCACGTTATTTTTTTGCCGCTTGTACGGCGCTCCTAAGACTGCCCTGATTCTGGTAACCATAAAGTTAATGAGGTTTTTTTACCATGAATCAGACGCTACTTTCCTCTTTTGGCACTTCAACTCAACGTGTTGAACATGCACTGGATGCCCTGCGCGAAGGCCGCGGTGTGATGGTGCTTGACGATGAAAACCGTGAAAACGAAGGCGACATGATTTTTGCCGCCGAGAACATGACCGTTGAGCAGATGGCGCTGACCATCCGTCACGGTAGCGGCATCGTATGCCTGTGCATCACCGAAGACCGTCGCCAGCAGCTTGATCTGCCGATGATGGTTGAAAACAACACCAGCGCCTTTGGTACTGGCTTCACTGTGACCATTGAAGCGGCGCATGGCGTAACCACCGGTGTGTCGGCGGCTGACCGTCTGACCACCGTGCGTGCAGCGATTGCTGATGGTGCGAAACCTTCCGATCTGCACCGCCCTGGTCACGTCTTCCCGCTGCGCGCGCAGCCGGGCGGCGTGCTGACCCGTGGTGGTCATACCGAAGCGACCATCGATCTGGTGACGCTGGCTGGCTTCAAACCCGCAGGCGTGCTGTGCGAACTGACCAACGATGATGGCACCATGGCGCGTGCGCCGGAGTGCATCACCTTTGCGCGTCTGCACAATATGCCAGTGGTGACGATTGAAGATCTGGTAGAGTACCGCCGCGCGCACGAGCGCAAAGCCAGCTGAACATGCTGATGTAAAAAAGCCGGGGAAACCCGGTTTTTTTGTTTCTAGTGGTAGTTAATTTTGAACAGTACCACGGTTTCGAACGGCCCGGACTGAATCGCTTTCCCTTCTTCCCGTGAAAGTTCAGCTGTGTAGTTTTGCTCAACATTCATCTTATCGCCCGTAAAATCGGCGTACTCTTTGTACTGGTTGAAGGTGTAAGGGGCCGTTCCGTTAAGAATACGCAGTTTTAACCCATTCCCTATCAGTACCGCAGTGTCGTCTGCGCTGAGCGTTTCGGTTGTGTAAAACGACGAGTCCATCTTAAATCCATCCGAGCACTGGGCATCCTGCACTTTGGTGGTTCGTATTGAAAACGTGCGCATACGCGTCTGCTGATTCACGATGTCGCGCGCGCTGAAGGTGCCAAAGTCGATCTCCTGATTCTCAGGGTAAATGGTAAACGTCGCCCCGCAATCAAGCACCGTAATGTTTTGCAGTCCGTTGATGTGATACTTAAGGTTCTTCGCATCGGCCATCTGATTAACGCCGCCCTTACCGTCAAACTGCACAACGATGTAATCGCTGAGCGAGCTGACATAGCCATGTGGCGGCATAGCCTTAATTCTCACGAAAAGTCGTAAACGGGCGACGAACGTGCGCGTAATGTGGATATCATCCGGATTGCCAGAGCAGATGCGATTCTCCCAACCCATCTGGCGGATTTGATCCGGGGTGTAAATGGTGATGTTATCGTTGTCAAGGCACTGGCGGGTATCCACGCCGTTGGGCTGGCCTGTGGCATCGTAATCTATGCCTTCATAGGTGACGCCCAGTTCATAATAGGGATCGGTTGCGGCAGGATAAGGGTTTACCCAGGCAAAAACATCTTCCGGCTTGAAACCGCTTGTGACGTTATTGTCACACGTCACCGGAATTTTAATGTCATCAGACTCCCATATTTTTTGGCCAACCTGAGCGTTGCTGGGTATGGCAAAAGGGGAGATCGTTTTTGTCTCCTCGACGGGGCCGCCAGATCCACCCAGATAGCAGTTGAGCGCCAGCGCTTCTTTCAAAGGCAGCGCTGTAAGCAGCAATGTAAGCAGGAAACTAGTGAGCTTTCGCATCTTTATCGATTTTCCGTTCGTTAAGCTTACATTGCGCCGTTCCGGTGCACTGTACGTCGACTTTTTTCAGTGCGCCGTAATCGTCGATGTAGCCGATGCTGTAATAACTACCGTGGTAATCGCCGGTAGAGGCAGTTGCCGTGGCGAAAGGCGCAATCATCAGACTGTCAAAACCCGGCAGCATGGTTTTGGCATTTTTGCTCAGCCACGCCAGCGTGATGTAGTACGGCGTAGGGTTGTGGACCGTGAGCCCTTTCGCGTTGGCGGTAATTTCCATACGCATTTCAGTCAGTTCGCCAGATTTTTTGCGAATCGCTTCCGGACGCCAGAAGAGCTTAATTCGGCTCTGCATGGCAACCTGCATCACGCTGCGCTCCTCGCTGGCGCTGGTGCTTTTAGGCGGTACTTCACGCAGGTTGAAATAAAACAGCGATTCCCTGTCTTTTGGCAACTGGCGGGTAGCGGCTTGTTTAACAATTCTTACCTGCGACGAGGCGCCCGCTTCGATACGTTGAATGGGGGGAAGCGCCATAAAGTGCACATCTTCTTTTTGCCCCTTTTCATCTTCAATCCAGGAGAGCGCCAGATAAGGCAGCGCCTTGCTCTGGTTGTCCACTTTCAGGCTGCTGGCCTTGTCGCTTTCTGGAAAAACAATGCGCGTGCGGTCCAGGTTAATGGCCGCGTGGGCGGTAAATGTTGTGCTGATCAGCATCAGGCACAGGCTTTTAATCGGCGTTAATTTCATGATGATTTCTTACTGGCACGGCAGTATCAACTGCATACTGTTTTCTAAGTGAGAAGGTAACGAGAAGCGACACTGTTGGTTGTCGCCCCATGTCACGCGAAACTGCTGTTCTGGCTCAACGGCGCCGAGCCAGACGCGGCCTTCATCGGCCACCATCCCAACCTGTAAATTGCTTTCATCCAGGCGAACAATCGCCCCGAGTGGTGGTGTTCCTGACGACATCCGCAAAACGCCTGTTACGTCCTGACCTGCGCGCGTGGCAATCTGACGATAACCAATGGCCCCCTCAGTCCAGGTTGAGGTCACGACGCGGTTGTCCACGTCCACGCCATCCGGAAGGTTGTTCATATTGACCTGCACGCTGGAGGGGGAATAGCTGGAGAATGACGGTAAAACGCCGATGCCAAAACGGTTAGTTTCATCGCGCGACATGTTCAGCGGGATATGGCCTACCCCGTCGGTGCTGACCATTACGCGGGGTTCATTACCGTAACTGCGCCGGTGCAGCGCGGCGCCTTTCGCCGTTGAGGTGAAGGAACCGCTCCAGCTCGCGCTGAGGGAGTTATATTCGTTAGCTTTATAGCTGCCGGAGAGATTGAGATCGCCGTACGCAGAATAATGCTGATAATTCCCGCTGACCTGCGCGCCGGAATCTGGCTTCCCGCTCTCCGTACCTGCGGAAACGCCCCAGGTATTATTGCGATCCGACGTGTCATACCACGACACGTTATGGCTCAGCGTGTCGCTGTTACGCAGGTCATAGTTAAGTCGATGATCGGGATCGAGCGGTACGCTGAGCGAGAGATAAAACTGAGTATCGTCATTTTCGTCTTCCTCCTCGTAATGCGTTTTACTCCAGGACAGGGTTACGCCAAGGTTCTTCCAGCGACCTATATCAAAGTTGTAGCCCGCCGTGATGCTGCCGGTCGTGGAGGGTGAATCATTCCACCATGTCTGACGCAGCATATTGACGTACAGGTTCAGGGATAACGCTGAAATGTACTGGCTTGCCGTCACGCTCAGGGTTTGTTTTTCCGACTGGCGGTCACCGTTGTCATAATCCAGGTAGCGGGCGTAGCTCAAAAACTGTGGGTCTGAGTAGCGGTAGCTGGCGAGCGTAAGCTGACTGCCGGTGGTATCGAAACGCTTGCTGTAGTTAATGCGATAGCTGTAACCCGTCTGGCTGCGCTGGTGTGGCAGCTGGCTGGTAGCCTGCGTGACGTCAAAAGAGAGCGCCCCCAGCCAGGCCATATTCTGGCCGATCCCGGCAGCGACGGAACGATAACGGTCGCCATCGGCCAGCGTGCCGCCATACAGAGAGGTGTGCGACAGCATGCCCCAGGAAAATTCGCCGCTCATGAAGGCATTATCTTCAACATCATGGGAGGCGCCCTGGCGCGCTTTACCCGCCGCGAGCTTATAGCGCACCTGGCCCTTGCGCGTTAAAAACGGCACGGATTCAGCCGAGACCTGGAAGGTGTTGACGCGTCCGTCTTCTTCCGTGACTTTGACGTCCAGCGTGCCCTGAACCGACTGGTTAAGATCCTGAATAACAAAGGGTCCTGGTGGCACTTTACTCTGGTAAATCACGCGATCGGCAAGGCTTACGGCCACGGTGGCGTTGGTTTGTGCTATTCCGGTAATCTGTGGGGCATAGCCGCGCAGCGACCATGGCAGCATACGTTCATCGCTGATTAGCGATGCGCCGGTGTAGGTGAAGGCGTCAAAAATGGAGGACTGGAAATCCGTTTCACCCAGCGTCAGTTTCGCACCGATCGAGGGCAGAGGGCGGAACATATACACGCGTGAAAAACGGCCATTCTGCTCTGAGCCTGCTTCAGTATCGCTTCGCGTGTACTGGTAATCGCTTCGCAGGCGCCACGCGCCCATGTTCGCACCGGCGGTACCATAGGTATTGGCGTTGTCATTGCTGCCGCTGCTATTGGGCTGATAATGGCTGGCAAAAAGATTGTAATCCAGCAGTACGCCTGGCACGCCGTTGTCCCAGGTGGATGGCGGCATCCAGTCAACCGCACGGTATTGCAGCCACGCCTGGGGGATCGTTACTTTCAGGGTCTGGCTGCCTTGCTCAAAAATAAATTTGATGTCTGGTCTGGTGGCGAAATCAACGCATCCCTCTTTTTCCGGCAAAGCGTGACGAACGTCATCCTGCAATGCGAATGTATCGGCCAGCTCGGGGGGAATACAGACCTGAACTGCGTTATTTATTTCTCGCCAGCGAAGCTGCCAGCCATTTGCCAGCGGAATATCATTAACTGAAACCGTAACGAAATAGCTTCCCGGCGTAACCGATATTTGAGCTTTAAAACGTGATAAATCGACGCTGCCGCGCTGATCTTTATCGATGGCGTTTATATTAAATTCAGTGGCAGAGGCAACTATCGTCATTAACAGGGACGCAATGATGATTATCCATTGTACTTTGTATGTCATCATCCTGTTACTCGAATAAATAAAGAGTGCCGACCGGCATGGATTGCCAGTCGGCTGATACCGTGACGTAACGGAATTATTTGTACATCAGGACGTAGTTAGCCGTGGCTTCAACCTGGCCTGCCGTCGCAGTTTTACCTGTTGGGACTTCCATAACCGCTTTGAAATGCAGCGTCTGGGTGGTTGAACCCGCCAGCAGATCAAGCACGTTTGGCTGACCAAGTGTGATGTTGCCTTCCGCGTTATCCAGCAGACGGACGCCCACGTTCTGCGCACCGTTTGCAAAGGTGTTGCTCATCAGGCTGGTATCCGTCGCATCTGTCGCTGCGCTGGTAAAGGTCACTTCCACTTTAGTAATTGGCGTGTCGGTTTCGTCTGCCGGATCGTCAAGCTGGCAGTTTTCCAGATTGATATCGACCGGAACCGGCGTGGATTTTTTGTTGGCGTTGATAACGGCCGTAGTCACTTCACCCAGGTCGACTTCTTTATCAACGCTGTCTGGAGCGATGCTGCATGGTGCGTCAATAACCACGCCTTTGAATTTGATTTTGCCTGAGCCTTGATCATCAGCAAACGCAGAACCCGATACAATGGCAGCCATAGCTGCCGCTAACAGCAATTTTTTACCCATATACATGAAAATATCCTTTTTCAGATTGATTCGTAATGTGAATATTAATTTCAGAATACTCGCAAAGTATACGGATTGGGGCGGGGAGACGCGATTAACGTGACTTAAATATATTTTTAGATGGTTTTAATTAATATTTTCAGGCTATCTGAAGAGGCTTCTTTTTTCGGGGTTTTAATAGATTTATATTTTGTGGGTTATTATATGTAAAATATATAGGATTGTTTTTTTGAATAATATAAAGCCTCCGTATAAAAACGGAGGCATTAATTCTTAGCCAATACCTGCCGTTTGCAGCAGAACCAGGCTCATCCCCATCACTGACATTCCACACAGCACGCCGTAGCTTGGGTTATTGTTGGGATCGATCTCTTTTGCCAGCGGCATCAGCTCATCGACAGAGAGCGCGACCATAATCCCGGCCACGGCAGCCATAATTGCAGCCATTACAACCGGGGATACGAGGCTACCGAGGATCAGCCACGCCAGCACGCCGCCGAGAATTTCAGCCATGCCGGAGATACCTGCCCAAAAGACAGCTGTACGTTTTGAACCCGTGGCGGCATAAACGGGCCCGGCAACGGCAAGTCCTTCAGGAATATTGTGCAAAGCCACGGCCAGCGCCACACCAAAACCTATTTCCAGGTTGCTGCTGGCCGTGACATAGGTGGCGATACCTTCCGGAAAGTTATGCAGGCTGATACCCAGCGTCAGCAGAATGGCCGTGCGTTTGATATTTCCCGGAACGGGGGTAACGCTTTTTTGCATTAAATCCTGCGGGTGCGCGTGAGGAAGAATACGGTCGAGTGCAAAATAACCCAGCAGGCCAATGATAAACATGCCATAGCCCAGAACAGGCGACATCCCTTCGGTGTGAAGCGCGGCGGGCAGCATCTCCATCAGCGAGATAAGCAGCATGATCCCGGCGGCGAAACCCAGCGAGAAGGCCAGCAGGCGATTAGAGGGTTTTTGCCCGAGTACCCCGAGGAACGCACCGATAAAGGTTGCGGCGCCCGCAAGTATGGTCAAAATCAACGGTACTGACATGCATTCTCCTTAAGCGATATCTGGCATTCAAATTTCCTGATGATGATCTTCACGGTTATCTGCGTTCATCTTCACCTGAATGCGCGTAATGTAGGCCTATCACATTGACACCTCCTCTAAGGATATCACCATGTCTTCTTCTCGTATGCCAGCACTGTTTTTAGGCCATGGCAGCCCAATGAACGTCCTGGAAGATAACGTCTATACCCGCGCCTGGCGTCAGTTGGGTGAGACGTTACCGCGTCCGAAGGCAATTGTGGTGGTCTCTGCGCACTGGTTTACCCGGGGTACCGGCGTGACGGCCATGGAAACGCCAAAAACGATTCATGATTTTGGCGGCTTTCCGCAGGCGCTGTATGACACGCATTATCCTGCGCCGGGCTCCCCTGAGCTGGCGCAGCGGCTGGTTGATCTGCTTGCCCCTGTTCCGGTTGCGCTGGACAAAGAAGCCTGGGGCTTTGACCATGGCTCATGGGGGGTGTTGATCAAAATGTATCCGAATGCCGATATTCCGATGGTACAACTGAGTATCGACAGCACCAAACCAGCTGCCTGGCACATGGAGATGGGGCGTAAGCTGGCTTCGCTTCGTGATGAGGGCATCATGCTGATTGCCAGTGGCAACGTGGTACACAATCTGCGTACGGTACGCTGGCACGGTGAAAATACGCCGTACCCCTGGGCAACAGCCTTTAATGACTATGTAAAAGGCAACCTGGCCTGGCAAGGGCCGGTCGAACGGCACCCTTTGGTGAACTATCTGGAGCACGATGGCGGTTCGCTCTCTAACCCGACGCCGGAACACTTCTTGCCATTGCTGTATGTATTAGGCGCATGGGACGGTCAGGAGGTTATTACAACCCCGGTCGACGGCATTGAGATGGGGAGTTTGAGTATGCTGTCGGTGCAGGTGGGGTAAACACATGCCCGGTGACGCTGCGCTTACCGGGCCTACGCTCGACATGTAGGCCGGGTAAGGTGAAGCCGCCACCCGGCAAGTCTTACTCGACGAAAATATGCGGGTAGAAACGCGACAGATCCTGCGTAATCAGCGCGCGATCTTCGCGAATGCCAATCCCGGCAGGCTGATCGTTAATAAGCCAGCTGCCGATCAGCGTATAGCTGTCGCCAAACTTCGGCAGTTGATAAAACGCCTGGACGATCATCCCTTCTTCACCGTACGGCCCTTCAACTGCTTCCAGCGTTTTACCGTTTTCGATAATCGAGACGTTTGCCCCTTCACGAGAGAAGATTGGCTTAACGACGTATTTCTCCATCGGTGGGAAATCATCTTCGGCAAAATAAGCAGGCAGCAGGTTCGGGTGATTCGGGAACATCTCCCACAGCATCGGCAGCAGGGCTTTATTGGAGATAATGCTCTTCCAGGCTGGTTCCAGCCAGCGCACGCCAGCGTCTTCCAGTTTGGTAGAGAACATTTCCCGCAGCATGTATTCCCACGGATAGAGCTTGAACAGGTTGCTGATCACCTGATCCTGCATGTCCGTAAACTGACCTTTTTCACCTAAACCGATATCTTCGATATAGAGAAATTCCGTCGCCACTTCCGCTTCGGCTGCGCAGTCCTGCAAATACTGAACCGTACCGCGGTCTTCTTCGGTATCGCGGCAGCAGGCGAGGTGCAACAGGTTGAAACCGTGCTGTTCACGCAGTTCGACGAAACGTTCAATCAGCTTTTCCTGAAGGCTGTTGAACTGATCGCTGCCTTCCGGCAAGTTTCCGGCATTCGCCTGATCTTCCAGCCAGATCCACTGGAAGAACGCGGCTTCGTACAGGGAGGTTGGCGTATCTGCGTTGTTTTCTAAAAGCTTCGGTTCACCCACGCCATCCCATGCCAGATCGAGGCGAGAGTAGAGCGAAGGCTGGTTCGTTTTCCAGGACTGACGAACAAAGCTCCAGGTGTGCTTCGGAATGCGGAATTTGGTCATCAGCTCATCGCTGTCGATGACTTTCTCAACCACCTTCAGGCACATCTGGTGCAGCTCTGCGGTCACTTCTTCAAGCTTTTCGACCTGAGCAAGCGTGAGCTTATAGTAAGCATCTTCACACCAGTACGGCTCGCCGTACATGGTGTGAAAGTTGAAACCGTATTCGGTGGCTTTTTCGCGCCAGTCCGGGCGCTCGGCAATACTGACTCGTTCCATGATCAGCCGCCCATTGAGCGAGTTGAGGAGCCGGTCGCACTACGCTGCATGGTGGTTTGTTTGGCAACAGACTCACCGAAGCCGCCACGGGTAATGGTGCTGGTGGTGGCTGGTTTCGGCGCCATTGCGGTTTTCGGTACGGTCATCGTACGGCCAGGCGTTGCAGCACCGTAACCCTTGCCGGTGGCATCGGTGTATTTCCCGTAGGCCGGGCTGTTCGGATTTTTGGAGCTAAACAGCGGCTGCTGCTGGTAGCCCGCACCGCCGCTCATCAAACGGCCCATCATATAACCCGCCATCAGCGGCATCCAGAAGCTGCCGCTGGACTGTGCCTGCGCCTGGTTTTCCGGTGCCATACCCGCCTGAGCAGGTGCCTGCTGGCACTGGCCTTCACCGAATTCGGCTACACAGTCTTCGCGTGAGGCATATTTCGGCGCGGTACGTTCCGCTTCTTTCAGGGCGTTGTTATACGCCGTCGTACACTCAGCGGCTTTACCGGTTGCGCTCGTGCAGTCGTCGGCGTTTTGATACAGCGAAACCGTTTCGTCGTTTTGCTCACAGCCTGCCAGCATAAAGACGGCGGTGACCGCCAGCGCGACAGGTGTCAGGTGGCGTGCGTTCCAGCTTTTGCGGAACGACGCGTGATTCATCGTTTTTGTCCGTTTCATATTTGTCTTCCAGGACCCAGTGGTAATAACGCTCAGGATAGAGGATGAGTGGTTGAAAATGAAGCGACGAGGGGCGAAATCCGGGGGATCTTTACGTTGGCTTACGTTCGGGGGGGATTATGGTGCTCCCTCTCCCTGTGGGAGAGGGCTGAGGTGAGGGCATCAGGCCGCAGTGGGCCTGATGACACGCTTAATTGCGGAACGGATTCGTGCCACTGCTGGCAGGTGAGGTGCTACGCGCTGCCGCTGGCTGTGCAACCGGGGCGCTGCTGTTAGCGGTGAAATTATCCACGGCGGCATCCTGCTGTGGATTTTCCGGCGCGACGCTGTCAGGCGACGTGGAAACCGGTTTGCCCAGCGTGCTGTTCAGCATTTGCAGATCCTGCTCGTTCAGCGTACCCAGCGCCTGCTTGATGTTCAGCTGGTTGATCAAGTACTGGTAACGCGCACTGGAGAGCTGCTGTTTCGCGTTGTACAGCGTGGTCGTTGCGTCTAACACATCAACGATAGTACGCGTACCGACGGAGTAACCCGCTTCCATCGCGTCCAGAGAGCTTTGCGCAGAGACAACGGCCTGTTTATAGGCGTTGATGCTGCTGATGGACGCGTTCACGTTGTTGAAGGAAGAACGCACGGTCTGGACCACGTTGCGGTGCGCGCTTTCAAGCTGCTCGCTCGCGCCTACGAAGTTGTACTGCGCCTGCTTAACCTGAGAGTTAACCATCCCGCCCTGGTACAGCGGCAGAGAGAAGCTGAGGCCCACTTTGTTCTGGCCCATATTGTTGTCGTCATACTGGGCAGTGTTGGTTTTAGAACCGCTGTAGCTGGTATCCGATACGCCGGTAGAGGCGCTCAGGCTCAGGGTTGGCAGGTGACCATCCTGTGCAAGACGGATCTGCTCGCGCGCCAGGTCCTGGCTCAGGCGTGCCTGCAGCAAGGTCAGGTTGCGGTTTTCCGCCTCTTTCAGCAGGGCGTTAACCGCCTGCGGCTTGTCTGTTTTGAAGCTGTCCACGTTCAGAGAGGCCAGCTCAGGATAGTAGTTACCGGTGACCTGACGCAGTGCTTCCAGTGCGTTGTCGAGGTTGTTACGTGCGGTCACTTCGTTAGCCAGTACGGTATCGTACTGTGAACGGGCGTTCTGCACGTCAGTGATCGCAACCAGACCCACATTAAAACGCTGGGTGGTCTGATCTAACTGACGATAAATCGCCTGTTTCTGCGCTTCGGTGTAGGAAAGGGCGTCAATCGCGCTCAGTACGTTGAAGTAGGCGGTCGCGGTATTCAGGATAAGCGTCTGCTGATCTGTCTGATAGGTGACATCCTGAATGCCGGCGCTCTTTTCCTGCAAGCTCAGCTCACGCCATTTGGACATGTCGAACAGGGTTTGCGTTAACTGTAAAGAGGCGCTGGTGGCATTTGAGTTGATGCCGTTATTATCGCGAAAACCGTTAGTGTAGGTATAATCTGCACCTAAGCCTAACTGCGGCAGCAGTGGACTACGTGCTTCGTTAATCTTTTCAAACGCAGCATCACGATCGGCCGCTGATTTACGTAAATCAGGGTTGCCCAGACGTGCCTGCTGGTAGACCTGTAACAGGTTCTCTGCCTGGCTCATTGCACTGAAGCCCGTCAGGCTCAGGCCGATAAGGATGGGGAGCAATTTCTTCATTTGCATTCCTTGTTGTGAAGCAGTATTAGCGCTGATCTAATTAAAAATAATTGCCGATTCTAACAGAATCATCCACACCAAAAGGTTGGCGTAACGTGCCATCTGGCGGTAATTTGCTCCAATCTACCATATAGCCATACAAACGGCAGCCAAACAGCCTTGAAATTCACAATTTCATCACCATTGCTACCAGGACTCGACCGATGCAAAAACCAGAAAACGTGCCTGTCACCTTCGCCAAAAACGATGTAGAAATTATTGCACGAGAAACGCTTTATAGCGGTTTTTTTTCAATGGAACTTTACCGTTTCAGGCATCGTCTGTTTAACGGTGAGATGAGCGGTGAAATCAAACGCGAAATTTTTGAGCGCGGGCATGCGGCTGTATTGCTACCCTATGACCCAGTGCGTGACGAAGTTGTGCTGGTCGAGCAGGTGCGTATTGCGGCTTATGATACCAGCGAAACGCCGTGGTTGCTGGAGATGGTGGCCGGGATGATCGAAGAAGGTGAGTCGGTCGAAGACGTCGCTCGCCGCGAGGCGCTGGAAGAGGCGGGCCTGGTGGTTGGCCGGACGAAGCCGGTGTTGAGCTACCTGGCAAGCCCGGGTGGGACAACGGAACGCTCATCTATTATGGTGGGCGAAGTGGACGCCACGACAGCGGAAGGGATCCATGGTCTGGCAGATGAAAACGAAGATATTCGGGTTCATGTGGTGAGTCGGGAGCTGGCTTACCAGTGGGTAGAAGAGGGGAAAATCGACAACGCAGCGTCTGTCATCGCTCTGCAATGGCTACAGCTGCATTATCAGACATTACGACACGAGTGGAAAAAATGAAGCGTTATACACCTGACTTCCCAGAAATGATGCGCCTGTGCGAAACCAATTTCGCCCAGCTGCGCCGCCTGCTGCCGCGAAACGACGCGCCCGGCGAAACGGTGAGCTATCAGGTGAGCAACGCGCAGTATCGGTTAACGATAACAGAATCAACGCGCTACACTACGCTGGTGGAGATTGAGCAAACGGCGCCGAGCATCAGCTACTGGAGCCTGCCGTCGATGACGGTACGTCTTTATCATGACGCGATGGTCGCTGAAGTGTGTTCAAGCCAGCAGATCTTTCGCTTTAAAGCGCGGTATGATTATCCGAATAAAAAGTTGCATCAACGCGACGAAAAGCATCAAATTAACCAGTTTTTAGCCGACTGGCTAAGATATTGTTTAGCACATGGAGCAATGGCGATTCCGGTTTGTTAGCGTCATAAACCTACCTAAGGACACCATTTGGAAAGCCTGTTGAACCTGACTGTTGCTGGTGGGGCGCCAGTCAGGATATTACAAATCACCGACACCCACCTTTTTGCCGAAAAGCATGAGACGCTTCTGGGCGTGAACACCTGGGAGAGTTATCAGGCGGTTCTTGACGCGATCCATGCTGAAAAGCGGCCATGCGATCTGATCGTCGCGACGGGCGATCTGGCGCAGGATCAATCCTCCGCAGCCTATCAGCATTTTGCTGAAGGGATTGCGAGCTTTAGCGTGCCTTGCGTCTGGCTGCCGGGCAATCACGATTTTCAGCCCGCGATGTACAGTTCGCTTCAGGATGCGGGGATTTCACCGGCAAAATGTGTCTTTGCGGGGGACCAGTGGCAAATTCTGCTCCTCGACAGTCAGGTGTTTGGCGTTCCGCACGGTGAGTTGAGCGACTATCAGCTTGACTGGCTGGAGACAAAACTGGCCGCCGAACCGAATCGCAATACGCTGCTGTTACTGCATCATCACCCGCTGCCGGCGGGCTGTAGCTGGCTCGATCAGCACAGCTTACGCAACTCTGCGGCGCTGGACGGCGTGCTGGCGAAATTCCCGCGCGTAAAAAATTTGCTGTGCGGTCATATTCACCAGGAACAGGATCTCGACTGGAACGGTCGACGTCTGCTCGCGACGCCCTCTACCTGCGTGCAGTTTAAGCCGCACTGCGCCAACTTTACGCTGGATACCATCGCACCGGGCTGGCGCTGGCTGGAGCTGCATGCCGATGGCTCGCTGACCACCGAAGTTTGCCGTCTGGCCGGGGCACAATTCCGCCCGGATACCGCTTCGGAAGGCTATTGATGTCGACGCTTCTCTATCTGCATGGGTTTAACAGCTCACCGCGTTCGGCGAAAGCGACGCAGCTTCGCCAGTGGCTGAGCGCGCATCATCCCCACGTGGAGATGATTATTCCGCAGTTGCCCCCTTATCCGGCGGATGCGGCAGAGATGCTGGAATCGCTAGTGCTGGAACACGGCGGCGAATCGTTTGGCGTTGTCGGGTCGTCGCTCGGCGGCTACTACGCCACCTGGCTGTCGCAGTGCTTTATGTTGCCCGCTGTCGTCGTCAACCCGGCGGTCCGGCCATTTGAGCTGTTAAGGGACTTTCTTGGCGAAAACGAGAACCCCTACACCGGCCAACAATATGTGCTAGAGTCACGCCATATTTACGATCTCAAAGTTATGCAGGTCGACCCGCTTGAAGCGCCCGATCTTATCTGGCTGCTGCAACAGACGGGAGATGAAGTGCTGGATTACCGCCAGGCAGTGGCGTATTACGCATCCTGCCGCCAGACTGTAGAAGAGGGCGGTAACCATGCTTTCACGGGCTTTGAAGATCATTTCACCCAGATTGTCGATTTTCTTGGACTGCACAGCCACTGACAATCAATGCGAATTGCTAGCTTAAATCATGACGCAAACCTATAACGCTGATGCCATTGAGGTACTCACCGGGCTTGAGCCGGTTCGCCGCCGCCCGGGGATGTACACCGATACGACGCGCCCAAACCACCTGGGCCAGGAAGTAATTGATAACAGTGTGGACGAAGCGCTGGCAGGCCATGCCAAACGCGTGGACGTTATCCTGCACGCCGATCAGTCGCTGGAAGTCATCGACGACGGCCGCGGCATGCCGGTAGATATCCACCCGGAAGAGGGTGTTCCCGCCGTTGAGCTGATCCTCTGTCGTCTGCACGCGGGCGGTAAGTTCTCCAACAAAAACTACCAGTTCTCCGGCGGCTTGCACGGCGTGGGGATCTCCGTGGTTAACGCCCTGTCAAAGCGCGTGGAAGTGAACGTCCGTCGCGACGGCCAGGTGTATAACATCGCGTTTGAAAACGGTGAAAAAGTGCAGGATTTGCAGGTTGTCGGGACGTGCGGTAAGCGCAACACCGGCACCAGCGTCCACTTCTGGCCTGACGAAAGCTTCTTCGACAGCCCACGCTTTTCTGTTTCCCGCCTGACGCACCTGCTGAAAGCCAAAGCGGTGCTGTGCCCGGGCGTGGAAATCACCTTTAAAGACCACGTTAATAATACCGAACAAACCTGGTGCTACGCCGATGGTCTGAACGACTACCTGTGCGAAGCGGTTAACGGCCTGCCAACCCTGCCGGAAAAACCGTTCGTCGGGAATTTCGAAGGCGATACTGAAGCGGTGGACTGGGCGCTGCTGTGGCTGCCGGAAGGCGGCGAGCTGCTGACCGAAAGCTACGTTAACCTGATCCCCACTATGCTCGGCGGGACCCACGTCAACGGCCTGCGTCAGGGGCTGCTGGATGCGATGCGCGAGTTCTGCGAATACCGCAACATTCTGCCGCGCGGCGTGAAGCTGTCGGCGGAAGATATCTGGGATCGCTGCGCCTACGTGCTTTCCGTGAAAATGCAGGATCCGCAGTTTGCCGGTCAGACTAAAGAGCGCCTGTCGTCACGCCAGTGTGCGGCGTTCGTCTCCGGCGTGGTGAAAGATGCCTTTACCCTGTGGCTGAACCAGAACGTTCAGGCCGCGGAAATGCTGGCTGAAATGGCGATCTCCAGTGCCCAGCGTCGTCTGCGCGCGGCGAAGAAAGTGGTGCGTAAAAAGCTGACCAGCGGCCCCGCGCTGCCGGGCAAGCTGGCGGACTGTACCGCGCAGGATCTCAACCGCACCGAGCTGTTCCTGGTGGAAGGAGACTCGGCAGGCGGATCGGCCAAGCAGGCGCGGGATCGTGAATATCAGGCGATCATGCCGCTCAAGGGTAAGATCCTCAACACCTGGGAGGTCTCGTCTGATGAAGTGCTGGCCTCGCAGGAAGTACACGATATCTCGGTTGCGATCGGTATCGATCCGGACAGCGACGATCTGAGCCAGTTGCGCTACGGCAAGATCTGCATTCTCGCGGATGCGGACTCCGATGGCCTGCACATCGCCACGCTGCTCTGTGCGCTGTTTGTGAAGCATTTCCGCGCGCTGGTGAAAAACGGTCACGTCCACGTGGCGCTGCCGCCGCTGTACCGAATCGACCTCGGCAAAGAAGTTTACTATGCACTGACGGAAGAAGAGAAAGCGGGCGTGCTGGAACAGCTTAAGCGCAAGAAGGGCAAACCGAACGTTCAGCGCTTTAAGGGGCTGGGTGAGATGAACCCGATGCAGCTGCGTGAAACCACGCTGGATCCGAATACCCGCCGTCTGGTGCAGCTGACCATCAGCGATGAAGATGAACAGCAAACTAACGCCGTGATGGACATGCTGCTGGCCAAGAAACGTTCTGAAGATCGACGTAACTGGCTACAGGAGAAAGGCGACATGGCGGATATAGAGGCCTGATACACGCTGTCTTTTTGCCGGGTGGCGGCTGCGCCTTACCCGGCCTTCTTAACCCGTAGGCCCGTGCAAGCGTAGCGCCGCCGGACAAGAAATGCAGCTCATCACGATGAATGGTTTTTCCGGTACTGCAATGGCGTCTCGCCAATCCCCTTTTTAAACGCGCTGATAAACCACGTCACGTCGGAAAATCCCGCCTGTGCGGCAATGTCACGCACGCTCGAATCAGTGTGGAGTAAACACTCGCACGCCTTACGCAACCTTAGCGTGTTCAGGTAGTCGTGAATTTTTTCGCCTGTTTCCGCATGGAATCTTCGCGATACGTAACTGCGCGATTTACCCAGCTCTGCGGCCAGCGCATCCAGACGAAATTTCTCCTGATAATGCTCGTCGAGCCAGAACATGACCTGGCTGGCGATCCCCTGGCTGTTGCCCGGCTCGCCGTCGCGATCGTCGGGCAGCATCGCGAACAGGCCGATCAGCAGGCTGGCGATGCTCTCGCCGTTCATCGGCGGTTTATAGCAGCTAAACAGATGGTCGATATGGTGGTGACAGTGGGCTAAATCGGCGACCCACGCTTCGCCGCCACGGCGTGACAGCCGCTCCAGGCGCTGCCGGGTCTGGGGAAAATCCCGCAGGATCTTCAGCACCGCGTGCTGGTCGAGATGAATAATGGTGCGGCGGTAAATTGCCTCCGCCTGTTCGTCCACCATGACCTTGTGCAGCGTAAAAGGCGGGAAGAAAAACAGTCGTCCGGGGCGCATGGTGTAGTGACGATTATCGACAATCGCCACGCCAAAGCCCTCTTCCACATAGAGGATCTCCAGACACTGATGCCAGTGATGGTAGCGCACCGTATTGGCAAACAGGCGGCTGAACGAGGCCACGGTATCGTTCAGGGCGATCAGTTCCAGAAGGTCGGTTGTCGGCGTGTCGCGCATAGTGCAATAAAACTCAACTTTTTCCCGTCTGATCGTCTTTATAAACCACCTTTTTAAATTTTCTCAACTGGAGGTTTATTCATCGTTCATGCCTGTGACATGGCTAACATTTCTGCACCTTGCGGATTCACTATGCTTTGCCGCAGTTGATTACGAGGGCGAACCGATGTGGGCGGCAAACAAAGAAAAATCAAATCCGTTGTCTTCACGCCAGGAGGTAGTGGCGTCGTTGAATGCACTTTTACAGGCGCTGGACACGCAATTTCCGGCGAACCGTTCACGATTCCCGCTGGGCGACACCTGCGCCCATTACACAGCAGATATTGCGCAGATGGAGGGACTTTCCCGCGCGCTGTGGGGGCTGTTTCCGCTGATGGCGTCCGGCGAAAGCACGCCGTTCAGCGAGAAGTACCTTACTGCCATTAAGCTTGGTACCGACCCGCAAAGCAGCGGCTACTGGGGTGAAACCGGCCCGTACGATCAGCGTCTGGTGGAGATGGCGGCCTACGGTCTGGGGCTCGCTCTGCTGGGAGATAAACTCACCGCGCACTTTACCGGTCGCGAGGTGATGAACCTGCACGCGTGGCTCAACCAAATCACCGACGCGCAGATGCCGGACAGCAACTGGAACTATTTTGCCATTATGGTTCAGCTAGGCTTTAAGCGCGCCGGCCTGCCGTACGATCAGGACGCCATTGACCACCGCTTAGCGCTGATGGACGCCTACTACCTCGGCGACGGCTGGTATTCCGACGGTCCCGGCCGCCCGAAAGATTACTACATCTCCATGGCTTTCCATTTCTACGGCCTGATTTACGCCACCCTGAGTAACGACGAGGCGAGGGCGAATGTGCTGCGCGAGCGCTCGCGCCTCTTCGCGGAAGACTTTATCTACTGGTCCGCCGCCGATGGCGCCTCGGTGCCGTTTGGCCGCAGCCTGACCTACCGCTTTGCCATGGTTGCCTTCTGGAGCGCGGTGGCCTTTTCTCAGCTGGACGTCTTCACCCCGGGCATCGTGAAAGGCATTGTGCTGCGGCATCTGCGCTGGTGGCAGCAGCAGTCGATTGTCGATCGCGACGGCATTCTCACCCTGGGGTTTGCGTATCCGAACCTGGCGATGTGCGAGGATTACAACTCCCCCGGTTCACCGTACTGGGCGCTGAAAACCTATCTGATCCTGGCGCTGCCGGAAGCACACCCGTTCTGGCAGGCGGAAGAACAACCGCTGCCCGCGCTTGCTGAAAAACATGTGATTCCGCATGCGCAGCAGATCCTGATGCATTCGAAAGATTCGCAGCACGTCGTCATGCTCACCGCCGGTCAGCTGGAACTGAACAACTACGTCAACACCGAAGCGAAATACACCAAATTTGCCTACTCCAGCCGCTTCGGATTCACCCTTGAGCGCGGGCGTTTTGGCCTGAAGCATGCCGCCTGCGATTCCATGCTGCTGCTGGCGGACGGAGATGACTATTTCCGCGGTCGTCGCGAGTGCGAAGAGGTTCGGGTGGATGAAAATTACATTTTCTCGCGCTGGTCGCCGTGGCGCGACGTGCAGATTGCGACCTGGCAGATCCCGTTCGGGGAGTGGCACCTGCGCCTGCACCGTATCAACAGCACGCGCACTCTGCAAACCGTCGAGGGCGGCTTTGCGGTGATGAAAACCGCCCACCGGGTGCGCGAACGCGGTTGTTATCTGTTGGCTGAAAACGGCAGCAGCGTCATTGTCGATCTTTCGCCGATCATTCAGCGCCAGCCAGACAGCATCGTCACGCCGCCGAACAGCAGCATTATGTTTGCGGAGTGCGCCTCTATTCCGCTGTTAAAAGCTGACCTCCCGCAAGGGGAAAGCTGGCTCTGTTGCGCCGTTCTGGCTGGCGGAAGACAGCTCGCTGCGGCGACGCCGCAGCTGAATATAACCCATAGCCGGGTCGTCATTAGCGAACCCGGAAGCGAACGTAAGCTGTCGTTCACATTATAAAAATCTGGCCCTACACGTCGGCGAGGATGATATGAAAAGCACATCGACAACTAACAGAACTGAATATTACAAAATCAGTAGCTTTATCTTTCTCTATTTCTTTACCTGGTCTGCCAGTATTGGACTGCTGGCGATCTGGCTTGGCCAGAAAGCCAATCTCAGCGGCTCGGTGATTGGAACCGTTTTTGCGGTGAACGGGATATTCTCCGTAATTCTTAAACCGATCTACGGCTATATTCTCGATAAGATCGGCATGAGCAAATACCTGCTCTATTTTGTGGTGATCATGTCGGCCCTGATGGCGCCGTTCTTTATTTACGTATACCAGCCGCTGTTAATGTCTAATACCCTGCTGGGGATTATTATCGGCGCGCTCTATTTAAGCTTTGCCTGGTACGCGGGCGTGGCGGCGTGTGAATCGTATTCTGACCGCTTTAGCCGCTTAAACGGCATGGAGTTCGGGCAGATCCGTATGTGGGGATCGCTCGGCTGGGCGGTGGCGTCATCCTTCTCCGGCCTGCTGTTCAACCTCTCACCGGCGTATAACTTTATTCTCGGCAGCGTGGCGTCGGTGGTGATGCTGATCGTCCTGCTGAGCCTGAAAGTGAACACTAACTCCATTCACGCGGGCGAGGTGCTGACGAAAGAGAAAATCGCCCCGTCAGACGTTTACGCCCTGCTGCGAAACCGCAAATTCTGGGCCTTCTGCCTGTACGTGGCGGGCGTGGCGTGGATGATGTTTATCGCCGAGCAGCAGTTCTCGCGCTATTTCGTCACCTTCTTCGATGATATTCATGAGGGCAACGCGGTATTCGGTTATCTCGGGACCGTGCAGTCGGGCATGGAATTTGTCATGTATATGGTGGTCCCGCTGTTTGTGAACTTTATTGGCGCCAAACGCGGGCTATTAATTGTCGGGCTGGTGGTCGGGGCGCGTCTGATTATTTCCGGCATGTGTGATTCTCACCTGTTAATTTCAGTGCTTAAGCCGCTGTACGGTCTGGAAATTTGTCTCCTGCTGGTGTCGGTATTTAAATATATCGCCGAGCATTTCGACAAGCGCGTCAATGCCACCATGTATTTACTCGGCTATCAGGCGATGCTCTACGTTGGCAACGTGGTGGTCTCTTCCCCTGCCGGCTATATGTATGACCGTATTGGCTTTGAGCACACCTATATCATCATGGGCGCAACGGCGCTGACCTTTACCCTTATTTCTGCTTTTACGTTATCCGCCTGTCAGAGCAAATGGCGCGGGGCTCGTGCGCTGAATGTAGCAGAAACGTCAACACGATAAATTACGCCGTCAAAGAAGGAACCGAAATATGTTAAGTCGTATCAAAGAAGAACGTCTGCCTGTTATCGCTGCGCCCGTTGACTCCCGCACATTCAGCGATGAACTGAATTCGGCGCGCAGCCACGTTCTGGACCTGATTAGCCGTCATTTAACGGAGTTCGGCGACAAATTCCCGGCGGAAACCTGCCAGAAAGGTTTTTATCCGCTGACTGACAACGTGGAGTGGACCACCAGCTTCTGGACCGGGCAGCTGTGGCTGGCGTGGGAGATGAGCGGCGAGGAAAAATTCCGTGCGATGGCGGAAAAACACGTGCGCTCGTTTGGCCTGCGCATCGCCGGGCGCAACGACACCAATACCCACGATTTAGGCTTCCTTTACACGCTCTCCTGCGTAGCCGCGTGGCGGCTGACCGGAAACCGCGAGGCGCGCGGCTTCTCGCTGCTGGCGGCGGAAGCCCTGCTGGAACGCTTCCACGAGAAGGCGAAGATCATCCAGGCGTGGGGCGATCTCTCCGATCCGGAGCAGGCCGGGCGAATGATCATCGACTGCAACATGAACCTGCCGCTGCTCTACTGGGCAACAGAGCAGACGGGCGATCCGCGCTTTGCCGACGCCGCAAAAGCGCACGTCATGCAGGCGGCGACGTATCTCATTCGTGACGATGCCTCCACCTTCCACACCTACTATATGGATGTGGCAACCGGCGCACCGCGCTACGGCAACACCCAGCAGGGCTACGCCGACGACTCCTGCTGGTCGCGCGGGCAGGCTTGGGGCATTTACGGTTTCCTGCTGAGCTATATCTATACCGGCGACGAGACGATGATCGCTCTGTCAAAACGGCTGGCGAACTACTTCCTCAATCGCCTGCCGGAAGACTACGTCTGCCACTGGGATCTGGCGCTGGTGGGCACCGACGCGCTGCGTGACTCTTCCTCGGCGGCAATTGCGGTGTGTGGACTGCTGGAGCTGGTGAAACATCTGCCGGTCACAGATCCGGATCGCGAACGTTACCTCGAATGGGCGAAAGGGATTATGTCCTCGCTGACAAAGCACTATCTGATGGGTAAAGAAGAGAAGGGCAACGGGCTGCTTAAGCACTCTGTGTATCACCTGGCGAGCAATAAAGGCGTGGATGAGTGCGCGAGCTGGGGCGATTACTTCTACGTCGAGGCGCTGGTGCGCTTCACACAGAGCTGGAAGCTGTACTGGTAACGGGCAGCGGTATCACCACCCAAGCACCTCTTTAATGGCGCGCCGGTAGGGCGTATCAAGCTGGGCAGGCACGCGGCAAATATAGTCCCGCGCATGGCTGCGGGTCTGTCCGCTGAGGCCGTCGAGATAAGCGATGGCCTCGTCCACGGCAGGAACCCTGCCTTCCTGCGACGCGCTTCTCGGCGGAAGCCCGGTCCAGATGATCGCTTCAATACCTTTCTCCCTGGCCCATGTTGTCAGGATACCCGTGTCGCGTCCGGTGATTAGCAACGAGCCAATGCCATCGCAGCGATCCTCGGGAATGGCTTCGCGCTCACGCAAAGCGCGGCAGGCCACGCTCAACGTTGTGGCCTCCAGCCATGCCCAAAGCACCGGCACGGCAGGGGCATTCATACAGATGGCGGTCGCCAGTTCACCGCCATCACTGACCCGACAGAACTCGACGGGCAGTGATGGCCCGTCGGTTTGCCACTCACCGGCTACCGGTAGCGCGCCGCTTTTCCAGATTAACGAGCCCCAGCCAAGACAAGCGATTTTCATGCTGTTCCTCTGCGCGACGTGAACCAATAGCCTCAGACGTTATGCCTTAGGAATACGCAGCGTCTGGCCGGGATAAATTTTATCCGGGCTGGAGAGCATCGGGCGGTTCGCCTCAAAGATCTTGTTGTACTGATTGGCATCGCCGTACACGGTTTTAGAGATCGCGCTCAGGGTATCGCCGGATTTCACCGTATAGTAAGTAGCTTCATCTTTGGCGTCTGTCGCGGTGATATTGTTCTCCACCTCGCTGACGCCCGCGATGTTGCCGACGGCGACCTGGATTTTTTCTTTCTCCTCCTGCGTTAGCCCGTCGCCCGTTACGCTGGCCTTGCCATCGGTGACGTTAACCTGAACTTTATCGGAACCGGGAATGTTGAGTTTCTTGAGGTGCTCGGTGATTTTGTCGCTCTGACCCTTATGATCGGTCAGGTTGTCCCAAAGCTTTTCGCCTGCTTCTTTCACGAAGTTAAAAAGACCCATTCCATCCTCCTGTTAAACATGAAGTCAGAATAAGCATAGCAGTTGAGCGGTAAGGTGATAAAAAAAGCCCGGTGGCGTTAACGCTTACCGGGCCTGCGGGGGAAAGTTGTAGGCCGGGTAAACGTAGTGCCACCCGGCAAATTTCACAGAACTTAAACCCCTTGCTCCAGAATACGGATGTGGGTTTCCAGAACGTCCCCTTTCACCGCGTCGCTCCACGCTTTCATATGCGCGGTCTGCAAATGGGCTTCAAGGTGCGCGACGGTTTCCCACTGCTCCACCATGATGATGGAGTCTGGCGCGGTCGCCTGGAAGCTTGCGCTGGTGGCGGCGTCTACCATCGGCGCGTAGCCGTGGCAGCCTTCTTCTTTCAGAACGGTCGGGATGATCTTCGCGAACTCATCCAGTACTGCCTGGCGGTGATGTTGGCCAGGACGCGTACGGATTTCAGCAATAACGGTAAGCATAATTAACTCCTTCTAATTCCAGGCTACCAGTTAAGCAAAAATTTCCGCGAGATGCTTGCGATATTCTGCGATATAGCGCGGGACGTCCGGCATTTTAATTACGTCGTTGACGATAAAGGTCGGCAGCGGCTCCATTCCCAGGAACTGATTCGCCTTGTGGAACGGCAGATACGCGCCGTCTACGCCCACGCCTTCGAAGAACTGATCGTTCTCGGTGAAGGCTTCCAGCGGCGCGTTCCAGGTCAGGGAGAGCATATATTTTTTGCCCTGAATCAGACCGCCGGAACCGTATTTTTTGGACGCGTCAGAGCGGGTGCGGCCGTCGCTGGCATACAGCGAACCGTGACCTTCGGTAAACACATCGTCCATGTATTTTTTCACGGTCCACGGTGCGCCCATCCACCAGCCCGGCATCTGCCAGATCACCACGTCGGCCCACAGGAAGTTCTGCACTTCGGCCTTCACGTCGTAATCGCTGTCCGCGCGCACGACCTTAACATCATGTCCGGCGTCGCGCAGGAAACCATCCGCGACCTCGGTCAGGGTGTCATTCAGCTGGCCTTTAGAGTGCGCAAATTCTTTCGCGCCGTTGATAATCAGAATGTTGCTCATTATTTGTCCTCGATGATGAGAGTATGCCGGGTATTCTACGCGCGAGGACGGAGCGGAAAAATAAGCAAAATGTGCAAAGTCTTTTGCGCTCAGCGCAATAATCTTACCAGCTGACGGTCACTGCAAAGCCCCCTTCCGGCGCATTGCCCAGCGAGACGCGCATCCCGTGCAACGCCGCGATACGCTTGACGATAGACAACCCCAGACCGCTGCCGGTGGCGTCCTGGCCCGGTAGACGATAAAAGCGCTCGCCGAGACGCGTCAGCGCATCGGTTGAAATGCCCGGGCCGTTGTCGCGCACGGTAAAGCTTTGGGTGTTCAGCGTCACGTCCACCACGCTGCCGCGCGGGCTGTAACGAACGGCGTTGTCCAGCAGGTTACGCGCCAGAAGGCTCAGCAGTAGCGGCTGTCCGTGACGCATCACCTCGGGCGCATTAGCGTTGAGCCGAACATCAATGCCCGCCTGCTGCGCCGGATGCCAGATATCCAGCACCGCGGATTGCAGCAAATCGGCCATCATCACGGGTTCGACGTCATCAAGATTATCCAGTGAATCCAGGCGCGACAGGGTGAGAAGCTGATCCACCAGCCGGGAGGCGCGGTCGATGCCTGCGTGCAATTGCCCCAGCGCTTTAGACTGCGCCCCGGGATCGTCAAGGGAAAGCTGCGCCACGTCGGTTTGCACCTTCAGCGCGGCCAGCGGGCTGCGCAACTCATGGGCGGCATCCGAGGTGAAGCGACGCTCGCGGGCCATCATCTCCTGCGTACGGGCGAAAAGATGGTTAAGCGCATCAAGCAGGGGGCGAACCTCCGTCGGCACGCCGTGGGTGGGCAGCGTATCGGTCGCATCCGGGGAGCGCGAGCGCAGGGTCTGCGCCAGCTTTTTCAGCGGTTTCAGTTCCCGGCTCAGCAGAACAATCAGCAACAGCAGCATTATGGGCAGCGCCACCAGCCACGGCGTCAGCTGCGAGCTGACCACGTCCAGCGCCATATCCTGTCGGTACTCCCACTCCTGGCCAACCACCACGCGGTATTTCCCGTCCGGAGAAGTCAGCCACAGGAAACGCCATTCGTCGTTGTCATCCTGCAACCGACCGTCATCAAACCCGTCCCGGCGGTAGAGGTAAGGTATGTCGCGCCCGTTTTCGCCGTCGTTAAGCACCATGCTGCCGTCGGCGGTGAAGATTGCGAAGGCCAGCGCATCGTCGTCAAGATGGCCGTGTTTGGCTTTTTTCGGCACCTCGCGCATGCGTTCCGGGGCGCGAAGTTCGTCCACGTCCATCGTCAGCAGCCGTTTGGCAAACAGCATCTGCTGGGTATCGAACAGCTTATCGAGCTTGTCGGTCGTCTGGTGCCAGGCCACCACGCTTGCGGCAAACCAGGCCGCCAGGGACAGCAGCAAAAAGAGGAGCGTCAGGCGCAGCTTCAGGCTCAGGCGTTGGGTCAGTTTCATGCGTCACCCAGGGTATAACCGATGCCGTGCACGGTGCGGATAAAGTCGCTGCCGAGCTTGCGGCGTAAATGATGAACGTGGACTTCGACAGCGTTGCTGGAGACGTCATCATCCCAGTTGTAGAGCTTCTCCTCGATGGCCTTGCGCGGCAGCACGCGGCCCGCGTTGCGCATCAGCAGTTCCAGCAGGGCGAACTCTTTGGGTTTGAGCACCAGCGTTTCGCCCTCCAGCGTGGCGACAAGGCTTGCCGGATCGAGCGTGACCTTGCCGTGACGCAGCTCGCTGCGCGCCTGCCCGTGGCTGCGGCGTACCAGCGCTTCCAGACGGGCCGCCACTTCAATTAGCGCGAACGGCTTACACAGGTAATCATCCGCCCCCAGGCGTAACCCTTCGACGCGCTGATTCAGCGCATCCCGCGCGGTCAGGATCAGCACCGGTTCGCTCTTTCCGCTTTCGCGCCAGGCGCGCAGGATCTCAAGCCCGTCGATCTCCGGCAGCGTTAGATCCAGCACCACGACATCATACGGCGCGGTGTACAGGGCCGCCTGCCCGGTTTTCCCGTCGGTAAACCAGTCCACGTTAAAGCCCATTTTGCTTAAGCCCGCTTTGATGCCGTCGCCAATGAGCTTGTCGTCTTCTACCAGTAAAATGCGCATATTTCCTCCTTGATGCCGTCAGTAAACCTTTTGCAAGCGCCTGCTGTACAGTAAAAATAAATAAATTTTCCCCTTAAGAAGTTGTTAAGGTTTACCCTGTTTAATGGATTGTGAAACGACATTAAAGGGAGAGATAAAGATGAAAAAATTCGCTGCAATTGCTGCCATCATGATGATGACCACGGCCCCTGTCTTTGCTGCACAGGGTGGCTTCTCTGGCCCATCTGCGACACAGAATCAGACGCAAACCCAGCAGGGTGGCTTTGTCGATAACAACGCCAACCTCACCACCGCGGCTAAAGTGAAAGACCTGAAGGACGATGCCTGGGTGAAGCTGCGCGGGAACATTACCGAGCGCCTGTCCGATGACCGTTACACCTTCCGCGATGAAAGCGGCACGGTGGTGGTGGAGATCGACCACAAGCGCTGGAACGGCGTGACGGTGACGCCGCAGGATAAAGTCGAACTCCAGGGTAAAATCGATAAAGACTGGAACGAGTTTGAAATCGACGTGAAGCAGGTTATCAAGCTGAACAAATAACCCGAAAAGGGCCGCATAAGCGGCCCTTTTTCTTTGTGACTCAACTCGTCAGATAGGGTAGTATCTGCGGCAATATTGCCTGAAACCCTTCGGTTTCTGAGTTGAGGAATCACACGTAATGAGCGATATGGCAGAGCGCCTCGCGCTACATGAATTCACGGAAAATGCCTACCTGAACTACTCCATGTACGTCATCATGGACAGGGCGTTGCCGTTTATCGGGGATGGCCTGAAGCCCGTTCAGCGCCGCATCGTCTATGCGATGTCCGAACTGGGGCTGAACGCTACCGCCAAGTTTAAGAAATCCGCCCGTACCGTCGGCGACGTGCTGGGTAAATACCATCCGCACGGCGACAGCGCCTGCTATGAAGCGATGGTGCTGATGGCCCAGCCGTTCTCTTATCGCTATCCGCTGGTGGATGGCCAGGGGAACTGGGGGGCGCCGGACGATCCGAAATCCTTCGCGGCAATGCGTTATACCGAATCTCGCCTGTCTAAATATGCCGAAGTGCTGTTGGGCGAGCTGGGGCAGGGCACGGTCGACTGGGTGCCAAACTTCGACGGTACGATGCAGGAGCCGAAAATGCTGCCTGCGCGTCTGCCGAACATCCTGCTGAACGGCACGACCGGTATCGCCGTGGGCATGGCGACGGACATTCCGCCGCACAACCTGCGTGAAGTGGCAAAAGCGGCCATCACCCTGATTGAGCAGCCAAAAACCTCGCTGGACGATCTGCTGGATATCGTGCAGGGGCCGGACTATCCGACCGAAGCCGAGATCATCACCTCGCGTGCGGAAATCCGCAAAATCTACCAGAACGGTCGCGGCTCCGTGCGCATGCGCGCGGTGTGGAATAAAGAGGATGGTGCCGTGGTGATCACCGCGCTGCCGCACCAGGTGTCCGGTGCGAAGGTGCTGGAGCAGATCGCCTCCCAGATGCGCAATAAAAAGCTGCCGATGGTGGACGACCTGCGCGACGAATCGGACCACGAAAACCCGACCCGTCTGGTGATCGTGCCGCGCTCTAACCGCGTGGACATGGAGCAGGTGATGAACCACCTGTTCGCCACTACCGATCTGGAAAAAAGCTACCGCATCAACCTGAACATGATTGGTCTGGACGGTCGTCCGGCGGTGAAAAACCTGCTGGAGATCCTTACCGAATGGCTGGCCTTCCGCCGCGATACGGTGCGCCGTCGTCTGAACCATCGCCTGGAAAAAGTGCTTAAGCGCCTGCATATCCTCGAAGGTTTGCTGGTGGCGTTCCTCAACATTGACGAAGTGATCGAGATCATTCGTACCGAGGACGAACCTAAGCCTGCCCTGATGTCGCGCTTTGGCATCAGCGAAACTCAGGCCGAAGCGATCCTCGAACTGAAATTGCGCCATCTCGCCAGACTGGAAGAGATGAAGATCCGAGGCGAGCAGAACGAGCTGGAAAAAGAGCGCGATCAGCTTCAGGCGATTCTGGCGTCCGAGCGCAAGATGAACACCCTGCTGAAGAAAGAGTTGCAGGCCGATGCCGACGCCTTTGGCGACGACCGACGTTCTCCGCTGCACGAGCGCGAAGAGGCGAAGGCGATGAACGAGCACGACATGCTGCCGTCCGAGCCGGTGACCATTGTGCTTTCCCAGAGCGGCTGGGTGCGTAGCGCCAAAGGCCACGATATCGACGCGCCGGGTCTGAGCTACAAATCCGGTGATAGCTTCAAGGCGGCGGTGAAGGGCAAGAGCAACCAGCCGGTGGCGTTTATCGACTCCACGGGCCGCAGCTACGCCATCGACCCGATCACGCTGCCGTCTGCGCGCGGCCAGGGCGAACCGCTCACCGGTAAGCTGACGCTGCCGCCGGGTGCCACGGTTGAGCATATGCTGATGGAAGCCGACGATCAAAAACTGCTGATGGCGTCTGATGCGGGCTACGGCTTTATCTGTACCTTCAACGATCTGGTGTCGCGTAACCGTGCCGGTAAAGCGCTGATTAGCCTGCCGGATAACGCACACGTCATGCCGCCGCTGATCATCGAGAACGAAAGCGACATGCTGCTGGCGATCACCGCTGCCGGACGTATGCTGATGTTTCCGGTCAGCGATTTGCCGGAGCTGTCGAAAGGCAAGGGCAACAAGATCATCAGTATCCCGTCAGCGGAAGCGGCAAAAGGCGAAGATAGCCTCGCGCATCTCTTCCTGCTGCCGCCGCAGAGCACGCTGACCATTCATGTCGGCAAGCGTAAAATCAAACTGCGTCCGGAAGAGTTGCAGAAGGTGGTGGGTGAGCGCGGACGTCGCGGCTCACTGATGCGCGGCCTCCAGCGAATCGACCGCGTGGAGATTGACTCGCCGGCGCGCAGCAAAGCGGACGACAGCGAAGAGTAATCTGTTTCATCCCCCTCTTTCCGGAGGGGGAATTACCATAAAATTTCCCGTAAAAACGTTGTTAATTCGTGCGTTGCGATTAACAATACGCGCTCGTAATAAAGTCCTTACCTGGCCACAGGTGAAGTATAATTGTCAGCTGTCAGGGCTTCAGAGGTCGCTATGCTATACATTGTTCGTCTCATTCTTACCGTTATTTATTGCATTCTGGTCTGTATTTTCGGATCGATTTATTGCCTGTTCAGCCCGCGTAACCCAAAGCATGTCGCGACGTTTGGCCACATGTTTGGTCGTCTTGCGCCGCTGTTTGGCCTGAAGGTTGAAAAGCGTCTGCCTGAAGGGGCGGAGAATTTCGGTAACGCCATCTATATCGCTAACCATCAGAACAACTACGATATGGTGACGGCCTCAAATATTGTTCTTCCGCCGACCGTAACCGTGGGCAAAAAAAGCCTGCTGTGGATCCCCTTTTTCGGCCAGCTGTACTGGCTCACCGGTAACTTGCTGATTGACCGCAACAACCGCGCCAAAGCGCATGGCACTATTGCGGAAGTGGTGGATCAGTTTAAAAAGCGCCGGATTTCCATCTGGATGTTCCCGGAAGGGACGCGCAGCCGTGGTCGCGGCCTGCTGCCGTTCAAGACCGGCGCGTTTCATGCTGCAATTGCGGCTGGCGTTCCAATTATTCCCGTGTGTGTTTCCAATACATCGAATAAGATTAATCTTAACCGTCTGAATAACGGACTGGTCATTGTCGAAATGCTGCCGCCGGTAGATACCTCTAAATACGGTAAAGACCAGGTGCGCGAGCTGGCCACGCACTGCCGCGAGCTGATGGCTCAGCATATTGCGCAGCTCGATAAAGAAGTTGCAGAGCGAGAAGCCGCCGGTAAGATTTAACCCGGTGTCGTGTAAGGGAAAACGAATTCCCGCGTTGTTAGTCGTTTCAGATGGAGCTTATATGTCACTCAGTCGGCGTCAGTTTATTCAGGCTTCGGGTATCGCCCTTTGTGCGGGTGCGATACCGCGGACAGCCAGCGCCGCCGGGCAGCAACAGCCGCTGCCTATTCCGCCGTTGATTGAATCCCGTCGCGGGCAGCCGCTATTCCTCACGCTTCAGCGTAGCCACTGGTCCTTTACCCAGGGAACGCGCGCGCAGGTATGGGGCATTAACGGACGCTACCTCGGGCCGACCATTCGCGTGTGGAATGGCGATGACGTTAAGCTCATCTACAGTAACCGTACGACGGAAAATGTCGCGATGACCGTCAGTGGTTTGCAGGTGCCGGGGCCGCTGATTGGCGGCGCGGCACGCATGATGTCGCCGAATGCCGACTGGGCGCCCGTCCTCCCGATTCGTCAGAGCGCGGCGACATTGTGGTATCACGCCAATACCCCGAACCGCACCGCCCAGCAGGTCTACAACGGCCTGGCCGGAATGTGGCTGATTGAAGATGAGGTCAGTAAAACGCTGCCGATCCCGAATCACTACGGCGTCGATGATTTCCCGATCATTATTCAGGATAAGCGACTGGATAACTTTGGTACCCCGGAGTACAGCGAGCCGGGCAGCGGTGGCTTTGTGGGCGATACGCTGCTGGTTAACGGCGCGCAAAGCCCGTATGTCGAAGTGTCTCGTGGCTGGGTGCGCCTGCGTCTGCTGAATGCCTCTAACTCGCGCCGCTACCAGTTGCAGATGAGCGACGGCCGCGCGCTGCACGTGATTTCAGGCGATCAGGGGTTATTACCTGCGCCGGTGTCGGTGAAGCAGCTGGCGCTGGCGCCAGGCGAACGTCGTGAAATCCTCGTGGATATGACCAACGGGGATGAAGTGTCCGTGACCTGCGGCGAAGCGGCAAGCATTGTTGACCGTATTCGCGGCTTCTTTGAACCGTCGAGCGTGCTGGTCTCCACGCTGGTGCTGACGCTGCGCCCGACCGGCCTGTTGCCGCTGGTGACCGACAGCCTGCCGATGCGCCTGCTGCCGCAGGAAATTGTGACCGGCCCGGCAGTACGCAGTCGCGATATCAGCCTTGGCGACGATCCGGGCATCAACGGCGCGCTGTGGGACGTAAACCGTATTGATATCACCGCCCAGCAGGGAACCTGGGAGCGCTGGACCGTCCGCTCGGAGATGCCGCAGTCGTTCCATATTGAAGGGGTGTCATTCCTGATCCGCAACGTCAACGGGGCGATGCCGTTCCCGGAAGACAGGGGCTGGAAAGATACCGTCTGGGTGGATGGCCAGGTCGAACTGCTCGTCTACTACGGCCAGCCTTCCTGGCCGCACTTCCCGTTCCTGTTCCACAGCCAGACCCTGGAGATGATGGACAGGGGATCGGTAGGGCAGATGCTGGTGAATCCGGCACCGTAAAACACTTTCTCCCTCTCCCTGTGGGAGAGGGTTGGGGTGAGGGCAACAGCCCGCACAATACCCCTTCATTTCCCCCGGTAAACCAGCGTATAATCCCGCTCCTTTTGTCTATTTTTTCTTCGGAAGCATTATGAGCGCTATTTCCCTGATCCAGCCGGATCGCGACCTCTTCTCCTGGCCCCAGTACTGGGCAGCCTGCTTTGGACCGGCGCCTTTCCTGCCGATGTCCCGTGAAGAGATGGACCAGCTGGGCTGGGACAGCTGCGATATTATTCTGGTGACGGGCGATGCGTATGTCGATCACCCGAGCTTTGGCATGGCGATCTGCGGCCGTATGCTTGAAGCCCAGGGCTTCCGCGTGGGGATCATCTCCCAACCTGACTGGAACAGCAAAGACGACTTTATGCGTCTGGGCAAGCCTAACCTGTTCTTCGGCGTGACCGCGGGCAACATGGACTCGATGATCAACCGCTATACCGCCGACCGTAAGCTGCGCCATGACGACGCTTATACGGCTGACAACGTGGCGGGTAAACGTCCCGACCGCGCAACCCTCGTCTACACCCAGCGATGCAAAGAAGCATGGAAAGACGTGCCGGTGATCCTGGGCGGCATCGAAGCGAGCCTGCGCCGTACCGCACACTATGACTACTGGTCCGACACCGTGCGCCGTTCGGTGCTGGTGGATTCGAAAGCCGACATGCTGATCTTCGGTAACGGTGAGCGTCCGCTGGTAGAGGTGGCACACCGTCTGGCGCAGGGCGAAGCGGTCAGCGAGATCCGCGACGTGCGCAACACCGCGATCATGGTGAAAGAGGCGCTGCCGGGCTGGAGCGGGGTGGATTCCCGCATTATCGATATGCCGGGCAAAATCGATCCTATCCCGCATCCGTACGGTGACGATCTGCCGTGCGCGGATAACAAACCGGTTGAGCCGAAGAAAGCGGAAGCAAAAGCCGTGGTGGTGCAGCCGCCGCGTCCGAAGCCGTGGGAAAAAACCTATGTGCTGCTGCCGTCCTACGAAAAAGTAAAAAGCGATAAAGTACTCTACGCCCACGCGTCGCGCATCTTACACCATGAAACCAACCCCGGCTGCGCGCGAGCGCTGATGCAAAAGCACGGCGAGCGCTATATCTGGGTTAACCCGCCGGCGATCCCGCTCTCTACCGAAGAGATGGACAGCGTGTTTGCTCTGCCGTACAAGCGTGTACCGCATCCGTCATATGGCAGCAGCCGCATTCCGGCGTACGAGATGATTCGTTTCTCGATCAACATCATGCGCGGCTGCTTCGGCGGGTGCTCCTTCTGTTCGATCACCGAACACGAAGGCCGTATTATTCAGAGCCGTTCCGAAGAGTCGATTGTTAACGAGATCGAAGCCATTCGCGACACGGTGCCGGGCTTTACCGGTGTGATCTCCGATCTGGGTGGTCCAACGGCCAACATGTACATGCTGCGCTGTAAATCGCCGCGCGCCGAGCAGACCTGCCGTCGTCTCTCCTGCGTCTATCCGAGCATTTGCGAGCATATGGACACCAACCACGAGCCGACGATCAACCTTTACCGTCGCGCCCGTGACCTGAAAGGCATCAAGAAGATCCTGATCGCCTCTGGCGTGCGTTACGACATCGCTGTGGAAGATCCGCGCTACATTAAAGAGCTGGCGACGCACCACGTGGGCGGGTATCTGAAGATCGCCCCGGAGCACACCGAAGAAGGCCCGCTGTCCAAAATGATGAAGCCGGGCATGGGCAGCTACGACCGCTTTAAACAGCTCTTCGACACCTACTCAAAACAGGCGGGGAAAGAGCAGTATCTGATCCCATACTTCATCTCCGCACACCCCGGCACCCGTGATGAAGACATGGTGAATCTGGCGCTGTGGCTGAAGCAGCGTCGATTCCGTCTGGATCAGGTGCAGAACTTCTACCCGTCGCCGCTCGCCAACTCGACGACCATGTATTACACCGGCAAAAACCCGCTGAGTAAGATTGGTTATAAGAGCGAAGACGTGGTGGTGCCGAAAGGGGATAAACAGCGCCGTCTGCATAAAGCGCTGCTGCGCTATCACGATCCGAAAAACTGGCCGCTGATCCGTCAGGCGCTGGAAGAGATGGGGAAAAAGCACCTGATCGGCTCGCGTCGTGATTGCCTGGTGCCTGCGCCAACGCTGGAAGAGATGCGCGAAGCGCGCCGCCAGAACCGCAACACGCGCCCGGCGCTGACCAAACATACCCCGATTGCGCATCAGCGTTCGAATGGTGTTGCGGGAACGAAGAAGAACGTAAAACGTAAGACCGGTTAAACCTGTAACAATACCCGGTGGCGCTGCGCTTACCGGGTCTACAGGTCTAACCCTCTCCCCTCCGGGGAGAGGGCAGGGTGAGGGGATTACCCGCCAAACTGATCCGGGTCCGGCCCAAGCCGCTTGCCCTGATCCAGCTTCGCAATTTCACCCAGCTCGTCTTTATCCAGGCGGAAATCCCAGACGTCGAAGTTCTCGGCGATACGCGATGGCGTGACCGATTTCGGGATCACCACCAGACCGCTATCCAGATGCCAGCGAATGACGATCTGCGCTGGGGTTTTACCGTACTTATCCGCCAGTTCACGGATGATTTGCTGGTCAAACACCCCTTCGCCGCCCTGGGCCAGCGGGCTCCAGGATTCAGTCTGGATCTTGTGCGTGGCGTTCCATGAATGAAGCTGGCGCTGCTGCATCAGCGGGTGCAGCTCAATCTGGTTAATCACCGGCGCGACGCCCGTTTCATCAATCAGGCGTTGCAGATGATGAACCTGGAAATTACAGACGCCGATGCTTTTTATCAGCCCCTCTTTTTGCAGTTCAATCATCCCTTTCCAGGCATCAACGTAATGGTCGATAGCCGGTACCGGCCAGTGCATGAGATAAAGATCGACGAAATCGAGCTGGAGTTTCTCCAGACTCTCCTGCAACGCTTCGCGGGGACGCTTTTGATCGTCGTTCCACAGCTTGGTAGTGATGAAAAGCTCATCCCGGGGAACGCCGGCGCTGGCAAGCGCTTTTCCCACGCCGTCCTCGTTTTTATAGGCGGCGGCGGTATCGATGGACCGATAGCCGACTTCCAGGGCTTTATGAATGGCGGAGACGACCTCGTCGTTACCGGCTTTCCATACACCTAGCCCCAGCTGGGGCATCACGTTGCCGTCCTGTAGCTTGATTACGGTTTGGTTTGCCATTTTTCCTCCTTCAGGTGCTCATCGCCGGAGGGAACCTCCGACGATGTGATGTGCATTAAGTCTGGACGAAATGTCAAAAAACGAAAGTCAGGATCCTAAAAACGCTTAGCGTGCCGCTTCGTAAATACGACGGCTGACGTCAAGGGTGATGTCGCCATGCTCGCCGATCTGCGTCATACCGTGTGCTTCCAGTTTCGCCAGCAGGGCAGGGATGGAGCTGCCGTCCAGGCCGTAGCCAGAGAGACGCGTTGGCACGCCCAGGCTTTCAAAGAAGTGACGGGTGGCTTCAATCGCGGCATCGATACGCGCATCGTCGGAACCATCGGTGATGTTCCACACGCGTTCGGCGTACTGGAGCAGTTTGGCGCGTTTAGCGTCACGTTTTTCGTTCCACAGCGCAGGCAGAACCACCGCCAGCGTCTGGGCGTGATCCAGGCCGTGCATCGCCGTCAGCTCGTGGCCGAGCATGTGGGTAGCCCAGTCCTGCGGCACGCCTGCGCCGATCAGGCCGTTCAGCGCCTGGGTGGCTGCCCACATCACGTTGGCACGCACGTCGTAGTTTTCAGGCTCTTTCAGCGCTTTCGGACCTTCTTCAATCAGCGTCAGCAGAATGCCTTCCGCGAAACGATCCTGAATTTTGGCGTTTACCGGGTAAGTAATGTACTGCTCAACCGTGTGAACAAAGGCGTCGACCACGCCGTTCGCCACCTGACGCGCAGGCAGGGTATAGGTGTAAACCGGATCGAGGATCGCGAACACGGGCTGAACGTGTTCGTTCATAAAGGCCTGCTTGTCACCGGTGGTTTTACGGGAGATGACCGCGCCTTTGTTGGACTCTGATCCGGTGGCCGGCAGCGTCAGCACGGAGCCCATCGGGATCGCACTGCTGATGTCGCTGCCGCCCGTTTCCAGAATATGCCACGGGTCGATGCCGTCAGCGTAATGGGCCGCCGCCGCGATGAATTTGGTGCCGTCCAGCACGGAACCGCCGCCCACCGCCAGCAGGAAGGTGATCTGCTCGTCGCGGGCGATTTTTACCGCGTTCATCAGCGTTTCATAAGACGGGTTAGGCTCGATACCGCCGAACTCGCGCACGTCCAGACCTTCCAGAGCGCTGTACACCTGATCCAGTACGCCGGTTTTTTTCACGCTGCCGCCGCCGTAGGTAATCAGGACGCGGGCGTCCGTCGGGATTTGCGCGCGCAGGCCAGCGATAGCGTTTTTACCAAACAGAATGCGGGTTGGGGTATGAAGATTAAAGTTGTTCATGGCTTGTTCCCTGTAGTGGGTAAAAAATCGTGGTGGCGCAGAAGGCAACCTGATGCTGCTCATTGTGGCGGGCAGGCGCTATCCTCTCAATGCACATTCCTGCCGATGTCTTGCCCATTTCTACAGCGCGCTGGAGAAACGGTAAGAAAATGCGCACACTGTCAGCGTCGGAAACCGTACCCGGAGTAACTGAAAATGAACCGTGATGCCATCTGCCGCCAGCTAACGTCGCAGATTAAAACACTGATTGATAACGGAAATGATTCGGCTGAGCTGTTGCCGGATATTCGATTGCTGTACGGTACCCAGCCCGGGACGCGCACCCCGGTGATGTATCAGCCCGGCATCGTGTTTCTCTTTTCTGGCCATAAGATTGGCTATATCAATGAGCGCGTGTTCCGTTACGACACCAATGAATATCTGCTTCTGACAGTACCTTTACCCTTCGAATGTGAAACTTTCGCGACAGAGGAGGTGCCGCTGGCCGGGATCCGCGTCAACGTCGACATCCTCCAGTTGCAGGAGCTGCTGATGGATATTGGGGAGGACGAACTTTTCCGGCCGTCGATGGCGGCAAGCGGTATCAACTCCGCGACCCTATCGGAGGAAATTCTCTGCGCGATTGAACGCCTGTTAGACGTGATGGAAAGGCCGCTGGATGCGCGTATTCTCGGAAAGCAGATTATCCGCGAAATTCTTTACCATGTGCTGCTCGGGCCGGGCGGCGGGGCGCTGCTGGCGCTGGTAAGCCGCCAGACGCACTTTAGCCTGATTAGCCGCGTGCTCAAGCGCATTGAGAGCCAGTACACGGAAAACCTCAGCGTTGACCAGCTGGCGGCGGAAGCCAATATGAGCGTCTCGGCGTTTCACCATAACTTTAAATCCGTCACCAGCACGTCGCCGTTGCAGTACCTCAAAACCTACCGTCTACATAAGGCGCGGATGCTGATGATCCACGATGGCATGAAGGCCAGCGCCGCGGCGATGCGGGTTGGGTATGAAAGCGCGTCGCAGTTTAGTCGGGAGTTTAAGCGCTACTTCGGCGTCACGCCGGGGGAAGATGCGTCGCGCATCAGAACGATGCAGGGCGCTTAGGCTTTTGATTCTCTCCCCGCGGGAAGAGAATCAGGATGGGGTATCAGGCGCTGCAATACTTCTTCTTAATCACCACCGCGATTGTGCCGACCAGGCCCGCAACCAGCAGGAAGATCGGCAGCACCATCAGGAACGTCATCACCTGGTCTTCATGGCGCTTAACAAACGGGATCATATTCAGCGCGTAGCCGAGCGTGGTGACCACGCCCACCCAGAGCAGAGCGCTCAGCCAGTTGAAGAACTGGAAGCGGCGGTTAGGGAGGCCTGAAATACCCGCCATGGTAGGCAACAGGGTGCGAACAAACGCCAGAAAACGCCCGGCAAGTAACGCCAGCAGGCCGTGGCGGTCAAACATGCAGGTGGCGCGCTGGTGATATTTATGCGGCAGCTGTGCCAGCCAGCCTTTCACCACGCGGGTGTTTCCAAGCCAGCGCCCTTGCAGGTAGCTCAGCCAACAGCCGAGACTGGCCGCAGAAGTGAGGATCACCATTGTCGGTGCGAAGTCCATCACGCCCTTGCCGATTAACGCCCCTGCGAGCAGGAGCAGGCTGTCGCCGGGTAAAAATGAGGCTGGCAGTAGTCCATTCTCCAGAAACAGCGTCGCGAACATCACGAAATAGACAATCCCGACGACATGCGGGTCCGCCAGCGCGGCAAAATCGTGTTGCCAGAGCGCCGTGATGATATTTTGAATAACAGCCATGGACTTTCCTGTGGAACAGCAGATATAACGCTATTGTACTCCCAATTTTGCCTGTCGGGGTTGATCGCAGGCGCATCTCATACAGACTTTTCTGCTTGCGGTGTTCAGAATTGCGTCCGGGGAGTACATTTCAGTCAGCACTTTACACGATGCGCTCAAATCCTGCCGATAAATCCGCAATTAAATCGTCCACATTTTCCAGCCCGATATGCAGGCGGATTAAGGTCCCTTCGAAGTCCACCTCGCCGCCCGGGCGCAGGGCCGCAATCTGCTCCGGCTGGTTGGGCAGGATCAGCGATTCAAACCCACCCCATGAATAGGCCATGCTGAAGAGGGTAAAGTTATCCAGATAGCTTGCCAGTTCGGCGTCATTCAGGCGCTTTTTAAGTACAAATGAGAACAACCCGCTGCTGCCCGTAAAGTCACGTTGCCAGTATTCATGGCCTTTGCTGCCCGGCAGCGCCGGATGGTTAACGCGCTTCACCTGCGGATGCAGCGCCAGCCACTGTGCAATTTGCAGGCTGCTTTCGTGATGCTGACGCAGACGCACGCCGAGCGTACGGATGCCCCGGCTGGTCATGTAGGCGGTATCGGCATCCACCATCTGGCCCATCAGGTAGGCGTTTTCACGCAATTGATCCCAGCAGCGGGCGTTAGATACCGCCGTACCGATCATGCCGTCGGAATGGCCAATCAGGTATTTGGTCGCCGCCTGAATGGAGATATCGATGTCAAATTCCAGGGCTTTAAACAGCACACCTGCCGCCCAGGTGTTGTCGATCATGATGATCGCTTCCGGCGCTATGCTGCGCACCGCCTTCACGATGGCCGGGACGTCATGCACTTCCATGGTGATGGAACCGGGAGATTCCAGGAACACAACGCGCGTGTTGGGCTGAATAAGCCCGGCAATACCGGCCCCAATCAGCGGATCGAACCAGCTGGTGGTGACGCCGAGCTTGCTGAGTATTTTGGTGCAGAAGTCCTGGCTTGGCTCGTAAGCGGTATTGGTCATCAGGACGTGGTCACCCTGTTCCACAAACGCCAGAATGGTATTGGCGACCGCCGCCGCGCCGCACGGGAACAGCGCGCAGCCCGCGCCGCCCTCCAGTTCGCACATGGCTTCCTGCAACGAGAAATGGGTTAACGTGCCACGACGACCGTAAAACAGCCCGCCCTTCGCGCGATTACGCGTAGCGATTTTTTTATCTTCAACGGTATCAAACACCAGCGAGGAGGCGCGCTGGATCACGCTGTTGACCGAGCCCTGCGTGTATTTCTTACTGCGTCCTGCCTGCACCAGCGTGGTCTCAAGCTGCTTTTTAGTCATGTTCGCTAACCCTATTTTTATACGTCTGGACGTCCAGACTACCACGATTGTCAGAATGTGCATCCGGATGCTTATCGAATAAGCAGAAAATATTATCAAAAATTCTCATAAGAAATTTTTACTGCGTAAGCGCAAGGAAAGTGAGCGAAAATTACGGCACTATGTAAATACTAATGAGAACTACTATCAATTCGACGACGTTTTGATATTATTACGTTCAGATTTTGTGATTTGCGTCCTGGAGATACAGAGTGGGTAATAATTTGATGCAGACGGATCTCTCCGTTTGGGGCATGTATCAACATGCTGACATCGTAGTTAAGATTGTGATGATCGGCCTGATTCTGGCGTCCGTGATCACCTGGGCTATCTTCTTCAGCAAGAGCGCCGAACTTCTTTCACAAAAACGCCGCCTCAAGCGTGAGCAGAAGCAGCTGGCGGAAGCCCGTTCTCTGGATCAGGCTTCTGATATCACCTCATCCTTCCATGCGAAAAGCCTGACTACCCTGTTAGTGAACGAAGCGCAGAACGAGCTGGAACTCTCCGCAGGCAGTGAAGATAACGAAGGCATTAAAGAGCGTACCGGCTTCCGTCTGGAGCGTCGCGTTGCGGCCGTGGGTCGTCATATGGGCCGCGGTAACGGCTACCTGGCGACTATCGGCGCTATCTCCCCGTTCGTCGGCCTGTTCGGTACCGTCTGGGGCATCATGAACAGCTTTATCGGTATCGCCCAGACGCAGACCACTAACCTTGCGGTCGTCGCGCCGGGTATCGCAGAAGCGCTGCTGGCAACGGCTATCGGTCTGGTTGCCGCTATCCCGGCGGTTGTTATCTATAACATCTTCGCGCGCATGATTGGCAGTTACAAAGCCACACTGGGTGACGTTGCCGCGCAGGTTCTGCTGCTGCAAAGCCGCGATCTGGACCTGAACGCCAGCGCCGTTAAACCGGTTCATGCGGCGTCCAAACTGCGCGTAGGTTGATTGTATGGCAATGCGTCTTAATGAAAATCTGGACGATAACGGTGAAATGCATGAGATCAACGTGACGCCGTTTATCGACGTCATGCTGGTTCTGCTGATTATCTTTATGGTTGCCGCACCGCTGGCGACGGTGGACGTGAAGGTGAATCTGCCTGCGTCCTCCAGCCAGCCGCAGCCGCGTCCGGAAAAGCCTATCTACCTGTCCGTGAAGGCCGATAAGTCCATGTTCCTGGGCAACGATCCGGTAACGGATGCCTCGGTTATTCCGGCGCTGGACCAGCTCACCGGCGGCAAGAAAGACACCACCGTCTTCTTCCGCGCGGATAAAACCGTCGATTATGAAACCATGATGAAGGTAATGGACACGCTGCATCATGCGGGCTACCTGAAGATTGGTCTGGTCGGCGAAGAGAAAGCGGCCGCGAAGTAAAACGAAGGCTCTTGCAGCCTTGCCTGCCGGGTGGCGGCGTCGCCTTACCCGGCCTGCATTCCGCAACAATCATTGTTGTCTCACTCTGAAGGCGCCGTCGGCGCCTCTTCATCAAGCGCCACACAGGTCACGTTTGATGTACGGTAATTGCCTTCCGAGAGTTTACGGGTCAGGCGCAGGGTGGCTGTCTCGCGTGCCAGCAGGTACTGATAGTTCGCCTCCAGTCGCCCGAGGATCTTCTCTTTAAGCTCAGGACGCTGTTCAATAATGGCGTTCATCACCGCGCCGTATATCTCCTCCTTGGCCTGCAAGGCGTAAATCTCCCGACGGTTCTGCCATTTCAGGCGTACCAGCGTGGCCGGAATCGAAACCAAATCCTGCGTAATTCGCGTCATCTCGTCATTTTTTATCTTTTTCAGGGCGTCGAGATTCTGCTTTAAGATAAATTCATCGCTTTTTTTATCATCTAAAGTCAAATAAACGTTATTACCGCTATCATCATTCACGTTAATCTTCCCCCAGGTTATAAAAGATGGGATTGTTTTTTTCACGCGTAATTAAATTAAGCCAAATTTCATTGCCGGCTTCATTTATTTGCTGCGTTTTCCCGACCATTATTTGACTTAGCGTCTGGGCGTCTATTTCCCCTTCGGCCTGTAAATCATTCAGCAGATGAACTAAGGCTTCAATCTTGATCGCGCGAAATAAACGCTCTTTTAAATGGCGATCGTGCTCTTCCAGCACCATATTACGGGATTTGCCGGTGCGTGAAACACCAATTAATATGTCGGCTTCATAGTCGGAGAGTTTTCTTTTTCCTTGAGTGAAATTCGCCTCTTTATCTGCTTCCGTCGAAGGCTGTTCCACAGGCGTAATGTGGTACTTTGCCGGGACAAGATTGTCGGGCAGCATTTTAATTTCCTTTAATTTCAAAAAGGTGGAGTTGGAAAAAGGGTGAGATTCGTTGACAATATCATGAGGCAATTTTAAAATCAAAAAAAATGGAGCCTACCCATGAACAGCATTTTCTTCACGGTCATAACGTTACTATTACTGACCGCTGGCGTGCTTTTATTGATGCAAGAGTTCAATAAAACGAAAGTGTCAAAAGACGTCAGTGAACCGCCGCAGCCTGAATTGATGTCGAAAGAGGAGGGGGAAGATCATTTCTCCGTATTGATGAACGCCGTGACGCCGGTCTGGTACTGGCGAGTAAATCACGAATATATCGATTTCCTCCATGCGACAATTAAGCGAATGAAAATGGCCGAAATTAATGATACGCCCGGCCTGTTCGACGCGCAGCGCCGCTGTAGCGACCTTAATTCGGCGGTTTATAAATATTACGACAATATCAAAAAGCGCTGTCTGAATGGCGAGAAGGTGTCGTACTCCGATTTAGATGTATTAAATCTGCGCCAGTGTTTTCGCGAGTTTAGCCTGGAAGCCTACCCGGAACTGGTCGCGCTGGTCTGGCCGGAGTATGCGCGTCCGGATGTAGATCCCAACGAGGTATAGTTGAGATATACTCAGCGCTGGTTTCGTTTGCAGACAGGATTTTATGGAACGCTTCTTTGAAAACGCAATGTATGCCTCTCGCTGGCTGCTCGCACCCGTCTATTTTGGTCTCTCCCTGGCGCTGGTCGCCCTGACGATTAAGTTCTTTCAGGAGATATTCCACGTCCTGCCAAACATTTTCTCCGTGGCAGAAGCCGATTTGATTCTGGTTCTACTGTCGCTGGTAGATATGACGTTGGTGGGAGGATTACTGGTGATGGTGATGTTCTCCGGTTATGAGAATTTCGTCTCTCAGCTTGATATCGCCGAGCACAAAGAAAAGCTCAGCTGGCTGGGGAAAATGGACGCCTCATCGCTGAAGAATAAAGTCGCGGCGTCGATTGTTGCAATTTCGTCTATTCACCTGTTACGCGTCTTTATGGACGCGAAAAACGTCCCGGATAATAAGCTGATGTGGTATGTGATTATCCACCTGACGTTTGTGCTGTCGGCGTTTGTGATGGGGTATCTGGATAAGATCAGTAAGAAATAAATTCACCACGCCCCCTCTCCCTGTGGGAGAGGGGGCGTGGTAAGGGCAGCAGGCCGCACTATTTATCCGACGACGCCTGCCACAAATTCAGCTCACCATCCGCAACGTGCTGGTCAATCCGCATCAGTTCATCTTCGCTAAAGCGCAGGTTATTCAGCGCCTGAACGTTCTCTTCCAGCTGCTCCGGGCGGCTCGCGCCAATCAGTACCGACGTTACACGCTCATCTTTCAACAACCAGCTTAGCGCCATCTGCGCCATCGTCTGCCCGCGCGCGTGCGCCATCTCGTTCAGCAGACGAAGGCTGCTCAGGTTGGCTTCCGTCAGCATTTTCTCCGTCAGGCCGCGCACTTTTTTCCCTTCGCGCTGCATACGTGAACCGTCCGGAATGCCGTTCAGGTATTTTCCGGTGAGCAGGCCCTGTGCCAGCGGGGTAAAGGCGATACAGCCCGTTCCGTTTTTCTCCAGCGCGTCCAGCAGGCCGGTCTTGTCGACCCAGCGGTTAAGCAGGTTGTAAGACGGCTGGTGGATCAAAAGCGGGATCTTCCACTCGCGCAGCAATTCGGTCATCGCCGCCGTGCGTTCCGTGGAGTAAGACGAAATGCCGACATACAGCGCTTTTCCGCTCTGCACCGCGTGTGCCAGCGCAGCGGCGGTCTCTTCCATCGGCGTGTTTTCGTCTACGCGGTGAGAATAGAAAATATCCACATACTCCACACCCATGCGGTTCAGGCTCTGGTCGAGGCTGGCGAGCAGGTACTTACGTGAACCGCCCGAACCATACGGTCCTGGCCACATGTCGTAGCCCGCTTTGGTGGAGATGATCAGCTCGTCACGATACCCGGCAAAATCCTCCCGCAGCAGACGGCCAAAATTCTCTTCAGCGCTGCCCGGAGGGGGGCCGTAGTTGTTGGCAAGATCAAAGTGGGTAATGCCGAGATCGAAGGCCTTACGCAGCAGCGCGCGCTGGGAATCGAGCGGCTGAACGTGACCGAAGCTGTGCCACAGGCCCAGCGACAGTGCCGGTAAGCGCAGGCCGCTTTTGCCGCAGTATCGGTACTGCATGTTTTCGTATCGGCCGGTGTAAGGGTGCCAGGACATGATGTCTCCTTTCTTGTCGGTGAATTTTCGAAACAACGTTTTCATTCTATGCCGACTCGATAACGAAAAAAGTATATTTTCTACAGTATCTGCCGATAACGAGGGGAGTACTCGCCTCTGGGCGAATTCACCCTCACGGCAAGGAATACTCAATAAAGATGCTTCGTAATTTCACCATCCGTTTCGTCATGCTGACGATACTGGGGATCTTTTGTGTCATGTGGGCAGGCGTGGGGCTTTACAGCACCTGGTCTCTGTCTCGTGTTTCTGATGGTAATGACGTTGACCGCCTGCTGGTCCGGCAAATGACGGTGCTGAGCCAGGGCAACGATCAGTATTTCCGTTTCGTCACCCGCCTGAGCCGGGCAATGGAAGTTAAAGCGGCGGGCGGCACGCCGGACCTGGCTCCTGCTCAGCAGGCGCTGGATAACATGAGTAAAAAGCTGGCAGAGATGAAAGCTATCTCCCCGGGCCCGATGGATGAAAAGGTGTCTGCGCAGGTGATTTCCACCTGGCAGGCGCTGCTCGATCAGGGCGTTACACCGCAGATGGCGCAGGCGAAGCAGGCGACGCTCGAAGGCTATCGTCAGCATGCCAACAACGTCACGCCGCCGCTAAGCCGTGCATTCGGGTCAGCGGCTGAGAACTTTAACAATACCGCGGCGAAGGCGCTCGACAGCACGCGCGTGGTGGTCGACGGCCTCACCAGCATGACCCGGACGGTAATTATCACCGCCACGATCGTGGGTCTGCTGATCCTGCTGTTCACCGACCGCTACCTGGTGGCGATACTGGTAAAACCGCTGGATCGTATCCGTCAGCAGTTCCGCCAGATTGCGCAGGGCGACCTCAGCCAGCCGATTGAATCTTTGGGCCGCAACTGCGTGGGGCAACTGGTACCGCTGCTGAGTGCAATGCAGGACAGCCTGCGGGAGGCGGTCAGCACGATTCGTTCCGGCAGCGAGAATATCTGGCGCGGGGCAACGGAGATCTCCAGCGGGAATAACGATCTTTCTTCGCGTACCGAAGAGCAGGCCGCCGCGCTGGAAGAGACCGCGGCCAGCATGGAGCAGCTTACCGCAACGGTGAAGCTGAATGCCGAAAGCGCGCGCCAGGCCAGCCAGCTTGCGGATGTCGCCTCCAGCACGGCCAGCCGCGGCGGGTCGCTGGTGGAAGATGTGGTTACGACCATGAGCGGCATTTCGGACAGCTCGAAAAAAATCGCTGAAATCACCACCGTTATCAACAGCATCGCTTTCCAGACTAATATTCTGGCGCTGAACGCCGCGGTGGAAGCCGCCCGGGCCGGGGAGCAGGGGCGAGGCTTTGCGGTCGTGGCGGGTGAGGTACGTAATCTGGCCAGCCGCAGCGCGAATGCGGCCAAAGAGATCGAAGGGCTGATTGCGGATTCCGTTGCCCGCGTGGAGCAGGGGGCGCAGCTGGTGAACGATACCGGCACCACGATGGAAGCAATCCTGCGCGACGTGACGGAAGTGACCGTCATTATGAAGCAGATCGCCACCGCGTCAGAGGAGCAGAGCAAAGGAATTTCTCAGGTGGGCGTTGCCATCACGCAGATGGACGGCGTGACCCAGCAGAACGCCTCGCTGGTGGAGCAGGTTTCCGCCGCCGCCGCCGCACTGGAACGGCAGACCGAAGAACTCCAGCGCTCAGTGCAGAAATTCCGTCTCACCGCGTAACCTCATCGTGTCAGGCCGTCTCTGGCGGCCTGACGTTTATCGCTCTGAATAATCTGTGTCACCTGCGACAGCTGACCAATTTTCACTTCGCTTGCCCGCATAAATTTACTTTTGTCGATCAGTAGCAGCGACTGGCTGGCGCGGTTTAACAGCAGCGCCTTAAAGCCCGCGTTGTGCTCGGACGGATCCCAGAGAACGCCATGCTCATCGACCCCTTCACACGAGAAGATAAACAGATCGATCTCCAGCCCTTTTAGCTGCGTCACCAGCGCCGGATTAACATAGCAGCGATACTTACGCTCAAGCGTTCCGCCGGAGCAGATAAGCGTGATCCGCTCGCGCTTTGCCATCTCGTGGCAGACAGGCAGGCTGTTGGTAAATACGGTGAGGTCGATGTCCGGCAACTGGCGCGCCAGATGAAAGCAGGTTGAGCTGGCGTCGAGGGCGATGGTCATCCCTTCGCTGATCCAGCCCAGCGCGTGGCGGGCAATATCGGCTTTGTCGGCATAATGGCTTTTCAGGCGTGCGCCAAAGGGTTCACCGCTGTCGCGGCTGTCCGGGTGAATCAGACGCGCGCGCCCGTGCTGGCGCAGAAGCTTCCCCTGCTGCTGCAACGACTTCAGATCCCGGCGGATCGTCTCTTTGCTGACGGAGAGCTTTTCAGCCAGCACCTCGGTAGTCAGCCAGTCGCTTTGACTCAGCAGGGTGATAAGGCTCTGCTGTCGGGTCGCTTTTAGCGTCTGGTCTGACATACGAGGCTCCTTGCGCACGCGTGCTGACGCATTTTTCTCATCGCGGAAGAAGGGCGGCGAACCGCCCGGTCAAGGATCAACCCTGACGTTTATCTTCCGTCTGGGTATCGAAGTCGCTTGCTGAATGACGCTCATGCAACTGCTCGTTCAGCTCGCCGTTGGTACGGTTAACAATGCGCCCGCGTTTCACGGCCGGACGATTCGCCACATCTTTTGCCCAGCGCTGCACGTTGGTGTACTTCCCGGCATCCAGGAACTCGGCGGCGTTATAGACGCTGCCCAGCGCCACGCAGCCAAACCATGGCCAGACCGCCATATCCGCAATGGTATATTCCTCACCCGCTACGTAACGACCGCGCGCCAGCTGTTTGTCCAGCACGTCGAACAGGCGTTTAGCTTCCATGGTGAAGCGATCGATAGCGTACTCAATCTTCACTGGCGCGTAGTTATAGAAGTGGCCAAAACCGCCGCCGAGGAACGGGGCCGCGCCCTGTAACCAGAACAGCCAGTTCAGGGTTTCCGTTCGTCCTGCCGGATCTTTTGGCAGGAAGTGACCAAATTTCTCGGCCAGATAGAGCAGGATATTGCCGGATTCAAAGACGCGCGTCGGCGGGGTGGTGGAGTGGTCACGCAGGGCCGGGATCTTCGAGTTCGGGTTCACGTCGACAAAACCGCTGGAGAACTGATCGCCCTCGCCAATGCGGATCAACCATGCGTCGTATTCCGCGCCCGTCACGCCCAGCGCCAGCAGCTCTTCCAGCATGATGGTAACTTTCTGTCCATTCGGCGTACCGAGTGAGTACAGCTGGAGCGGGTGCGCGCCCACAGGTAGCTCTTTCTCGTGCGTCGCGCCCGAGACGGGACGGTTGATATTGGCGAACGCGCCGCCGTTATTCTGTTTCCATTCCCACACTTTCGGTGGCTGATAGGTGTTATCTGACATGTTGGCCTGCCTCTTTGGTGTTGTGTTGAGGCAGTGTAGCAGGAGATGCAGGAACCGTTTAACGATGCGAGCGTAATGGGCAGGGCGGGTGTATGATAACGCCACCTCTGTCAGTTAATTACAACGTGCAGACGACGACAACCCCACAAAAAAATTGCCGCCTGCCTGTTTTAGGTTGGACACATGCGTAAAGGAACGTTAAGCAGTGACGCCCCCTTCGGGACGTTATTAGGTTATGCGCCGGGTGGCGTGGCGATTTACTCTTCAAATTACGGCAGTCTCGATCCGCGTCACTACCCGGAAGATGCGGAATTCCGCAGCTATATCGGCAACGAGTACATGGGCCATAAATGGCAGTGCGTTGAGTTTGCGCGCCGTTTCCTGTTTCTCAATCACGGGTTTGTCTTTACCGACGTCGGGATGGCGTGGGAGATCTTCTCCCTGCGTTTTTTGCGCCAGGTGGTAAACGACAATATTCTGCCGCTACAGGCCTTTGCCAATGGCTCAAAACGTGCGCCGCAGGCCGGTGCGCTGCTCATCTGGCAAAAGGGCGGTGAGTTTCATGAGACCGGCCACGTCGCCGTCATTACCCAACTGCTGGATGACAGAGTACGCATTGCCGAGCAGAACGTTATTCACTCCCCGCTGCCGATGGGGCAGCAGTGGACGCGCGAGCTGCGTCTGAGCGTGGAGGACGGTTGCTATACGCTTCATGACACGTTCAACGATACCGAGATCCTCGGCTGGATGATCCAGACGGAGGAGACGGAACACAGTATTCCTCAGCCGGAGATCGACGGTGAACTGCTGAAAATCAGCGGCGCGCGGTTGAAGAACAACCGCCAGTTCGACGGGAAATGGCTCAATGAAAACGACGCCCTGCAACAGGCGTACGTTCGCGCCAACGGCCACGTTATCAACAACGATCCCTGCCAGTACTTCACCATTACCGAAAGCGCCGAGCAGGAGCTGATCAAAGCCACCAACGAACTGCACCTGATGTACCTTCATGCCACCGACAAGGTGCTGAAAGACGACAGCTTACTCGCGCTTTTCGACATCCCAAAAATCCTCTGGCCGCGTCTGCGCCTCTCCTGGCAGTGGCGTCGTCACCATATGATCACCGGTCGTATGGATTTCTGCATGGATGAGCGCGGCATTAAGGTTTACGAGTACAACGCGGATTCCGCCTCCTGCCATACCGAGGGCGGGCTGATTCTTGAAGAGTGGGTGAAAAACGGCTATCGCGGCACCGGCCACAATCCGGCGGAAGGCTTGCTGGAGGAGCTGACCGGCGCATGGAAGCACAGCCACGCGCGGCCGTTCGTCCATATCATGCAGGACAACGATATTGAAGAGGATTACCACGCGCTCTTTATTCAGCGCTCGCTGATCCAGGCCGGGTTTGAAACCAAAATCCTGCATGGACTGGGCGCGCTGAGCTGGGATGCCGCCGGGCAACTGATTGATGATGAAGGCCGTCACGTTAACTGCGTATGGAAAACCTGGGCATGGGAAACGGCGATTGAGCAGATCCGCGAGGTGAGCGAAACCGAGTACGCCGCCGTGCCTATCCGCACCGGTCACCCGCAAGGTGAAGTGCGCCTGATTGATGTCCTGCTGCGTCCGGAAGTGCTGGTCTTTGAACCGCTGTGGACGGTGATCCCAGGTAACAAGGCGATCCTGCCGGTGCTGTGGCAGCTCTTCCCGAACCACCGTTACCTGCTGGATACCGATTTTGAGGTCAACGATCTGCTCAAACGGACCGGTTATGCCGTTAAACCGATCGCCGGACGCTGCGGGAGCAATATCGATCTGATCGGCGCCCAGGACGAACTGCTGGACCAGTCCAGCGGCAAGTTTGTTGACCGCAAGAATATCTACCAGCAGCTATGGTGCCTGCCGAAGGTTGACGGCAGATACATTCAGGTCTGCACCTTTACCGTGGGCGGGAACTATGGCGGAACCTGTCTGCGTGGGGATAACTCGCTGGTGGTGAAGAAAGAGAGCGATATTGAACCGCTGATTGTGGTGAAGGATAACTAATTCATACCCGCGAAAAAAAAGCCCCCGCCGGATAACCTGCGGGGGCTTTTTCTTACTCTTCTTTCTCGTCCTGCTGCTCGCTGATCTTCAAATCAATGATCCGGCCAATCTGGTCATGGTAAACCGTCAGCAGGTTGTACTGGCTCATCTCGGACATAATTTGCGGCGTGACGTTAAAACTTTGGGCAAGCTCGTCATGGCGCAACATTTCCGGATGACGCCGCCTCACATGCGCGCGGCGGCGATTGTACTGATACCACAGGATCAGCAGCCAGCCGTTGAACGCGGCAATCAGCAGATAAACCAGCACTGTATTAAACGAGGCGATAATTACGTTCCAGCGGTGATCGCCCTCCTCGGTTAACTGCATCCACAGCCTGGCGTACAGGAAAAACAGGAATCCTCCCCAGGCTATCAGCGTTAATGCAGCATCGAAAAGACGCGGTGCCAGCCGATGTTCAGTCAAAATTAACGTACTCTCGTTCATTGAATGCTCCCTTTACCCCGGTCCGGACTGATCCAGCGCGCGCGGGCGCGTTTACGTTTAAGCATGACTTTCGGAAATGCCACGAGGGTGGTAAACAGGCCAATCATCCAGTACACCATCGGGAACCAGATTACCCAGAACAGCGAGCCTGCCACATTCCGCTCGTAGCGCCGCTCGATATACAAACTGACGAGGAATTGCAGCAGGCACATTACGCCCAGCAGCAGCCCGGTAAACGCCGGGGGAAACAGGCTCGCAACGGCCAGGTTCGCGGGAAGAGGGATAATATGGCTGAGAATGAACAACACCACGGTCGCCCCATAGGCAAATGCCCACAGCGTTGATAGGGCGTACTCGAGAAACAGGGGCCACATGCGATGATGCTCCCAGCGGGCCATCTTGCGCAGGTTAACCAGAAACACCTCTGCACCCCCCTGCGCCCAGCGCAGACGCTGTTTCCACAGTCCCTTTAGCGTCTCCGGCATCAGGATCCAGCACAGTGCCCGCGGCTCGAAAAAGATATCCCAGTGGCGAAGCTGAAGCTTCCAGCTTATGTCGATATCCTCTGTGATCATATCCGGACTCCAGTACCCGACATCCGCCAGCGCCTGTCGGCGAAAGGCGGCGATGACGCCGGAGACGGTAAAGACCCGGCCATAGATCCGCTGCGTTCGCTTGATGAGGCCAATAATGGAAGAAAACTCGCCCACCTGAATACGACCAATCAGCGTTGAGCGCGTGCGAATACGCGGATTTCCGGTGACGGCCCCAACGTGGGGATACTGAATCAGCGGTGCCACCAGATACGCCGCGGTGTCGCGGTCGAGCAGGGCGTCGCCGTCAATGCAGACCAACAGATCGCCCCGGGCCGCCGCAGCGCCGGCCTTGAGCGCCACGGCTTTCCCCTGGTTCTCCGCGAGATTAATCACCCGCAGGCGCGGCTGCTCCCGCGCCAGCTGTTGCAGTACCTCCGCCGTGTTATCAGAAGAACCGTCGTTGATGGCGATAACTTCTACATTCCAGTACCGCTGATCCAGCGCGGCGCTAATGGTCTCCCGTGCGTTGCGTTCCTCATTGAAGCAGGGAATAAGAATCGAGATTAACGGCTCACCGGCTAAGGCGGGGGCGGGTGTTGCGTTATCCCACGACCAGTGCCGTTCAAGCTGAAACCAGAAATAGAGGCCGCCGGTTACCCAGAGCACGGACATAAACAGCGGCCAGAAAAAGACAAAGTCCAGAATCAGTTCGCCAGTAAACAGCGCGGCTACGCCTAACGGCAACCCGAATACCAGACACAAAATAGAGAAGGCGATAATGCGATCAGTCATTGTCAGGGTACCAGTACGAAGAAAATTCAGGCCTGATACGCGAAATATCAGGTTGGTTGTTGAGGAAGTCGTCGGGGTAATAACCGTAATTTTTGATGCCGTTCAGCTGGAGCACCCGCATCCACTCCACCAGACGTTCATCGGCTACGGCACGCTGCGGTTTCTGCGCCCAGTCCCTGGCCTGTAGCTCAAAAATCGTTTTATTCAGCGCGCCGGGGCGTGCGGCGACGGCTTTGACTAAACGCGTCAGCCAGGCATTGCTCTCTTCTGCCGGGACGGACTCCATCAGCGGCATTGCCATCGGCACCGTCCAGTCGTAGGCCGCCAGAAAATCATCCAGATTTTGCGCAAACCATGCCTCGCTTTCCGGCTCAAGAATGGGTAACGCGAACATGTTCCGCGCGGTTTTGATCTGCGGGCCACGGATGTTTTTCACCGCCTGGCTCAGGGTGCGGGTAAAGCCGATAAGCCGCTGGCTCTTCTGCCGGGTCGTATCCTGTCCTGCATCGTCAACGTCCGTCAGCACTGCGTCGTCATGGAACAAGATCCCGTTGAAGCTGGCATAGCGGGCCAGATCTTCATAGATCTCCGTCACCTGCTGGCGAACCTGCGGACTCCAGGGGGAGAGCCGGATATAGGGCTCGGCGGCCACGGTCAACTCTCCCGTTTGACGCTCACGGCGCTGCACGCGCGGCAAGGCTGGACTGAGATCGAAAGAGAGAACCGGCATCCACGCGAAGACTTTCACTCCCGCGCGGGTTTGTAGCTGCCAGGCGACAAAATTAAAGAGATCGGCCCGGACCGGAAGACGACGGTTGGGGAAATAGAGCGCGCTGATCCTGCCGTCGCCCCGCGGATCCGAAAACGCCTGGAGAAACACATGGCTGATTTTCATGTCGTAGACCCGCTGGACGAGTTTGTTGATGTTTTTCGTCTGCTGGGCCGGATCGGGATCGTAGACGTAATCGAGATCAACATGCATGACGCGCACCGGTTCAAACTCCTGAACGCGGCTAACCGTGTTGGCAAAGGTTTTTATCGACGGATTTCCGGCAATCAGCAGGCGCGGGATGTTGCCGAGGTCGCGCACGTTTGCCAGCCCGTCCTCCAGGGTGAAGGCCAGCTGATAGCCCTGTTTCTGGGCGATAGCGAGCGATGTACCGTTAGCAGCCCCATAGGGCCACACCCAGGCACGCGGCGCTTTTCCCGTCACCTGGGTGATTTTATCGGTGACTTTCCGTACGTCTGCGGCGATCCGCTGATTGAAGTGTTCATCGGTTTCGTAATGCCCCGTCGCGTTATCAAAAAAACGGTTAGCGATGGCGGGTTCACGGCTTCCCTGCGGGTTGGCCGGAATGCCGTAATGCGAGGCCCAGGTATGCGAGCCAATCTCAATCAGCGGGGACTGGCTGAGCTCGCGAACCATATCCCAGGTGGCAAAGCGATCGCGGGGCGTCATCAGACCGCCGAAGTTAACTTTTTGATTTGCCGGCGTATCCACCCAGCTGCCCACCGGTGCCCACAGCGCAGGAACGTTCCAGGCCTGAAGCAGGGGCCAGACCCGGGTGTAAAAACTGCTATAACCGTCGTCGAAGCTGAGCAAAACGGCTTTCGGCGGCAGCGCTTTTTTTCCTTCATGCGCATCCAGAATGTCCTGCACGCTAACGGCGTGATAGCCGTTGTGCAAAAGCCAGCTTATCTGCTCGTTTAACGCGCTGGTGCGAACGGAGAGGTAGCGCTGATCGGCGGCATCATCTTCGACGTCGTGGTAGGCCAGGACCAAAAACTGATTCTCCGGCCAGGGTTTGCTGGCCTCCAGCTGCGGCCTCTCTTCAGGGGCCATAAAGGAGAGCGGCTGCGCGCAGAGGCTCGCGCTGAGGCAGAGCCAGCCGATGACAATCAGGCTTACAGAAAAACGTGTGTTCAGCATATTCATCCTTAAAAGCGTAAAGTCGCATCTAACGTGACGGAGAGATTGCTCTCGCGTTTGCCGTCGTAAGGGCGCTTATCCCAGTTCAGCATCACGCCAGTATCGACAACGTTGTTCCACTGGATGCGTTGCCCGTAACCCAGCAGGGTAACGGCGCCAGGTGACTGATTTTTCTGCCAGTAGCTGCCCCCGCCTGCCACGAACTGCTGGCTCCAGAGGGTGTCGTTGTGGCGGTACATCTCATGGTCAACGGACAGGGCAGCCGCCACGGACAGATCCCGTGCCGGGTTGTAATAGAGCGTATTCCGCAGGCTGTTTTTACTGGCGGCGATCCCCGGTTCGAGCTCCAGCGTCAGGGTCGGGGTCTGCCAGAGACGCTCTTTCCCAGAGAGGGTGTATTCCTGACGGCGGTTGTGGTCTGAGAAGCGGCTGATTGCGGCGTTGAACTGGTATTCACGTCGCTCGTTTTGATACCAGCGCACCCCACCTTCACCCCGGTTGGCGCTAATCCCATTGCGTAATGCCCGTAAGGGTGTGGCGCGTGACAAGCGCTCGAGGTTACCACTGACCTGCCAGTTATCACTCAGGCTGTAAGTTGTTGAGAGCCGTGCGCCCGGCCTGTTTTTGCTGTGATAGCGGTTGCCGGAGAGCTCGGCTTCGAGCGTGAGGTCACGGGGGCGCCACTCAACGCCGCCCAACAGGTGGCGGCTGATGCCTTTACCTTCGTCGAAATTCCCCTGGGCATAGCGGGTGCCGGCAAACAGCCGCCAGTTATCCGCCACGGGCGGGCCATAGAGCGTGGCGTCCCAGTTCATGTCGTGGCTACCGCTGACGGGGTTATCTGAGTGCAATCCTTTACCCGCCTTCAGACGCAGCTCAGACATATGGTGGACCATTCTGAGTCTGTCCAGGCGACGGGCGCTGCGATCGGCGGGGGCGCGAGCAATTACGTTATCAGCCAGTGAATCCATCTGGCGCCACTCCTGAAGGTCCATTGCGACGTAAGCCTGCTGTTTTTCAAGCTCCAGATTCGTGGGTTCGAGCGTCTCTGCTCGTTTAAGCTTTTGCTCGGCCGCACGCGGCAGGCCTCTGGCCTGAAGCAGGGCGGCATAATCAATCTGTAATCCCTGATTTCCCGGCGCCGTTGACGCCAGACGATACGACAGCTTTTCGGCCTCCGGCAGGGCGTTGGTTGCCAGCAAATAGTTAAATTTGAGTGACTGCCCGGTAAGCCACCGATCGTTTGGCTGGGCGGTGGGGGACCCGAAATCGTAGCGGGTCCAGGGAACGCTGCGGGTCTCGCGCTCAACGTAGCGGCGGGCGGCCTGATATTGCCCCGTATCCAGCCAGGCGTAGAAAAGCGCATGCTCCTCATCCTGCGGATCGGAGGCGTAGTGTGGATAGCGTTGCACAAGCGAGAAGGCGGCAACGGTGTTTTTCTCCTGCAAATATGCAGAGATCACCCAGCCGATGGCCCAGTCCGGCACCGGATGCTGTGCGGCCGTCAGCGACTCATATTCGCTAATGACCTGCTGGTAATTACCCTGCGCATACAGGGCGCCAAGCCGATCGATACGGGCAAGGATGACGTCTTCAGCCGCCTGCGGGTCGTTTTGCCAGCGGGAAAGCAGGGCGTGATAGCGATCTAATGCGTTTTGTGCCAGCCGCAGGCGCTCTTTCTCCGTTCTGCCAGGCACATCCGCCAGGCGTACCCGTTCAGCCGCGGCGTTACGCTCAAGGCGGCGGCGCTCCGCAGGAGAGAGCGCCGCGTTTTGTGACAGCCAGAGTGCGGGCGTGCTTACCCGGTTATCCGTTAGCGCATCGATCGTCTCGCGAAGAAGGGCCTCATTCCCTGGCGCGGCGCTCAGCGCGCGCATGTCAGCCAGCAGCCGATCCCTGTTTTTTCCCTGGCGCATCCAGACATAGGAGAGCGTCTCAAGGTGCGCGGGAGAAGGATTGTCTTTAACCAGCTGCCGGGCTTCCGAAAGCGCGAGGCGATCTTTGCGGGCATCGGCCAGAGTCTTCACATAGCCGATGCGGTAATCGTCGTTATCCGGCGCAAGGCTGAGCGCCTCTTTCCACAGCGATAAGGCGGATGGCCAGGCTTTTTGGTTTCTTCTGGACTGGGCGACGGCAGCGATGGCGCGAGCGGGAAGCGGCATATAAATACCATAACGCTGCCAGACCCGGATAACTTCGTCATCGCGTCCTGCCCAGGAGGCTACCTGTAACCAGTCCGCAACCTGTCCGGGTGTTAAAGCATGTTGTTGCTCATAGCGCTGTAGGTAATCAAGAAACAGAGCGTAATTACCGTTACGTGCCTGTTGTATCTGATGCTCATAAACGGATTCATCAGCCTGAACCAGAACAGGAAAGAGTAAAAGCAGGAACAATAATATTGTGGTGCGATAAAAGAATAACGTAGTGAAGCTAAGCGATCTTTCCATATCTATTTGCCATTTGTTTATTGTGAATCCATTGCATAACACGGCCGCCTTTTAACTCTGCGTTAAAGGGCATAAAGGAGAACATTAAATCTGAATGATGCTACGTTATGGGGTACTTACTTAAAGGTAATTATGAGCCCTCATCTCAGTGGTCTGATTGGGCTTAATGTACACCCGATGTGTTGGGGGATAAATAAGTTGAAAAGCGGCTGGAAGGTTTTGAGATAATTCTGGGAGAAGTAAGTTTTTTAGATAATTTAGTGCAGGGTTGAAGTTTTTAATTAATTGATATTAAATGATTTTTCTTTCTCTGCTTCCTGTTTTGTTATATTCAAAATGAAGTTCTTCTGAGTTAATTAAAGTACTTTCTGGTGCATGTTTGGGAAGTTTCATGACAAAAATTCTTAATGTTCAGAGAAGTGACTTTTCTGAAATTCTTTTTTATTTATAATTAACGCCAGGCATTGAGTGATAGTCTGCAAAAAGTCTAGCTCACCAATGTCATATTGAGGGATGATCAAAGCCAGAAAACATTTGCCGTTAATGTAAAACGCTATAAACGAAAGCGTTCTTGTTTCTTAAGAGGCGGGCTTGCTTTAATCTAAAAGGGATGGTTAGTGGCGACTTCAATAGTGTTAGTGACTCAGGATTGTTTCCTTGTCAGGGGGATGCGGCTATTTTTCCCGGATATAATTTGCCTCAGTTCGATAGACAGAAACATATTTGATACCGACGCAAATGAATATACTGTACTGATTGATAGCCGTACGCCGCTCCGTTTATATGATTACCTGATACGCCATCCGGCCAGAACGAGAAAAACGATCTGCTGCGTTATGCTGGATATGCGTCCTCGAGAGGAGGATCTTCTCAGTATGAAGCTGTTTATGAACACGTCGCTTACGGCTCCGGATATGGCGTCGTTATTCAATCTGGTGCTCGATATGAAAGGCAGGCGTCTGACAACCAAATGGCTGCTTAACTTACGGCTGAGTCGACACGAAGCGATAATGATCCGGTTGCTGAAGGCAGGGAGGTCAATGGAAGAGATTGCAGATAAGCTGAATATGTCGGTTAAAAGTCTCTATCGCAAGCGAACGGTGCTGTCAGAGCGGTTAGGTGCAGGGAACTTCAACGAGGCGTGTTTGTTTATCTTTAAAAACAAACTGCTGGACGCGGTTGGGAACGATCCCTAGCCTCGTCAGAAGCCAAAAGCAGAAACCCGCCACGAGGGCGGGTTCTTTTAATGGAAATAATTCAGAACGACCAGCGCAGATTGGCGTTAACCGAGTTGACGCGGGTATCCGCACCATATTGTCCCTGGTAACCCACATCCAGCGTCGCAGCACGCGACAGCTGTACGCTCACGCCGATATCACCGACCATCACATCCTCATCCACGGCCTGTCCCTGAGTAATGAACGCGTCGCTGCCCGCAAACGCCATGCGCGAAGAGGTATTCTTATCGCCATAGGCGTGCTGCCAGCCCAATGAACCGTAGAGGTTAACGTGCTTCGGCAGCTCGGTCACACCGCGCAACCCGAGTGTCGTGTAGAAGGTGTTCATCGTTTCGTTACGGACGCTCAGCGCAGCGGCACCGCCGTCTTCCCTGAAGCTGTCGGTATGTAGCCGGATGTACGATAAATTGACGAACGGCTCAATATTCCTGTCTGGCTGGCCGAAACGGTAGCCCGCTTCGGTGAACGCCAGCAGGGAGTTGGCGTCGTAATCTGACTTCAGCCGATCCGAGAAACCGCTGAAATCAACATTGCGCTCGCCTTCGATCTTGTGCCAGGTATAACCCAGCGCGCCGCGAAGGGAGAACGCATCATGTTGACCCGCCGCATACAGGCCAAGGTGATAGTTGTCGGTATCCGTTGAGGATCGACGGCTGTCGACGTCGTAATCACCCCGGCTGTAGCCGAAGTAGCCGCCGACCCGCACGTTATGGTCCGCCAGCTTGCGATCTGCCCCCAGCAGGAAGCCGGTGGTGTTGCCGTCCAGCTTGCCCACGTTACCGTCGCCGCTGTTTCGGCTCCAGGAGCTGAAGGTCTGGCCCCAGACGCCATTGTTTTGCGGCTCCGGCTGCTGCACCAGCGACATGGCTAACGGTGGTATCGGCAGGCTGTCGTTATCAAACGCGCGCTGCATGCGCTGGTTTAACACGTTAAACACCTGCGTGCTGCCAGCGATCAGGTTGGATTGCATTGACGGATAAACTTCACCAGAAAGCTGGTTGAACGCCTCGCGCGCTTCCGGTGCGCTCAGCAGAAGCAGCGAGTTATACAGCGCCAGAGACGGGCCGCTTTGCGTCAGCGTGGAGAGCGCGCCAGCGGTATTCCACTGGTTGCTGCTTTGGGCCACGGTCTGGAAAATGCCCGGCTTGCCGCTGCCCGGGTTTTCACCTCCGGGGTTTTCACCACCAGGATTCTCACCGCCAGGATTTTCGCCTCCGGGGTTTTCTCCACCAGGATTCTCACCGCCAGGGTTTTCGCCTCCGGGGTTTTCACCACCAGGATTCTCACCGCCAGGGTTTTCGCCTCCGGGATTTTCTCCTCCAGGATTCTCGCCACCGGTCTCTTTCTGCGCGATGGTCAGATCGACGGCGTTGGTGCTTTGCTTAAGCGCTACGTCGAGGAAGGCGGATTTGGAGATCGCGCCGGCGAACTCACCGTCAATTCCCCCGTCGGAGGTCAAAATGCGGTATCTTTGGCCCGTTTTATAGCTGGTTTGCGGATCCAGCGCGGTGACCTGTACCTTAGCCTGATTGCTGATGGTGGTTTTGCCCGATACCAGTAGCTGGTCGCTGCGGCCATCTCCTGCGATATCGACGTCATAGAAGGATTCGCCGATAAAGTTCAGATAGCGTTTCAGCGTCAACGTACCGATAGTGCCGTCGCCGGGCGAGATATGTCCGCCGGACAGGATCTCGGTCTGGCCCAGCGTCCCGTTGCCGCCCAGCGTGCCGCCGGACTTGATTGACGCGGCGCTGCTGTAACCCACCCCGTTGCTGACGTCTGAACCCGCCGTCGCATTGAGGATCAGCGTGCCGCCGTTCTCCGCGCTAAGCGTCTGGACGTCAAAAATATCGTCTTCTGGTTGGGTATTAATATTGCTGGCAATAATGACTTTACCGCCCCGCGCGGTGACGTTCGCCTTGAGTGCGGAAAGATCGCCGTTCAGCGTCGTCTGCCCGGAGGTGTTGATCACATCACCTTCACCGCTCATCGTGTTGCTGAAGATGTAATTTCCGTCGGTATGGTTGAAGTAGACATAGCTGCCGAACAGTCCGCCACGCAGGCTTATTGCCGTCTTCGCATCGAGGGTACCTGCGCCGCCCGCCGTGCCAAGCGTTGGCTCAGTTAAACCCGTGCCGGTGTCCATATTGCCGCGGCTGCCGATGATGAGCGCACCCCGGTTCGAGCCGGAACCCGATGTCCCCACGATCAGCGCATTGCTGCCAGCGGAAAATGAACCGCCGTCAATCACAGACAGCACGCCATTGCCGTAATCGCCCACGCTCACGCTGCTGCCGCTGGTAAAGCGTGAGTCCTCGCCCGCAATAACCAGCTCGGCGGTTTTCCCTGCCCCGGAGACGCCTGCCACCTGCACGCCGCCAACGTTAACCGTTCCGCCGTTCAGCACGTCCAGGTCGCCATAAAGCGTCAACGTACGGCCAACGTTCCACTGTGAGCCGCTCCCTGTGACGGTGGCTTTCGGGCTCAGCGTGTCGGTTTCACCCGGTCCGGTACCGTTGCCGATGCGTGCATCGTAAGCGGTATTGAGCGCAGCGCCGTCTTCAATCGCAAGCGTGGAGCGTGCGCCCAGATCGGTGCCTACGCTGAGAAAATTACTGGTCACACGAGAGCCAGCACCCGTGGCGATAAGGTGGCTGTCGTAGCCGCGGGTGGTGCCGACAACAATCTCCTTTGCACTCGCCAGCGCGCCCTCTTCGACTCGCAGGGTGCCGAGGCCAAGATTCAGGTCGCCGCGCAGGACGTACCGATCGTTCACCGCGTTAAGCTCAGCGTCTGGCCCACGGACCGTGACCACGCTTTCATAAATTTTGCCGTCGAACAGCCGACCGATATTGATGTTATAGGCGGTGATTTTGCCATTATCGATCAACAGATTTCCGCGTTGATTACGTCCAACATAAACATCACCGGTGTAACCCAGCGTTTCGGTAATACGCGAGTCGCCATCAAAAAAGGCATCGGCTGCACGCGCGATATCGGCAGGTAAAAACAGTAACAGCGGCGCGGAAAATAGAGCGAGGTAAAGTCTGGAAAGCGGTGTCTTAACCGCTAAAGAATGCGATGTAGAGTTATTCACGGGCTATCTCCGTACTCATTAGCATGATGTCAGGAACATCGTTTTTTATGAAAACTCAGATACGCCAGATAATGTAAAAGGCGTTATTTATGTACGCCTTTTGATGCGGCGTTAATTATTTATGTGTGACAACAGGTGTACAGGTTGGCGCGCTGAGTGTCGGTGCGGATCCTAAAATCCCCGGCATCATCATTGATGAGCAATCGAAAATACGCCCTTTTTCCGTCGTGGCGCGATAAGAGAGTTTTTGTCCTCCCAGTGCGTCCGGCTGGGCACCATTAACGTTGGTCACAGTTATTTCATCCGATGAGCCCAATCCCAGCATTTTAGCGGTCTCCGCCTGGAGGAGTGGAATAGCCTGATCGGTTTTCAACGTGGAACAACCGGCTAACATCAACGTAACGGTTAAAACGATTAGTGGTTTTTTCATAAATTATCCTTGATATCCAACCAGTTAATTTCACTGATTGTATTTATGTTTTCTTTTACCCAAATCAGCGAATAATATATTTCTCTTTCCTAATCGAAAAAACCCTCCTAAAGTAGGGTGGGTAGATAATAATTCATCTGTACTCTAAGATATGCGAAGGTAAAAGGAGGCTCCTTTGGGACAGAATTATGCGTTAGTCGTTGATGACCATCCATTGGTAGCAAGCGGCATCGCCAATTTTCTGATTACACATTGCCAGTTTAAACAGGCGTGTGTGGTGACGAATGAGGATGATTGCTACCGACAAATTAGAGATCATGGCCCGCCACGTTTGCTGGTAATCGATTTTTGGCTCTCTTCCGGAACGGCCCTGAAATTACTCAAAGAAGTAAAACAACTTTACCCACAGGTACGACTCCTGGTGGTCAGCGGGGATGACAATAATGATATCTGGCGCAAAGTTAATGCCGCCGGGGGACACGGTTTTGTATTGAAAAGCGAGCCACCTGAGATGTTCTCGCGGGCCGTTTTCGCACTCACTGATAATCAGACCTGGTTTCCTGAGGGAAACGAAATTTCCGTTAAGGCCAATAATGAGAAGTTAAGTAAATTTAACTTAACGCCGCGACAAATAGACGTGTTAAATATGATTATGCGCGGCCTGCCAAATAAACGAATCGCCGCACAGCTTTCAATTTCTGAGCCCACGGTTAAAGAACACATCAGCAATATATTGAAAAAGATAGGCGTTAACAGCCGGGTTGAAGCCATCACGCTTCTGCATGGCAAGCAGGAACCGTCGGAATGAGGTTTTTCCAGAGCTTACAAAATGATGGTATCTCTGCTCCGGCGCAGATCCGTTTGCTAAACAACACCTTTCTTCGGCTGGTATTTAGCTTTAGTGCTGTGCCCTTTGTGGGTATTCCTTTCGCCATCTGGATTTATATGCTTGGGGACGACCTCGGCCCAACGATTATCTGGATAATTATTTATCTGCTATGTGCCGTGGCGATACGACTATTGCACCGATGCTATCAGCGTGAAGCGAAAGAAAACGGTGAGAGGGACGTCCTGCGACGCTGGCTTCCGCGTATTAATAATATTGCCTTTATTCACGGGCTGGGAATTTCTTCACTCTATTTAATTACGCCACAGACGCAGAATTTTGACTTTTTCCTGTTACTTAATATCAGCATCGCCGCCATCGTCGCCGCCAATGCGACACATCTGACGCCTGTCATTAGTACCTTCACGCGTTTTTTCTTCGCCTCCTGGGGGGTGCTGAACCTCGGTATTATCTGGCGGCTGGATGAGTTGATGTTCATCGTGCTCATGCTGAATCTGCTTTACGGCTTCGCAATTTACCGCCATGCGTTAACTTCCCATGCGTTCTTTATTCAGCAAGCGCTGCTGGAGGAAAAAAGCTCACGGCTGGCGGAACAGTTTCGTCAGGCCAAAGAGGACGCGGAGCAGGCACTGCTGGATAAAAATCAGTTTCTGACCACCGCCAGCCACGATTTGCGCCAGCCTGTGCATGCTATGGGCTTTCTGATCGAAGCCATCCTCCATCGAAACCGGGACGGCAGCCTGACGCCACAGCTTCTTGACCTTCAGCAGAGCGTTCGCTCGGTACATTTAATGCTCAACTCTCTGCTCGATCTCAGCAAAATAGAATCCGGGAATGTCCTCTCTGCCCCGACCAAAGTGGATATCGGTGCTCTGCTCGACTCGGTCATCACGCTGTTTCGTGAAGAGGCCAACAGCCGCGCGCTTAGGCTGTGCATCCGGCGGCCTAAACGCCATATCTACGTGATGGGCGATCCGCTACTGGTGCGACAGTCCCTGATCAACCTGATTCAAAACGCCCTTCGCTACACGCTCCAGGGCGGGGTGCTGGTCGCCATCCGACCGCGCGGTGACGAGTGTATGGTGGAGGTGTGGGACACGGGAGTCGGTATCGCCGATGAAGAGAAGGGCAAAATCTTCTCACCTTACTACCGCCCCGAGCTGGCATGGAAGATCGACAGCGCCGGACACGGGCTGGGACTGGCCGTCGTTGCCCGTTGTGCCAAGCTGATGAAGGTGAAATACGGGATGCAATCCATTGAAGGGAAAGGCTCACGCTTCTGGATGCGCTTTACCCAATATGCTGGCGAAGATAGCGTGCTGGATACCCCGCCCGCCGCTGATAACACCGCCACGCCGGTACGCTATGCGCCGCTGCACGGTTCCTGCCTGGTCGTCGATGACGACCCGCTGGTGACGTCTGCCTGGGAGAGCCTGATGAGCGTCTGGGGAATCGACGTACGCTGTGCGGCCTCCGCTGAAGAAGCGTTTGCCATAATCGACGACGGCTTTACGCCGTTCGCCGTGCTGTGCGACCAGCGCCTGCGATCCGGCGAAAGCGGCTTCGATATCCTGAAAGCGCTTTTTGAACGTCTGCCGGATATGAGCGGCGCGATAGTTAGCGGCGAATTTAATTCACCGGTTCTGCTGGAGGCGGAGCAGGAGGGGTACCTGGTACTCCGCAAGCCTCTGGAGCCAGCTAAACTGCATGCGCTGCTGACGCAGTGGTTGGGGTGTCGTTAAGGGAATGCAGAAGTAATGATTCTGGCGGGCTCAGAATGCAAAAACGGACCTCCGTGGAGGTCCGTTAATATGAAATTTGGTGCCCGGACTCGGAATCGAACCAAGGACACGGGGATTTTCAATCCCCTGCTCTACCGACTGAGCTATCCGGGCAACGGGGCGCATTAAACCCGATCCTCCCTCCGGCGTCAACGAAATTTGTTGCTTTCGGTGCAGACTGCACACTCTCTCACCATTTCGTCGCAAACTTAAGCGAAAAAGTGCGTCCAGAGCGCGGATAGCGGCATCGCGAGCAGGAGGGCAGGGAGCATGTTCACCACTGCAAACATCTTAATGCCACAGATTCGCAGCCCTGTCGCCAGCAGCAACAGGCCGCCGACGGCGGTAAAGTCTGCCATCATCGCTGGTGTTGTCAGCGGCAGGATCAGCGTGGCGCAGGTGGCCAGCGCCAGTTGAATAAGCAACATCGGCACGCAAATCGCGGCGACGGCGATGCCGAGGGTGGTGGCAAAGATGGTGGCAGTAAAGAAATCCAGAAACGCTTTCGCAATCAATATGCTGGGATCGCCGGTCATCCCTTCCTGCATCGAACCGAATATCCCCGTGCCGCTGGCGCAGAACAGAATAATGATCGCAACGTAGTTTTGAATAAACGACTCGTGCGTGCCGTGCTTCGCCTTGCCCGGTCGGGCAATCAGATTTTTGGCTTTGCCTACCGCGTGATTGATGCCCTTTTCCAGATAGCAAAATTCGCCGATCAGCGCGCCGAGCAGCGTCGCCAGTACCATCACCGGCAGGTTGGCGCATTTCACCACTAAAAGGATACCAATCCCTAACGACGCCAGGCCAAAAATGGAGGGCATGGAGACGCGAATACGCTCCGGCAACCGCTGGCTTAATACTGCCCCAAGTACACCGCCCAGCAATACGGCTCCCGCATTGATAAAGGGTCCAATTACCACGTTTAACTCCTGTTATTTAAGCACTGGCATTGCATCATTATGGCACGTTCGTCCCTGATTACGCTTAGCTTTGGGAGGCGTAACGCATACTGATTCCTTCTTGCACCTGAAAATAAAAGGTGACATGATTGCGCGAATTTTCTCCTTCCTGTCTCACCGCTCGGTGAGGGTATTTGCGCCTATGAAAACCATGAAAATTGCCGTCAGCCGCGAGCTGGTATCCAAAGTTTCTACGCATCGCGAAAAGGTTATGCTGGATAACACTGATTTCACCGATGTGGCGGCAGTCGTCATTACGGTTGTTGAAAGCTACAGCGGCATTCTCGCGTTGCTGAAGCGTACGGGCTTTCAGCTACCGGTATTTATGTTCTCAACAGAGCCAGGAGAGGTGCCAGAGGGTGTCACGGCGATCATCTCGGGTAAAGCACAGGAATTGCTGGAACTGGAATCTGCCGCCTGCCGGTATGAAGAGAACCTGCTGCCACCCTTTTTTGACACCCTGAGCCAGTATGTGGCGATGGGAAACAGCACCTTTGCCTGTCCGGGTCACCAGCACGGCGCCTTTTTCAAAAAACACCCGGCGGGGCGGCAGTTTTACGACTTCTTCGGTGAAAACGTGTTTCGTGCCGATATGTGCAATGCCGACGTGAAGCTCGGTGATTTGCTGATCCACGAAGGTTCTGCCAAGCACGCGCAAAAGTTCGCGGCGAAAGTGTTCAACGCGGATAAAACCTACTTCGTGCTGAACGGCACGTCGGCGGCCAATAAAGTGGTGACCAATGCGCTGCTGACTCGTGGCGATCTGGTGCTGTTCGATCGTAACAACCACAAGTCCAACCATCATGGGGCGCTGATCCAGGCCGGGGCAACGCCTGTCTATCTTGAGGCAGCCCGTAATCCGTTTGGTTTTATCGGCGGGATTGATGAGCACTGCTTTGATGAGGCCTGGCTGCGGGAACTGATCCGTGACGTCGCGCCGCAGAAAGCCGCCGAGGCGCGCCCGTTCCGTCTGGCGATCATTCAGCTCGGCACCTACGATGGCACGATCTACAACGCCCGTCAGGTGATCGACAAGATCGGGCACCTTTGCGACTACATCCTCTTTGACTCCGCCTGGGTCGGCTACGAGCAATTTATCCCGATGATGGCGGAAACGTCTCCGCTTCTGCTGGAACTGAACGAGAACGATCCGGGAATTTTCGTGACCCAGTCGGTCCACAAGCAGCAGGCCGGGTTCTCACAAACGTCGCAGATCCATAAAAAGGATAACCATATTCGCGGTCAGTCGCGCTTCTGCCCGCACAAGCGGCTGAACAACGCGTTCATGCTGCATGCCTCCACCAGCCCGTTTTACCCGCTGTTTGCGGCGCTGGACGTGAACGCCAAGATCCACGAGGGCGAAAGCGGACGCAGGCTGTGGGCGGAGTGTGTCGAGTTGGGCATTGAAGCGCGCAAGGCCATCATCGCTAACTGCCATATGATCAAACCGTTTATCCCACCGGTGGTGGCGGGGCGGCCATGGCAGGATCACCCCACGCAGGCCATCGCCAGCGAACGTCGCTTCTTTAGTTTTGAACCGGGTGCAAAATGGCACGGTTTTGAAGGCTATGCCCGCGAGCAGTATTTCGTCGATCCGTGCAAGCTGCTGCTGACCACGCCGGGCATTGATGCTGAAACAGGGCACTATACCGATTTCGGCATTCCGGCGACCATTCTCGCCCACTACCTGCGCGAGAACGGCATTGTGCCGGAGAAGTGCGATCTCAACTCCATCCTGTTCCTGCTGACGCCAGCCGAGAGCGCGGAGAAGCTGATGCAGCTGGTGGCGATGCTGGGGCAGTTTGAACAGCATATTGAAGACGACACACCGCTCGCGGATGTGCTTCCGACCATCTATCAGAAATACCCGGTGCGTTACCGCGACTATACGATCCGTCAGCTATGCCAGGAGATGCACGATCTCTACGTCAGCTTTAACGTGAAGGATTTACAGAAGGCGATGTTCCGTCAGGAGAGCCTGCCTGCCGTGGTGATGAACCCCCAGGATGCCAACCAGGAGTACATTCGCGGGAACGTCGAACTGGTGCGTATTCGTGACGCCGAAGGACGCATTGCCGCCGAAGGTGCGCTGCCATACCCGCCGGGCGTGCTGTGCGTGGTGCCGGGGGAAGTCTGGGGTGGAGCAGTACAGCGCTACTTCCTGGCACTGGAAGAGGGCATTAATATGCTGCCGGGTTTCTCCCCAGAGTTGCAGGGCGTTTACAGCGAGAAGGATGCGGACGGGATTAAGCGGCTGTATGGGTACGTATTAAAGTAGGGACCCTCACCCTAACCCTCCCCCCAAAGGGGAGAGGGGATTGCACGGAGCCGTCTTTTCACCCTCGCCCCTTTGGGGAGAGGGCCGGGGTGAGGGGAGTTAAGTCGCACTACGCCTGTACATCCTTCTCGGATGTCCAATCTTACCGTACAGCATCTCCACCGTCAGAAAACCCACCTCCACGCAGTGTTCCAGATAGCGCCGGGTGGTGGTTTTACTCAGGCCCGTCTCGCTCACCACCTCATCCACCGTAAAACAGTGCGCCGCCTTGTTGTTAAACAGCATTTGCACCCGCGCCAGCGTGTTCTCCTCTATCCCTTTGCTGCCGTTGTCCAGACGATAGTTTTTCGCCTGTAACTGATAGAGTGAATCCACGTTCTGCTGGTCGACAATCTTCCAGACGCGCTGCTGTTCGGCAAACTGCACAAAACGCTCCAGCGACTGGCTGAGCCGCTTCCAGGAGACCGGCTTAAGGATATAGTCGAACGCGCCGTTACGAATGGCCTGGCTACAGGTGTCCATATCGCTGGCGGCGGTGATGAAAATCACCGAGCAGTTGGCGCGGGTGAGCATCGGGTTGCTGATAAGGGTGATGCCTTTGCCGTCCGGCAGGTAGTTATCCAGCAGCATCAGCTTCGGCTGTTTGCTCTCCAGTTGTACCTGCGCGTCGGCCAGCGACGCGGCAATCCCCACCAGCCTCAGACGCGGATGTTTACCGATAAGCTCCGCGTGCAGTTGCGCCAGTTCGTTCTCGTCTTCAACAATCAGTACGTCGATAAGTTCATGTTGCATAGTCGGTATCTTCCAGTTCCTGTACGGGGTGCCGGGCCGTTCCCGTGGCGGGAATAAACAGTGAGAAAATGGCACCGCGTGGGGTGTTATCGGCAACTTCAATTGCACCGCCAGCCTGTGTGACATAGCTTTCAATCAGATACAGGCCAATACCATGATCGCCGCGCGTTTTGGTGGTGATGCCGCGCTCAAAGATCCGGTCGCGGATCTCCGGTGTGATGCCGACGCCCTGGTCGGCGACTTCAATAATCAGTTCCTGCTCGTTCAGCTTTATCAGCACGTCCACCGGGGCATGCGGGAGCGGTGCACGCTGGGTCGCTTCAATGGCGTTATCCAGCAAGTTCCCGATGATCGAGATAAGTTCCGATTCGAGCAGCGGCAGGAACGGTTTATCCACCCGGCAGGCCGGATCGAAACTCAGCTCAACGCCTTTTTCACGCGCGCGGGCGGCCTTTCCAAGCAGCAAACCACACAGCGTCGGAGAGCTAAAGCGGGACGAGATAAAGTCCAGCAGCTCCTGAGCGTGTTCCGACTGCGCCTGTATGTAGCGAATTGCCTCGTCATAACGGCCCATATGCAGCAGGCCGGACAGCGTAGTCATGCGGTTCAGCTGTTCATGGCGCATGATGCGCAGGTTATCAACGTAGCGCTTCACCTGGCTGAGCTGGGCGCTGAGCGAGTCGATCTCGTTGCGATCGCGAAAGGTGATCACCCAGCCCTGCAATGCATCTTCCAGCATTATCCGCACCCTGCTGGCAATGACCGTGAGATCGTTAAAGCGACAGATCTCATCGTGGGTGTCTTTCGCAAGCATGGTTTGCGCGTTGAAGAACGGGACGGGCGCGATCACCTGGCTGATGAGTTGACCCCGCAGTTCGCGGGCGGGCTGGCGTAAGCCTAATAATTTACGCGCCGCCTGGTTGATCACCTCAATGCGGAGATCGTCATCGATGGCAATCACCCCTTCATAAATGGATTCCATCATCGCCTTTTGCTGGCGCACCAGCAGGCCGATTTCGCGCGGCTCCAGAGAGAATATCTGCTTCTTGATGCTGCGGGTGAAGAACCAGGAGAAAATAAACAGGGCGATAAGCAGCAGCACGGCGGCAATCAGGATATTAACCACCTTGCTGACGGTGATGGTGTCCAGATAGCTTGTGAGATAGCCTACCGAAACAATCCCCACCACCTGCCCGGCATCATTAAAAATGGGCGCTTTGCTGCGCAGTGAAATGCCTAACCCGCCCTTGCGGATGGTGATGGTACTTTTGCCGTGTAATACCTCGTCGTTATCTCCGCCAACCAGCGTTTTGCCTACCCGGTCGGCAAACACGGAGTGGAAAAGATGCAGCCCCTTATTGTCACCAATCACAATAAAACTGGCGTCGCTGCGGGCGGCTATTTTCTGCATAAAGTCATGGATGCCCTGGATATCCTTTTGTTCGACTTCTTTTCGCAGGGTTGGAATAAGCGCAATTTCTTCAGCCTGTATTTTTGCGCGCGCGCTCATTTCCTGATAAAGCTGCCTGCCGACATCGACATAATAATATCCGCCCAGTAATGCGAACAGCACTGAGAAAAAGGCGACCAGCGAAATAAACAGCTTGATCTGAAACGATACTTTCATAACTATCACGCGAGATATCAACAGGTCGGCTGAATATATCATCTTTTAAGGCCAGGATGCCCGCTTTGCCGAAAACTTGTGATCCCTTGCACAGCGCAGCCTGTAAAAGATTTTTCCGAAAGTCTCATCCTCTTAAGGTTAAATGAATAAATGTTATTTCTTTGTTCAGTTAAGAAAAGAAACCATAAAAACCACGGCAATAAATAAGGCATAAATCACATTAAATAAAAGAAACCATTAAAACCATAGTGTCCATTAAAACTTCGCTTTTAATATGCCATCCCTCACATAAAGTAAGCCTTTGTGACTCTAAGCTGAACGCACAAAATAACTAAGGGGCTTATTATGAGCACAACTGACGATTCATTCTCTGTTACCCACGACCCGATTGATATTCAGCGGCCATCGCTCAAAGAGCGCTGGTGGCATATTATGGATACCTGGAAAATCGGCATTATACCTCTGCCGCTGTTCGTTCTGGCGGGCGCGCTGATTGCGATTGATTGCCTGGGCGGAAAACTACCGAGCGACATTGTGGTCATGGTGGCCACGCTGGCCTTCTTCGGCTTTGCCTGCGGTGAGTTCGGCAAACGCCTGCCGATTGTCGGCAAGCTCGGCGCGGCGGCAATTTGCGCCACCTTTATCCCTTCCGCGCTGGTCTATTACGGCCTGCTGCCGGATGTAGTAGTGGAATCCACCACTAAGTTCTATAAATCCACCAACATTCTTTATCTCTATATTTGCTGCATTATCGTCGGCAGCATCATGAGTATGAACCGCACCGTGCTGATCCAGGGCTTCCTGCGCATCTTCTTCCCGATGCTGTGCGGTGAAATCGTCGGCATGATTGTCGGCATGGGTGTTGGGCTGGCGCTGGGCCTCGAGCCGTTCCAGATCTTCTTCTTTATCATTCTGCCGATCATGGCGGGCGGCGTCGGGGAAGGGGCAATCCCGCTTTCCATCGGCTATGCCACCCTGTTGCATATGGATCAGGGCGTGGCGCTCGGCCGCGTACTGCCGATGGTGATGCTCGGCGGCCTGACGGCGATCATTATCTCCGGTTGCCTCAACCAGCTCGGGAAACGCTACCCGCACCTGACCGGTGAAGGCCAGCTGATGCCGAATCGCGCCAATGCCGATGCCACCGTCTCTCAGCCTGCGTTCTCCGGCAAAGCGGACGTGACGACCATCGCCTCCGGCGCGCTGCTGGCGGTGCTGCTGTACATGCTGGGCATGCTCGGTCACAAGCTGATTGGTCTGCCAGCGCCGGTGGGCATGCTGTTTATGGCGGTGCTGGTGAAGCTCTGCAACGGTGCCTCTCCGAGTCTGCTGGAGGGCTCTCAGGTGGTGTACAAATTCTTCCAGACCTCTGTGACCTACCCGATTCTCTTTGCCGTTGGCGTAGCCATCACCCCATGGCATGAACTGGTGGCCGCCTTCACGCTGACCAACCTGCTGGTGATTATCAGCACCGTCTCCGCGCTGGTGGCAACCGGGTTCTTCGTCGGCAAAAAGATTGGCATGCACCCGATTGATGTCGCCATCGTCTCCTGCTGCCAGAGCGGCCAGGGCGGTACTGGTGACGTGGCGATCCTGACCGCAGGCAACCGCATGAGCCTGATGCCGTTCGCCCAGATTGCTACCCGTATCGGCGGGGCGATTAACGTCTCCATCTCTCTGCTGATTCTGGGCAACTTCCTCGTTTAAGTTTTCAGGAAAGAACAATGAAACTCGCAAGCTTTTTATACCAGGGAAAACGCAGCTACGGCATCGTTCAGGCCGACGGCGTGATTGATTTAGGCCGCCGCCTCGGCGACCGCTATGGCGACCTTAAAGCGCTGTTGCAGGGGAACGGGCTGGCGCAGGCCACCCGATTCCTGAACGACGCGGTGGACGTGCCGCTGAACGCCATCACCTTCTTACCGGTGATTGTCCAGCCGGAAAAAATCCTCTGCGTGGGCATGAACTATGCCGACAAGCGCAAGGAGTTTGACCAGCACAACCCGGCCCCGACGCTGTTTGTCCGCTTCCCGGACTCACAGACCGGCCACAACGAGCCGGTGCTGAAGCCGCGCCACTCCAGCGAATTCGACTACGAAGGCGAGCTGGCGGTGATCATCGGCAAAGGCGGGGAGAACATCAGCCGCGACGACGCCCTTCGCCACGTGGCGGGCTACAGCTGCTACATGGACGGCTCCGCCCGCGACTGGCAGCACACCTGGTTCACCGCCGGGAAAAACTGGCGGCAGACCGGGGCGTTCGGCCCGTGGATGGCGACGGCGGATGAGATCCCCGATCCGCACCAACTGGCAATCCGCACCTGGCTGAACGGCCGCATGGTGCAGGAAGACAACACCAGCAGCATGATCCACAAGGTGGCGGAGCTGATCGAGTACATCAGCACCTTCACCCGCTTAAGTCCTGGCGATGTGATCATCACCGGATCCCCAGGTGGGGTGGGTAAAAAGCGTAACCCGCCGCTGTTTATGAAAGAGGGGGATCGCATTGAGGTGGAGATCGAGCATATCGGTCATCTCAGCAACGTGATCGTGGAAGCGCCAGCCGTCGGGCTTGCGGCAGCACATTAAGTAAGGCGGCAGCATGCAATCGCAACCCATCGATTTTCGCCACACGCTGGTGGCGAAACACCCGGAACGCTTAAGCCAGATCCGCTACCTGCTGGCAGACAGCGGCCTTGGCCTGGACAACGACATCACGCTGTTTGTCGAAGCCTGGTCCGGCGCGCAGCTGGTGGGTTGCGCCGGGCTGGCTGCCAACGTCATCAAATGCGTGGCGGTCAACGAGCAGCTTCGTGGGGAAAACCTCAGCGCGCGTCTGCTGGCAGAGGTGGAAAATGCGGCGCTGGAGCGCGGCCATTTTCACCTCTTCCTCTGCACCCGTCCGTGCAATAAGGAGCGCTTTGGCCGCAGCGGTTTCTGGCCGATTGCCCAGAGCGGGAACAACGCGGTGCTAATGGAGAACACCCCGCAGGGGATCGCGCGCTACTGCCGTACCTTAAGCCGGATGCGAAGGGGCGGGGAAAAAATTGGTGCCATTGTGATGAACGCCAACCCATTCACCCTCGGCCACCGTCATCTGGTGGAGCAGGCGGCGGCGCAGTGCGATGCCCTGCATCTGTTTGTGGTGCGTGAAGACGCCTCGTTCTTCCCGTTCAGCGCGCGCCTTGAGATGGTGCGCGCGGGCGTGGCGCATCTGCCGAACGTGGTGGTGCATGAAGGCTCGCAGTACATCATCTCCCGCGCCACGTTTCCGGCCTACTTCCTGAAGGAGACCGGCAAAGTGCAGCAGGCGTGGAGCGAGATCGACGTGCTGATCTTCCGGGACTTCATCGCCCCGGCGCTGGGCATCACGCACCGCTTCATCGGCTCGGAGCCGTTCTGCGATATCACCCGCCAGTACAACCAGACGCTGCACGACCTGCTGGCCTCGCATATCGAGGTGGTTGAAATGCCGCGCATCAAGGCCACCGGTAACGCCATATCGGCGTCCGAAGTGCGCCGCTTACTGAAGACACAGCAGTTTTCCCGGATCCGGGAGATTGTCCCGGACTCCACCTTCGCGCACCTCGAAACGCATTACCGTGCGAGTGCCGAAGTCGCTTAACTACCAGGAATTTATCATGAAAATTGTAAGGGAGGCGCTGGCCGGAACGCAGGAGTCCAGCGACCTGATGGTGAAAATCGCCCCCGCTCACGGTGAGCTGGAGATCGTCATCCACAGCGAAGTGATTAAGCAGTTTGGCGAGCAGATTCGCCAGGTGGTCAACGACACATTGCGCGCCATGAACGTGCACCAGGGATTAATCATTATTGAAGACAAAGGGGCGCTGGACTGTGTTATTCGTGCCCGCCTGCAAAGCGCGCTGATGCGTGCCGCCGATGAACAGGCCATCAACTGGGAGGCGCTGAAATGAGCAAACTCCGCCGCAGTATGCTGTTCCTGCCAGGCGCCAATGCCGCCATGCTCTCTACCGCCTTTATCTACCGTCCCGACTCCATCATGTTTGACCTTGAGGACGCCGTGGCCCTGCGCGAGAAAGACACCGCACGCATGCTGGTGTTCCACGCGTTGCAGCACCCGATGTATCAGGATATCGAAACCGTGGTGCGCATTAACCCGCTGAGCACGCCGTTTGGCCTGCTGGATCTGGAAGCCGCCGTGCGCGCGGGCGTGGACGTGATACGCCTGCCGAAAACCGACACCCCGGACGATATTTACGAGCTGGAAGGCCACCTCGAGCGTATCGAGCAGGCGTGCGGCCGCGAGGTGGGTTCCACCCGCGTGATGGCGGCGATTGAATCGGCCATTGGCGTCATCAACGCCGTGGCGATTGCCCGCAGCTCTCCGCGCCTCATCGGCATTGCGCTGGCCGCCTTTGACTACGTGATGGACATGCAGACCGAGCGCGGCGACGGCACCGAGCTGTTCTACGCCCGCTGCGCCGTGCTGCACGCCGCCCGCGCGGCAGGCATCGACGCCTTCGACGTGGTGTGGTCAGACGTTAACGATGAAGCCGGGTTCCTGCGCGAAGTCGATCTGATCCGCAAGATGGGCTTTAACGGCAAATCGCTGATTAACCCGCGCCAGATAGACCTGCTGCACAACGCCTACGCCCCGACACGGGAAGAAGTGGAACACGCGAAACGGGTGATTGAGGCGGCAGAAGAGGGCGAGCGTAACGGCCTGGGCGTGGTGTCGCTCAACGGCAAAATGGTGGATGCACCGATTATTAACCACGCGCAGGTGGTGCTGGAGCGCGCGGCGGCCTCCGGCGTGCGTCGGTAAGGATGACATAATGAATCAGACAGAACTTCTCCATATGAATTTCCCCCATCTGCGGGATCTGAAACCCTTTGATACCGCCCACAGCGCGACGCCGTGGCTGGCGGACAGCGAGGCGAAGCACAGCCGCAAGCTCTGCGCCTCTATTGAAGAGGCGGTTAAGCGCTGCGGCTTGCAGGACGGGATGACCATCTCCTTCCACCACGCCTTTCGCGAAGGCGACCGGGTGATCAACACCGTCGTGGCGCTGCTGGCGCGGATGGGCCTCAAAAATCTGACCCTGGCTTCCAGCTCGCTGATGACCTGCAACGACGCGCTGATCGAGCATATCGAAAGCGGCGTCATCACCCGGATTTACACCTCCGGCATGCGCGGCAGGCTGGCGGATGCCATCTCTCACGGGCTGATGGACGAGCCGGTACAAATTCACTCCCACGGCGGGCGCGTGAAGCTACTCCAGGACGGCGAACTGAACATCGACGTGGCGTTTCTCGGCGTGCCGTGCAGCGATGAGTTTGGCAACGCCAACGGCACGCACGGCAAATCGTGCTGCGGCTCGCTGGGCTACGCGATGGTGGACGCGCAGTTTGCCCGTAAGGTGGTGCTGCTGACCGAAGCGCTGGTGCCGTTCCCCAATATGCCCGCCAGCCTGGTGCAGGATCAGGTGGACTACATCGTGCAGGTGGAGAGCGTGGGCGACCCGGCGAAAATCAGCGTCGGCGCAGCGCGCGTCACCAGCAACCCGCGCGAGCTGATGATCGCCCGCTATGCGGCGGACGTGATTGAACACTCCGGCTACTTCAAACCGGGCTTCTCGATGCAGACCGGCTCCGGCGCGGCGGCCACGGCCTGCACTCGCTTTATGGAAGAGAAGATGGAGCGCAGCGGCGTGAAGGCGCGCTTTGCGCTCGGCGGCATCACCGGCAGCCTGGTGGATCTGCACGAGAAGGGGCTCATCGAAAAGCTGCTCGACACCCAGTGCTTTGACGGCCAGGCAGCGGCCTCGCTGGCGCGCAACCCGAACCACGTGGAGATCTCCACCAACGTCTACGCCAACCCCGGCAGCAAGGCGGCAAGCTGCGACCAGCTCGACGTGGTGATCCTCAGCGCCCTGGAAATCGACGTCGACTTTAACGTCAATGTCATCACCGGCTCCGATGGCGTGATGCGTGGCGCATCCGGCGGACACTGCGACGTGGCGGCGGCAGCCAACCTGACCATTGTGGTCGCGCCGCTGCTGCGAAGCCGCATCCCGACCGTCGTGAAGCGCGTTACCACTCGCCTCACGCCGGGGGAGAGCATTGACGTGCTGGTCACCGACCACGGTATTGCGGTCAACCCGGCGCGCCCGGAGATCCGCGAACGACTCATGGAAGCAGGGATGAAGGTTGTAGATATCAACGCGCTGTATGAGCGAGCGATTTCGTTGACAGGCGTACCGAAACCGATTGAGTTCACCGACAAAATCGTCGGGGTGATCCGCTACCGCGACGGCAGCGTGATCGACACTGTGCGACAGGTGAAGGAGGAAGTATGACTTTTGCGACACCCGTGCGGGCGGGTGTCAGCCTGGAGGAACTGCTGGCGGCGAAAGAGCGCCGCGCAGCCCGCCAGGCTGACTGGCTTACGCACTATCAACAACCGGTGATCTCCCTCACGCTGGTCACGCCCGGGGAAATCAAAGACAGCCTGCGCTACCGCAACACCATGGGGGTGGCGTTACAGATGTGCGACCAGCTGCTGTGGGAAAACCGCTGGCAGGTGCTGGACCGCCTGGTGCTCTGGCTACCCACCGGACCTGAAGCATTGTGGTGCGTCGCGCATCCGGCGGCGGAAATCAAAGCGCACTGTGCAGAACTGGAGCAGACGCACCCGCTCGGCAGACTGTGGGATCTGGACGTGATCTGCCCTGAAAACGGCCTCGTGGGCCGTCAGTCGCTGGGTTCACACCTCAGACGCTGTCTGATTTGCGACGAGCCCGCCCACGCGTGTTCCCGTTCGCGCCACCATCCCGTTGAGCAGGTGGTTTCCCGCGTGGAGAAGATGATCGATGACTGGTTTGCTCGCGACTAAACCGCGCCCGGTTGACGTGCCTGCGCTTGCCGAAGCGGCGCTGTGGCAGGAGCTGGAGCTGACGCCCAAGCCGGGGCTGGTGGACAGGCTCAATAACGGCTCGCATCGGGATATGGACCATGCCTTGTTTGTCCGCAGCATTATGGCGATTACGCCGTGGTTTGCCCGGTTTGCGGAACTGGGTGAAGCACATGCGGCCAAACCTGCCGATCGGCAGTTGCGGATTCTCCGCCCAATGGGAATGGCCTGCGAGCAGGCAATGTACGCCGCCACGGGCGGGGTAAATACCCACAAGGGCGGTATTTTTGCTCTTGGTTTGCTCTGCTTCGCCGCCGGTCGTGTGAAAAATATCTCTGCGGATAGCCTCTGTTGTGAGGTAAGTAACATCTGTCGCGGGCTGGTGGCGCGGGAGCTGGCCGGGCGCAGCGGGCAGGCAACGGCGGGGGAGCGGCAGTTTCAGCATTACGGCTTAACCGGGGCGCGAGGCGAGGCGGAGAGCGGCTTTGCGACGGTGCGTAAGGCGCTGGGGCAGTGGAACGGACAGTTGCTTCACGACCTGCTGTTGCGCCTGATGGCGGTCAATCAGGACAGTAATCTCGTGTCACGCGGCGGCATTCAGGGGCTGCGCTATGTTCAGGGCTACGCGCGGGAACTGCTGGCTAACGGCTGGGATCGCGAGGCGTTGCTTAAGATGGATAAGGCACTGATTGAACGAAACCTGAGTCCGGGCGGCAGCGCGGATTTGCTGTCGGTGGGGTGGGTGCTGTCTGCTATAAAATAGCCGGGTGGCGGCTACGCCTTACCCGGCCTACGGTCTGGTTTTGTAGGCCCGGTAAGCGCAGCGCCACCGGGCACAACAATCAATGCGCGATCGGCTGCGCACCATTCGGCACGCGAACATGCTTGTACTTGAACAGCGCGATGAACGCGAAGAACAGCACCAGCGAGTACCCGGCGAAGATCAGCCACACCGGCTGCCAGTCTGTAATGCCGTTGGTGGTGTACATCTCAACCACTTTACCGCTTACCACGCCGCCCAGAATACAACCGAAGCCGTTGGTCATCATCAGGAACATGCCCTGCGCACTGGCGCGGATTTCAGGCTTCACCTCTTTTTCCACAAACACCGAGCCGGAGATGTTGAAGAAGTCGAAGGCACAGCCGTAAACAATCATCGACAGAACCAGCAGCACGGTGCCGAACGCGCTTGGGTCGCCATAGGCGAACAGACCGAAGCGCAACATCCAGGCGGCGATACTGATCAGCATGACGTTCTTGATACCGTAGCGGCTCAGGAAGAACGGGATGGTCAGGATGAACAGCGTCTCGGAGATCTGCGAGATGGACATCATCACCGACGCGTGTTCGACGATAAAGCTCCCGGCAAACAGCGGATCGTTATCGAAGCTGTGCAGGAAGGTATTACCGAACATGTTGGTGATTTGCAGTTCCGCGCCCAGCAGCATGGAGAAGATAAAGAAGATCGCCATGCGCTTGTTTTTGAACAGTGCGAAGGCGTCCAGGCCAAGCATGGTGCTCCAGCTCTGGTTTTTCTGCTGGTTAGATACCGGAATATGCGGCAGCGTCAGGGTAAACAGTGCCAGCACCACGGAGAGCGCCGCACCGATGTAGAGCTGCATATGGCTCAGTTCAAAGCCCGCGAAGCTCACGCCCCACATCGCCATGATAAAACCGATGGTGCCCCAGATACGGATAGGCGGGAAGTCGGTGACGATATCCAGTCCGGCAGATTTCAGGCGGTAGTAGGAGATGGTGTTGATCAGGCCAAGCGTTGGCATATACGCCAGCGAGTTAAGCAGGATCACCATAAACATCGCCCCCGGCGTGGTCACTTCGGCCGCCATAAACAGCGTCCCCGCACCCACCAGATGGCAAAGCATGTATAGCCATTTCGCACTTAACCATTTATCCGCCACGATACCGAGCAGCGTTGGCATGAAAACAGCCGCAATGCCCAGCGAGCTGTAAACGGCACCGATCGACGCACCATCGAACTTGAGCGTCACAAACATATAGGAGCCGAGTGTAGTCAGCCAGCTACCCCACAGGCAGAACTGCAGAAACGACAAGATTTTAAGCTGCAGCTTAAGGTTCATGTTACTTTCCTCACAAGTGAGCGGGAGATATGTTGTTATAGGAACATTCAGGGTTGTTATTTGATGCAATTCTATCAGTTGGCAACGTTATGTTTTGTTACCTCCCGCAAAAAAATGCAATCCACATTAATTTGCAGTCTGGATTGTGATGCAAATAGCATTTTCGTATGGGTGGGGTGGAGTGAGTGCGGCCTGATGCCCCCTCACCCTAACCCTCTCCCCAAAGGGGAGAGGGAACTTGAACACCCTCTCCCCTTTGGGGAGAGGGCAGGGTGAGGGGTGGTGTTGGTTTTTAGCGGCGACGATAGTTCTTCTGCGCCGTATTCACCTTATACAGATAGCGGCGGGATTCCGCAGACGGGTGGCGGGTGGTGAGGGTAGCGTACACATCCCCCGGCGCCATGCTGTTGATGATGTTTGCGGCCTGCACTTTGTCATTCGAGAAGACGCGCAGCACGCTGCCCGCCCCGCCGTTGTAGGCGGTGATCACCGCATAGCGACGTGAGGTTGGGTTATCAATCCCGCCGAGATAGACATTGTTCAGCATCGCCAGATAGGCCGTGCCGGTATCAATGTTGCTCTGCGGGTCAAACAGGTAGCTGCGGCTCGGCGTGCCGGATTTCCCCTGCGCGCGGAACACGTCTTTACCGGCGCTGTGCTGCACAACCTGCATCAGCCCCAGCGCGTCGGAACGGCTTACCGCGTAGGGGTTGAACGAGGACTCGGTCTGCATAATCGCCAGGATCAGCGACTCATCCACGCCATACTTACGCGACGCCTGACGCACCATGCCCAGATACTTATGCGCACGCTTGTCGAGGTGGTTCGGCACCAGGTTGATGGTGACGCTGTAGATCACTTTCAGGCCGTTGGTACGGCTTTTCAGGCGCGTTTGCAGCAGATAGTCGGCAAATTTCGTGGCGCGGCCTTCCCAGCGGATCGGCTGACCGGTCTGGTCAACGACCTGGCCATACAGGAACGGCTCTTTGGAGATGGTGATGTCATCGGCATCAGAGTAGAGGTCGATAGACCCCGGATCGTCGCCCATCAGCAGGGTTTTAATGATGGCCTGACGTAAATGCGCCGCAGGTTCAGTCCCCGCGATGGTTTCAACCGTAATCGTACCGTCATCAAAGTTGATGTGGCTACGGGTCTGATAGGCGTCGGTATACTTAACGTAGTCCTTCGGTCCGGCAATAAGAACTTCGTTAAATCCCCATATGTTCTCGATGTTGTGGGCAAACTGCCCCATCAAAATGTCAAAACCGTTGGTGTCCTTGACCCAGGCTTCGTTGTATTCATCGCCTTTTTTGGAAGAACAAGACACAAGCAACGGCGCAACAAGGGCTAGCGCTAAAAGTTTTTTCATCATTCCGGGAGTGCGTGTTGTGTTTGCTTTGGGGTTGCTGTTGCCGGGTGGCGCTGCGCTTACCCGACCTACAAAACCGTAGGCCCGTGCAAGCGCAGCGCAGCCGGGCAGCAGCTGCGCGTTATTATTTTTCCGGTGGCGTATAGCCTTCGATGTGGACGTCTTTACCCTCGAACAGGAAGTTCACCATCTCCTGCTCCAGCAGTTTGCGGTGTTCCGGGTTCATCATGCTGAGCTTTTTCTCGTTGATCAGCATGGTCTGTTTTTTCTGCCACTGTCCCCAGGCTTCTTTGGAGATCTCGTTGTAAATGCGCTTACCCAGGTCGCCCGGGTAGAGCTGGAAATCCTGGCCTTCAGCGTCGCGCTGTAGGAAAGTACAAAAAATGGTTCTGGCCATACTCATTCCTCTTTGTCTTGCCGATGCTAAACCATTGCACCGACACGTAATTGCTGTAACAGGCGCTCCACGGGAGCCGCCAGCCCGACTGATGGCGGTTGCGCTAAGTTATACCAGAGAGCGGTGCCTTCATCCATGCACGACGTGAATGAGGACACGGGAAGCCACATCGGCACAATGTCCAGATGGAAATGGCTGAAGGTATGACGGAACGCGTTGAGTTGCGTCAGGGTTTCGGCCGCAATGCCGCGCTGTTCAAGCCATGCCCGAAGCGAGGCTTCATCCTCAAACTGTGGGAAGCAGTATAGACCACCCCACAGGCCACTCGGCGGGCGCTGAGCGAGAAACACCTCGTCGCCATGCTGCATCAGCAGCATGTACCCGGTGCGTTCAGGCAGCGTCTGCTTCGGTTTTTTCCCCGGATACTGCGCCCAGGTGTGGTTCGCATAGGCCACGCAGAGGTTGTTTACCGGGCAGAGTTCGCACTTCGGTTTTGAACGGGTACAGACCATCGCGCCCAGATCCATCATCGCCTGGTTAAAACGCTCCACCCCTTTCGCCGGAGTGACCGCTTCACTGATCTCCCACAGGCGTTTCTCAACATCTTTCTTACCCGGCCAGCCATCTACGGCGTAGCAGCGTGCGAGCACGCGCTTGACGTTGCCGTCGAGAATAGGGAAATGTTTGCCTAAAGAGAGGGAGAGGATTGCGCCTGCGGTCGAACGCCCGACGCCGGGCAAATCCGCCACCTCGTCGAAGGTTTCCGGGAATTTACCGTTGTGGCGCGTCGCGACCTGCTGTGCGGCCTTGTGCAGGTTGCGCGCGCGGGCGTAATAGCCAAGCCCGGTCCACAGGTGCAGCACCTCGTCCAACGGGGCGTTCGCCAGATCGGTAACTGTCGGGAAGCGCGCCATAAAACGCTCGAAATAAGGAATGACCGTCGCGACCTGCGTTTGTTGCAACATCACCTCGGAGAGCCATACTTTGTACGGCGTTTTTTCAATTTGCCAGGGCAGGGTTTTACGCCCGTATTTGTCGTACCAGTCCAGCACCTGGGCTGAAAATTGAGAGGCTTGCATGGTCATCGATTCGCTTAATCAGGGACGCAGATTGCAGCACAGCGTCAATCTGCTGTAAACCGGATCTTTCCCATGCTTGCATAGAAGCCTTAACTTTGGATAATGCCCGTTTCCCGAACATTCTCACAAGCAGACAACTCTTTTATGAAAAACGACGTCATTTCACCGGAATTTGATGAAAACGGTCGCCCGCTGCGCCGTATTCGCAGCTTTGTCCGCCGTCAGGGGCGCCTGACAAAAGGGCAGCAACACGCGCTGGACAACTACTGGCCGGTGAAGGGCGTTGAGTTCAGCGAGCAACCGCTCGACTTCACCGACCTGTTTGGCCGCGACGCGCCAGTGACCCTGGAGATCGGCTTTGGTATGGGCACCTCGCTGGTCACTATGGCGAAAGCGCGCCCGGAGCAGAACTTCCTCGGTATTGAAGTACATTCGCCGGGCGTCGGCGCGTGCCTGGCAACGGCCCACGAAGAGGGCGTTGAGAACCTGCGCGTGATGTGTCACGACGCGGTGGAAGTGCTGCACAAAATGATTCCTGACAATTCTTTGAACATGGTTCAGCTCTTTTTCCCTGACCCATGGCACAAAGCGCGTCATAATAAACGCCGTATCGTTCAGGCACCGTTTGCCGAGCTGGTGAAAAGTAAGCTCAAGCTGGGCGGCGTTTTCCACATGGCAACCGACTGGGAACCTTATGCGGAACATATGCTGGAAGTGATGTCGTCCCTGGAGGGGTATAAAAACCAGTCCGAGAGCAACGACTACGTACCGCGTCCGGATTCACGTCCGGTGACAAAATTTGAACAGCGTGGCCATCGTCTTGGTCACGGCGTATGGGACTTAATGTTCGAGAGGGTGAAATAATGGCAAAGAATCGTAGCCGTCGTCTGCGTAAAAAGATGCACATCGAAGAATTCCAGGAAGTGGGTTTCTCCGTTGCCTGGCGTTTCCCGGAAGGCACCAGCGTTGAGCAGATCGATCAGGACGTTGATGCGTTCATCAACGAGGTGATCGAGCCAAACAAGCTGGCCTTCGACGGTAGCGGCTATCTGGCGTGGGAAGGTCTGATTTGCACCCAGGAAGTGGGGAAATGCACCGAAGAGCATCAGGCGCTGGTACGCAAATGGCTTGAAGACCACAAACTGGAAGATGTCCGCGTTAGCGAACTTTTCGACGTTTGGTGGGACTAATAAAGCAAGAACGGGGCCAGCATTAGCTGGCCCATTTTGTCTGAGGGAGTGTTTAAGATGCGCAAAACGTTGCTGGCTGTTGCTTTACTGGCAATCGGATCCACCGCCCATGCGGAGTATAAATGTAGCGTCACCCCGCGTGATGACGTGGTGCTGAGTCCGCAAACCGTGCAGGTTAAGGGCGAGAATGGCAATCTGGTGATTACGCCGGATGGCAACGTGACCTTTAACGGCAAACCGCAAAACCTGACGGCCGCACAGCGCGAGCAGGCGATGGACTACCAGGCCGAGTTGCGTACCGCGCTGCCCTGGATCAACGATGGCGCGCTGACCCGCGTTGAAAAGAGCCGCGTGGCGCTGGATAAAATCATCACCAAAGAGGTGGGGGAGAGCAGCAATATGCGCACCCGCCTGACGAAGCTGGATAAGCAGCTGAAAGAGCAGATGAACCGTATTATCGAGACGCGCTCTGATGGCCTGACGTTCCATTATAAGGCGATCGATCAGGTGCGTGCCGACGGTCAGCAGCTGGTGAACCAGGCGATGGGCGGCATTCTCCAGGACAGCATCAACGAGATGGGCGCCAAAGCGGTGCTGAAGGGTGGCGGTAATCCTTTGCAGGGTGTACTGGGTAGTCTGGGCGGACTGCAAACCTCGATTCAGAACGAGTGGAAGAATCAGGAAGCCGATTTCCAGCAGTTCGGCAAAGACGTGTGTAAGCGCGTGGTGTCGCTGGAAGACAGCCGGAAGGCGCTGGTGGGGACGCTGAAGTAATTCACTTAGCCCCTCACCCTAACCCTCTCCCCAAAGGGGCGAGGGAATAGTTTGCGCCCTCACATTAACCCTTTTCCTAAAGGGGCGAGGGGATGTTTGCCCCCTCTCCCTTTCAGGGAGAGGGCCGGGGTGAGGGTTGCAGCGCTTGCAGCGTTTCAAGGATCCTTTCTAACACCGCCTCTTCGTTATTCCAGAGTTCGTTGTTCCAGAATCGAATGACGTGCCAGTCCTTATGGTTTAACCACAATGTCCTTTGTCGATCGTATTCCTGATTTTCATCATGTTGTCCGCCATCCAGCTCAACGGCCAGCCGAGCCGCGCAACAGGCGAAATCCAGAATGTAGTTACCTACCGGGTGCTGTCGGCGAAATTTATAATTTTCGAAACGGCGGCTGCGCAGTAAATACCAAAGCCGTCTTTCTTCCTGTGTCAGCTCGCGTCTGAGCTGCTTTGCGTATGAACGTATTGTTTCCATCCCCACACTCTGCCAGCCTTTCCCTCAGCCAGCAGAACGGGATGTAAAATCCTGAATCAGCCTTCAGGATTTTCAGCGAGGAACAACTCAAGAAGGGAGTTCAGGAACAGCTTGCCGTACTCGGTGATCTGCCAGGACTCATCACACTCGGTCAGATACCCCTGCGCCAGCGCCTCGTCAATCTGCGGGCGAATCACTGACTCCGGCAGCCCGGTATAACGCGTAAATTCCGCGCGCGGAGCGGCTTCCAGCAGACGGAAGCGGTTCATAAAGAACTCAAACGGCTTATCCACCGCCTCGACGTCGTGCTGACGCTCCAGGTAGCGGCCTTCCATATACCCGCGCGGATGACGCGTTTTGGCGGTACGCAGAATGCGTCCGTCCGGGAAGGTCACCTTGCCGTGCGCACCGCAGCCAATTCCGAGATAGTCGCCAAAACGCCAGTAGTTCAGATTGTGCTGACACTGATAGCCCGGCTTCGCATACGCCGACGTTTCGTATTGCTGATATCCCGCCGCGGTCAAAAGCTGGTGGCCCTGCTCGAAGATATCCCACAGCGCGTCGTCGTCCGGCAGCACCGGCGGGCGCGAACCAAACAGGGTGTTCGGTTCAATGGTCAACTGATACCACGACAGATGCGGCGGGTTCAGTTCAATCGCCTGACGCAAATCGTCAAGCGCTTCTTCGAGCGACTGATCCGGCAGGCCGTGCATCAGGTCGAGGTTAAAGCTGCGCAGCCCAAGCCCCGTTGCCAGGTTTGCCGCGCGCTTTGCCTCTTCCGGGCCGTGAATGCGCCCCAGACGCTTCAGCTTTGGCTCGCTAAAGCTCTGCACGCCGATAGAGATACGGTTCACGCCCGCACGCTGGTACTCGACAAAACGGTCGGCCTCAACGGTGCCGGGGTTGGCTTCCATCGTAATTTCAGCATCCGCTGCCAGGTTCAGGCGTGCGCGCACACCGTCCAGCAGCGTCTGCATCGCCGGGCCTGAAAGCAGGCTCGGCGTACCGCCACCAATAAAAATGGTCTTCACTTCACGTCCCTGTGCGTACGGTACATCGGCATCCAGATCGGCCAGCAGATGCGCGACGTAATCATCGTGCGGCACTTCACCCTTCAGCGCGTGCGAGTTGAAATCACAGTACGGACATTTCTGCACGCACCATGGGATGTGAATATAAAGACTCAGAGGCGGCAAATTAGCCATTACGCAGTGCTTCCAGTAACAGTTTCAGGGCGCGTCCACGGTGGGAGATCGCGCTTTTCTCTTCGCGGGTGAGTTCCGCAGCGGTTTTGCCCTCGGTCGGGACAAAGAAAATCGGGTCGTAACCAAAGCCGCCGTTGCCCGCCGCTTCACGGGTGATCACGCCCGGCCAGCTGCCGTGACAGACAATCGGCGTGGGATCTTCCGCGTGACGCATGTAGACCAGCACGCAGTGGAACTGCGCGGTACGCTGTTCGTCAGGAACGTCTTTCAGGGCCACAAGCAGCTTTTCCAGGTTCTGCTGGTCGGTGGCGTCCGGCCCGGAATAGCGGGCGGAGTAAATCCCCGGCGCACCGCCCAGAAAATCCACGGCCAGACCGGAATCATCGGCAATCGCGGGCAGTCCGGTTACCTGCGCCGCATGGCGCGCTTTCAGAATGGCGTTTTCGATAAACGTCAGGCCGGTCTCTTCGGCGGAGTCCACGCCCAGCTCGGTCTGAGCCACCACGTCCAGCCCAAAATCATTTAATAGCGAGGCCAGCTCGCGCACTTTACCGGCGTTACCGGTGGCGAGAACAACTTTCTGCATGGTTTAGTCCTGTTCTGTCAGAGCCGCGACTTCCGTCGGGATAGATTGCGGGTTAAGGATTTTTACCTGTTTATGCCGGCCAAGTTCACCTTTCTCAATGATGACCTGGCTTTTAGCGACGCGAAACTGTTTAGCCAGATATTTGGTCAGATGCGCATTCGCCTGGCCGTCAACCGGCGGGGCCGTGATGGCGACTTTTAGCTCGTCGCCATGCAGCCCAACAATACTGTCGCGGCTGGCTTTCGGCTGAATGTACAGCCGTAAAACCAGCCCGTCGGCGCAGGGGCTAACTGCACTCATAACGCCATCCACAGCCCCGGCAGCAGCATATTACCCGTCGCCTGTAACAGTTCCGCGATACCCATATTCAGCACGTACAGCAGCAGAACGAGAAGCATCGGCGAGAAGTCGATTCCGCCCATCGCAGGCAGCAGGCTACGAATTGGACGCAGCAACGGTTCTGTCAGCTGAATCAACGCGTACTCCACCGGGCTACGGCCCCGGCTTACCCAGCTCATGATCGCCATCACCAGCAGGACCCAGAAGATCAGCGAGCCGACGGTTTTAACCAGGATCAGAACGGCTGAAAACCAGATAATCGGCTGGAAAGTGATGACCATAAACAGCACGATCGCTTTGATAACGCTCAGAATAAACGCCATCAGCAGAGATGAACTGTCAATCGGCCCCATTGCCGGAATGATGCGGCGAAGCGGCCCCACAATGGGCTGCGTGATTTTCACGATAAATTGTGAGAATGGATTGTAAAAATCACAACGGGCCCACTGCATCCAGACGCGCAACAGCAGCGCCATCGTATACAGTTCAATGACCGTTGAAAGCAGGAAAGTCAACGTCTTCATGGCGTTCCTCAGGTTTCCTTATTATTAGGGGTAATCGCGCGCACCGAAAATTGCTGTGCCGATGCGCACCATGGTGCTGCCTGCCGCGATGGCGGCTTCCATATCATCCGACATGCCCAGAGAAAGCGTGTCTACCGTGTCATAGCGCGCTTTAAGCGCCTCAAATGCTACAGCCATTTGCTGTGCTACGGCAAACTGCCTTTCATAACTTGACTCTGGCGCCGGGATAGCCATCAGCCCGCGCAGGGTTAAGCGCGGCAGCGCCGCCACGTCCGCCGCCAGCGCATCCAGTTCGCTCAGCGTAATGCCGGACTTGCTGTTTTCATCGCTGATGTTGATTTGAATTAGCACGTTAAGCGCTGGCATCTCAATAGGGCGCTGGTCGCTCAAACGGGTAGCGATACGCAGACGATCGATGGTGTGACACCAGTCGAAGTGCTCTGCTACCAGACGGCTTTTGTTCGACTGTAGCGGACCGATAAAGTGCCATTGCAGGTCTGCATTTCCCCGTTCCCGGAAAGCGAGAATCTTATCTACGCCTTCCTGCACATAGTTTTCACCAAAGGCACGATGACCGGCGGCTATCGCTTCTGCGATGGCGCTCGCAGGCTTGGTTTTGCTGACTGCAAGCAACGTAATTTCTTCTGAAGCACGGCCGCAACGCGTTGCCGCGGCTGAGATTTTGTCCCGGACCTGTGCCAGGTTATGCGCAATGTCGTTCATTTTCCGAGGAGTTGTCTATGGATGTGGAAGAAATTGTGGCCCTTAGTGTAAAGCATAACGTCTCCGATCTACACCTGTGCAGTGATTCACCACCGCGCTGGCGCAGGTCAGGCCGTCTTGAACCTGCGCCGTTTCCGCCCCCGGATGTGGAGGCATTATTAAAAGCGTGGCTCAATGACGAACAGCAGGGCGCCTGGTGGGCAAACGGGCAGGTGGATTTTGCCGTTACCCTCACAGGCGGTCAGCGGCTGCGCGGCAGTGCGTTTAAGCATATGCACGGCGTTTCGATCGCGCTGCGCCTGTTGCCGCTGACGTGCCCGCAGCTCTCTGCGTTAGGCGTGCCGCGCGCGATCCCGGAGCTTTTGTCCAATGACAATGGCCTGATTCTGGTCACCGGCGCCACCGGCAGCGGGAAATCGACCACTCTGGCCGCGATGGTCGATTTCCTCAATCACCAGACGGACGGGCATATTCTGACCCTGGAAGGTCCGGTGGAGTTTATGTACCAGAGTGAACGTTGCCTGATCCAGCAGCGGGAGATAGGCCTGCACAGCCCGTCCTTTGCCGAGGCCCTGCGCAGCGCTCTGCGTGAAGATCCGGATGTGATTCTGCTTGGTGAGCTGCGCGACAGCGAGACGATACGCCTGGCGCTGACGGCGGCGGAAACCGGCCATCTGGTGTTGGCCACGCTGCACACGCGCGGTGCGGCGCAGGCGATCGAGCGCCTGGTCGACACCTTTCCGGCGCAGGAGAAAGATCCGGTGCGTAATCAACTGGCGGGAAGCCTGCGTGCGGTTCTGGCGCAGAAGCTGCGTCAGGATGTCCAGGGCGGGCGCGTGGCGCTGTATGAGCTACTGGTGAATACGTCGGCGGCGGCAAACCTGATCCGCGAAGGCAAAACCTGGCAACTGCCGGGCATTATTCAAACGGGGCAGCAGGCGGGGATGCAGAACTTTGAGCAGAGTCTGGCGGAGCGACGGGCGCAGGGGCGGGTGTAGGCCCCGGCGCTCAGTAACCCTGGTCGAAATAGCTTTCGAGGATAATGACGGCTGAAGCTGAATCCACGCTGCCTTTGTTCAACGCCCGGAAGCCACCGTGCTCGAACAGGCCAGCGCGTGCCTCGACGGTGCTCAAACGTTCATCGTGCAGCTTAACGGAGACACCAAAGCGGCCATGGATTTTGTTCGCGAACTTGCGCGCGCGGGCGGTAAGCGGCTGCTCGGTGCCGTCCATGTTCAGCGGCAGACCGACAATCACGTCGTCCGGCTGCCACTCTTTGAGCAAGCGCTCAATAAGGTTCCAGTCCGGCGTGCCGTCGTTAGCTTTCAGCGCAGTGAGCGGGCGAGCGGTGCCGGTGATCCGTTGACCCACAGCGACGCCGATGCTTTTGGTGCCGAAGTCGAAGGCGAGAAGGGTGCCGCTCATTACGCGTGCCCCGCAACGCCAGGCATGGTCAGAATATCAATGCCAATCAGTTTTGCCGCGTCACGCCAGCGATCGGCGATAGGGGTTTTAAACAGGATATTCATATCCGCAGGGGCCGTCAGCCAGGCGTTATCCAGAATTTCTTGTTCCAGCTGCCCTTTTTCCCAGGAGGCGTAACCGAGCGCAACCAGCACCTCAGAAGGCTGACTGGCAGTGCCCAGCGTTTCAAGCACATCGCGAGAGGTGGTGACGACGGTGTTATCGGAGATACGAATGCTGGACGAGAAAACCGGCGGGGTATGCAGGATAAAACCACGATCTTCTGCAAGCGGACCGCCGAGCATCACCGGTTTATCGAGACGGATTTCCGGCAGCCGCGCTTCAGCAGGGATTTTCAGCTTGTCCAGAATCCCTTCAACCTGAAGGTTTTCCAGCGGCTTATTGATGATAATCCCCATCGCGCCGTCTTCGTTGTATTCACAAATATAGACCACGGCGCGGCGGAAAATCGGATCCTGGAGAGCAGGCATGGCAATAAGAAAGTGATGCTGTAAATTCATTGTCAGAGGTACTGTTTCCTGGTTTAAAAAGCGACAGCGCCCAGTATGGGGATAAACACAGGCGCTGTCACAGGTTATTTCTGTAAACGTTTTTCGATAGCGTCCATCAGCATTCCGGTGATCGAGATCGGGAATTCCGCTTCGATTTCACGAATGCAGGTTGGGCTGGTGACGTTCACTTCGGTCAGACGATCGCCGATGATATCGAGGCCAACGAAGATCAGGCCTTTGGCTTTAAGCGTAGGGCCGACGCGGCGGGCAATTTCCCAGTCGCTTTCGCTTAACGGACGCGGTTCGCCACGGCCGCCAGCCGCCAGGTTGCCACGGGTTTCCCCTCCCTGCGGAATACGCGCCAGGCAGTAAGGCACCGGCTCGCCGTCTACGACCAGCACACGCTTGTCGCCGTCTTTAATGGCCGGCAGATAGTTCTGTGCCATACAGTAGCGGGTTCCCAGCTCGGTCAGCGTTTCGGCAATCACGCCAATGTTCGGATCGCCCTCTTTCACCCGGAAGATCGACGCGCCGCCCATGCCGTCCAGCGGTTTCATGATGATGTCGCCGTGCTTCTGCCAGAATTCTTTCAGCTGCGTTTTGCTGCGGGTGACGAGCGTTTCCGGCGTCAGGTCAGAGAACCATGCGGTATAGAGCTTCTCGTTGCAGTCGCGCAGGCTCTGCGGCTTGTTGACGATCAGCGTGCCTTTCTCTTCGGCACGCTCAAGGATATAGGTGGAATAAATGTATTCGGTGTCGAACGGCGGATCTTTACGCATCAGGATGACGTTGAGGTCGGCCAGGGCAATATCCTGCTCGGTACCGAATTCGTACCATTTTTCGTAGTTCTGCTCGACGTTAACGATGCGGGTGCGTGCGCGGGCTTCACCGTTGATCAGGTAAAGATCGTTCATCTCCATGTAGTGGAGTTCATAGCCGCGACGCTGCGCTTCCAGCAGCATAGCGAAGCTGGAGTCTTTCTTGATGTTAATGTTTGCGATGGGGTCCATCACGATGCCGAGCTTAATCATCTTCTTCTCCGGTTATGGGTCTTTGCTTCAACCCAGATCGCCAAATCGCACCTGTAGCGCGGTAATGGCGGTGAGTGCCGTTGTCTCAGTGCGCAGAACGCGAGGTCCCAACAGAATATCAGTAAACTGGTAACGCGCCGTCATGGCAATTTCGTCAGCCGACAGGCCGCCTTCCGGGCCAATCAGCAGGCGTACACGCTCAACGGGCAGCGGCAGCGTATTGATGCTGGCGCTGGCGCGCGGATGAAGATTAAGCTTAAGCCCGCTTTCCTCTTCTGCACACCAGTCCTCCAGATCCATCGCCGGGCGGATCTCCGGGATACGATTGCGGCCGCTCTGTTCGCAGGCCGCAATGGCAATTTTTTGCCACTGCTGGATCTTTTTGTTCAGACGTTCCGCATCCAGTTTAACGCCGCAGCGCTCAGAAAAAAGTGGCGTAATGAGGCTTACACCCAGTTCAATGGATTTCTGAACGGTGAACTCCATCTTTTCCCCACGCGACATCACCTGGCCCAGGTGAATGTGCAGCGGCGATTCCCGGTCATCCACGTCGCCACGCAGCACCTTCACGTGCACGCTTTTTTTATCGGCGCGCGTAATTTCAGCGTCGAAAACCTGATTAGAGCCGTCAAAGAGCTGAATCGCCTGGCCTGCACCCATGCGCAGCACGCGACCTACATGGTTTGCAGCATCATCAGACAGGGCGATTTCGCCGCCTGGGGTAATCAGTTCAGGGTGATAGATGCGAGGGATGCGCATAGTCAGAAATTCCATGTGTCATGCGATATAAGCGAATTGCCGTAGTGTAGGTTAGCTCTTTTGCGCCTGGCAAGCCCGCTGGACGTAAGGGTTGTGATTCCCCTGGACTTTGGCGATACGTTCGTCGCGCTGGCATTCCCAGTCCGTCACCGGGTAGAGCTTGTCCCAGGCATTGAAGAGTTGCGTCTGCTGGCGGGAAAGATTGAGATCGTAGCGGTCGCGCATATAGAAATAAGTGCGGGCGATGCTACCGCGCGCGCGGGCAGGCGGTTCGGCGACTTTCTCTTTGAAATCGACCTTCATGGCGCACTGGCCGTACTGGCCTTCGCCACCGTTCCACTGGCTGTACATGAAGTTTCCGCGGTCGCCATTGACCTCACCCACGGCGGGTTGCAGGTTGTGCATATCGCTTTCCATCTGGCGGTAGACCGGATCTTTTGCGCAATTTTTACGTCCACCGTCCTGCCAGCACTGGCGCTGGTGGCCAAACTGCCAGGCCGGAACGACGTGTTCCCATTCGATTCGGCTGGCGCGGTTCTCGTTCTTGCGCACCTTATAGCCGCAGGATCCCAGATCCACGACCCCTTTCTTACCCTGCCAGTTAATTTTACAGCCGCAGTAGAAATCACCCGGTACGTCGGCGTTAATCTTTACGCCTGCGGTTTTTGCCTGAGAGAAACTGTGAATACCGTCGGCCAGAGCATGGCCGGAGAGCGCTGTCGCCAGAAAAGCGACAGCGAGAGAAACATTACGGGACATCTTACACTCCGTGTCAAAACGAGCCCGCAACGTAACGAATGTTGTTCCCGTATGCAATCAGTCAGATCAGGAAAGTTCCTGAAAGTTCGCGTGATTATTCCGCAACCAGCGGTTCGCCGCATTTAACGCAGCGGTAGGTCGCCTCGCCCCGCACTACGCGGTTATGGCGGCGGACGGTAAGCTGGTGCTGCTGGCACTGGCAGCGGTAGGGGAAGGTATTGCGGCGTACCGATTCCAGCTCGAACTGATGGGTGCGACGGGCCGGAACGCCGAGCACCGCCTCCATCATCCACTTCCACTCTTTGCCGTGCGGCGCGACGCGGCCAAAGTGCTTCCACACCAGCAGATGCGCCAGCTCGTGCGGCACCACTTCTTCGATAAACGCCTGCTGATTTTCCATCATCAACACCGGGTTGAGGCGGATCTCATACGATTCCAGCCAGGCGGTACCTGCCGCGGTGCCACGCTGCTGATAGACCAGCTTCGGTTCAGGATAATTGCGGCCGAGCTTCAGGTTGGCCTGGGCGAGTTTTTCCCGCAGGCTGCGCATAACGGCTTGCTGAATGGCGATGGGGAGACGGGGTGCTTTCATAGGGGCAGAGCATAAAGCGGGAAGCGGGGAGGCGCAAGAGGCGCCTCCCGCAGGAGGATCAGTCGTGTGCGCCGATTTCGCGCAGAGGACGACCTTTCATCAGGTTACGTTCAATGTGTTCCAGTGAAACATGTTTGGTTTCAGGAACCAGCCAGATAGTGAGAACAATAAAGAACAGGTTCAGACCGGCGTACACCCAGAAGGTGTTGGCATTACCCAGAGTATTAAGCATGGTCAGGAACGTTGCGCCGACGATCATGTTGGCAATCCAGTTGGTCGCGGTAGAGCAGGTGATGCCAAAATCACGTCCTTTCAGCGGCTGGATCTCAGAGCACAGCACCCAAATCAGCGGACCGGCGCTCATCGCAAACCCAATGATAAACATCAGCAGCATCGCCACGGCGAAGTACTGTGCCGTTGGGGAGTGAATGCCCATGTGCATCATGGTACCCAGCACGCCCATCCCGACGGCCATCACCAGGAAGCCCAGCGTCAGGGTTGGCTTACGTCCCCAGCGGTCCACCAGACCGATAGCGATAAAGGTCGCCAGCACGTTGGTCAGGCCAACGATCACGGTGCCCCACATCTGCTCGGTGGTGTTGGTGTAGCCCGCCAGTTCGAAGATTTTCGGCGCGTAATACATGATGACGTTCATCCCGGTGAACTGTTGCATGATCTGTAACAGCACGCCGAGGAACACCGCGCGGCGGAAGTTGCTGTTCTCTTTGAACAGCGCCCAGCCGGACTGTTTGACCTTCAGGCTTTCGCGGATCTCTTCCAGCTCGTTTTTGGCTTCGGCGCTGGTATCACGCAGGCGTAAGAGCACGCGTTCGGCATCATGGAAGCGGCGTTTGGCGGCGAACCAGCGCGGACTGTCCGGCAGGAAGAAGACGCCAATCAGCAGCAGGATGGCAGGAATGATGATGACGCCCAGCATCCAGCGCCATGCGCCGCTGTAGCTGAATGCGGTATCGGAGAGATAAGCCCCCAGAATACCGATAGTGATCATCAGCTGATACATGGAAATCATGCTGCCGCGGATTTTTTCCGGAGCGATTTCAGACAGGTACAGCGGGGCAGTATAAGACGCCACGCCCACTGCCAGACCGAGCAGCACGCGGGAGATGATCAGCACTTCAACATTAGGCGCAGCGGCAGAGAACAGTGAGCCGGCAACGAACAGGATCGCGCCAATCATCAGGCTCTTTTTACGCCCGAGCTTAAAGGAGAGCCAGCCGCTGCCGACCGCGCCGACGGCGGCACCGAACATCATGGAGCTAACCACCCATTCCTGAGTGTGTGCGCTAATCTGGAACTCATCGGTGATGAAAGGTAATGCACCGGCAATTACGCCAATATCCAGGCCAAAGAGTAATCCTGCCAGAGCGGCGAGGAAGCAGACGAAGAACGTCATTGCCTTATTGGACGTACGCCCCTGTTTATTATTGTCAGGCATTATGCCCTCCAGTTGGGTTATCAGTTTTTACGATATAAAGAGTAGGTGAGCGGCTCATAAAAATATGTGAGTCAAATCACAACGGTGTAATCGGTTACACTGGCTTGTAACCGTAAAAATAATTAAAGCTTTGAAAATATAGAGGTAAATTAATTGATGTGCATCGCGTTTGCACAAATTTCAGACTTAACTGAAAGGGAATGTAACAGCAGAAGAAATGCGATCATGCAAAGAGAATATTCTGAAAGCGGGGTATAGAGAGTGAGGTGTAAACGGTTCCAAACATTGTCGGGTGGCTGCTGCGCCTTACCCGGCCTACAAAAACTCACTACCCGTAGGTCGGGTAAGGCATAGCCGCCACCCGACATAAAAAAGGCCAGCACAAAGGCTGGCCTGTTTAAGCTGCTGGCAGTCGATTATTTCAGACCGGCAGCATCACGCAGCAGGGCGGCTTTGTCGGTTTTTTCCCATGGGAAATGTTCGCGACCAAAGTGACCGTACGCTGCGGTTTCCTGGTAGATTGGGTGCAGCAGATCCAGCATCTGAATCAGACCGTATGGACGCAGGTCGAAGAACTCACGCACCAGCAGGGTCAGCTGTTCAGAAGGCACTTTTTCAGTACCGAAGGTTTCCACCATGATGGAGGTTGGCTCAGCCACGCCGATGGCGTAGGAAACCTGAATTTCACAGCGGTCAGCCAGACCGGCAGCAACGATGTTTTTCGCCACATAACGTGCAGCGTACGCGGCAGAACGGTCAACTTTAGACGGATCTTTACCGGAGAATGCGCCGCCGCCGTGACGTGCCATGCCGCCGTAGGTATCTACGATGATTTTACGACCGGTCAGACCGCAGTCACCCATTGGGCCGCCGATAACAAAGCGTCCGGTTGGGTTGATGAAGAATTTGGTCGCAGAGCTCAGCCATTCAGTTGGCAGAACCGGCTTGATGATCTCTTCCATCACCGCTTCTTGCAGGGATTTCTGGTCAATCTCTTCAGCATGCTGCGTGGAAAGAACCACGGCATCAATACCGACGATTTTCCCGTCGTCATACTGGAAGGTCACCTGGCTTTTCGCATCCGGACGCAGCCACGGCAGGGTGCCGTTTTTACGTACTTCAGCCTGACGCTGCACCAGACGGTGTGCGTAGGTCACCGGCGCTGGCATCAGCACGTCGGTTTCGTTGGTTGCGTAGCCGAACATCAGGCCCTGGTCGCCCGCGCCCTGTTCCAGCGGATCGGCACGGTCAACGCCCTGGTTGATGTCCGGAGACTGTTTGCCAATCGCGCTCAGTACGGCGCAGGAGTTGGCATCAAAGCCCATATCAGAATGTACATAGCCGATCTCACGCACCGTGTTACGGGTGATCTCTTCGATATCAACCCATGCGCTGGTGGTGATCTCACCGCCAACCAGAACCATGCCGGTTTTGACATAGGTTTCACACGCTACGCGCGCCTTTGGATCCTGCGCGAGGATCGCATCCAGCACCGCATCGGAGATTTGGTCAGCAATTTTATCAGGATGTCCTTCTGATACGGACTCGGACGTAAACAGGTGTTTTGCCATGTTTTATTTCACCTAAGAGGAATTTGGTTAGCTCAAGCTGCTGTGTGGAATAGCCATAGGAGATAATTCTACCAAGGCCTACAGGATTTTGACACTGGCAGTCTGAGTGTTAATCGGTATGGATGGATTAACATCTGGACGTCTATTTTAGGTCACTTCTTCACCCGATTTCCAGTTTTTTTTGACTCACCTCTCATTGCGTTGAAAACACGGCTGGAAATTTTTCCTGACGACGCTGGCAACCTGCGCATTTTTGTTTTGCTTTTTAGCGACCTTCTCGGTATAAAACGCGGCGCGCGGCTCATATAAAATAAGCGCTCGATGAACACATCGTGTCGCCACTTCCAGCCGGGTTAAGCAGTGAACTTTTAGCTTTGGCTTGTGGTCCGTTTCAGCAGAGGCGGCCGTGGAGGTGATACCAGATAATGAACCATCGTTTTCCGCTCATTCAGCGCAGCCGTTCTGGCGCGCATTTGATTCCCACCCGCACTTCTGGTCTAAACACCTGCCGATGTTATACCCATCTCGGTGCTTCTCAGGATTCCAGAGCCGGTCACGCTTTGTGAAAACTGAACAAGGGCGCTCTTGTTAATACAGGAGTTTTCTCGTGGTTTCGCCGAACCTTGTCATACAGAGTTCGGATACGTGTTTTACAATGATATGAATAAGAAACCGGTCGCACGGTCTGGGTTTCAGCATACTCTGCTGGGAAATGGAGCCGTTAATGGGTTGTTATCGCCGTATAACGCTGCGATAGTAGTCAACTGTTTTACACTTAATACAAAGAGTTGAGGTTCGCTATGTCTGACGACATGTCTTCGCTTTCGCCTTCGTCAGCAGGCGAACAGGGTGTACTACGTTCTATGCAGGAGGTTGCGATGAGCTCCCAGGAAGCCAGCAAGATGCTGCGCACTTACAATATTGCCTGGTGGGGCAATAACTACTACGACGTTAACGAGCTGGGCCACATCAGTGTCTGCCCGGATCCGGACGTCCCGGAAGCGCGCGTGGATCTCGCTAAACTGGTGAAAACCCGTGAAGCGCAGGGTCAGCGCTTGCCTGCACTGTTCTGCTTCCCGCAGATCCTGCAACATCGCCTGCGTTCTATTAACGCCGCGTTCAAACGCGCGCGGGAATCGTATGGTTATAACGGCGACTATTTCCTCGTTTACCCGATCAAGGTCAACCAGCACCGTCGCGTGATTGAGTCCCTGATCCACTCCGGCGAGCCGCTGGGCCTGGAAGCAGGCTCTAAAGCGGAGCTGATGGCGGTTCTGGCGCACGCGGGCATGACCCGGTCGGTGATCGTCTGTAACGGCTATAAAGATCGCGAATACATTCGTCTGGCATTAATTGGCGAGAAGATGGGCCACAAGGTCTATCTGGTGATCGAGAAGATGACCGAAATCGCGATCGTGCTGGAAGAGGCCGAGCGTCTGAACGTGATCCCACGCCTTGGCGTGCGTGCGCGACTGGCGTCGCAGGGTTCCGGTAAATGGCAGTCTTCCGGCGGTGAAAAATCCAAGTTCGGCCTCGCGGCGAACCAGGTGCTTCAGCTGGTGGAAATTCTACGCGAGCGCGGTCGTCTGGACAGCATTCAGCTGCTGCACTTCCACCTCGGCTCGCAGATGGCCAACATTCGCGACATCGCCACCGGCGTGCGTGAATCGGCACGTTTCTACGTTGAGCTGCATAAGCTCGGCGTGAATATTCAGTGCTTTGACGTGGGCGGCGGCCTGGGCGTGGACTACGAAGGGACCCGCTCGCAGTCTGACTGTTCGGTAAACTATGGCCTGAACGAATATGCCAACAACATCATCTGGGCGATTGGCGATGCCTGCGAAGAGCACGGCCTGCCGCACCCGACGGTGATCACCGAATCCGGCCGCGCGGTCACGGCGCACCATACGGTACTGGTCTCTAACATCATTGGCGTTGAGCGTAGCGAAATCACCGAAGCCACGCCTCCGGCAGACGATGCCCCACGTTCCCTGCAAAGCATGTGGGAAACCTGGCAGGAGATGCACGAGCCGGGCACGCGTCGTTCCCTGCGCGAATGGCTGCACGACAGCCAGATGGACCTGCACGATATTCACGTCGGCTACTCGTCAGGCACATTCAGCCTGCAAGAGCGCGCGTGGGCCGAGCAGCTCTACCTGAATATGTGCCACGAAGTGCAGAAACAGCTCGACCCGAGCAACCGCGCGCACCGTCCGATTATCGACGAGTTGCAGGAGCGTATGGCGGACAAAATGTACGTCAACTTCTCCCTGTTCCAGTCGATGCCGGATGCCTGGGGTATCGACCAGCTATTCCCGGTTCTGCCGCTGGAAGGGCTGAACCACGCCCCGGAACGCCGCGCCGTGCTGCTGGACATCACCTGTGACTCTGACGGCGCGATTGACCATTACGTTGACGGTGACGGTATCGCAACGACGATGCCAATGCCGGAGTACGATCCGGAGAACCCGCCAATGCTGGGCTTCTTTATGGTGGGGGCGTATCAGGAGATCCTCGGCAACATGCACAACCTGTTCGGTGATACCGAAGCGGTTGACGTGTTTGTCTTCCCTGACGGCAGCGTGGAGGTTGAGCTGTCCGACGAAGGGGACACCGTGGCGGACATGCTCGAATACGTTCAGCTGGATCCGAAAAAACTGCTCACCCAGTTCCGCGATCAGGTGAAAAACACCGGTCTGGACGATGCCTTGCAGCAGCAGTTCCTGGAAGAGTTTGAAGCGGGTCTGTACGGGTACACCTACCTGGAAGATGAGTAGGTAAACTCCCTCTCCCCGTGGGAGAGGGGCGGGGTGAGGGCAACAGACCGCACAATGCCCTATACTCACTTGAACCCGTATGAATTAACGGCGATAATTCGCCCCAATTAGCGATTTACGAATCAATCCCTTCCTCGTCGGGTTTAACGACGCGGAGGGGATTTTTTTTCATCTGTTTTTAATGTATCGACTTTATAAGAGGTCAGGACATGAGCACTTTAGGTCATCAGTACGATAACTCTCTGGTATCTAACGCGTTTGGTTTTTTACGCCTTCCGATGAACTTCCAGCCGTACGACAGCGATGCGGACTGGGTGATCACCGGCGTACCGTTCGACATGGCAACGTCCGGTCGCGCGGGTGGTCGTCATGGTCCGGCGGCGATCCGTCAGGTTTCCACTAACCTGGCCTGGGAGCACAACCGCTTCCCGTGGAACTTCGACATGCGCGAGCGCCTGAACGTGGTGGACTGCGGCGATCTGGTGTACGCCTTCGGCGACGCGCGTGAGATGAGCGAAAAATTGCAGGCGCACGCCGAGAAGCTGCTGGCGGCCGGTAAACGCATGCTCTCCTTCGGCGGTGACCACTTCGTGACCCTGCCGCTGCTGCGCGCCCACGCGAAGCACTTCGGCAAAATGGCGCTGGTGCACTTCGATGCGCACACCGACACCTACGCGAACGGCTGCGAGTTCGACCACGGCACCATGTTCTACACCGCGCCGAAGGAAGGCCTGATCGATCCGAACCACTCCGTGCAGATCGGCATCCGCACCGAGTTTGACAAAGACAACGGCTTTACCGTGCTGGACGCGGGCCAGGTGAACGATCGCGGCGTGGACGATATTCTGGCTCAGGTTAAGCAGATCGTCGGCGATATGCCTGTCTACCTGACCTTCGACATCGACTGCCTGGATCCGGCATTCGCACCGGGTACCGGTACGCCGGTGATCGGCGGCCTGACATCAGACCGCGCCATCAAGCTGGTGCGCGGCCTGAAGGATCTGAACATCGTCGGGATGGACGTGGTGGAAGTGGCTCCGGCATATGACCAGTCCGAGATCACCGCGCTGGCCGCGGCGACCCTGGCGCTGGAAATGCTCTACATCCAGGCGGCGAAAAAAGGCGAATAAGCCTTACGCGCTGATTGCTGCTGCGCGCCGCATGCGCAGCAGCAACATTCCCCCGGCAAGCAGGGTGATAACCTGCGAAACGACCAGCACCGAAAAGCCTGAACTGACCGACCCCACCGATCTCATCACCATCCCCATCAGCAGCGGAATAAACGCCGCGCAGATATTGCCGATCCCATTGATTATGCCGTAAGCGCTGCCCACCGCTTCCCGCGCGGCGTGATGCTGGATCACCGCCGGAATAGCCGCCCCCTGTAGCCCCCAGAAGACATTAGCCGAAAGCATAAACAGCGCCAGCCAGGCAGGCTGATGGCTGAGCATCAGCGCGACCACGGACAGCGCCGTCATCGCCCCGCCCACCACAAACAGCACCGGTGCCTGTTCCGGACGCATTTTGTCGAGCAGCACGCCGCCCAGAAACTTTGACCCCAGGCTGAGCAGGAAGGGGATCGCCGCAAGCCAGCCCGTGGCATGCAGCGAGAAATGATGCTCGTCGCGCAGCCACGCGGGCAGCCAGGCGCTGCTCCCCCAGAGATAGCTCAGGGTGGCGATTTCAACCACCATGATCCAGCCCAGCAGCGGCGTCTGCCAGGCCAGCGTGAAGGTGTGGACAAACCCCGGTTTTTTCGCGGTCGGGAGCTTGCGCGGCGCGGGCAGAAAACGCCAGATTAAGCTGCCCCCGAGGAGAAGGTTGATTGCCGCCAGTGCATAAAACGATCCGGCCCAGCCCAGATGCGACATCAGCCAGGTCACCAGCGGAAAGCCCACGGCCAGCCCGAGCGAGACGCCCAGCGCGGTCACGGCGTTGGGTTTACCGATCTCTTGCGCGCTAAAGTTATCGCTGATAAAGCGCGTTTTCAGCGAAAATAGCGGACCCTCCGCGATCCCCAGAATCACGCGGGCGATGAGCATTCCCGTCAGCGAGCCGAGCAAAGGCGAAACCGCGCAGACCGCGGCCCAAATCGCAATGCTGCTTAATAATCCCTGCCGATAATGAAGTTTGCTTTCAATAACCGGCGTTAATAATAGAGCGGAAAAACCATAACCCAGAAGAAAGCAGGTCATGAGCATACCCTGTAACATTCTGTTTTCATTTAACTGAAAATGTTCGGCAAATTCCGGGTTTAAAATCATTACCGAGATATTTACCCGATCGACGTACGAAATAATAATGAGTAATAAAAGCGCAATCGTGCCTTGCCATCTTGCCGTCATCATGTCCGCCTTACGTTTTTTGTAACTTATATTTTTCATCAATGTGATTGTCACGGAGCTAAAATGGTTCACCTGTGAAACTCTTTGTTTAGTAAAGATAAATTAAAAATGAGTTTCACAGGTGAAACGCGAAAGAGGTGACGTTCATTTATTTTTAAAGAGTAAAAAGAAAGGAAGTCAATATCTTTTATTCAAAATAAGAGGCCATTAAAAAAACGTATTTCTCACGCTGCAATAATGAAAATTTCATATCGCTGCATTTTTTCGTGATCCCTTGCACACTTAGTTAATTAATTGCTGATCGATTAACAAATTCGTCACATTGTCGCTTGACGAAACATTCATCGCTTTTATATTGACCGTATTAAATAAGAAACAGAGTTTCATATATGAAACAAAAGCCTGGAGGATCGTGATGAGCTGGATAGGCGTATGTGACGCAGAGCAAGTACAGGAAGATTTCCCTTTTAGCGGCAACGTCGACGGTAAAGAGATCGGCGTTTACCTGATCGACGGTGAATATTACGCGCTGGAGGACGTATGCCCGCACGCCTATGCCCTGCTGAGTCAGGGGTTCGTGGAAGACGGCAAGGTGGAATGCCCGCTGCACGAGGCGGTGTTCGACGTCAAAACCGGCCAGTGTCTGCACGGCCCCGGAGGACGCAACCTCAACCGATACCCGGTTCGGGTCTTTGAAAACCAGATTCAGATTACCTTCGTTGAGGAGACCGTGGCATGAGCGACACGCTGAACTACAACCCGGCGCTGCCGGAAAGCCGCCAGTTTACCCCGCCGGCAGAGGGCGGTAATGGCGCCATTCACAAGCCGGGCGAGTACCAGAACCTGATCTGGCAGACCCGCAGCCGCGAGCCGGAAAGCTGGGAAGTGAAGCTGATTGCGACGCTGGAAGATCTCTTCGAGCAGGGCGTTGAAACTCTGCCGGAGCTGGTAAGCGGGCTGAACGCGGTGCGTATGCACGACCAGCAGGGCGAGCCGTGGAGCGACGCCAGTTTCCAGGCATTCTTACAGGTTAACGGCTACTGAGGGCAACGTGATGACGACGACCGTACAACATTATCTGGATAAAGGTCTGCGCGGCCTCTGGTATCCGGTGCTGGCGAGCTGGGAAGTGCAGTCTGCGCCGGTGGGCATCACCCGCCTGGGCGAGCAGATTGTGGTCTGGCGCAATAAAGATGGCCAGGTTCAGGCGCTGGAGGACCGCTGCCCGCACCGCGGCGCGCGCCTGTCGATGGGCTGGAACCTCGGGGACCGCATTGCCTGCTGGTATCACGGCGTAGAGGTGGCGGGCAACGGCGAAGTGAAAGACGTGCCCGCCGTAGATAAATGTCCGCTGGTCGGCCAGCAGTGCGTACGCAGCTATAACGTGCAGGAGGCGCACGGCGCCATCTTCCTCTGGTTTGGCGTCACCGCGGACCAGCAGCCGGACGAGCTGACCTTCCCGGACGAGCTCGCCGATACGGACAGCTTCAGCAACTTCCTCTGCACCGCCGCGTGGAAATGCAATTACCAGTACGCGCTGGAAAACGTGATGGACCCGATGCACGGCACCTATCTGCACTCCTCGTCGCACTCGATGGCGGAAGGGGATCGCAAGGCCGACATGGTGCTCCAGCCGACCAAAACCGGTTTTATTTTCGAGAAGAAAGGGCAGAGCGGCGTCAATTTTGACTGGGTGGAGCTGGGCAACAGCGGCACCTGCTGGATGCGCCTCTCCATTCCGTACAAGAAGCGCTTCGGGCCGGGCGGCCACTTCTTTATCGTCGGCATGGTGGTGCCGGAAGATAACGACAACTGCCGCGTCTTCTTCTGGCGCATTCGCCGGGTGCAGGGCTGGCAGCGCGATATGTGGCGTTTCATGTACCGCAACCGTCTGGAAAAACTGCACTGGGAAGTGCTGGAGCAGGACCGCGTGGTGCTGGAAAGCCTGGCGCCAAACGCGCGCGATCATGAGTACCTGTATCAGCACGACGTCGGTCTTTCGCGCCTGCGCCGCATGATGCAAAAGGCCGCCAAAGAGCAGCTGGCGATGCGTGAAGCACAGCAGGGAGCCGCCTGATGAACGGGCTGCTGAGCGGCAAGCGCATCGTCATAACCGGCGCCGCGCGCGGGCTGGGCTTTCACTTTGCCAAAGCCTGCGCGGAGCAGGGCGCGGCGGTGGTGATGTGCGACATCCTGAAGGGCGAGCTGGCCGAAAGCGCCCACGCCCTGAGCGAGCGGGGCTATGCGATCGAACCGCACGTTATCGATCTGGCCGATCCACAGTCCATTGAGCAGGTGTTCAGCGCCATTGGCGAGCAGGGTCAGATCGATGGCCTGGTGAACAACGCGGCGATGGCGACGGGCGTCGGCGGCAAAAACATGCTCGATTACGATCCGGATCTCTGGGATCGGGTGATGAGCGTCAATGTCAAAGGCACCTGGCTGGTGACGCGCGCCGCCGTGCCGCTGCTGCGTGAAGGGGCGGGCATTGTGAACGTGGCGTCCGACACCGCGCTGTGGGGCGCGCCGCGCCTGATGGCCTACGTCGCCAGCAAGGGGGCCGTCATTGCCATGACCCGATCAATGGCGCGCGAACTGGGTGAAAAGCGTATACGCATTAATGCCATCGCGCCGGGGTTAACCCGCGTCGAGGCGACGGAATATGTCCCCGCCGAACGGCATCAGCTCTACGAAAACGGACGCGCGTTAACCGGCGCGCAGCAGCCGGAAGATGTCACTGGCAGCGTGGTCTGGCTGCTAAGCGATCTGTCTCGGTTCATCACCGGACAGCTGATCCCGGTCAACGGCGGTTTTGTCTTTAACTAAGGTAGGGCGATGATGGCAAACGATCAGGAAGTGAAGTATCTGGTGCCGGGGCTGGAGCGCGGTTTACAGCTGCTGTTGGCCTTTGGCGAGCAGCATCGCGATCTGACTTTTGCCGAGCTGCACCGGCTGGTGGATATGCCGAAGGCGACCGCCTATCGCGTGGTGCAGACGCTGGAGTACATGGGCTTTCTGGAGCGCAACACGCGCACCAATACCTTTTCGCTGGGCATGAACGTGCTGCGTCTTGGCTTTGAGTACATCGCCTCGCTGGACGTGGCGCAGGTCGGCCAGCCGGTGATCGAGCAACTGCGCGACGTGAGCCAGTGCAGCAGCCATCTGGCGATCCGCGACGGGCGCGACATTATATACATCGCCCGCGTCAGCGCCGCCGGGTCGCGTATCAACCAGGTCAGCATTGGTACCCGTCTGCCGGTGCACTGTACCTCGCTGGGCCGCATGCTGTTGACCGATATTTCCCGCGCTGATTTCGAACAGCTGTTCCCGCATGAGCGTCTGCCGGGCAACACGCCGGGGCAGCTTCACGACCGTGAAGCCCTGTGGCAGATGGTGCAGCAGGACAAAGCCCGCGGGTATGTCATCGGCGAATCCTTCTTCCGCCACGGCATCTCTTCCATCGTCTACCCGGTGTATGACCGAAGCGGCCGCGTGGCGGCGGTAGTCAGCATTCTGGTGCCGTCGGAGGAGATCCCGCAGAGCGACCGCGAGCGCCTGCAAAACGAGGTTCGCCTTGCGGCGGATAAAATTTCTGGCTTCTTAGGGTATCTATCACAGGCCAGTTAAATCAGTGAGTTAACGCCAGGCGCTTGACTGCGTCGGGCATGTTTTACGCCCAATCTGGGCCAGATGAGGCAACGAACGATGAGTGTAACCGGAATTGAAAAGCTGGAATTTGGTGTGGAAGACCTGACGCACTGCGCCAAATTTATGCGTGATTTTGGCCTGACGGGCGATGCCAGCGGCCAGCGTTTCACCACCCTGAGCGGCGCGCGCGTGGAGCTTAACCCGATCGACAGCCCCGACCTGCCGCCCGCGTTTGAAGCGGGCAACACCCTGCGCCGCATGACCTGGGCGGTTGCCGCACAGTCCGATCTCGACGCGCTGCGCCCGAAGCTGGCGCAGCAGCCCGGCTTTCGCGAAGTGGGCGACGCGCTGGAATGCCTCGATCCGAACGGCATGACGCTGCGCGTGCAGGTGACCCAGCAGACCGACGTGGAGCTTAACGTCGAGCCAATAAACCAGTGGGGCGACGCCCGCCGTATCGACACGCCCAGCCCGGTTTACGATCGCGCCCAGCCGATCAACGTGGGGCATGTGGTGTTCTTCGTGGAGGAGCTGGCGGCGGTGGAAAAATTCTACCGCGAGGTGCTCGGCTTCCAGGTCTCGGATCGCTATATCAACCGCGCCGTGTTCCTGCGCTGCGGCGTGCGTGGCGGCCATCACAACCTGTTCCTGCTGCAACTGCCGAACCGCAAGCGCGGCCTTAACCACGTGGCCTTCACCGTGCGCGATATCCACGAGGTGATCGGCGGCGGTATCGCGATGAATAAACATGACTGGAGCACCTTTATCGGGCCGGGACGTCATCCGGTGTCGTCGGCGTACTTCTGGTACGTCAACAGCCCGACCGGCGGCGCGTTTGAGTATTACACCAACGATGATTACCTGACGGAAAACTGGCAGCCGCGCGAGCTGGAGCATTCCCTGGTCTCCTTCACCGAGTGGGCGGTGGAAGGCGGGATTGACCACGACACGCGCCGTCAGCAGAAAAAGCCGGAGGCGGTATGACATCGCGCATTGTCATTATCGGCGGCGGCCAGTCAGGCGGCTGGGCGGCGAAAACCCTGCGTGACGAGGGCTTCGACGGCGAGATTTGCGTGGTAGCGGAAGAGGAATGGGATTTCTACGAGCGGCCGCCGCTGTCAAAAGCGTCTCTGCTGGAACCGGACGCGGCGCTCCCAAGGCTGTTTACCGACGAGGTGCAGCAGGCGCTGGACCTGACCTGGTACCGACCGCTGCGCGCTGAATCTGTCGATCGCGATGAAAAAAAAGTCCTTCTTAGCAACGGCGAGCAGCTTAGTTACAACATCCTTTTAATCGCTACCGGCGGTCGGGCGCGCCTGCCTTCGCAGGCGTGGGCCAGCCATCCGCAGGTCTATACCCTGCGCCACTGGCAGGACGCGCAGCGCCTGAAAAGTCGCCTGTCGGAAAGTCACAAACTCGCGATTATCGGCGGCGGCTGGATTGGCCTTGAGATTGCCGCTTCCGCGCGGAAAAGCGGCGTGGCGGTCACGCTGTTCGAGCAGCAGCCTGCGCTGTGCATGCGCTCGGTGAGCGGCGAGGTGTCGCAGCGCCTGGAGGCCATCCACCGCGAGCAGGGGGTGGAGATCCGTACCGGCTGCGGCGCGCTGGAGCTGGAGGACGACGGCGGCCTGCCGGTCGTCCACTGCGACGGCAACCGTGAAACCTTTGATGCAGTGGTGGTGGGGATCGGCGTCGATCTCAATCTGGAGCTGGCGCGTGACGCGGGGCTGAAAACCGGGCGCGGGATCGTGGTGGATGCCCAGGGACGCACCTCGGATCCGTTCATCTTTGCCGCAGGAGATGTCGCCCAGCACCATCACTACGGCTTGTGCATCCAGTCCTGGGCCTTCGCCCAGAATCAGGCGGTGGCGACGGCGAAAGCGATGCTCAATCCCGATGCGCCAGGTTATGACGACGCGCCGTGGCTGTGGTCGGATCAATACCAGCACAACATTCAGATCCTCGGCATTCCGCAGGCAGGCTGCCGAACGATATTGCGTGAAGAGGCGCTGTACTTCTCGCTGGACGACAACGGGCGGCTAACGCAGCTTGTGGCGTTCAACGATGCGCGCACCGTCAAGCTGGCGAAGCGCTGGATGGCGGCGGGGCGGGATCTGTCGGACGTACCGCTTGCCGACCCGACATTTTCACTGATGTCACTGCGATAGCTAACCCGCACCCGTAGGGGGAGAAATGACCACACTAGAGACTAACACCGCGCCGGTTGAGGCGAGCGGTGAGGGGACCCGCACGCCCGAAAAAGCGGTGCGCTGGGCCATCCCGCTGTCGCTGCTGGCCTGCGTGCTGCTGGCCTTTTTCGACAAAATCAGCATCGCGGCGCTCTTTTCAGATACCCATTTCCAGCAGGCGATGGGCATTGATTTCGACACCACGCGCCTCGGCATTCTGATGAGCGCTTTCCTGCTGAGCTACGGCTTCTCATCGGTGTTTTTAAGCGGTTTAGGCGACAAAATCGCGCCGCTGCGCCTGCTCACCGGGATGATGGCAGTGTGGTGCGTGCTGATGGTGGCGATGGGCTTTACCCATAACTACACGCTGATGATCGTCCTGCGTATTCTGCTGGGCGTGGCGGAAGGACCGCTGTTCCCGCTGGCCTTCGCCATTGTGCGCCACAACTTCCCGCAGCATTTGCAGGCGCGCGCCACCATGCTGTGGCTGCTGGGCACCCCGGTGGGCGCGGCGATTGGTTTCCCGCTCTCCCTCTGGCTGCTAAACACCTTTGGCTGGCAGAGCACTTTCTTTGTGATGGCCATGCTTACCGTGCCGGTGCTTATCTTTGTGCGCATTGGTCTGCGCGGTATCCGCCTGGAGGCAAAACCCGGTACCTCGCAGGCATCACAGGACGAGCGGCGCGCCGCACGGCGCGAGCTGTTTGTCAGCCCGCACTTCTGGATCATCTGCATCTTTAACATCGCTTTCCTGACCTACCTGTGGGGCATCAACGGCTGGTTGCCTGGCTACTTAATTAAGGGCAAAGGCATCCACCTGGAGCATGCGGGCTGGCTGTCGTCGATGCCGTTCATCGCCATGCTGGCAGGGGAAGTGATTGGCGCGTGGCTCTCTGACCGGGTCGATAAGCGCGCGGCGGCCTGCTTTATCTCGATGGCGGGGGCGGCGGTAGGCCTGGCGGCGGTGATGCACCTCGACACCCCGCTTGCCATCATTGCGGCGATGAGCTTCAGCACCTTTATGTGGGGCACCGGCGCACCCAACATTTTCGCCCTGCTGGCGAAGGCCACCCATCCCCGGGTGAGCGCCACGGCGGGCGGTATCTTCAACGGGCTGGGAAACTTTGCGGGCGCGCTGTCGCCGGCGGTGATGGGCGCGCTGATCGCCTTTACCCACAGCATGGATTCCGGGCTGATTTTTCTGGCGGTGATGGCGGCGGTGGGCTGCGTCCTGTTACTGCCGCTGCTGAGACGTTACTGAGGAGAGTGTCATGACTGATTCAATCGTAACCAACAAAACAGGCATCAAACCTGACCATCTGACGATGGAAGAGTGGGTCGAGTCGCGCATCGCGCGCTTCGAAGGCCGTAAATACGACTGGAACGCGCTGAAGTTCCAGGCCGATTTTGATCCGAAATATCGCCGGGCGCAGATGCGCTACATCGGCACCGGCGCAACCGGCGTGGCGAACGACACCAATACCGTGCAGGCGGACCATTTTACCTTCTCCACCATGGTGCTGCCGTCGAAGTGCGAAGGACCGCTGCACCTGCACGACGACGTGGAAGAGGTGTTCTTCATGCTCAAGGGGCAGATCACGCTGATGATCCAGGACGGCGACAACTACACCGAAACCGTGCTGCGCGAGCGTGACCTGATCTCCGTTCCGCCGGGCATCTATCGCGGCCTGTTTAACCACGGTGAAGAAGAGGCGCTGATGTGCGTCATGCTGGGGACCAATAAGCCGGAAATCCCGACCTATCCGTCCGATCATCCGCTTTCCAAAGTGAAGCGGAACTAAGGGGGCATGATGACGGGTTTTCGTGAACAGGGAAGCGGCATTCCGCTGATGCTGCTGCACGGGATCAGCTCCGGCGCCGCCTCCTGGCACAAGCAGATGGCGCTGAACGGTTTTCGCGTGCTGGCGTGGGACATGCCGGGCTATGGCGAAAGCCCGATGCTGGCCGTAGCGCGGGCAAACGCGGGGGATTACGCCGACGCGCTGGCGGCCATGCTGGATCGCGCCGGTGTCTGGCAGGCAGTGCTGGTCGGCCATTCCCTGGGGGCGCTGGTGGCCAGCGCCTTTGCGGCAAAGTTCCCGGATCGCGTCATTCATCTGGTGCTGGCCGACGCGGCGCAGGGGTACGGCAATGCCGCGCCGGAGCAGCGGGAGCAGGTCTGGCGCAACCGAGAGCAGCAGATGGCGCTGGGGGGCGAAATCCTCGCCCAGACCCGCGCCCCGAAGCTGCTGCGCCCCGGCGCGCGCGCGGAAGATATCGCCACCGTCGCGGCGGGCATGCGGGTGCTGCGCCCGGAAGGCTACCTTGCCGCCTCGTGGATGCTGGCGCATGACGACATCCACGGCTGGCTGAAGCGTTATTCCGGCAGTTTTGAAGTCTGGTGCGGCGAGCAGGATGCCATCACCCAGCCGGAGCTGGTTCAGGGTCTGGCGCTGCGCTACGGCATGCCGTTTATCGCCATTCCGCAGGCCGGGCACGCCAGCTATCTCGATAACGACGCGTTTTTCAACCAACAGCTTTTACGCATTAACGAAGAGGTGCGCGATGAATGCACAAATTGACGGGCGCGTAGCGGTAGTCACCGGCGGTTCTTCCGGCATTGGCTTTGAAACGCTGCGCCTGCTGCTGGGGGAAGGGGCGAAAGTCGCCTTCTGCGGCCGTGACGAGGACCGGCTCGCCAGCGCCCATGCGACGCTGCAAAACGAATTTCCCCACGGGGAGATTTTCGCTTTCCGCTGCGACGTGCTGAATGCCGACGAAGTTCAGGCCTTCGCGGATGCGGTGCAGGCGCGTTTTGGCGCGGCGGATATGCTGATCAACAACGCCGGGCAGGGCTACGTGGCGCACTTCCATGACACCCCGCGCGAGGCGTGGCTGCACGAAGCCGAACTCAAACTGTTCGGGGTGATTAACCCGGTGCAGGCGTTTCAGCCGCTGCTGGAACGGTCCGACATCGCCTCCATCACCTGCGTGAACTCCCTGCTGGCGCTTCAGCCGGAAGAGCACATGATCGCCACGTCGGCAGCCCGCGCCGCGCTGTTGAACATGACGCTGACGCTCTCGAAAGAGCTGGTGGGCAAAGGGATTCGCGTCAATTCCATACTGCTCGGTATGGTCGAGTCCGGCCAGTGGCAGCGCCGCTTTGAAAGCCGGGCGGATAAAAGCCAGAGCTGGCCGGAGTGGACGGCGGAGATCGCGCGCAAGCGCGGCATTCCGATGGCGCGCCTCGGCAAGCCGCAGGAGCCCGCGCAGGCGCTGCTGTTCCTCGCCTCGCCGCTGGCCTCGTTTACCACCGGCGCGGCGCTGGACGTTTCCGGCGGCTTCTGCCGCCATCTGTAAGGACACATCATGAAAAAGGTAATGTTGATTGGTTTAGGCGCCATGGCGCAGGCGGTGATTGAGCGCCTGCCCGCCGGTGTGGCTATCGGCTGGATCGTGGCGCGCGCGTCTCACCATCCCGCCATTCACGACCAGTTTGGCGATGCGGTTGAGGCGCTGACGTCGCCGATGGCGTGCGCACAAACGCCGGATCTGGTGCTGGAATGCGCCAGCCAGGAGGCGGTGGCCCAGTACGGGGAAGAGATCCTGCGTCGCGGCTGGCATCTGGCCATCATTTCCACCGGCGCGCTGGCGGACAGCGCGCTGGAGCAGCGTCTGCTCGCCGCGGGCGGAAAACTGACCCTGCTTTCCGGTGCGGTGGCCGGTATCGACGGGCTGGCGGCGGCGAAAGAGGGCGGGCTTGAGCGCGTCACCTATCAGTCGCGCAAAAGCCCGGCCAGCTGGCGCGGCAGCTATGCCGAGCAGCTTATCGATCTGAATGCGGTGTCAGAGGCAAAGGTTTTCTTCGAGGGCAGCGCCCGCGAGGCGGCGCGCCTGTTCCCGGCGAACGCCAACGTGGCGGCGACCGTGGCGCTCGGCGGCGTCGGGATGGAGGACACCCGCGTGCAACTGATGGTTGACCCGGCAACGAAACGTAACACCCACACGCTGCATGTCGAAGGATTATTCGGCGAGTTCCATCTGGAACTGAGCGGACTGCCGCTGGCTTCTAATCCTAAAACCTCCACCCTGGCGGCACTGAGCGCGGTGCGCGCCTGCCGCGAGCTGGCCCTGAGCTGAGGAGTGACGATGGACGATCTGAAGATTTTTATCGGCGGCCAGTGGCGACGCGGCGGCGGCAACCCGATGCAGAGCCACTTTCCGGCAGACGGGTCGCTCAACGCGACGCTGAATGCCGCCAGTCTGGATGACCTGGAGGAGGCGGTAGCCGCCGGAGAGCGCGCCTGGCGCGATCCCGCATGGCGTAACAGTCTGCCGCACATGCGCGCGAAGATCCTGCATAAAGTTGCCGATCTTATTGAATCCCGCGTCGATGCGCTGGCGCAGATGCAGAGCCGTGATAACGGCAAGCCGCTGGCGGAAGCGCGCGGGCTGGTGATGAGCGCGGCGGGAACGGCGCGCTACTTTGCCGCCGCCTGCGAGCTGCTGGAAGGGGAACTTCCGACGCCGCGCCAGCCGGATCTGCTGACGCTGAGCTGCTACGAGCCCCTTGGCGTGGTGGCGGCCATCACGCCGTGGAACTCGCCGATTGCCAGCGAAATGCAGAAGGTCGCACCGGCGATTGCCGCCGGGAACGCGGTGATCCTCAAGCCCGCCGAAGCCACGCCGCTGATGGCGCTGGAGCTGGCGCGGATTTTTAAACAGGCCGGGCTGCCCGCCGGGCTGCTGAGTGTCCTGCCGGGCAAAGGCTCGGTGATTGGCGATGCGCTGGCGCGTCATCCTCGCGTGCGGAAAATTTCCTTTACCGGCGGCACCACCACGGGCCGTCATCTGGCGCACGTGGCGGCGGAAAAACTGATCCCGGCCTCGCTGGAACTGGGCGGCAAATCGCCGACCATCGTGCTGGAGGATGCCGATATCGAACAGGCCGCGCGCGGGATCTGCTACGGCATTTTCAGCTCGGCGGGGCAGGCGTGTATCGCCGGGTCGCGGCTGTTTATCCACGAGAGTATTTACGCCCCGCTGATGGCGAGGCTGCTGGAATTAACACGCGGGCTGCGCGTCGGACATCCGTTTACCGACGGCGTCCATGTAGGACCGCTGATCAACGAAAAACATCGCCAGAGCGTGATCCAGTACGTCGAACTGGCGAAGCGTGAAGGGGGCCGCGTGCTGTGCGGCGGCGAGATCCCCGCCGATCCCGCTCTGGTAAACGGCAGCTTCTTTCTGCCAACCATTATCGAAGGGCTGAGCAACAGCGCCCGCGCCTGTCAGGAAGAGATCTTCGGCCCGGTGCTGGTGGCGATGCCGTTTGGCGATGAAGCCACGCTTATCCACGAGGCGAACGACTCGGTGTACGGCCTGGCGGCGGGGATCTGGACGCGCGATACCGGTCGCGCCCTGCGTCTCAGCGAGCAGCTGGAGGCAGGCACGGTGTGGATCAACACCTACAAGGTTTTTGCGATTTCGACCCCGTTCGGGGGCTTTAAAGAGAGCGGTCTGGGCCGCGAGAAGGGTATCCAGGGGCTGAAAGCCTGGATGCAACAAAAGAGCATTTATCTGGCGACGGGTAACAGCGTCAACCACTGGTGCGACTGAGAAAGGGTGAGCAATGAGCGAAATGATAACCGTCGGCGACGCCATCGCCAGAACGCTGGAGCAGTATCAGGTTGAGGCCATCTACGGCGTCATCTCCATTCACAACCTGCCGATCGCGGATGCGGTTGGGCAGCGGGGCAATATCCGCTTTGTGCCCGCGCGCGGTGAAGCCGGTTCCGTCACCATGGCCGATGCTCACGGGCGCTTTTCCGGCCTCGGCGTGGCGCTGACCAGCACCGGCGCGGGGGCCGGGAACGCGGTAGGCGCGCTGGTGGAAGCCATGAATGCCTGCACGCCGCTGCTGCATTTAACCGGGCAGGTTGAGAAAGCCTGGCTGGACGCCGACACCGGGTTTATCCATGAAACCCGTGACCAGCTGACCTTCCTGAAGGCCAGCTCAAAACGGGCGTACCGCATCAGCAATGCGAATCAGGCGATAGCGATTCTGCATAAAGCCATCCAGGACGCGCAGACCCCGCCGTGCGGACCGGTCTCGGTGGAAATCCCGATTGATATTCAGAGCGCCAAAATTCCGCTGTCGCTGGTAACCGCTCCGATCAAACCGGTATCGGCACCGGCCGTGGATACCGGAATGGTTGACGCGCTGTGGGCGCAGCTCAAACAGGCGAAACAGCCGCTGCTGTGGCTGGGCGGCGGGGCGCTGGGTAGCGCTGAGGCAGTGAAAAAACTGGCGGATGCGGGCATCACCGTGATTTCCAGCACCCACGCGCGCGGCGTGCTGCCGGACAACCACCGCGCCAGCCTTCGCGCGTTCCATAATTCGCCGTCGGTTGAGGCGCTGATTGCGCAGTGTGATTTTACGTTGGTGGCCGGTTCTCGCCTGCGCAGCAACGAAACCCGATCCTGGACGCTTGAGCTGCCTTCCCCGCGGGTGCAGCTCGATATCGACCCGGCGGCAGCAAGCCGTAACTATCTGATGGATAGCACGTTGATAGCCGATTGTTCCGCGCTGCTTGGCGCGCTGGCTGAAAAAGTGCAGGGCCGCGAGTGGGGCAACGCCCAGTGGGATACGCAGGTACAGCAGGCTGTCGGGCAAGCTGAGCAGGGGCTGCGCGAGCAGTGCGGCGCCTATGCGAAGCTTAACGACGCCATTGAGAAAGCCCTGCCGAAAGACGGCCTGCTGGTGCGCGATATCACCGTGTCCGGCAGCCTGTGGGGTAGCCGCCTGTTCAGGGCTAACGGTCCGCTGATGAATATTCACTCCCTCGCCGGGGCGATTGGCATGGGCCTGCCGATGGCTATCGGCACCGCGATTGCCAACCCACAGCGCAAGGTGGTGGGGCTGGTGGGCGACGGCGGCCTGAGCCTCAATTTAGGCGAACTGGCGACGCTGGCGCAGGAGAAAGCCAACGTGACGCTGCTGATCATGAACGACGGGGGCTACGGCGTAATGCGTGGTATTCAGGATAAATATTTTGGCGGGCGTCAGTATTATAACGCGCTGCATACGCCGGATTTTACCCTGCTGGCGCAGGCGATTGGTCTACAGGCCTGGAGCGTTGAGCAGGCCGAGGATTTTGACGCGGTGATGATGGAAGCGTTAGCGATGCCGGGGCCGTCGGTGGTAGAGGTGCGGATGGGGCAGATTGGCGCCCTTAAGTTTGCCGGGCCGCCACAGAAAACGCTGTACTGATTGAGTCTTGTTGCCCGGTAGCGCGGCGCGCACCGGGCCGGAGTATTATTTAATACCGTCTGCCGCCATGCGGTCACGGATATGCTGCGCGCGTTCAACGGAGGCCGGGTGATCGTCAAACATGGAGCTTTGACGGCCTTCCTCCAGTTTCGCCAGTTTTTCGAAGCTGGTGGCTAAACCTGATGGATTGATGCCGCGTTTGCGCAACAGATCGTAAGAGTAGTCATCCGCTTCCGACTCCTGACGCTGGGAGAACTGGGAGTTAACCAGTTTCTCACCCACGTCGCCCAGCTGCGACTGGGACAGGCTGCCGACAATGCCGCCCGCAGAGGCCGCCGCTGCACGCACGGCATTGGTGCCCAGCGCAACCTGCATCCCTTTCTTCACGTGACCCAGAGCAACGTGACCCATTTCATGGCCGATCACCGCTTCCACTTCGTTGTCGGTCATCATGTCCATCAGGCCGCTGTATACGCGGATACAGCCGTTAGCCATCGCGAAGGCGTTCACGTCTTTCGCCATATACACCTTGTAGTTCACCGGCTGACCGTTAATGTTGTCGCCCAGCGCGGAAGCAATCTTGTTCAGACGCTGCGTGTAGGTGCTGTTTGCCGGGGCAAGCGTAGCTTTTCCATCCATATCCTTACAGGCCTCGTCGCTCAGCGCTTTCACCTGCGCATCGCTCAGTGAGTAGGCCTGAAAAGCTTCTGCGCCTGAGGTCATCAGGCCGTTAGAATCCATATTCTGACAGCCGCTTAGCAGGAGCGTTGTTCCCACAGCCAGCCCGATTGCACGCATTTTCATGATGTTGCTTCCGTACTCGTTAATCTGAATTAATTCCGAAAAATGCACCGTCAACGAAGCCGGTGTCGGGCTAAGTATAAGGAATATCTACAGGGGCGGGCGAGCAGATTGCGCAACATGCGAGCATGATCCAGAGATTTCTTAAGCAGCAAAAGAATGCTCCATGTACATGCCCTGCGGCTTGGGTTACATTGTTGGCACTTTTTTCCGGCGTAGCCCAAAACGCGCTGTCGTCAAGGGCATGGCCTTTAACAGTCCGATCTGGAGTTAAAATGTCCTCACGTAAAGAGCTTGCTAATGCTATTCGTGCGCTGAGCATGGACGCAGTACAGAAAGCCAAATCCGGCCACCCGGGCGCCCCTATGGGCATGGCTGACATCGCCGAAGTCCTGTGGCGTGATTTCCTGAACCATAACCCGCAGAACCCGGCATGGGCAGACCGCGACCGTTTCGTGCTGTCTAACGGCCACGGCTCTATGCTGATCTACAGCCTGCTGCACCTCACCGGCTACGATCTGCCAATCGAAGAGCTGAAAAACTTCCGTCAGCTGCACTCCAAAACTCCAGGTCACCCGGAAGTGGGCTACACCGCTGGCGTTGAAACCACTACCGGTCCGCTGGGTCAGGGCATCGCTAACGCCGTAGGTATGGCGATTGCAGAGAAGACCCTGGCGGCGCAGTTTAACCGTCCTGGCCACGACATCGTTGACCACTTCACCTACGCCTTCCTGGGCGACGGCTGCATGATGGAAGGCATTTCTCACGAAGTGTGCTCCCTGGCAGGCACCCTGAAGCTGGGTAAACTGGTTGCGTTCTACGACGACAACGGTATCTCCATCGACGGTCATGTTGAAGGCTGGTTCACTGACGACACCGCAGCACGTTTCGAAGCCTACGGCTGGCACGTTGTGCGCGGCGTTGATGGCCACGATGCTGACTCGATTAAACGTGCCGTAGAAGAAGCGCGCGCCGTGACCGACAAACCGTCCCTGCTGATGTGCAAAACCATCATCGGCTTCGGTTCTCCGAACAAAGCGGGCACTCACGACTCCCACGGCGCACCGCTGGGCGACGCGGAAATTGCACTGACCCGTGAAGCGCTGGGCTGGAAACACCCTGCCTTCGAAATCCCGTCTGAAATCTACGCTCAGTGGGATGCGAAAGAAGTGGGTCAGGCGAAAGAAGCGGCCTGGAACGAGAAGTTCGCGGCTTACGCGAAAGCCTTCCCACAGGAAGCGGCTGAGTTCACCCGTCGTATGAAAGGTGACATGCCGTCTGACTTCGACGCCAAAGCGAACGAGTTCATCGCGAAGTTGCAGGCGAACCCAGCCAAGATCGCCAGCCGTAAAGCATCTCAGAATGCGATCGAAGCGTTTGGCCCTCTGCTTCCAGAATTCCTCGGCGGCTCCGCTGACCTGGCGCCATCAAACCTGACCCTGTGGTCCGGATCTAAGCCAATCAACGAAGATACTGCCGGTAACTACATCCATTACGGTGTACGTGAGTTCGGTATGACTGCGATTGCCAACGGTATCGCTCTGCACGGTGGTTTCCTGCCGTACACTTCTACCTTCCTGATGTTTGTGGAATATGCACGTAACGCCGTGCGTATGGCTGCGCTGATGAAACAGCGTCAGGTGATGGTCTACACCCACGACTCCATCGGTCTGGGCGAAGATGGTCCAACTCACCAGCCAGTAGAGCAGGTGGCTTCCCTGCGCGTGACCCCGAACATGAGCACATGGCGTCCATGTGACCAGGTTGAATCTGCGGTGGCGTGGAAATACGGCGTTGAGCGTCAGGACGGTCCAACCGCGCTGATCCTCTCCCGTCAGAACCTGGCGCAGCAGGAGCGTACTCCAGAGCAGCTGGCGAACATCGCACGCGGTGGTTACGTGCTGAAAGATTGCGCGGGCCAGCCTGAGCTGATCTTCATCGCCACCGGTTCAGAAGTTGAACTGGCTGTAGCAGCATGGGAAAAACTGACTGCCGAAGGCGTGAAGGCGCGTGTGGTTTCCATGCCGTCTACCGATGCGTTCGACAAGCAGGATGCCGCGTACCGCGAATCCGTACTGCCTAAAGCGGTCTCCGCTCGCGTGGCAGTGGAAGCGGGTATCGCAGACTACTGGTTCAAATACGTGGGTCTGAACGGCGCTATCGTCGGGATGACCACGTTTGGTGAGTCTGCGCCAGCTGAACAGCTGTTTGAAGAGTTCGGCTTCACCGTTGAAAACGTTGTCGCTAAGGCGAAAGAACTGCTGTAATTGTTTGTCCGGTGCGGGCTGATGCCCTCACCCTGGCTCTCTCCCACGGGGAGAGGGAGAATAAAGTAGGCCGGGTAAGCGCTAACGCGCCACCCGGCTTTTTTGTAAGCATTATTCCACCCAAAATGTGACGCAAGTCATATAGCTCGCTTATTCATCTGGACAGACATTCCTTTTATTCCCCGATTCGCTTATTCTTGCTGAAGCGTTTCAGTCGATTAAATGTTCGACAATTGACCAATCAATCGCAGTTTGTGACAGCAAGGATTCCCCTTCGGGCGTCGCTGGATTACTCTTTCAGCCACCTCAAACTCAGGGATAGCTTTGCAGGAGATCTATGACCGTACGCGTAGCGATTAATGGCTTCGGTCGCATCGGGCGCAACGTGGTTCGTGCTTTATATGAATCCGGGCGTCGTGCGGAAATCACCGTGGTGGCAATCAATGAACTGGCGGATGCTGCGGGCATGGCGCATTTGTTGAAATATGACACCAGCCACGGTCGCTTTGCCTGGGACGTTCGCCAGGAAAGGGAACAGCTGTTCGTCGGTGACGATGCCATCCGCGTGCTGCATGAGAACAGTATTGAAGGGCTGCCCTGGCGCGAACTGGGTGTGGATGTGGTGCTGGACTGTACCGGCGTGTACGGTAACCGTGAACATGGCGAAGCGCATCTGAATGCTGGCGCGAAAAAAGTGCTGTTCTCCCATCCCGGCAGTAACGACCTCGACGCCACCGTCGTGTTTGGTGTTAACCAGCACGAGCTGCACGCTGAACACCGCATTGTCTCCAACGCCTCCTGCACCACCAACTGCATTATTCCGGTCATTAAACTGTTAGACGATGCTTATGGCATTGAATCCGGCACCGTGACCACGATTCACTCCGCCATGCACGATCAGCAGGTAATCGACGCCTACCATCCGGATTTACGACGCACTCGCGCGGCGAGCCAGTCAATCATTCCGGTGGATACGAAACTGGCTGCCGGGATCACCCGTATTTTCCCGCAGTTTAACGATCGTTTTGAAGCGATTGCCGTGCGCGTTCCGACCATAAACGTCACCGCAATCGATCTTAGCGTGACGGTGAAAAAACCGGTAAAAGCCTGTGAAGTCAACCTGTTGCTGCAAAAAGCGGCACAGGGAGCATTTCATGGTATAGTTGACTATACGGAATTACCGTTGGTCTCAGTAGATTTTAACCACGACCCGCATAGCGCCATCGTGGATGGCACGCAGACGCGAGTCAGTGGTGCGCACCTCATCAAGACGCTGGTCTGGTGTGATAACGAATGGGGCTTTGCTAACCGAATGCTCGACACCACGTTAGCCATGGCCGCGAAAGGTTTCAGGTAGAGCGCACCTTGCGCTTGCAAAACTTTAAGAATCAACGAGAGGATTCACCATGTCTGTAATTAAGATGACCGATCTGGATCTGGCAGGTAAACGCGTTTTCATCCGTGCCGATCTGAACGTACCGGTTAAAGATGGCAAAGTGACCAGCGACGCGCGTATCCGTGCATCTCTGCCAACCATTGAACTGGCTCTGAAGCAGGGCGCTAAAGTGATGGTCACCTCCCACCTGGGCCGTCCAACTGAAGGCGAGTACAACGAAGAGTTCTCTCTGCTGCCGGTTGTTAATTACCTGAAAGACAAACTGTCCAGCCCGGTTCGCCTGGTGAAAGATTACCTGGACGGCGTGGAAGTTGCCGAAGGTGAGCTGGTTGTTCTGGAAAACGTTCGCTTCAACAAAGGCGAAAAGAAAGACGACGAAACCCTGTCCAAAAAATACGCTGCGCTGTGCGACGTATTCGTGATGGATGCATTCGGTACGGCTCACCGTGCGCAGGCATCTACCCACGGTATCGGTAAATTCGCAGACGTCGCCTGTGCAGGTCCGCTGCTGGCTGACGAACTGGAAGCGCTGGGTAAAGCACTGAAAGAACCTGCTCGTCCAATGGTCGCTATCGTTGGTGGTTCTAAAGTTTCTACCAAACTGACCGTACTGGATTCTCTGTCCAAAATCGCTGACCAGCTGATCGTTGGCGGTGGTATCGCGAACACCTTCGTTGCTGCGCAAGGCCACAACGTGGGTAAATCCCTGTACGAAGCGGATCTGGTTGACGAAGCCAAACGTCTGCTGGGTACCTGTGATATCCCGGTTCCAACTGACGTTCGCGTGGCAACCGAGTTCTCCGAAACTGCTACCGCAACCCTGAAATCTGTTAACGACATCAAAGATGAAGAGCAGATTCTGGACCTGGGCGACGTTTCTGCACAGAAACTGGCTGAAATCCTTAAAAACGCAAAAACTATCCTGTGGAACGGTCCTGTCGGCGTGTTCGAATTCCCGAACTTCCGCAAAGGGACTGAGATCGTGGCTAACGCAATCGCAGACAGCGAAGCGTTCTCTATCGCAGGCGGTGGTGACACCCTGGCAGCAATCGACCTGTTCGGTATCGCTGACAAGATCTCCTACATCTCCACTGGTGGCGGCGCATTCCTCGAATTCGTGGAAGGCAAAGTTCTGCCAGCAGTAGCAATGCTCGAAGAGCGCGCTAAGAAGTAAGCCATTCAGGGGCAGGGAAACCTGCCCAATTTTCAGCGCGCTTATCAGAGCTCGCACCATTTCTAACGGCCGAAGATACAGGACTAAGCAACATGTCTAAAATTTTTGATTTCGTAAAACCTGGCGTTATCACTGGTGATGACGTACAGAAAGTGTTCCAGGTAGCTAAAGAAAACAACTTCGCTCTGCCAGCAGTTAACTGCGTGGGTACCGACTCCATCAACGCCGTACTGGAAACTGCTGCTAAAGTTAAAGCTCCAGTTATCGTTCAGTTCTCTAACGGCGGCGCTGCGTTCATCGCAGGTAAAGGCGTGAAAACTGACATTCCTCAGGGTGCTGCAATCCTGGGCGCTATCTCTGGCGCACATCACGTTCACCAGATGGCTGAGCACTACGGTGTTCCGGTTATCCTGCACACTGACCACTGCGCGAAAAAACTGCTGCCATGGATCGACGGTCTGCTGGACGCAGGTGAAAAACACTTCGCAGCAACCGGTAAGCCACTGTTCTCTTCTCACATGATCGACCTGTCCGAAGAGTCTCTGGAAGAAAACATCGAGATCTGCTCTAAGTACCTGGCGCGTATGTCCAAAATGGGCATGACCCTGGAAATCGAACTGGGTTGCACCGGCGGTGAAGAAGATGGTGTGGACAACAGCCACATGGACGCTTCTGCACTGTACACTCAGCCAGAAGACGTTGATTACGCTTACACCGAGCTGAGCAAAATCAGCCCACGCTTCACTATCGCAGCGTCCTTCGGTAACGTACACGGCGTATACAAACCAGGTAACGTGGTTCTGACCCCGACCATCCTGCGTGATTCTCAGGAATACGTGTCCAAAAAACACAACCTGCCGCACAACAGCCTGAACTTCGTCTTCCACGGCGGTTCCGGTTCTTCTGCTCAGGAAATCAAAGATTCCGTAAGCTACGGCGTAGTGAAAATGAATATCGATACCGACACCCAATGGGCAACCTGGGACGGTATCCTGCAATACTACAAAACCAACGAAGCTTACCTGCAAGGTCAGCTGGGCAACCCGAAAGGCGAAGACCAGCCGAACAAGAAATACTACGATCCACGCGTATGGCTGCGCGCTGCCCAGACTTCTATGATTACTCGTCTGGAGCAGGCATTCAAAGAACTGAACGCGGTTGACGTTCTGTAATTTGAGCTGTTCATAGCGTCAAGAAGGTCCGCATATGCGGGCCTTTTTTTATGCTTTTTCAATATCCTGCAATACCTGATTTTGTGATCTGTTTGGCAAAGCCGGTGCTTTTTGTTTACCCTTTACTGACCTGCCTGTCTCCATGGGGGATGGATTTTGTGTTTTGGTTTAACAAAAGGAAGAATAAATGGAACAACTTGATGTTGTAGACAGCATCAATAACGCGGGTAACTGGCTGGTGCGCAACCAGGCGCTACTGCTGAGCTACGCCGTGAATATTGTTGCCGCTATTGCCATCATCATTGTCGGGATGATCGTGGCGCGTATCGTTTCGAACGCTGTCAACCGGGTGATGGTCGCACGACACATTGATGCCACAGTCGCCGATTTCCTCTCCGCGCTGGTCCGTTACGGCATTATCGCCTTTACGCTGATTGCGGCGCTGGGGCGTGTCGGCGTGCAGACGGCATCCGTCATCGCTGTGCTCGGTGCTGCCGGTCTGGCCATTGGTCTGGCATTGCAGGGTTCGCTGTCTAACCTGGCGGCGGGCGTATTGCTGGTGACCTTCCGTCCGTTCCGTTCCGGTGAGTATGTGGATCTGGGCGGTATTGCCGGTACCGTGTTGCAGGTTCAGATTTTCTCCACGACCCTGCGTACCGTGGATGGTCGCATTGTGGTAGTCCCGAACGGGAAAATCATTGCGGGCAATATCATTAACTTCTCCCGCGAGCCGGTGCGTCGTAACGAGCTGATCATCAGCGTGGCGTACGACTCCGATATCGATCAGGTTAAGTCTCTGATTACCAACATCATTGCTTCAGATGACCGTATTCTGAAGGACCGCGAGCAGACCGTTCGTCTGAATGAGCTGGGCGCGTCATCTATTAATTTTGTGGTGCGCATCTGGAGCAAAAGCAGCGATCTTCAAAACGTTTACTGGGATGTGCTGGAGCGCATCAAGCGTGATTTCGATGCCAACGGCATCAGCTTCCCGTACCCGCAGATGGACGTAAACGTCAAAAAAGTCAAAGAAGCAGAGTAACGTCTCCCGTAGGCCCGGTAAGCGTCAGCGACACCGGGCTTTTCTTTTATTAGCCCAGCTAATCCCCAATTAATATTATCCATTTCCTCTAATGACGTTCCCGCAGTATAGTCTGCCTCCAGGACAACTCTGCGAGAATTACGTCATGTTATCTTATTATTTTCAGGGGCTTGTGTTAGGTGCGGCCATGATCCTTCCCCTTGGTCCACAAAATGCGTTCGTGATGAACCAGGGCATTCGCCGCCAGTATCATCTGATGATTGCCCTGCTGTGTGCGGTGAGCGATCTGCTGCTGATTTGCGCCGGGATTTTTGGCGGCAGCGCCCTGTTGATGCAGTCGCCGTGGCTGCTGGCGCTGGTTACCTGGGGCGGCGTAGCGTTTCTGCTGTGGTACGGGTTTGGTGCCCTGAAAACGGCCATGAGCAGCAATCTTGAGCTGGCGAGCGCCGAAGTGATGAAGCAGGGGCGCTGGAAGATTATCGTCACCATGCTCGCCGTAACGTGGCTTAACCCGCACGTCTACCTTGATACCTTTGTGGTGCTGGGCAGCCTGGGCGGACAGCTGGACGTTGAGCCGAAACGCTGGTTTGCGCTCGGTACGGTCAGCGCCTCCTTCCTCTGGTTCTTTGGTCTTGCGATCCTGGCGGCATGGCTGGCACCACGACTGCGTACCGCCAAAGCGCAGCGCATTATCAATACCCTGGTGGGGCTGGTGATGTGGTTTATTGCCTTCCAGTTGGCGAAAGAGGGCATTCATCACGTACAGGGATTGTTCAACTAAGCGTTGTCTTATGGACATCTGAACAAGACCCGCTAAGCTTGCTGGCATGAGCCCTGTTAACAGGGCACTCTTCGCAACATGGAGGAATGACAGTGAAGTTTAAGGTGATGGCCCTGGCGGCATTAGTAAGTTTAGGTGCGGTGTCGGTGCAGGCGAATGAACTGCCAAACGGCCCGCACATTGTCACTTCAGGCACGGCAAGTGTGGATGCGGTACCCGATGTTGCAACCCTGGCAATTGAAGTGAACGTGGCGGCGAAAGATGCTGCTTCCGCCAAGAAACAGGCAGACGATCGTGTTGCGCAATACCTCTCTTTCCTAGAACAGAACGGTGTCGCGAAAAAAGACATCAGCTCTGCGAACCTGCGTACCCAACCGGATTACGACTACCAGAACGGCAAAAGCATCCTGAAAGGCTATCGCGCCGTGCGTACTGTGGAAGTGACTGTACGCCAGCTTGATAAGCTCAACGGATTGCTGGATGGTGCGCTGAAGGCAGGGCTGAACGAAATTCGTTCCGTCTCGCTGGGCGTTGCGCAACCGGAAAAATATAAAGACGAAGCGCGTAAAGCGGCAATTGATGATGCCATTCATCAGGCGCAGCAGCTGGCATCCGGCTTCAAGAGCAAGCTCGGTCCGGTTTACAGCGTCCGTTACCACGTTTCAAACTACCAGCCAAGCCCGATGGTGCGGATGATGAAGGCGGACGCCGCGCCGGTTTCTGCTCAGGAAACCTACGAGCAGCCAACCATTCAGTTCGACGATCAGGTTGATGTGGTGTTCCAGCTGGAGCCAACTCAAACTCAGCAAACTGAGGCGGCTAAGGCGCAGTAGTTTGCCCTCACCCTAACCCTCTCCCACAGGGAGAGGGAATTCAAGCGATTAATCCTGTCTCAACACCTTATGCCCAAACGCCAGTAGCGCGTCGGTGACGTTGCGCATCATGCGGCTTTCCGGGGCAAAACGGTGCCAGTAGAGCATCCGGCGCTGATACAGCCCCGGGGTTAAATCAATCAGCTCACCACTTTTCAACTCTTTCTCAATCTGCAAATGCGGGATCATGCAGCAGGTCGTGCCCTGACGCGCGAGCTGTACGAAGGCTTCGGACGAGTTAACGATATGACACGGCACGCTGCCCGGCGGCAAATCGAAGTTTTGTTGCAGGAAGGCCTGATGCATATCGTCCAGATGGTCGAACGCGACGGCAGGGGCTTTCAGCAGCGCGGCGCGAGTCACGCCGTTCGGGAAGTAGCGCTCGGCAAAGGCTTTTGAACCGACAAACAGGTAATCCAGCGCGCCCAGCTGATCCACCAGACAGCTTGGCAGCGCCTGCGGCTGAATACTGACCGCCCCAACCACTTCGCCACGGCGCAGGCGTTCCTGAGTGCGGGTCTCGTCTTCAACCTGAAGGTTCAGGCGGATTGGGGAGTCGGCCAGCACCGGCGCAAGGGCCGGCAGCAGCCAGGTTGCCAGACTGTCGGCGTTCACCGCCAGCGACAGCAGCAGCGGCGTGGAGCCGGTTTGTTCATCGCCCAGCCATTCATCTTCCAGCAGTTCAACCTGACGCAGCAGGGCGAGGAGCTTTTGTCCTTGCTCTGTCGGACGCGGCGGTACGGTACGCACCAGCAGCGGCTGCCCGAACATGTTTTCAAGCTGTTTGATACGCTGTGATACGGCGGACTGGGTGATGCACAGCTTTTGCGCCGCGCGCTCAAAACCGCGTTCACGAATAACTGCATCAAGTGCCTGTAGTGTTCTGTAGTCCGGACGTTTCATTGCTCTGGCTGACTCCTTAATTTTGCTTAATCTGCACTATGACACAATTTTCCCTTCGTGGCAGACGAAATCCATTCGACGTGTTCTATAATGCGCCCTGAGTTTTCACACCACAGGCAAAACGATCATGACGCAGGATGAACTGAAAAAAGCAGTAGGATGGGCCGCTCTCCAGTACGTACAGCCGGGTACCATTGTCGGTGTTGGTACGGGGTCGACGGCGGCGCACTTTATCGATGCGCTGGGCACGATGAAGGGGCAGATCGAGGGCGCGGTTTCCAGCTCCGATGCTTCCACGGAAAAGCTGAAAAGCCTCGGCATCACCGTTTTCGACCTCAACGAAGTGGACCGTCTGGGCATTTACGTTGATGGCGCGGATGAAATCAACGGCCACATGCAGATGATCAAAGGCGGTGGCGCGGCGCTGACCCGCGAAAAAATCATCGCTTCCGTGGCGGATAAGTTCATCTGCATCGCGGACGCCTCCAAGCAGGTCGACATTCTGGGGAATTTCCCGCTGCCGGTCGAAGTGATCCCGATGGCGCGCAGCGCGGTTGCCCGTCAACTTGTGAAGCTGGGCGGTCGTCCGGAATACCGTCAGGGTGTGGTGACCGACAACGGCAACGTGATCCTCGACGTTCACGGCCTTGAGATCCTCGATGCCATTGCGCTGGAAAATGCGATCAACGGCATTCCAGGCGTTGTTACCGTAGGGTTATTTGCCAACCGTGGCGCGGATGTGGCGCTGATCGGCACCGCTGACGGCGTGAAAACCATCGTAAAATGATCTGACGGGGGGAGTCCTCCCCCCGCTAAAAAATTTTTGAAACGCTAAATTCGGTGACTTGTGTCACGTTTTTATGTCTCTTTTGCCGATCCTTCCGCGTTTGTAAATTTCCATAGCATTTTCCTCTGCCATTTTGCGCTGTATGACTTTCCTTCAGCGTACTGACGCAAACGTTCATATTGCTGCAATAGTTTTTTTTGATATGTTGGCTACAGCGGATTTATATCCAGCACAACATCAGTTCAGACAAAAACAGGGTCGGGTAAATGGCAAAGGTATCACTGGAGAAAGACAAGATTAAATTCCTGCTGGTTGAAGGCGTGCACCAGAAAGCGCTCGATAGCCTTCGCGCAGCAGGCTACACCAACATCGAATTTCACAAAGGCGCGCTGGACACTGAAGAGCTGAAAGCGTCCATCCGTGATGCCCATTTCATTGGCCTGCGATCCCGTACCCAACTGACTGAAGACGTTATTGCTGCGGCGGAAAAGCTGGTGGCGATTGGCTGTTTCTGCATCGGCACCAACCAGGTTGATCTGAATGCCGCCGCAAAACGCGGTATCCCGGTCTTTAACGCGCCGTTCTCTAACACCCGTTCCGTGGCGGAGCTGGTAATTGGCGAGCTGCTGCTGCTGCTTCGCGGCATTCCGGAGGCTAACGCCAAAGCGCACCGCGGCGTGTGGAATAAGCTGGCTGCGGGCTCCTACGAAGCCCGTGGGAAAAAACTGGGTATCATCGGCTATGGCCACATCGGTACCCAGTTGGGGATTCTGGCGGAATCTCTCGGTATGCATGTCTATTTTTACGATATCGAAAGCAAGCTGCCGTTAGGCAATGCCACCCAGGTTCAACACCTGTCTGACCTGCTGAATATGAGCGACGTGGTAAGCCTGCACGTGCCGGAAAATGCGTCCACCAAAAACATGATGGGCGCAGAAGAGCTGGCGCTGATGAAGCCGGGCTCTCTGCTGATCAACGCCGCGCGCGGTACGGTGGTCGATATTCCTGCACTGTGCGACGCGCTGAAGCGTAAACATTTGGCGGGTGCGGCGATTGACGTGTTCCCGACGGAACCGGCCACCAACAGCGATCCGTTCACCTCTCCGTTGTGCGAGTTCGACAACGTGATCCTGACGCCGCACATCGGCGGTTCTACTCAGGAAGCGCAGGAGAATATCGGCCTGGAAGTGGCGGGTAAACTGAGCAAATATTCCGATAACGGTTCAACGCTCTCTGCGGTGAACTTCCCGGAGGTGTCTCTGCCGCTGCACGGTGGGCGTCGTCTGCTGCACATCCACGAAAACCGTCCTGGCGTGCTGACCGCCATCAACCAGATCTTTGCCGAGCAGGGCGTTAACATTGCTGCGCAGTATCTGCAAACTAACTCGCAGATGGGTTATGTGGTTATTGATATTGAAGCGGATGAAGACATCGCCGAGAAAGCATTGCAGAGCATGAAGGCCATTCCGGGGACGATTCGCGCGCGTCTGCTGTACTGATGGTGCGGTCTGTGGTGTCGGGTGGCGCTTACGCTTACCCGACCTACAATGTTCGATGATTTATGTAGGCCGGGTAAGGCGTAGCCGCCACCCGGCTTTATTCTACCAGGTCCAGGTTTTACTGGGCGTCACCACCGCCGGCAACGGCACATCCCATTTCTCTACGGGTAATACCTCCACGCCCTGGCAATCATGCGCATACCCCACCGGCTGCAATCCGTACTGCTGCCAGTTTTGCAGCGTCCTGTCGTAGAACCCCCCGCCCATGCCTAATCGCTGGCCCTGCTCGTCAAACGCCACCAGCGGCGTAATCAGCACATCCAGTTCAGATAGCGGCAGCACGTCGCGCACGTCGAGTTTGGGTTCGGTGATTTTCAGACGATTTACCACCAGCTCGCTGTGCGGATGGTAGTGCAGAAACAGCAGATTGCCTCGGCTAAAGGGATGTAGCACCGGCAGATAAACTTTTTTCCCGGCGCGCCAGAGCTGGTCGATAAGCGGTTGGGTATCCAGCTCACCATCAAACGAGAGAAACAGGGCGACGGTGTTTGCCATCACCACAGGCGGATAGGCCATCATGCGGGCGGCGGCCTGCTGGGCAAAATGTGCCTGTTGCTCGGCGCTTAAGGCGCGACGACGCTGGCGAATAAGCTGACGGATGTCCTGGCGTGAAGCAGAAACTTCAGGGAATTGAGTCATGGTAGTCGGTAGAAGAAAAGAGAGGGAATCTCCGAGATGCCGCCGCAGGCTGTAACCCTTGAACCCTTGGTTCAAGGTGAATGTGTCGTCATAGTTTTAAGGCTTCTCGGACGGACCGAGCATGCTCACCAACCATGGAGCGCCACATTCTTGTGGTATGAAATATCGGCTCAGGGGACTGGCCCGCTTGCGAACATCTCAGAGAAATTTTGTCTTCACAGTTACTCTACCATAGTCAACTGAGAAGTGTTATTCAAACTTTGGTCCCGGTCCTTCGGGACTGCGACCTTGATCAAGCAATGCCTGTTCTATGGTCTGCTGGAGCATTTTAATGCGCTGCTCCATGCTTGCCGCGTAATCGCGGGTCTTCGCTTTTTCCTGAGTCAGTTCATAGCTGATGTTCAACGCGGCGATGAAAACCAGCTGCTCAGTATTTGTGACTCTAGTGCGTTCTTTTAGATCTTGCAACCGCTGATTCAAATCGTCCGCAGCCTGATTCAAGGCATCCCTTTGTTCAGGCGGACAATTCACTCGCAGTGAACGGCCAAAAATCTGGAGATCGACGGGTTGTGCAGACATGCCACCTTCCTGCTGATTGACTGCGCTGCCTTCGCTTACTGCCCCGGGGGCTGCGAAGGGGCGACACTATAGCTACCCTGATGTGAAGATACAAGCCCTTTTCTGGTATCACCAGGGTCCAAAGTGGTAGCATATCATGAATATCCTCCCTTTGATGACGAATGCGTATGTCTATACAGAACGAAATGCCTGGTTACAAGGATTTAAACCAGTTACTGAACCAGCAGGGAGTCGGTCTGACCCCTGCCGAAATGCACGGTCTGATCAGCGGCATACTGTGCGGCGGAAACAGCGACAGCTCATGGCAGCCGCTGATCCACGACCTCACCAACGAAGGGCTGGCGTTTGGCCACGAACTGGCGGAAGCGCTGCGTAAAATGCACGCCGCAACCAGCGATTCCCTGGAAGACGATGGCTTTCTTTTTCAGCTTTATCTGCCTGAAGGCGACGATGTCAGCGTCTTCGATCGCGCCGATGCGCTCGCGGGTTGGGTAAACCACTATCTTCTTGGCCTGGGCGTAACCCAGCCTAAACTGGATAAAGTGACCGGCGAAGCGGGTGAAGCGATCGACGATCTGCGTAATATCGCCCAGCTCGGCTACGATGAAGACGAAGACCAGGAAGAGCTGGAAATGTCTCTCGAAGAGATTATCGAGTACGTGCGCGTGGCGTCTCTGCTGTGCCACGACAACTTTACGCGCTCGCAGCCGACCGCGCCGGAAGTTCGCAAGCCAACATTACACTAAGAAAAATAACGCACAGGAGGGTGTCATGGTTATCTCCAGTCAAGAGTATTCTCGCCGTCGTCAGGCGCTGCTGGCAAAAATGCAGCCGGGAAGCGCTGCCCTGATTTTCGCCGCGCCGGAAGTGACGCGCAGCGCCGACAGCGAATACCCCTATCGCCAGAGCAGTGATTTCTGGTACTTCACCGGGTTTAACGAGCCGGAAGCGGTACTGGTGCTGATTAAAAGCAATGACACCCACAACCACAGCGTGATTTTTAACCGCGTGCGCGATCTGACCGCGGAAATCTGGTTTGGCCGCCGCTTAGGGCAGGAGGCGGCGCCGGAAAAACTGGGCGTGGACCGTGCGCTGGCCTACAGCGAAATCAACCAGCAGCTTTACCAACTGCTGAACGGCCTGGACGTGCTCTATCACGCGCAGGGCGAATACGCGTATGCGGATGACATTGTCTTCACCGCGCTGGATAAGCTGCGTAAAGGCTCGCGCCAGAACCTGTCCGCACCTGCCACGCTGACGGACTGGCGTCCGATGGTGCATGAGATGCGCCTGTTTAAGTCTGAAGAAGAGCTGAACGTGATGCGCCGCGCGGGCGAAATCAGCGCCCTGGCGCATACCCGCGCCATGGAAAAGTGCCGTCCCGGTATGTTCGAGTACCAGCTTGAAGGCGAAATTCACCATGAATTTAACCGTCACGGCGCGCGCTTCCCGTCCTATAACACCATCGTAGGCGGCGGTGAAAACGGCTGCATTCTGCACTACACCGAAAACGAAAGTGAACTGCGCGACGGCGATCTGGTGCTGATTGACGCGGGCTGTGAATATCAGGGTTACGCGGGCGACATCACCCGTACCTTCCCGGTGAACGGTAAATTCACCACCGCGCAGCGTGAAATCTATGACATCGTGCTTGAGTCTCTGGAGACCGCGCTGACGCTGTTCCGCCCTGGCACCTCCATCCAGGAGGTTACGGGCGAGGTGGTGCGCATCATGATTACCGGGCTGGTGAAGCTCGGCATTTTGAAAGGCGATGTGGACACCCTTATAACCGAAAACGCCCATCGTCCGTACTTTATGCACGGCCTGAGCCACTGGCTGGGGCTGGATGTGCATGACGTCGGGGCATACGGTCCGGAACGTTCGCGCGTGCTGGAGCCAGGCATGGTGCTGACCGTTGAGCCTGGGCTGTACATCGCGCCGGATGCCGACGTGCCAGAACAGTACCGCGGGATCGGCATTCGCATTGAAGATGACATCGTCATCACCGAAACCGGTAACGAAAACCTGACCGCGACCGTGGTGAAAAAAGCCGACGACATCGAGGCGCTGATGGCGGCGGCACGCGTATGAGCGTGATCATCGTTGGCGGAGGCATGACCGGCGCTACTCTGGCGCTGGCCATTTCGCAGTTAACCAAAGGCCAGCTTCCGGTGCATCTTGTTGAGGCGGTTGCGCCGCAGGCGGCCGATCATCCCGGCTTCGATGCCCGCGCCATCGCGCTGGCCCAGGGAACCTGCCAGCAGCTTGCGCGCATTGGCATCTGGCAGGCGATAGCGGACTGCGCGACGGCCATCGGCACCGTTCACGTCAGCGATCGCGGCCACGCCGGGTTTGTGACGCTGGATGCCCACGATTACCGAATTGAGGCACTGGGGCAGGTCGTCGAGCTGCATGACGTGGGGCTGCGGCTGTTCCGTCTGTTACAGGATGCCCCTGGCGTCACGCTGCACTGTCCGGCGCGCGTCGCCAGCTTCAGCCGCCGTGACGAGGCCGTCAGCGTGACGCTGGACAACGGCACCACGCTGGAGGGGCAACTGCTGGTGGCGGCAGATGGTTCACGCTCCGCGATCGCCACGCAGTGCGGCGTCGAATGGCGCTCTGAACCCTATGGACAGGCGGCGGTCATCGCTAATGTCTCTACGGCTGGCGCGCATAACGGCAGGGCATTTGAGCGCTTCACGGAGCACGGCCCGCTGGCCATGCTGCCGATGTCGAACGGGCGCTGCTCGCTGGTATGGTGCCATGCGCAGGATCGGGCCGATGAGGTTCTCTCCTGGTCCGACGAACGTTTTTGTTCCGAGCTGCAAAAGGCCTTCGGCTGGCGGCTTGGGCGCATCACCCACGCCGGAAAACGCGTGGCCTATCCGCTTGCGCTGACGACCGCATCGCAGACTGTCTCCCATCGCGTCGCCCTGGTCGGCAACGCCGCGCAGACGCTACACCCCATCGCCGGGCAAGGCTTCAACCTTGGCCTCCGTGACGTGATGAGCCTGGCCGAGCTCCTGGCCCGAACGTGGAGCGAACAACAGGATTGTGGCGCATACTCAGTGCTGAGCCATTACCAGAAACGACGCCAGGCGGACAAAGCGGCGACCATTGGCGTCACCGACGGTTTAGTCCACCTGTTTGCCAATCGCTGGGCACCGCTGGTTGCGGGTCGCAACCTTGGGCTTATGGCGATGGAACTGTTCATTCCGGCACGTGACGTGCTGGCGCAGCGGACCCTGGGTTGGGTCGCGCGTTAAGGAGTATTGACCGTGCAAAATGTTGATGTCGCCATTGTGGGCGGCGGAATGGTAGGACTGGCGCTGGCTTGTGGTTTACAGGGCAGCGGCCTGCGCGTGGCCGTGCTTGAGCAAAAAGCGCCGCAGCCTGTGGCGCAGGATGCACCGCCAGAGCTTCGCGTCTCGGCGATCAATGCCGCCAGCGAAAAGCTACTGACGCACCTTGGCGTCTGGTCTGAAATCGTGGCGCTCCGTGCCAGTTGCTATCACGGGATGGAAGTGTGGGACAAAGACAGCTTTGGCCGTATCGCGTTTGACGATGAAAGCATGGGTTACAGCCACCTTGGACATATCGTTGAAAACGCGGTGATCCACCACGCGCTGTGGCAGAAAGCGCAGCAGTGCAGCGACGTCACGCTGATCGCACCGGCGAAACTTCATCAGGTGGCGTGGGGCGAAAACGACGCGTTTATCACTCTTGAAAGTGGCGATATGCTGACTGCGCGTCTGGTAGTGGGTGCCGACGGCGCTAATTCCTGGCTCCGTAACAAAGCGGATATTCCGCTGACCTTCTGGGATTACCGTCATCACGCGTTGGTGGCCACAATCCGCACCGAAGAGCCGCACGGCGGCGTGGCGCGCCAGATTTTCCATAATGACGGCATTCTGGCCTTCCTGCCGCTTGCCGATCCGCATCTCTGCTCCATCGTCTGGTCCTTAGAGCCGGAGAAAGCGCAGCAGATGCAGGAGACGACGCCGGATGCCTTCAGTCAGGCGCTATGCGTGGCGTTTGATAACCGTCTGGGCCTGTGCGGGCTTGAAAGCGAACGCCAGACGTTTCCGTTAACCGGTCGCTACGCGCGTCAGTTTGCCGCGCACCGTCTGGCGCTGGTGGGGGATGCGGCGCATACCATTCATCCGCTGGCCGGGCAGGGAGTGAACCTCGGCTTTATGGACGCGGCTGAGCTGGTTGAAGAGCTGCGTCGCCTGCATCGGGAAGGCAAAGATATTGGTCAGCATCTGTATCTGCGTCGCTACGAGCGCAGCCGCAAACACAGTGCGGCTATGATGCTGGCGGGTATGCAGGGCTTCCGCGAGCTGTTTGCCGGAGCGAACCCGGCGAAAAAACTGCTGCGCGATATTGGCCTCAAACTGGCCGACACCCTTCCCGGCGTAAAACCGCAGCTTCTTCGTCAGGCAATGGGCCTCAACGATCTTCCCGACTGGTTACGTTAATCTCGATCCCCGTCACACTTTATTTTCCCGGCCTGCGCGCCGGGGAAATTCCCTCGTTTGAAATAATCTAATTTCACGTCATTTTTCGCATTAGAAAATCTAATCTTACTATTTTTATGTTACGGAAATTCGGCCCATTTTTCCGCATGAAATATCAGCATCTGCTAAATCCTGTTAGATCATTGTTAATTTTATGCGGGTTTAATCGCATTTTCCCAGTGAATAACTCTGTAGGCTTTTCAGCGATTTTTGGTCATAAGCTAATGTGATGACCCGTTTTACCTTATGGTTAACCGCCGGTTTCGGTGGTAAGTTCAGGTAAAAGAGAACGTTTGCGTCGGCCCCCGATCGCGAGGCCGACACCGGGTTTCACGGTGAATTTTTCAACGAGGAAAAGATGGCTCAACAGACTCCTTTGTACGAACAGCACGTGTTATGCGGTGCCCGCATGGTGGACTTCCACGGCTGGATGATGCCGCTGCACTACGGCTCGCAGATTGATGAGCACCACGCGGTGCGCACCGATGCCGGTATGTTCGACGTGTCTCATATGACGATTGTCGACCTGCGCGGTAGCCGCACCCGGGAGTTTTTGCGTTATCTGCTGGCAAACGACGTCGCCAAACTGAAGACGCCGGGCAAAGCGCTCTATACCGGTATGCTCAATGCCTCTGGCGGCGTGATTGACGACCTCATCGTCTACTACTTCACCGAAGATTTCTTCCGCCTCGTTGTAAACTCCGCCACCCGCGAAAAAGACCTCTCCTGGATTTCCCAACACGCTGAACCTTACGCCATTGACATCACTGTCCGTGACGATCTGTCGCTGATTGCCGTACAGGGGCCAAACGCCCAGGCGAAAGCCGCGTCTCTGTTTAGCGACGAGCAGCGCAAAGCCACCGAAGGCATGAAGCCATTCTTCGGCGTGCAGGCGGGGGATCTGTTTATCGCCACCACCGGCTACACCGGTGAAGCGGGCTATGAAATTGCCATGCCAAACGAGAAGGCCGCTGATTTCTGGCGTGCGCTGGTGGAGGCAGGTGTGAAGCCTGCGGGCCTGGGCGCGCGCGATACGCTGCGTCTGGAAGCGGGGATGAACCTCTACGGTCAGGAGATGGACGAAGGCGTCTCTCCGCTGGCCGCCAACATGGGCTGGACCATCGCATGGGAACCGGCTGACCGTGATTTTATTGGTCGTGAAGCGCTGGAGATGCAGCGCGAGAAGGGCACTGAACAGCTGGTAGGCCTGGTGATGAAAGAAAAAGGCGTGCTGCGCGGCGAGCTGCCGGTGCGCTTCACCGATGCCGATGGCAATCATCGCGAAGGCGTGATCACCAGCGGAACGTTCTCCCCGACGCTCGGCTACAGTATTGCCCTGGCACGCGTGCCGGCGGGGATTGGCGAAACGGCGGTGGTGCAGATCCGCAACCGCGAAATGCCGGTCAACGTGACCAAACCGATTTTTGTTCGCGCCGGTAAGCCGGTCGCCTAACTATTTTTATCAGGAGAACTTCAATGAGCAATGTGCCAGCAGAACTGAAATACAGCAAAGAACACGAGTGGCTGCGCAAAGAGGCGGACGGCACTTACACCGTTGGGATCACCGAGCACGCGCAGGAGCTGCTGGGCGACATGGTGTTTGTTGACCTGCCGGAAGTGGGCGCAACCGTGAGCGCAGGCGATGACTGTGCGGTGGCGGAATCCGTTAAAGCGGCCTCTGACATCTACGCCCCGGTAAGCGGTGAAATTGTTGCCGTGAACGACGCGCTCAGCGACTCCCCGGAGCTGGTGAACAGCGAACCGTATGAAGGCGGCTGGATCTTCAAGATCAAAGCCAGCGACGAAGCGCAGGTTGCCGCGCTGCTGGATGCGACCGCGTACGAAGCACTGTTAGAAGACGAGTAATCAGTAATCCCCCTCTCCCTTTGGGAGAGGGCAGGGGTGAGGGTGCTAATCTTCCCCTCACCCTAACCCTCTCCCAAAGGGAGAGGGAACTTAAATTCACTGCACGTTTCAGGAACCATCGCTCATGACACAGACTTTAAGCCAGCTTGAAAACCGTGGCGCCTTCATTGAACGTCACATTGGGCCGGATGCTCAGCAACAGCAGGAGATGCTGAAGACAGTTGGCGCGGATTCATTAAACGCACTGATCGGCCAGATCGTGCCAAAGGACATCCAGCTTGCCACGCCGCCGCAGGTAGGCGAGTCCACGACGGAGTTCGCCGCGCTGGCGGAGCTTAAGGCCATCGCCAGCCTTAACAAGCGCTATAAGTCTTACATTGGCATGGGCTACACCAACGTGCAGTTACCGCCGGTGATCCTGCGTAACATGCTGGAAAACCCGGGCTGGTACACCGCTTATACCCCATATCAGCCAGAAGTCTCCCAGGGCCGTCTGGAAGCGCTGCTGAACTTCCAGCAGGTGACGCTGGATCTGACCGGTATGGATATCGCCTCTGCCTCGCTGCTGGATGAAGCCACCGCCGCCGCCGAAGCGATGGCGATGGCGAAGCGCGTGAGCAAACTGAAAAACGCCAACCGTTTCTTCGTCGCGGCGGACGTGCATCCCCAGACGCTGGACGTGGTGCGCACCCGTGCGGAAACCTTCGGCTTTGAGGTGATTGTCGACGACGCTGAAAAAGTGCTGGATCACCAGGACGTCTTCGGCGTGCTGTTGCAGCAGGTGGGCACCACCGGGGAAGTACACGACTACGGCGCACTGATCGCCGAGCTGAAATCCCGTAAGGTTATTATTAGCGTCGCCGCTGATTTTATGGCACTGGTGCTGCTGACGGCGCCAGGTAAACAGGGCGCGGATATTGTCTTCGGCTCAGCCCAGCGTTTCGGCGTGCCGATGGGCTACGGCGGCCCGCACGCGGCGTTCTTTGGCGCGAAAGATGAATTTAAACGTTCCATGCCAGGCCGTATTATCGGCGTATCGAAAGATGCCGCCGGTAACACCGCGCTGCGCATGGCGATGCAGACCCGCGAGCAGCATATCCGCCGCGAGAAAGCGAACTCCAACATCTGTACCTCGCAGGTGCTGCTGGCTAACATTGCCAGCCTGTACGCGGTGTTCCACGGTCCGGCAGGCCTGAAGCGTATTGCCAGCCGCATCCACCGTCTGGCCGATATCCTGGCCTGCGGTCTGCAACAGAAAGATCTCAGACTGCGTCATGAACACTATTTCGACACCCTGTGCGTCGAGGTGGCAGACAAAGCGGCCGTGCTGGCGCGCGCCGAGGCAGCGCAAATCAACCTGCGCAGCGACATTCACAATGCGGTCGGCATTACGTTGGACGAAAGCACCACCCGTGACGATATCCTGACCCTGTTCAACGTATTGCTGGGTGACGCACACGGTCTGGACGTTGATACGCTCGACAAAGAGGTTGCGCTCGACAGCCGCTCCATTCAGGAAAGCATGCTGCGCGACGACGCGATCCTGACTCATCCGGTGTTCAACCGCTATCACAGCGAAACCGAGATGATGCGTTACATGCACTCGCTGGAACGTAAAGATCTGGCGCTGAACCAGGCGATGATCCCGCTGGGCTCCTGCACCATGAAGCTGAACGCCGCGGCTGAGATGATCCCAATTACCTGGCCTGAATTCTCTGAGCTGCACCCGTTCTGCCCGGCTGAGCAGGCGGAAGGTTATCACATGATGATCAACCAGCTCTCCGACTGGCTGGTGAAGCTGACCGGGTACGACGCGCTCTGCATGCAGCCGAACTCCGGCGCGCAGGGTGAATACGCTGGTCTGCTGGCGATCCGTCACTATCACGAAAGCCGCAATGAAGGCCACCGTGATATCTGCCTGATCCCAAGCTCCGCCCACGGTACCAACCCGGCTTCTGCCCAGATGGCAGGAATGGAAGTGGTGGTTGTGGCGTGCGACAAAAACGGCAACATCGATCTGGCCGACCTGCGCGCCAAAGCCGAGCAGGCGGGCGACAAACTCTCCTGCATCATGGTGACCTACCCGTCCACCCACGGCGTGTACGAAGAAACTATCCGTGAAGTGTGTGAAGTGGTGCATCAGTTCGGCGGCCAGGTTTACCTCGACGGCGCAAACATGAACGCCCAGGTGGGCATCACCTCTCCGGGCTTTATTGGCGCGGACGTGTCGCACCTGAACCTGCATAAAACGTTCTGCATTCCGCACGGCGGTGGCGGCCCGGGCATGGGTCCTATCGGCGTGAAGGCGCACCTGGCGCCGTTTGTCCCAGGCCACAGCGTGGTGCAGATTGAAGGCATGCTGACCCGTCAGGGCGCGGTCTCCGCGGCACCGTTCGGCAGCGCCTCTATCCTGCCAATCAGCTGGATGTATATCCGCATGATGGGCGCGGAAGGGCTGAAGCAGGCCAGCCAGGTAGCGATCCTTAACGCCAACTACATCGCAACGCGTCTGAAGGACGCCTATCCGGTGCTCTATACCGGCCGCGACGGTCGCGTGGCGCACGAATGCATCCTCGATATTCGTCCTCTGAAAGAAGAGACGGGCATCAGCGAGCTGGATATTGCCAAGCGCCTGATCGACTACGGATTCCACGCGCCAACCATGTCCTTCCCGGTTGCGGGAACGCTGATGGTTGAGCCGACCGAGTCTGAAAGCAAGGTGGAACTGGATCGCTTTATCAACGCCATGCTGGCGATCCGCAGCGAAATCGACCGCGTGAAAGGCGGGGAGTGGACGCTGGAAGATAACCCGCTGGTTAACGCGCCGCATACCCAGAACGAACTGGTAGCAGAGTGGAACCACGGTTATACCCGCGAGCTGGCTGTCTTCCCGGCAGGTGTGGCAAACAAATACTGGCCAACCGTGAAACGTCTTGATGATGTTTACGGCGACCGTAACCTGTTCTGCTCCTGCGTACCGATGAGCGAATACCAGTAACGTTGTTCCTGTAGTAACGTAGGCCGGGTAAAGCGAAGCCGCTACCCGGCTTTTTTATTGGGAGAAAAGAATGGCAATTGCACTGGTCACCGGCGCCAGCCGGGGTATTGGTAAAGCCACCGCGCTACAGCTGGCAAGCGAAGGCTACACCGTTGCGGTGAATTTTCATCACAACATCAAAGCCGCGACAGAGGTCATTAATCAGATCGTGGACGCGGGCGGTAAAGCCTTTGCCGTGCGCGCGGACATCAGCGATGAGGCGCAGGTGATGGCGATGTTCGCCAGCATCGATCGCGAAGGTGAGCCGCTCGCCGCGCTGGTGAACAACGCCGGGATTTTGTTTGAACAATCCACCATCGAACACCTCTCCGCTGAACGTATTAACCGCGTGCTGGCTACCAACGTCACCGGCTATTTTCTCTGCTGCCGTGAAGCGGTTAAGCGCATGTCGCATAAACACGGCGGCAAGGGCGGCGCGATTGTGAATGTCTCCTCGGCGGCGTCACGGCTGGGCGCGCCGGGGGAATATGTGGATTATGCCGCCTCAAAAGGGGCGGTGGATTCCCTGACTACCGGCCTCGCGCTGGAGGTGGCGGCACAGGGCATTCGCGTTAACTGCGTGCGGCCAGGCCTGATTTATACCGATATTCACGCCTCCGGCGGCGAGCCGGGGCGTGTGGATCGGGTGAAGTCGATGTTACCGATGCAGCGTGGCGGTCAGCCGGAGGAGGTCGCCCAGGCCATTGCCTGGCTGCTGAGCGACAAAGCCTCCTATGTTACCGGTAGCTTCCTGGAGCTGGCTGGCGGGAAGTAACGCTACGACGCCAGCCACAGCCGCAGGCGCATTCCCCAGCCGCTGGTCCAGCCGGTGGTGATCGACTTCACCTCACCGTGAGAGATCACCACCAGCGTTGGCGTCACCTTAACGTCCCACTCACGCGCCAGTTCTCCGCTGGCGTCGTTGACCGTGGGCATCATCGCCTTCTTCTTCCTCATCCATGTTTCGAGCGTCGCGTTATCGCCCGAGCGCAGCGCAACCGACATCACGTTACCCCCGTCCGCGGCAAGCGCCGCCACCGACGGCGTGGTGTAGCGGCAAACGCCGCACCATGTCGCCCAGACGTAGACCAGCAGCGGTCGCTCCTTACTCATGGCGATAAGATCGACGGGCTGACCGTCGAGGGTGTGCAGTGCCGTCGCGGAGAAATTCTGCGGCAGCGCGGGCTGGCGGAAATAGTCCACCGCCAGGCTCACGGCTATGCCAATCAGCAGCCACACGCCCAGTTCGCGCAGCAGGCGCGGAAGCTTACTTGCCACGGACGTTTGCCAGCTGTTCTTTGACCAGCCCCTCCAGGTCGTCATACGGAATGGCGCCCGCCACCATCTGGTCGCCGATAATGGTCGCCGGGGTACCCTGAATATTCAGCACCTGCGCCAGGATGAGGTTCATCTTTAAGCTGTCCATGGTTTTATCATCCGTTTTAATGCTGTCCGTTCCGGTCTTGACCTTTGCGGCGGCGATGCTGGCGTCATCGTGATAGCCCTTTTTCATCATCAGCCGCTGGTGCAGCGCCCAGAATTTATCCGGCGCCTGCTGCCACGTCGAGAGCGCCGCTTTCGCGGCATTTACCGAGCTTTGTCCCTTAAACGGCAGCAGTTTGACGATGAGCTGCACGTCGGGATTTTCCTGCACAATTTTCTCAAGCATTGGGTCGAACTGCTTGCAATACGGGCAGTTGTAGTCCGTGAAGGAGACGATGGTCAGCTTCGGCGATGCCGCGCCGGTTCGCGGGCTGTTGGGGTCGTTAAACAGCAGTTTTGCCAGCTGGTCGCTGGAAGCGTCATCTGACGGTGCGGCGAAACCGAACGTTGATAACGACAGCAGAAGTAAGGCTATCAAGGCTCTCATGTTATTTTCCTTTTGCATCGGACAGGGTGCTCAGCACCGCTTCGCGGCTTAACAACGCAGGCAGCACGTGGCCCTGCGGTAATCCCGGTCCGTAGATCTGGTTAAACGGCACGGCGGCGCTGCCGCGCGTGGTTAAGAACTGGCTGATGGTATCTGAGGGGCGGCTCCAGTCGCCGCGCAGGGCGACAACGTCCGGGGCGGAGAGCGCATCCTGCACGTCGCCGCGCAGCAGCACGTTGTATTTATTGGCTTTACAGGTCACGCACCAGTCGGCGGTCACGTCGACGAACACCCGTTTGTTCTCCGCCAGCGCGCGGGCAATGGCCTGCTCGCTGAGCGGTTGCCAGTGGATACGATCGCGGCGGGAACCCTCGCCGCCGGAGCCGGATACAAACGCGACTGCTCCGGCCACCACTACAGCTAATACCCCGGCGCGCAGTGCCGTTTGCCAGCGGTAGCGCCAGGCGGTGACCAGCAGCAGCGTAAGGATCAGGAGCACGCCCAGCGTGATGACGGGCAGGCTGCCAATGTGCACCGTCAGCAGGCTCAGCAGCCACAGCGATGAGCCGAGCATCATTATCCCCAGCACTACGCGTACGACGTTCATCCAGCGTCCCGGACGCGGCAACCGCTGGGCCAGCCCCGGCCAGGCCGCCACCAGCAGCCACGGCAGGCTCATGCCGATACCCATCGCCAGGAAGATCCCCCACAGCAGGGGAAGCGGCGCCGCCAGCGCGACCGAGACCGCCGTACCCAGGAACGGCGCGGTGCAGGGTGTCGCCAGCAGCGTGGCAAACGCGCCTTGCCAGAAATGACCCGCAAGCCCGTTACCGCCGCGCGTGGCGAGGAAGGTGCTGGCGCCGGAAGGGAGACGGATTTCAAGCAACCCCAGCAGGCTGGCGCTGAAAAGCACCATCACCATCGCCATCGCACCAATAAACCACGGGTTCTGGAACTGGATCCCCCAGCCGAGCGCCTGATTGCCTAAGCGTAAAACCGTCATCATCAGCGCCAGCGCGAGGAACGAGATCCCGATCCCGGCTACCGACGCAAGAAACTGTCGGCGTACCTGACCCCGCGCCTGCCGTTCGGTTTGCATCAGCGTGCCCAGCTTCATGGCCAGCACGGGCAGTACGCAGGGCATGACGTTAAGGATCAGACCGCCCGCCAGCGCCATCAGCAGCACCCAGCCTAACGAGAGCGTCGGCGCGGCGTTCCCCGGCTGAATGCTCAGGCTGGACTCCTGCGCCTGCCCGCTATCGGCCAGAACCAGCGACAGGGTTTTGCCGCTGAGGTTGGGCGCGGCCTCGCCCCAGCTGTCCGTCACGGGCACGGTGGCGACCAGCGAATCACCGCGCACGGTGAGGGCCGGTTTGCCGAAATCAACATCATCCATACCGTCGATAAACAGGGACGGCGCCTGCCAGCCTGCGTCACGCTGCGCCGTTACGGTCAGCTTGCCGGGGGCATAGGTGGCGTTAAGCGTTGAGGTCAACCCGCCGCTGAGCGGAAGGGTGCCCATGGCCCGACTGAAATCGTAATCAAAACCGGCGCCTGCGGATGCGGTCATGTTCAGTGAAAACGGGTAGTCGGTAAGAATACAGACGTTGCTACAGGTGGAGAGCGTAAGCACGCCGCTCAGGATCTTCGGGACGTCGCCCCGCAGGGTGATGGGAAAGCTGACATCGCCGTGATAGCCCTGCGTGGTGATACCCGCGACGTCGAAACGCTGCGGCACAGGCCAGCGCCATTTCGCCTCGACGGGCTGATGCCATTTAATCGTGGGTGCGACGCCCCCTTCGCCCGGCGAGCGCCAGTAGGTTTTCCAGCCTTTTTGCAGGGCGACGTCCAGCAGCAGGCGGGTTTCGCCAGTGCTTTCGGGTTGCGCACGCAGCCTGACGCTGGCGTGCTGATTATCGGCGGCGCGCAGCCAGCCGCTGTCGGCAGCCTGGCTGAGGGGCAGCCATAGCCAAAGCAGGCAGACCAGCAGTCGCCTGAATACAGTAAACATAAATTATCTCCGTAAATGATGAATTAACCTGAAGTAACAGGCGAAGGCTCATTCACGGAAGACGCATAATCGCAGATGCACCCTTAACCGGGGCGGGGAGATAACGCGGGGAGGCCACTGCCGTTCGCGGCGCGGCGGGCTGGCTGCCAGCAACGCCAGCAGCAGGGTGACGGCAATCAGGGCGCCTTCAAACAAAACAGGCGGGACCGACATCAGCGACTTGGCGCTAAGCTCACACGGGGTTACCGGTGCGTCGGTACTCTCCTGCCCCTGCTGGACAGACTGGCTCGTGGCGGTGACGTTCATGACAAGCGCGTGCATCCCGGCCATCCGCTGGGCGGTGCATATCAGCACCACCAGGCAGGCCAGGGCTACAAGCAGGATAGCGTTGCGTTGTCGCTTGATCATGTTCGCCTCAAATATTCAGGACGCCTATATTATCGGGCGAACATATTTTGGCAACGCAAAAGCTGTAAAGAAGTGTCTGGAAGATAAGCGGTTTGCCCTCTCCGCTTGCAGAGAGGGCGAGCCGTTACAGCGTTTCGCCGTTGCTGGCAATCACGGTTTTGTACCACTCAAAGCTTTTCTTACGGGAGCGGGACATGTCGCCGGTGCCGTCGTCGTGCTTGTTGACGTAGATAAAGCCGTAGCGCTTGCTGTACTGGCCGGTGGTGAAGGAGACGCAGTCGATGCAGCCCCACGGGGTATAGCCCATCAGATCCACGCCGTCCCAGGTCACGGCCTTCATCATCTCTTCCACGTGGGCGCGCAGGTAGTCGATGCGGTAGTCATCGTTGATGCTGCCGTCCTCTTCCACTTTGTCGTAGGCGCCGAAACCATTTTCGACGATAAACAGCGGCTTCTGATAACGTTCGTACAGTTCGCACAGCGAATAGCGCAGGCCTACCGGATCAATCTGCCAGCCCCAGTCGGACGCCTTGACGTGTGGGTTCGGCACGCTGCCCTCGAAGCCGGAAATGGCGTCACCGGTGCCGCCTTCCGCTTTGACCGCGTTGGTCATGTAGTAGCTGAAACCTAAGTAGTCGCACGTGCCCTCACGCAGGATCTGCTCGTCGCCCGCTTCCATCCTGATGGAGAACCCACGGCGCTCCCACTCGTTCAGCACGTAAGACGGGTAGTAGCCGCGCAGCTGCACGTCGGTAAAGACGTAGCGCTCGCGCATGGATTCCTGAGCAAACATGACGTCCTCTGGCTTGCAGGAGTAAGGATAGAGCGCCACCATCGCCAGCATGCAGCCGACTTTCATCTCCGGGTTAATGCGGCGTGCGGCTTTCACCGCCAGCGCGCTGGCCACGAACTGGTGGTGCAGCACCTGGTACATGGTCTCTTCCGGGTTGTCGTGCTCGGTATAGACCACGCCAGAGCAGCAGTAGCCGAACAGCGGCGCACGCCAGTTGCGCTGGTTGTTGATTTCGTTGAAGGTCATCCAGTATTTGACCTTATTTTTGTAGCGCTCAAATACCACTTCCGAGAAGCGCACAAAGAAATCGACCACTTTACGGTTGGTCCATCCGCCATATTCCTGAACGAGATGCAGCGGCATTTCAAAGTGGGAGAGGGTGATCACCGGCTCGATGTTGTACTTCAGCAGTTCATCGAACATGTCGTCGTAAAACTTCAGCCCCTCTTCGTTTGGCTGAGTTTCGTCGCCTTTCGGGAAGATGCGCGTCCAGGCGATGGAGGTACGGAAACATTTGAAGCCCATCTCGGCAAACAGCTTAATATCTTCTTTGTAATGGCCATAGAAGTCGACGGCTTCGTGGTTCGGGTAATATTTGCCTTCAATCACTTCCTGCGTGATTTCACGCGGAACGCCGTGTGCGCCGCCGGTGAGCACGTCGCAGATGCTTGGCCCTTTGCCGCCTTTGTTCCAGCCGCCTTCAACCTGGTGCGCCGCCACCGCGCCGCCCCATAAAAAATCTTTCGGTAAGGTGAGTTTTTTCATCTTTGCTATTCTCAATTCAGGACTTATTGATTTCGAGTCTAGCAAAGCGGAATTAAATGTCACGATATAACAATTTGTGGAAATTGTAATTTGTCACATCAAAAAAACAGGATGTTTTATTCTGTTAATTTCTTCGCCAGTTTTCGGCCTAATGATTCCAGAATATAGATGACGGGAATTTGCGTGGTGATATCGTAAACGCCGCCAATACGCGTTTGCGGGACATGCCAGGAGAGGTTAAAGTCCGCCAGCTTTGCGAGACGAGAATGTTCATGGCTGGTGACGGAGAGCACCTTGCAGTGGTGCAGGCTGAACTGGCTGGCGAAGCGCAGGATCTCCTCGGTTTCGCCGGAGACGGAGAGTACAATGGCCAGCGCATTTTTAGCCATGTCGTTAGTGACCGGGAAATAAGGATCGTCGATATGGTTACTGAATTTGCCGATATTTGAAAAGAAACGTGCGCCATATTTTGCCAGCGATCCGGAGGTGCCCGCACCGACAAAAATAATTCGTTCAGATGATAAAATAATATCGACGGCTTTATCTAATAGCGCATCAAACTCTTCGTTATTTACGCTTTTAAAGAAGCTGATAATTTCACTGGCACCAAAATTCGCCTGCTGCGGCTCGTTCTGCTCCAGATAGAGTTTAAAGCGCACCCGAAATTCCGAGTAACCATCACAGTTGAGCTTGCGGCAGAAGCGCAGGATAGTGGTAGTGGAGACCCCAGCAGCATCCGCCAGCTCGCGGATGGTCATGTACATCACTTTATCGCGGTTCTTAATGACATAGTTGTAGACCATCATTTCCAGATTGTTGAGGCTGGCAATGGCGGAATGGCTGAACATACTCACAATGGCTAAACTCGCTGTCGGACACTATTCCTGAAGCATACCATGATGACGAAGGGCGGGAGACGGATTTATCTCCTTGATTACTCAGGTGTTAATAAAATCATTTACACCTGTGCGGTGGATTGCTTTTGCATTGTACTGATTTATAAGAATAAATCTTGATTATGGATTTATTTTAGCTAACAGGTGTTCACTGGAATCATTCTCAGTTAGCATAGACTGGCGATGAATAATCATCTTTTGTTTTCCCGGAGTTAAGTATGGTGAGCAGACCATTAATCGCACAGGGATATTCGCTGGCTGAGGAAGTAGCCAACAGTATAAGCCATGGCATTGGCCTGGTTTTTGGGATTGTCGGCTTAGTGTTATTGCTGGTACAGGCAGTGGATACCAACGCCAGCGCGATGGCCATTACCAGCTACAGCCTGTATGGCGGGAGTATGATCCTGCTTTTCCTTGCCTCAACGCTGTATCACGCGATTCCGCATCAACGGGCGAAGATATGGCTCAAGAAATTTGACCACTGCGCTATCTATCTTCTTATTGCGGGTACCTATACGCCGTTTTTGCTGGTGGGGCTCAACTCACCGCTGTCGCGTGGCCTGATGATTGTGATCTGGAGCCTGGCGCTGCTGGGGATCTTGTTTAAGCTGACCATTGCGCACCGGTTTAAAGTGTTGTCGCTGGTTACCTATCTGACAATGGGCTGGCTGTCGCTGATTGTGGTGTATCAGTTAGCCATTAAGCTGGCGGTGGGGGGCGTGACGCTTCTGGCGGTGGGCGGTGTGGTCTACTCGCTGGGCGTGATTTTCTACGTCTGCAAGCGTATTCCGTACAACCATGCCATCTGGCACGGCTTTGTGCTGGGCGGCAGCGTGTGTCACTTCCTGGCAATTTATCTGTATGTTGGGCAGGTGTAGTTTTTTTGTAAGGTGCGGTCTGATGCCCTCACCCCGACCCTCTCCCACAGGGAGAGGGTGAATATCAACACCGGGCGATACAGCATCAATCTTCCAGTGAATACGGCAGCGGCTCAATGCTGAGCGTGTTTGCATCATCACGCACGCGGAACACGCTGTCGGGCTCCATATCATTATTCATGACAACCTGCACCAGCAGGCGGCCATCATCGAGCTGGACGGCGGCTAACACGGTGCCGGTACGGCGCCAGTTTTCGCCCATCTTCATTTCAAGATCTTCACCCGCTTCCGGCACACGGCTGGCGTGACCAGCCAGCGTCCACAGGGCGCGTTTGTTCGCGCCGCGGAATTTCGCACGCGCCACCATTTCCTGACCGGTGTAGCAGCCCTTCTTAAAGCTGATACCACCCAGCGCCTGGATGTTTGTCGCCTGCGGGATAAACTGCGCGCTGTTTGCCGCGTCAATGACCGGCAGGCCCGCTTCGATGTTCAGCGCCAGCCACTGCTGGCTGTTGTTGAGCTGTGCCTCACCGCGCAGGGCGTCAGTGACGCGTTCCGCCGTTGCTTCGTCGGTTACCAGCAGGAAGCGCTCCGTCGGGTGCTCGAACCACAGAATGGAGGTCGCTCCCTCGCTGACCACCTGTTTTTCAGCATCCGGTAGCTCGGCAAACAGGTTTTTCAGCGCTGCACGCGCCTGGAAACCCGCGACCCCCAGCAGAACGTGTTCATCGTCCGGGGCGATGGTGACTTTAGAAAAGACCGCGTATTTTTTTAGCTCTTTAAGCTGGGCGTCACGCAGGCTGCGGCGCTCAATAAAGGCGAATCCGTCCTGACGGCGGAACAGACGCAGGTTGCTCCACATTTTGCCTTTTGGATCGCAATGCGCGGCCAGCAGATGCTGGTGCTCAGTCAACTGCGCCACGTCCGCCGTGACCTGGCCTTGCAGGTATTTTTCGCTGTCCGCACCGGTCAGTGTCGCCAGTGCCCAGTCATCAAGAGTAATCAGCGTCAGCGGTAGACGCGCAGAGGCGGCGGGCTGGCGAGGAGAAAATGGTGTAAATGCCATAGTGATGTCCTGAATTGCTTAACGCTTTGATAATACCTAATGGTAAAAGAGACTGTATTCAATGCAAGCGCTTTCAGCAGGCCATTCGTGCCATTACGCGGTTATGCGTGGCGCTACGCAAAATAGTGTAATCCGCTGTCTTTATAAGGATTATTCAGGGAGCCTGCTCGAGGTTCGCAATATTCCAGTAAAGAAACGGTCAAAAACACGTTACACTAGCAGGTGTTCCCGGAGAGCAATAATGAATACCAAACGGGATACCGACTGTGCCAAACGTAATGCAGGAAACAGAACATGGATATTAACAACAAGGCCCGTATTCACTGGGCGTGCCGTCGCGGCATGCGTGAACTTGATATCTCCATCATGCCTTTCTTCGAGTATGAGTACGACAGCTTAAGCGATGACGATAAGCGCCTGTTTGTCCGTCTGCTTGAGTCTGACGATCCGGATTTATTCAACTGGCTGATGAATCACGGCAAGCCCGCCGACACCGAGTTGCAACGGATGGTGCAATTAATTCAAACACGGAATCAGGAACGTGGTCCTGTGGCAATCTGATCTTCGCGTCTCGTGGCGCTCACAGTGGATGTCCTTACTGCTCCACGGTCTGGTCGCGGCAATGGTGTTATTGGTGCCGTGGCCGCTAAGCTATACCCCTCTGTGGCTGCTTTTGCTGTCGTTTGTAGTGTTTGATAGCGTGCGCAGCCAGCGTCGAATCAACGCCCGTCAGGGTGAAATTAAGCTGCTGATGGATTCTCGCCTGCGCTGGCAGGGAAAAGAGTGGGAAATGATAGGGACGCCGTGGATGCTCAATACCGGGATGATGCTACGGCTGCGTCGGGTCGAGGACAACCGTCGCCAGCACCTGTGGCTGGCCGCAGACAGTATGGATCCCGCGGAGTGGCGGGATCTGCGCCGGCTAATCGTGCAACAGCCGACGCAGGAATAAATCAGCTAAACTGCTCGGCCATCTCACCCAGAATTTGTTCGCACCAGGTCTGGAGGCGCTCGTCGCTGAGATCGTACTGGTTGGTTTCATCCAGCGCGAGCCCGACAAACAGCTGGCCGTCGGCAATGACGGGTTTTGGGCTGGTGAACTCATAGCCTTCCGTAGGCCAGTAGCCGATAAACGTCGCGCCCTTTGGCGCCAGTTTGTCATGCAGCATGCCGAGCGCGTCGAGGAACCACTCCCCGTAGCCCAGCTGGTCGCCCATGCCGTACATCGCAATGATTTTGCCTTCAAAATTGACTGAATCGAGCTGATCCCAGATGGCTTCCCAGTCTTCCTGAATCTCACCAAAGTCCCAGGTAGGGATACCCAGAATCAGCACATCGTACTGCTCCATCAAGGCAACCGCGTCATCTTTCAGGTTATGCAACGTCACCAGTTCCGGGCCAATGATGTCACGAATTTTCTCCGCTGCCATTTCGGTGTAGCAGGTGCTGGAACCATAGAACAGACCAATATTCATCGCGTAACTATCTCAATTCTTGCTATGACTTTGCGCGTAGTGTACCAGAAACCGATGGCAATCAGGCATAATGGCCAGATTGCAGAACCAAAGGGGCTGATGTGGAAAAGGATCTCGCACTCATCGAACAGTTTCTCGACGCGCTGTGGCTGGAGAAAAACCTCGCTGAAAATACGCTCAGCGCCTATCGTCGGGATCTCACGCTGCTGGTCGAGTGGCTGGCGCATCGGGGGCTGACGCTTGAAAGCGCGCAAAGCGATGACCTGCAAGGGTTGCTGGCTGAGCGGATGGAAGGGGGGTACAAAGCCACCAGCTCCGCGCGTCTGCTGAGCGCCATGCGCCGCCTGTTCCAGCACCTGTACCGCGAGAAGATCCGCGCGGATGACCCCAGCGCACTGCTGGCATCGCCTAAATTGCCTCAGCGGCTGCCAAAAGATCTCAGCGAAGCACAAGTTGAGAGATTATTACAGTCGCCCGCAGTTGACCTTCCGCTGGAGTTACGCGATAAAGCCATGCTTGAACTATTGTATGCCACGGGCTTGCGCGTTTCCGAGCTGGTGGGCCTGACGATGAGCGATATCAGCCTGCGTCAGGGCGTGGTGCGCGTTATCGGTAAAGGGAACAAAGAACGGCTGGTGCCGCTGGGTGAAGAGGCGGTCTACTGGCTGGAGACGTATCTGGAACACGGGCGTCCGTGGCTGCTGAACGGCGTCTCCATAGATGTATTGTTCCCGAGCCAGCGCGCGCAGCAGATGACGCGACAAACGTTCTGGCATCGCATTAAACATTACGCCACACTGGCGGGTATTGACAGTGAGAAGCTGTCGCCGCACGTTTTGCGTCACGCCTTCGCGACGCATCTGTTAAACCACGGCGCTGATTTACGCGTGGTGCAGATGTTGCTTGGACACAGCGATCTTTCAACGACGCAAATATACACCCATGTCGCGACGGAACGCCTGCGGCAGCTACACCAACAGCACCACCCTCGCGCGTGAGTGCCGACGAATTGTTACAGGAACATATATGAAAAAGTCTTTAGCGCTGTTCACCCTGCTGGCAGCTTCGGTTTCCGGTTTTGCCCATGCGGATGATGCCGCCATTAAACAGTCTCTGACGAAACTCGGCGTCGCCAGCAGCGAGATCCAGCCAGCGCCGGTGGCTGGCATGAAAACGGTGCTGACCAACAGCGGCGTGCTGTACGTGACCGAAGACGGTAAGCACATCATTCAGGGACCCATGTACGACGTGAGCGGCGCGCAGCCGGTGAACGTCACCAACCAGCTGCTGATGAAAAACCTGAACGCGCTCGAAAAAGAGATGATTGTCTACAAAGCGGCGCAGGAAAAGCACGTTATTACCGTCTTCACCGACATCACCTGCGGCTACTGCCACAAGCTGCATGAAGAGATGAAAGACTACAACGCGCTGGGCATTACCGTGCGTTACCTGGCTTTCCCACGCGCTGGCGTGCAGAGCCAGCCTGAGCAGGATATGAAAGCGATCTGGTGTGCGAAAGACCGCAACAAGGCCTTTGATGACGCGATGAACGGCAAAGGCGTGAAGCCCGCGTCCTGCGATATCGACATCGCTAACCATTACGCGCTGGGCGTACAGTTTGGCGTGAGCGGTACGCCAGCCATTGTGCTGAGTAACGGCTATGTGGTGCCGGGCTACCAGGGGCCAAAAGAGATGAAAGCGTTCCTCGACGAGCACCAGAAACAGATGGGTGGTAAATAATTCGCGTGAAAGCCCCGATAAAACTGCGCCGCCGCGATGCGGGTGAAACCGCGGATTTACCAGACACGCTTCCGCTGCTGCTAAAGCGGCTGTACGCCAGCCGTGGCGTGCGTACGGCAAGCGATCTTGAGCGCAGCGTCAAAGGCATGCTGCCCTGGCAAGCGCTGAGTGGCATCGAACAAGCGAGTGAAATGCTCTACGACGCGTTCCGGGAAGGCACGCGGATTGTCGTGGTGGGCGATTTCGATGCCGACGGCGCAACCAGTACCGCGCTGAGCGTGCTCAGCCTGCGTGCGCTGGGCTGTGATAACGTGACTTACCTGGTGCCGAACCGGTTTGAAGACGGCTACGGCCTCAGCCCGGAAGTGGTCGATCAGGCCCATGCCCGTGGCGCACAGATGATCATGACCGTGGATAACGGGATCTCTTCTCATGCGGGGGTCGATCATGCCCATGCGCTGGGGATCCCGGTACTGGTCACCGATCACCACCTGCCAGGCGAAACTCTGCCTGCCGCCGAAGCCATCATTAACCCGAACCTGCGCGACTGCGATTTCCCGTCGAAATCGCTGGCCGGAGTAGGGGTGGCGTTTTATCTGATGCTGGCGTTACGCACGTTGCTGCGTGATAAGGGCTGGTTCGAATCGCGCGGGATTGCCGTGCCGAACCTCGCGGAGTATCTCGATCTGGTGGCGCTGGGAACCGTGGCGGACGTGGTGCCGCTTGATACCAATAACCGTATTCTCACCTGGCAGGGCTTGAGCCGCATTCGGGCAGGTAAATGCCGTCCGGGGATTAAGGCGCTGCTGGAAATTGCCAACCGCGATCCGCTGAAGCTCGCGGCAAGCGATTTGGGTTTTGCCCTCGGCCCGCGCCTGAACGCGGCGGGGCGGCTGGACGATATGTCGGTTGGCGTCGCGCTGCTGCTGTGTGACAACATCGGCGAAGCGCGCGTGCTGGCCAGTGAGCTGGACGCACTCAACCAGACCCGTAAAGAGATTGAGCAGGGGATGCAGGCCGAAGCACTGACCCTGTGCGAAAAGCTGGAGCGCAGCGGTGACACCCTGCCGGGCGGGCTGGCGATGTATCACCCCGAATGGCACCAGGGCGTGGTGGGCATTCTGGCGTCGCGTATTAAAGAGCGTTTCCACCGCCCGGTGATCGCGTTCGCCCCCGCCGGGGACGGCACGCTGAAAGGCTCCGGTCGTTCCATTCAGGGGCTGCATATGCGCGATGCGCTGGAGCGTCTGGATACGCTGCATCCGAACCTGATGATTAAGTTCGGCGGTCACGCGATGGCGGCAGGCCTGTCGCTGGAAGAGGCGAAGTTCGACGAGTTCCAGCGTCTGTTTGGCGAACTGGTCACCGAGTGGATCGATCCGGCTCTGTTGCAGGGTGAAGTGGTTTCTGACGGTGAGCTTTCACCGGCTGAAATGACCATGGAGGTGGCGCAGATGCTGCGCGATGCCGGCCCGTGGGGGCAGATGTTTCCGGAGCCGCTTTTCGACGGACGTTTTCGTTTGTTGCAACAGCGCATCGTGGGCGAACGCCATCTCAAAGTGATGGTGGAACCGGTCGGCGGCGGACCGCTGCTCGACGGCATCGCCTTTAACGTTGATACCTCCATCTGGCCGGACAACGGCGTGCGCGAGGTTGAGCTGGCCTATAAGCTGGATATTAACGAGTTCCGTGGTAACCGCTCCCTTCAGCTCATCATCGACAATATCTGGCCAATTTAGCGTCAGTAATCTCTATAAAAAAGGGCGTGGATTCGGTACAATCCCGCTCTTATCACCGCATTTTGACAAGCTCATAAAAGAAAACAGACCATGTTTGAAATTAATCCGGTAAAAAACCGCATTCAGGACCTCACGGAGCGCTCTGACGTTCTTAGGGGGTATCTTTGACTACGATGCCAAGAAAGAGCGTCTCGAAGAAGTAAACGCCGAGCTGGAACAGCCGGACGTCTGGAACGAACCTGAGCGCGCGCAGGCGCTGGGTAAAGAGCGTTCTTCCCTCGAAGCCATCGTAGATACGCTGGATCAAATGGCGCAGGGTCTGGAAGATGTTTCTGGGCTGCTGGAGCTGGCTGTCGAAGCCGACGACGAAGAAACCTTTAACGAAGCCGTGGCAGAGCTCGACGTGCTGGAAGAGAAGCTGGCGCAGCTGGAATTCCGTCGCATGTTCTCCGGCGAATACGATAGCGCTGACTGCTATCTCGATATTCAGGCAGGTTCTGGCGGTACCGAAGCACAGGACTGGGCGAGCATGCTGATGCGCATGTACCTGCGCTGGGCGGAAGCGCGCGGTTTCAAAACCGAGATTATCGAAGAATCCGAAGGTGAAGTGGCGGGTATTAAATCCGTCACCATCAAGATTATTGGCGATTACGCCTACGGCTGGCTACGTACTGAAACCGGCGTTCACCGCCTGGTGCGTAAGAGCCCGTTCGATTCCGGCGGCCGTCGTCACACCTCCTTCAGCTCCGCGTTTGTCTACCCGGAAGTGGATGAAGATATCGATATCGACATCAACCCGGCGGACCTGCGTATCGACGTTTACCGCGCATCCGGCGCGGGTGGTCAGCACGTTAACCGTACGGAATCTGCGGTGCGTATTACCCACATTCCAACCGGGCTGGTAACACAGTGCCAGAACGACCGTTCCCAGCATAAGAACAAAGACCAGGCCATGAAGCAGATGAAAGCGAAGCTTTATGAGCTGGAGATGCAGAAGAAAAATGCTGAGAAGCAGGCGATGGAAGACAACAAGTCCGATATCGGCTGGGGCAGCCAGATCCGTTCTTACGTCCTTGATGACTCCCGCATCAAAGACCTGCGCACCGGGGTTGAAACCCGTAACACGCAGGCGGTGCTGGACGGCAGCCTGGACCAATTTATCGAAGCAAGTTTGAAAGCAGGGTTATGAGGAACCAACATGTCTGAACAACAAGCACAGGGCGCTGACGCGGTAGTCGATCTTAACAACGAACTGAAAACCCGCCGCGAGAAGCTGGCAGCGCTGCGCGAGCAGGGCGTGCCGTTCCCGAACGATTTTCGTCGTGACCACACCTCAGACCAACTGCACGCAGACTTCGACGGTAAAGAGAACGAAGAGCTGGAAGCGCTGAACGTTGAAGTGTCCGTGGCGGGCCGCATGATGACCCGTCGTATCATGGGTAAAGCGTCCTTCGTGACCTTACAGGACGTTGGCGGCCGCATTCAGCTGTACGTCTCTCGTGACGACCTGCCGGAAGGCATCTACAACGAGCAGTTCAAGAAGTGGGACCTGGGCGACATCCTGGGCGCTAAAGGTAAACTGTTCAAAACCAAGACCGGTGAACTGTCTATCCACTGCACCGAGCTGCGTCTTCTGACCAAAGCCCTGCGCCCGCTGCCGGACAAGTTCCACGGTTTGCAGGATCAGGAAGCGCGCTATCGTCAGCGTTACCTGGATCTCATCTCTAACGATGAATCCCGTAAGACCTTCAAAATTCGCTCCCAGATCATGGCCGGCATTCGCCAGTTCATGGTTAACCGCGACTTTATGGAAGTAGAAACCCCGATGATGCAGGTGATCCCAGGCGGAGCCTCCGCTCGTCCGTTCATCACCCATCACAACGCCCTGGACCTGGACATGTACCTGCGTATCGCGCCGGAACTGTACCTGAAGCGTCTGGTGGTCGGCGGTTTTGACCGCGTGTTTGAGATCAACCGTAACTTCCGTAACGAAGGTATCTCCGTACGTCATAACCCAGAGTTCACCATGATGGAACTCTATATGGCCTATGCGGATTACAAAGATCTGATCGAGCTGACCGAATCCCTGTTCCGCACCCTGGCGCAGGACATTCTGGGCACCACCCAGGTACCTTACGGTGAAGAGGTGTTCGACTTCGGCAAGCCGTTCGAAAAACTGACCATGCGCGAAGCGATCAAGAAATACCGTCCTGAAACCAATATGGCGGATCTGGATAACTTCGACTCTGCGAAAGCGATCGCTGAAAGCATCGGTATTAAGGTTGAGAAGAGCTGGGGTCTGGGCCGTATCGTGACCGAGATCTTCGAAGAAGTGGCCGAAGCGCACCTGATTCAGCCTACCTTCATCACCGAATACCCGGCGGAAGTGTCTCCGCTGGCGCGTCGTAATGACGAGAACCCGGAAATCACTGACCGCTTCGAATTCTTCATCGGGGGCCGCGAAATCGGTAACGGCTTTAGCGAGCTGAACGATGCAGAAGATCAGGCGCAGCGCTTCCAGGATCAGGTTAACGCGAAAGCGGCAGGCGATGACGAAGCGATGTTCTTCGACGAAGACTACGTGACCGCGCTGGAGCACGGCCTGCCGCCGACGGCTGGCCTGGGTATTGGTATCGACCGTATGGTGATGCTGTTCACCAACAGCCACACCATTCGCGACGTGATCCTGTTCCCGGCGATGCGTCCGGTGAAATAAGCCGTTAAGACGTAAAAAAAGCCCCGTGCGTTTATCGCCGGGGCTTTTTTATTGCGCCGCGAAGGCGCTGAGTTTTTCACGCGCAGTGTTCGCTTCTTGCACCATCCACGGGCTAAATGCCCACGGTGTGGCGTCCAGCGCGCGGAATAGCGCGTCCAGCTCCACCCACTGATACTCCATCACTTCATCGTCATTGATTGCGAGGGTATTCGTTACGCGGGCGGCATAGACCGGGCAGATTTCGTTTTCAACGATCCCTGACGGGTCGGCTTCACGGTAGCGGAACTCCGGGGCAATGGGGGTGATGTCTGTGATTTCGGCGCCGACTTCAAAGCGGCAGCGGCGGATAATCGCCTGCTCTGTCGCTTCGTCGGCCTGTGGATGACCGCAAACGGAGTTGGTCCATACGCCGGGCCAGGCTTTTTTACTTAAGGCGCGACGGGTGATCAGACATTCTCCGTTAGCGTTAAACAGCCATGAAGAGAAGGCCAGGTGTAGCGGGGTGTGTGACGTGTGCGCGGCGTACTTCTCCTGAGTGCCAATCACTTTTCCCTGGTCATTTACCAAAATAACGTGTTCTTGAATACTCATTGATGCTCCAGTGCCAAAATGCTTAATGGTTCAGCACCATCAGCGGAATTATTATACTGCATTCTTATGCGAACGGTTTGGCCCACAGAGCGGAAAAGGGCATGACCCGCATCAGTTTGGGCTGCTATCATAGTGCGCCATTCACGCTGACCGAGGAGCTGTTTTGTTTGCAGGAAGCCTGACGAGAAACCCGATCATTGCCGTTTTCTGCCTGACGCTGACGCTACTTGTAGCAGGATGCTCGGGGAGTAAATCTTCGGATATGGGCAGTTATTCCGGTGCAGTCTATACCGTTAAGCGCGGGGACACGCTCTACCGCATCTCACGCGCCACGGGAACCAGCGTGAAGGAGCTGGCGCGCCTGAATAATATTTCTCCACCGTATACTATTGAGGTAGGGCAGAAGCTCAAGGTTAACGGCGGTTCTTCCTCAGGGAAAAAGTCCTCAACGCGTAAAACAGCCAAAGTCACGCCATCCTATCAGGTGCCTAAATCATCCTGGCCGCCGGTCGGTCAGCGCTGCTGGATCTGGCCTGCAAGCGGAAAAGTGGTTGCGCCGTACTCGCTCTCGGAAGGTGGCAATAAAGGTATTGATATCGCTGCCGCACGCGGCACGCCGGTTTACGCTTCAGGGGCCGGGAAGGTGGTCTATGTCGGTAACCAGCTTCGTGGATACGGTAACCTGATCATGATTAAGCATGGTGAGGACTACATTACTGCTTATGCGCATAACGACACGATGCTGGTCAATAACGGGCAGAACGTGAAGGCGGGGCAGAAGATTGCGACCATGGGCAGTACCGGGACGGATACGGTGAAGCTGCACTTCCAGATCCGCTATAAGGCCACAGCCATCGATCCGCAGCGTTATCTTCCGGCGCAGGGCAGTAAGCCGAAGTGCTAAGTGATTATTTAATCGCCACTTAGTGGGGTAAAGGCTTGTATGAAGAGGCGTAAGGTCTATAATGCCTTACGCACCTCAAAGCGGGCGTAGTTCAATGGTAGAACGAGAGCTTCCCAAGCTCTATACGAGGGTTCGATTCCCTTCGCCCGCTCCAGTCTCCTCATAAATTAACAAGTTATAATTTATCAGTTAGTTACTTTGCTCCGCTTTAGCAGGTACAACTAAAACTACCCAATGTTCTATGCCCGTATCTGGCGTCGCGTGACAGGGTCTGTAGTACAAGGAAACATATCATCCACGCTGGCGGTGGTTCCAGTTTCTTACCGCGACAGCACAACAACGAACTAAAAGCCGCATATCTGGCATAACTCCCGAAAACAGGTTTATGGTGATAACGTACCTACAAACGACATGTAGGATCTATCAGCGTTTCAGCCACGCTCCCGCAAGGGTACACGGTTATCCTGATAAGGTGTGATCCCTCTGACAGTCTGATGTTGTCGCCTAACGGCTCCACTTGTTGCTGTATCACCAACGGGGCTTTATGGCTTCTATTGTCTGAAATCTGATTCATTGGACAAACATCATGTGGATTGCTGTAAAGTTCATCAGTATGATTGCTTGCACAATCAGCGATTGGGAAAACACTTCTGGGAGATAAGGGACGAGACGATATGAAAGTGACTGATGAGGCTTTGTTACGTTCAGGGTTTACGCAGCCCGAATTGCAGAAGATAAAAAGCAACATTGAAAAATATGGAGGAACGCTTGGAGAGGCCATAAATGACCTCGCTAGGCGATTTGTTACCTTGGCGGGAGTGGTGGCTGTGTGTGCCTTAATCCTACTGCTACTTATCGTCTTCAGCTCACCTGATAGAGCAGTTGCATGGGGGCTGGCGATGATCTTTGGGGTTGCCATTATGTCCTTCGCGCAGCCGCCGGTAATTTCCTATAAATCCTGGCGTTACCGAAAAACTATCAAGGATTAACTGGTTCCATTTTCGGTTGTCAATAGATCGAAAATCACTTTTGCTTTAACACCATAACCGACAATCTTCATTGTTAGCTTAGGAGTGCTCATTGTGCTGACTTTGCGATAGTAATCGTGTGGAAGCCAGCGAAATAATCTCCAGGCTCCAGTTTTTCGAGCGAGTCCTACAATGCTGTACACACTGGCACCGAGAGTAACACCATTATAGAGAGCCAAGCCCGTGTTAGGATTAAATCCCATGAACTGGGCCGTATGCATCGCGGAGTCAGCAATGATACCTTGCGAGGGTTTATGTCCTTCTGGCTGATCAAAGTTGAGCACTTCTTTCGTTAATCCGTTCATTCCATCGGCAATCAGGACTGCCCCAGCCAGCATACCAATCGGCCCCATAGTGGATAACATCATAAAGCCACCAAAGAGAACCACGCCTGATAGCACCACGTTTACGGCGGATATAACATAACCGACGATTTTATTATTTTCCTTAACAAACTCGACCTTCGCGTAAAGCTGTGCGGCTCTGGTTCTTAACAGGCGTTCTTGTTCGTGTAGATTATCTGTTTCAGCACGCAGATTTTTGATGCATGCAATGCATTCTTCATCGGTTTTAGCTCGTCGTGCTGTTTCAAATTCTTTATCTACAACCTGTTTTATCTCTTCGACAAACTTGATACGTGTAAGACCATCTTGCAAATAGAATGCTGACAGCCGGTTTGCTGTTTCGACGAGTTTCCGGGCCTCTAGATTCACCATGGTATCTGACCATGTTCTGTTCCAGCCCCTGTTAAGCAACGCAATATCCATTAAAGACTCCTTCCCAAAATGTGTCTGGTCATTTTAGGTGCAATAAGGTCGAAGACCATAGGAAATACTTTCACAACCCACCCCCGTGGGTGTCCCGTCTCTTTATCCTCCCAGTTTACTTCCTCCTGCTTAAAATATCCCCGGCTCTATTATAGAGCCGCTGAGTGGAACGATTAACCGCCTAATAATTTCACTGGATCTGCATGAAATATTCTGGTGTTGCCACTGCGTCACACCGCTTTGCTTACGCTGCAATTTGCCTCGCTTTATTGCAACAGGCACAAAGCTCTCTTTTCGTAGTAAAAAGCCTTCTTTTGCTAAACAAGGAATCACCCATGGCATAACACGCTAAGTTGCACATTTCCTGTACCCTGGATACCCTGAGATTAATCCTAATAACTCAAGGGTGAGTATGGCTACCGGGAAGAGAAAGAACCAAAAGGAATCACCTGAAGAAGAGTTAGATCGCTTGCTGGATGAGCTTGAACTCACAGAGGAGCAACGGGAGTTTATCGAATCCATGCGGGAGGATAAGGGCGATCCCAGTAGTGAGTAACGCTTGCCTTCAGCCGAACGAATACGAATGGCCGCATAACGGCATTGTAAAGATTTTTTCTCCTCACGAGGGCTTTCCGTCAGCGTCGATGGCTCAGCGTACCGTGCCAGAAATTGTCCTGAAATGATGCGGTATTCAGACCGGATCGAACTACTATTCATTATGATTTATCAATGCATTATACCCTGACCATGTGCATGTAAAATCGCGGAGCCGGGAGAGTTGACGGCAATGTAAAAGAAATCATGAGGAAAGAAATATGGCTGCTACAAACGGTATGATTGATACTGATGACGCTGTAATTTTACTCATCGACCATCAGAGTGGCTTATTCAACACGGTACGTGATGTGCCTGTACCAGACCTTCGTAATTATGTGACAGCGATAGCCAAAGTTGCCACGCTTTTAAATATCCCGGTGATCACCACGGCCTCTGTTCCTGACGGTCCCAATGGCCCGCTCATCCCGGAAATTCACAAATATGCACCCCATGCCGTGTATGTTCCACGCACCGGGCAGATTAATACCTGGGATAATCCGGCGTTTGTGAAGGAAGTGGAAAAGACGGGCAGAAAGACCCTGATTATTGCCGGCACGCTCACCAGCGTCTGCATGGCGTTCCCTGCGGTTAGCGCTGTCCACGAGGGGTATAAGGTTTACTGTGTTGTGGATGCCTCGGGGAACTGGTCCAAAATCGCGACCGATACCACCATCGCGCGCGTGGCTCAGGCGGGGGCGATCCCTACCGATACGTTTGCCATTGTCGCTGAATTAATGAGAACCTGGAACCGCGAGGAAGGTTCTCGCTTTGCTGAGATCCTGGCAGAGCATGTCTGTCCGGAATATAAGTGCCTGATTGAAAGTTTCGGCAAAGCTCAGGAAATTGCCAGAACGGGCCCGGAAACCAATCTGGAGCATTATAAGTAAGTCCTAATAAACATGTATAAAAGTTGCTGGATTTTATCGTCCTGTACCTGAGCGTATTACAGGTGCAGGACGTAGCAGCGTCGTATTCCGGACGTCGCTGAATTGTCAGAGATATTAAGAGGGGCTGAACCGCGCATAATTTAAAATTAAACCCTCTTTCTTTTTACGTAATCAATCGCCCCTGTTATATCTGTCGGCAAATTTTTTATTTCCCGGACCACAGATGAAAACACGACTCCTCCTGTGCGCTGGAGTATTAGCTGTCTCCAGTGCCCATGCCAGCGCCCTCTATTTTTATGAAGCCGGCACCGAAGATACCGCGCTTGCCGGAGCAGGGCAGGCGGCTCGTGCGAAGGACGCCTCGACAATCATGACCAACCCGGCTGGCATGACGCGCTTACCGGATCATATGGTCACCGGTGGGTTACAGGTTATGGATGGCTCCATCGACAACCAGCTGGATAACGATGCCCATCAAAGCCCCGGCGATGTGATGAAAACCATCCCGAATGCCAGCGCCTTTTATAGCCAGAAGATAAACGATGATCTTTATGCCGGGATCGGGCTTTACGGTAATTACGGCCTGGGGATCGACTACGGCAGCTGGGCGGGCGACAGGTTGATTAAAAAGAGTACCATGGTAGCCATGACGCTCAGCCCCTCGCTGGCCTATAAGCTTAACGACCGTCTTTCGATTGGCGCGTCCGCCAACGTTAACTACGGTTACTTCTCGCTGACTCGCAGCGTTAACGATGATGACTACCAGCGACGCGATGAAGACCTGGCCATGAGCTATCGGCTTGGGCTGCTGATGCAGCTAACTGACCAGACCCGAGCCGGTATTACCTGGAACAGCGAAACGGACTTCAGCTTCAATATTGACGGCAACGCGCGTCTACAGAACGGCACCTACGACCTGCCGTTGTCGGCACAGATCAGCGCACCGCAGCAAATCATGCTCAGTCTGGTGCATGATATTAACCCGCGGTGGTCGGTTATGGGCGATCTCGGCTGGCAGGACTGGAGCCAGTTCGGCGCGCCGCAAATCGTCGTCGGGGACCAGCAGCTGAACAACGTCAGCCGCCTGAAGGACACGTGGCACGGTGCGGTGGGCGTGCAGTATCGTCCAACGCCTCAGTGGCGACTGAATGCCGGTGTGGCGTTCGACAGCTCGCCGTATGAAAGCCAGAGCGATGTGGCCTTAACCTTACCTACCGGCGATGAGTGGCGATTTGGCACGGGGGCCCAGTATCAGATCACCCCGGCCAGCAATATTGGTATTGCCGTGTCGTATCTTCATATGCAGTCGTCGCATGTGAAATCGCCGGTGGCGTTTGCCGGAAGTTACGACCATCCTTATCTTTGGTTTGCCAGCGTCAACTACAGCTATCAGTTTTGATCGGCTAACCGCTTAAAATATATGGTCTATAATGGCAGATATTGAATGTCAGAAGGTTGTACCATGCATATTTTACCGCCTGTTCGACCCGAAAAATCCATCGAACGACTGACCGCTATCCTTGAGCCGATAGCGGAGAAAGTGCACGTTGTTCCGCGTAAGCGACTCACCTGGTTACGGAAGGGGAAACAGCAGATGTACCTCTTTCTGGAAGGGGAGTTATCCCTGCTGCGGGCCTCGGATGGACTGGTGGTAGTAACCGTTTACGAGCCGCATTTGTTTGGTATCGCAGAGATGATCCAGCCTACCCAGGGGCATCTTCTCCGTGCGGAAAGGGAGTCGACTATTTTACGTCTTGATGCGGACAAGGCGGCTGAGTTGTTTCGCGCCGAGGGCGTCTGGGAGGATGTCGCCGCGCAGCTTTCATACCATACGGCCTATTTAATATTTCGTGATGCACAGGTACTCCAGCAGCGTACCTATTCCGTTATTCGTAACCACCTTCAGGAAATGATTTTGCTCCCGGAAGAGACGCGTCTGCGTACCACGATTCTGGAATATATTCAGGATCGTACACTGCTCTCTCGCAGCAGTATACTCAATGTATTATCCGCCCTTAAGCAGGGAGAATATATCTCCTTTAAGCGCGGCGGATACCTGCTTGAAGTCAGACATTTACCCGAATCATTCTAGCGGAAGTTTAAAATTAAACAGAAATGGAATTAACGCTGCCGTTAATTTTCTATATCGTTTGCTTTCTCAGATTTAACTTTATCAAGTAAACGGTATTTTTATGAAAAAGACAGTTATCGCATTAATTGTGGCTAATGTATTTACCGCCACTTCCGCCTTCGCCGCCGCGGATGCGGGCACCTGGTATAGCGGGGCGAAATTCGGCTGGTCTCACTATTTTGATACCAATATGGGTTCAAAAGCGTTTGAGAACACGCATTCCGATCACTTCGATTTTGACCATGATAATGTCGGCGGGGGTGTTTATACGGGTTATCAGATTACCCCATGGCTTGCGGTAGAAGGTGGTTATGATTATTTAGGCAACATGCAGATTAAAGGCCAGCATGGCGCAGGGGCGCAAATGAAGACGCAGGGCCTGCAACTGTCTCTGAAGGCCAGTTATGCCCTGACCAATGACTGGGATATTTACGGCCGTGCCGGCGCAATGGGCTATCGCGCTGAATCCGATGTAAGTGGTCACAATCGTTTTGAAACAGGTGTGCGCCCGCTTGCTGCCGTGGGTACTGAATACGCCTTCAATAAAAACTGGGCGGGCCGCCTGGAGTATCAGTGGGTAAGCAACGTGGGCAATGTTAACCAGATCGGCGTGAGCAGCGACCTGAGTTCCGTCACCGCAGGGCTTAGCTATCGCTTTGGTCAGTACGACTGATGTCCGTGATATGCCCATTAATAAAAACCCGGCTGCTTAAGTTGCCGGGTTTTTTGTTTTCAGCTGGTGAATAATGGTTCAAGAACGATATGAATATTTTGCAGGCCCGTGACATTATTATCTTTCAGGTATTGCTGGTTAACCATATCTAGCTGTTCCAGCTTGGTCAGCGAGGCATAGACGCGTTGAACGGCACTGTCCGCAACAAAAATTTCTTTTGCGGTGGTGTCCTGTAGATACTGTGATTTTACGCTGCGCGTTAGGGTCTCGATCTGCTGTTTATTTTCCTGATAAAGAGACGCGATATGCGATATCTGTACCTGCGGCGATTTTTCCCCCGGCAACACCAGTGGAATTTGCAGATGATTAATTTTTTCAACATTGTCTGGTTGGGGAGAACTACAGGCTGTTAATGTGCTGAGGGTTAATACAGCGAAAAAGAACGGCAGGCTCTTCATCGAATCACTCCGGGGAAATAACTGGACTCAGCATTATCCCTGAAGGCCGCAGCGACGAAAGAATTAACTTATTTATTTATAAACGTTAATTTCATAGGTTAAAGATAAGCCTGGTGATAGCCTCCTTTCCCCCCATGTACCGCCAGCGTGAATATAACTCCTCGAGGAAGTATGAAATTTAAAACTCTCGTTAGTGCGATGGCCGTTGCTGGTCTGCTATTAGTCTCGTTGACCTCATTGCCTGTCCTGGCACAAAAGGAAGGGAAGGGAGCCACTGCCCATACGAAAGAGATGAATGATGCACTTTATGGTCAACTGCCCTTCTTTGATAAGACCGATTTCCGAAATGCGCACAAAGGCTTTATTGCCTCGCTGCCACCCGCGGTGATTAAAGACGAAAAAGGCGCCGTTATCTGGAACCCCCAGAAATACGCTTTTATCAAAGAAGGGCAAAAAGCGCCGGATACCGTCAACCCGAGCCTGTGGCGTCAGGCGCAGCTGAATAATATTGGCGGTCTGTTTGAGGTCACGGAAGGCGTCTACCAGATCCGCAACCTCGATCTGTCGAATATGACGATTATAGAGGGCAAAGAGGGGATCACGGTTATCGATCCGCTGCTGTCTGCGGAAACGGCTAAAGCGGGCATGGATCTTTACGTTAAGCATCGCGGCAAACGTCCGGTTGTTGCCGTTATTTATACCCATAGCCACGTCGATCATTATGGCGGCGTGCGTGGCGTGGTCGATGAAGCGGGAGTGATGACCGGCAAAGTGAAAGTCTATGCTCCAGCAGGTTTTATGGAAGAGGCGGTATCGGAAAATATCATGGCCGGAAATGCCATGAGCCGCCGTGCCAGTTATATCTACGGAAACCTGTTAAAGGCCAATGTAAAAGGTCAGATAGGAGCGGGTCTGGGGACGACCACCTCAGCGGGGACGGTCACGCTTATCGCGCCCACTCACGCCATTACCAAAGACGGGCAGAAAGAGATCATCGACGGTCTCACCTATGATTTTATGCTGGCGCCGGGGTCGGAAGCGCCGTCTGAAATGCTCTGGTATGTGGAAGAGAAAAAACTGATTGAAGCAGCAGAGAACGTCACTCACACCCTGCACAATACTTATTCGCTGCGCGGGTCGAAGATACACGATCCGCTGGCATGGTCAAAATACATCAATAACGCTCTCGATCGTTGGGGGGGTAAAGCGGAAATTATTATCGCGCAGCACCACTGGCCCACATGGGGTAATAAGAAAGTGGTGAAGCTGATGAAAAGCCAGCGTGATATCTACCGCTATATCAACGACCAGACGCTCAGACTGGCGAATAAGGGGCTGACGAGGGATGAAATAGCCGCAAATTTCGCCCTGCCTTACGGACTGGCTAAATCCTGGGCAGGCCGTGGCTATTACGGCTCGGTAAGCAACAACGTCAAAGCCACCTATGTCTACTATCTTGGCTGGTTCGACGGCAATCCGGCGACGCTCGATGAACTGCCTCCGGTCGAGGCGGCGAAAAAGTATGTCGATTACATGGGCGGAGCCCGCGCGATCCTTGAAAAAGCCCGTGTCGATTATGCCCGGGGGAATTATCGCTGGGTGGCTCAGGTGGTCAGTAAAGTCGTTTTTGCCGATCCGAATAATAAGGCGGCGCGCGAACTGGAAGCCGATGCGTTTGAACAGCTGGGATACCATGCGGAGTCAGGGCCGTGGCGTAACGCCTACCTCACCGGTGCGCAAGAGTTGCGTAACGGCGTGAAGATAAAGCCGACGCCCAAAACCGCCAGCCCGGATGCGGTCCGTGCCATGTCGACTGAGATGATTTTTGACTACTTCGGCGTTCACCTTAACGGCGTCAGAGCGGCGAATGCCAGAGGTATTTTTAACGTTGATTTAGGCCGCGAGGGCGGCAGGTATAAGCTGGAGCTGGAGAATGGCGTGCTGAACCATAGTGCCAATATCCAGGCAGAAGATCCGGATGCAACCATTACGCTCAGCCGCGAAACGCTGAACAAAATCATCCTTAAGGAAACCACGCTGAAAAAGGCGCAACAGGCAGGAGAGGTGACGATCGTCGGCAACGCCGCGAAGGTAGACGAAATGCTGCGCTGCATGGAGAGCTTCAGTTTCTGGTTTCCTGTCGTCACCCCTTAAAAGTAAAAAAGGCTGCTTTCGCAGCCTTTTTCGTCAAATGACGCCGTCGCCGCCGTCTGAACACCAGACCTGCCCGGAGGTGTATGAACACTCATCCGAGGCCAGAGTGACATACAGCGGTGCGATCTCCACGGGCTGTCCCGGGCGTCCCAGAGGGGTACTCTCGCCAAAATGTTTCACTTTTTCCTGTGGCTGCCCACCGCTGGGCTGGAGCACGGTCCAGTAAGGTCCGGGCGCTACCGCGTTCACGCGGATCCCTTTCGGACCCAGCTGTTTCGCCAGCGCTTTGGTAAACACCGCGAGACAGGCTTTGGTCTGCGCATAGTCAAGCAGTACGGCGCTCGGTTTAACCGCCTGAACGGAGGAGGTGTTAATAATGGATGCAGGGGCTTTCATGTGGCGCAACGCCGCCTTTGTGATCCAGAAAGGCGCATAGACGTTGGTCTTAAAGGTCGCGTCAAAATCTTCCGTAGTCAGTTCTTCCAGCGACTCACGATACTGCTGGCGGCCTGCGTTATTCACCAGGATATCCAGCCCGCCCAGTTTTGAGACGGCCTGCTCCACCAGGTTCTGACAAAAAGTTTCGTCGCGCACATCGCCCGGAAGCGCGACGGCGTTCCGTCCTTCCGCTTTAATCAGGGCGATGACTTCCGCTGCGTCTTCTTCCTCTTCCGGCAAATAGTTAATGGCGACATCTGCCCCTTCGCGGGCATAGGCAATGGCTACCGCGCGTCCGATGCCGGAATCGCCCCCGGTAATTAGCGCCTTCTTACCGGCAAGACGTCCATGCCCTTTGTAGCTCTTCTCGCCGTGGTCGGGTACGGGTTCCATTTCTGAGGACAGGCCCGGCGGCGTCTGGGGTTGCTCCGGGAAAGGTGGCGTTGGGTAAGCGTTCGTACGTTGTTCATTATCACTCATAGCTAACTCCTTGTTAGGGGTGAGATTTGATGGATAGTTACAGCGTTAACGCTTCGCTGAATTATTTTTGCAAGTGGCTGACCCGGACTACGGGTGGGGATGATTTTTTATCGAGCGAGCCGCTAATACTGATCATGTTGTCAGGTTCCACGGTTCTGTCGTCAAATACGGCTTTCGGGATAATAACGTCGATTTTCCCGGTTTTATCCTGGAATAAGTATTTATCTCCATTGCCATCAATAAGATTGCCGCGCAGTGAAATAGAGGCGCCATCATGCATCTCTTTCGCCTGAGTAATGGTCATAATGCGCGCATCATCGGTACCACGATAACCGCTGTCCAGCGCATGCGGCGGTGGCGGCGCGTCACCCTTTTGTAACCCGCCGTTATTATCTGCCCAGGCAGTAGGGATAATTAATATTAACAAAGCTGAAATCACTGATAATTTCATCTGATATCCTTCATTTTGGATGTCTTGACTTATTAAGTATTGTTGCTATTTCTTTATGTGGCAAATGTGATAAGTCTTAAAAGCATTTTCACAGAGAAATCAAAAATTTCGGCAATTAAGCGAAACGGTGACGACTGCCATGGAACCAAAAAATGAAAAAGTGCCTGGGATAAAAGAGAGTTATCGTTTACTGACGTTTGAGTACGCATTTCGTCAGGTGGGTTTTATTGTGCTGTTAGCTATTATCGTGGCGGCAATTGCCGGGCTGTTTTCAAGCGGTGTGGTCAGTGACGTGGAGAAAACAAACGATGCAAAATCCCTGACCCTGAGCTATGAGCGCTTCGGTCGCCGCCAGACCGAATCGCGGATGGCGCTGACGTTTCCGGTGACGTCTGAGGGGAAATATACCCTCAGCCTGACCAGCGAAAGCAGCGACGCGTATGAGCCCGGCAGCGTCTGGCCACAACCGGACAGCATGTACAGCCGGGGGAATACCCTGTTTCTCGTCTACGATCGTTTACAACAGACCGATAAATTTACCGTTCTATTATTCATCACGCCGTCAAAAGCAGGGAAGTGGACAAACAGCATCCGCGTAAACAACGAGCCAGATATCCGTTTCTGGCAGTTTATTTACCCCTAGGAGTCGAATATGGACATGGTTTTTCGTGCCCTAGCAATTTACCTGTTTCTGGTCATTGTGTTTAAAGTTGCCGGGCGGCGCGCCCTGTTACAAATGACCAGTTTTGACCTTATTTTGCTCTTAATTATCAGTGAGGCGACACAGCAGGCGCTGCTTGGCGAAGATTTTTCCATCACCGGTGCGATGATTACAATAACAACGCTGGTGGTGGTGGATATTATATTTGGCCTCCTGAAAAAATATTTTTCCACTGTTGAGAATATTCTTGATGGCACGCCGGTGATATTGGTGGAGAACGGTGTCCCCCTTGCCGATAAACTGAAAAAGGTCGATGTATCCTGTGATGATATATTGGTATCAGCCCGCCAGAATCACGGTATTACAGAATTGAAGAAGATAAAATACGCTATTCTTGAGCGTAATGGTCATATTTCTATTATTCCTGACGAAAATTAAGGGCAACGCGATGAGCAATCTTATTCACGACAGTAACAGCACCATCAGCGAGCTGACGAAAAAGCTCGCCACTCAGCTTACGGACAGAGGTTTGCGGTTAACTACCGCAGAGTCCTGTACCGGCGGCAATCTCGCGGTTGCGCTTTGTGCCGAAGAGAACACGGCGGAATTTTATGACGTTGGCATGGTGGTGTTCAGCGATGCGGCGAAGGAGAGGATCCTCGGCGTGCGGCACGAAACCATTGAGCGCTTCACCGCCGTCAGTGAACAAACGGTGACCGAGATGGCCGCTAAAATTCGCGAAATTGCCGAGGCGGATATTGGCCTTGCCATCAGCGGCTATGCGGGACCGGAAGGCGGAGACGATGGCACCGCAGCCGGTACGGTCTGCTTCGGCTGGAATATTCGCGGACAGATGGAAACCCGCACCGTGCTGTTTTCCGGTGAATGTCAGGATGTGGTGGATAAAGCGGTGCGTTATTCCCTGTCTGAACTGATCGAAATACTCTCCGGTTGGGATAACGTCTGAAACAAGGGGAAAGGCTATGGCTGTCATCGTTATTACCGGCGGTACGGCGGGCGTGGGGAAGGCCACGGCGCTGCACTTTGCCAAAGCGGGCTACGATGTGGGCATCATTGCCCGCGATGAGCAGAGCCTGCGCTCCACAGAAGAGGAGTTGCGCCGTTTCGGGATCAACGCCTGTGCCGTTCAGGCCGACGTGGCGGACAGCAAGGCGGTGACCGATGCTGCTAACGAGATTGAATACCGGCTTGGGGCCATCGATGTGTGGGTGAATAACGCCATGGGCGGGATGCTGGCGCCGTTTCGCACCATGTCGCCTGAGGAGTTTCGCCGCGTCACCGAGGTGACCTATCTGGGCTATGTTAACGGTACCCGCGCCGCGCTGGAGTTAATGACTCCTCGTGACCGGGGGACGATTATTCAGGTTGGCTCCGCGCTGGCCTACCGCTCCATTCCCTTGCAGTCAGCCTACTGCGGGGCGAAGGCCGCGATCCGCGGGTTTACCGACGCCGTGCGCACCGAGCTGATGCATGAAAACAGCCGGGTGCAGATCGCAATGGTACAGATGCCGGGCCTCAATACGCCGCAGTTCGAGTGGGCGAGGAATAAATTTGCCTGGGCGATGCGACCGGTTCCCCCCGTGTTTCAGCCGGAAGTGGCTGCCAGCGCGATTTTCAAGGTAGCGCAAAAACCGGTGCGGGAGCTGTGGGTGGGCAGCAGCACCGTCCAGTCGATTGTCGGGCAATTTCTTTTTCCCGGCTTTCTGGATCGGCTGATGGTTAAAAAGGCCTGGGAAGGGCAGATGACCGATACGCTAAATGCGGATGACCGTCAGGACTATCTGGATCAGCCGGTTAACGATCTGCATAAAATCCACGGGCACTTCACCGACGAAGCAAAAGAGCGCGCCACCACCGTTACCTCCGGCATGCCGGGGAAAGTGCTGCTCGGCTCCCTCGCCGTCACGGGCGCGATCGTGGCGCGTCTTCTGCTCTCGCGGAGACGATAATCAGCGCAGTGCGGTACGATCGGTCCAGAACCAGCGGTAGCCATAGCCGCTGAGGTTAAGCGCGACGGTTTTGCCGCACACCAGCGCGTCGTTGTAGCGTTTGTCCGCCAGGCAGGCGGTCCAGGTCGCATGCCGGATCCCTCTGGCGGTAAAATTAACGGGCTTATCGCTAAAGTTAACGAAGGTCAGAATGCTGCGCGTGTCGGTTTCGTAATAGATCCCCAGCACCGCATCGCTGTCGATATTAATAAGACGAAACGGCGCGACGCCGATCTCAGGGAACTCCGAGCGCGTATTGGCGATATCGATAATGCAGTGCAGGAGTGAGTTGCGGTGCAACAGCGAATCCGCCACGTTGATTTTTTGATAGCGGTACGGGCCGCGGTCAATCATCGGGGCGATAAAAGTTTCCGGGTCGGCGTCTGAGAAACCGCCGCCTTGCGATCCGGCCCACTGCATCGGGGTGCGTACGGCGTAACGCTCCTCCAGTTCCAAATCATCTCCCATGCCAATCTCATCCCCGTAGCGCATGACCGGTACGCCCGGCAGCGAAAACAAGACCGCATGGCAAAAGGCCAGCCGCTTACGATCGCCATTAAGCATCGGCGCCAGACGGCGGCGGATACCTCGCTGATACACACTCATTTCTTTGTCAGGGGCAAAGGCATCAATGACGGTCTGCTTCGCTTTTTTTCCTATCCCTTCCAGATCCAGCTCATCATGGTTGCGCAGCCAGTTGGCGAAGCAGCAGGAGTCCGGCGGCACAATCATCTTCTTCACCGCGTTGTGCAGCGGTCGTGCGCTTTTCTCCGCAAGGCTGACGTAGAAGTACTTATTGAGCCAGAAATTCAGCACCAGGTTGAGCCGGTCGTTCTGACCAAAATAATCTTTGTAGGCCTCGACCTCCACGTCGACTTCGCCGAGCAGGATCGCATCCGGGTTACGCTGCTCGATAAGACGGCGCAGATGCTCCAGGATCCACAGGCCGCGTTTATCATCCCCACGTCCGGCCTGTTTTGTCAGGTGCGACGCCGCATCCAGGCGAAAGCCCGACACCCCGAGCTTTAGCCAGAAGATGATGATGTTCTCAACCTCCTTCAGCACCGCAGGGGAGGCCAGATTGAGATCCGGCTCGTGGTGATAAAACATATGCCGATAGTATTGCCCCGCCTCGTCGTCCCATGTCCAGATACTCTTCTCCACGCCGGGGAACATGGGCGGCGTATCGTCGTCGTCCGTGTCGGACCACAGGTAATAGTCACGATAGGGTGATTGAGGGTTGCGGCGGGCCTGTTGAAACCAGGGATGCGCATCCGAGGTATGCTGGATCAGCAGCTCAATAATGACCTGCATCCCCAGCTCCCGCGCCTGTTCAATAAAGGCGATGATATCGTTGAGCTTGCCGAAGCGGGGATCGACCTGCAAATGGTCGCTCACGTCATAGCCTTCATCGAGAAAAGGCGTGAGGTAAAACGGAGTGATCCAGATAACCGTCGCGCCCATCCGGCGGATGTAGCGTAGCTTCGCGGCGATTCCGGCGATGTCGCCACAGCCATCGCCGTTCAGATCGTAAAACAGGGCAGTATCTATCTGGTAAATAATGGCGCGTGTATGCCAGCCTGCCATAGTAATCCTTAGTGATAACCTTCGGTATCAGACACTTTGCCCCGGAAGACGTAATAGCTCCAGGCGGTATAAACCAGGATCACCGGGATGATTAACAGCGTGCCGATCAGCATAAACAGCTGGCTGGCAGGCGGCGCGGCGGCTTCCCACAGGGTGATGTGCGGCGGAATTATGTGTGGCCACAGGCTGATGCCCAGGCCGCTAAAGCCGAGGAAGATCAGGCCCAGCGTTAACAGGAACGGACGGGCATGGCTGTCGGGATTACGCGTCAGCCGCCAGATCCACAGGCTGAATACCGCCACAAGAACCGGAACCGGCAGGAACCAGAAGAAGTTAGGCAGAGTAAACCAGCGTTCGGCGACAAACTGCCAGCCGAGCGGGGTCCAGATACTTACCACCGCAATGACGGCAATCAGCGCCAGCAGAACGTGGCGGGTCAGCTCGCGCATCCGGTTTTGCAGCGCGCCTTCGCTTTTCATGATCAGCCACGTGGTGGCCAGCAGGGTATAGGCGACAATTAAGCCCAGCCCGCAGAACAGGTTAAACGGGGTGAACCAGTCCAGCGAGGAGCCCACAAAGCGACGCCCTTCCACGTCAAAGCCGTTGATCATCGCGCCAACCACGATCCCCTGGCTGAAGGTTGCGAGCAGGGAACCGCCAGCAAAAGAATAGTCCCAGAATTTGCGGTGGGAAGGGGTCGCCTTAAAGCGAAACTCAAATGCCACGCCGCGGAAAATAAGCCCGATCAGCATGGCCGTCAGCGGGATGGTCAGGGCATCGATTATTACCGCGTAGGCCAGCGGAAACGCGCCGAACAACCCTGCGCCGCCGAGAACCAGCCAGGTTTCATTTCCGTCCCAGACCGGGGCGACGCTGTTCACCATCACGTCGCGCTCTTTGGCATCACCCACAAAGCTGAACAGCATGCCGATACCGAGATCGAAACCGTCCATGATGATGTACATCAGCGTGGCGAAGACAATAATGGCAAACCAGATGACCGGGATATCGACGCCCATCAGATCTTCTCCTCTTCCGGAACAGACTCGGCGGCGGACAGCGGACGGGCAGGGGTACCCGATGTATTAGACGTTAGCGTGCCCACAGGCTGCGGACCTTTTTTAATCAACCGGGCGAGATACACATATCCCACGCCAAATACCGAACAGTAGACCACGATAAAGGCCAGCAGGCTGATGCTCATCTGCAACGTGCTGTGCAGAGACACCGCATCTATCGTGCGCAGATAGCCGTAAACGACCCACGGCTGGCGGCCCACTTCGGTGGTGACCCACCCGGCGAGCAGCGCGAGTAATCCGGCAGGCCCCATACAGAGGGCAAACCAGTGGAATGGCCGTGAGTGATAGAGTCGACGGCGATAGCGCAGCCAGACGCTCAGTACGCCAAGGGTAATCATCAGCAGCCCCATGCCGACCATAATGCGGAAGGACCAGAAGACGATGAGCGAGTTAGGGCGGTCCTCTTTCGGGAAATCCTTCAGCGCCGGGACCTGTTTATCCAGGCTGTGCGTCAGGATCAGGCTGCCGAGCGCGGGAATTTCAAGCCCGTATTTGGTGCGTTCCTCTTCCATATCCGGTACGCCAAACAACAGCAGCGGGGTGGCCTCGCCGGGCGGGTTTTCCCAGTGGCCTTCAATCGCGGCGATTTTGGCAGGCTGGTGCTCAAGCGTATTCAGCCCGTGCATATCCCCAACCACGGCCTGAATGGGCGCGACCAGCAGCGCCATCCACATGGCCATGGAGAACATCTTGCGGATCGCGGGCGTATCGTTACCGCGCAGCAGATGCCATGCCCCGGACGCGCCCACAAACAAGGCGCTGCACAGGAAGGCGGCGATGGACATATGGATCAGGCGGTAAGGGAATGAGGGGTTAAAGATAATGGCCAGCCAGTCTTCGGGAATGACCTGACCGTTCTGAATACTGAAGCCCTGCGGGGTGTGCATCCAGCTGTTAGAGGCGAGGATCCAGAAGGTGGACATCAGCGTGCCCAGCGCCACCATGCAGGTGGCAAAGAAGTGCAGGCCGGGGCCAACCTTGTTCCAGCCGAACAGCATCACACCCAGGAATCCGGCTTCGAGGAAGAAGGCGGTTAAGACTTCATAGGTGAGCAAAGGGCCGGTTATGCTGCCCGCGAACTGGGAAAAGCCGCTCCAGTTAGTCCCAAACTGGTAAGCCATCACCAGCCCGGAAACCACGCCCATACCAAAGTTGACGGCGAAAATTTTTAGCCAGAAATGGTATAGCGAGCGCCAGACATCATTTTTTGTGCGAAGCCACATGCCTTCGAGAACCACCAGATAGCTCGCAAGCCCGATGGTGATCGCCGGGAAGAGAATATGAAAAGAGACGGTAAAGGCGAACTGTATCCTGGCCAGATGAAACGCATCAAGCTCGAACATGCTCCGTACCTCTGGAACTGATAGCGCACAAGGCATTGCCAGACAGCCTCAGGCTGCCTGGCAAAACCGGTTACGGTTTTTTCTTACCTGCGCCAAGCTCGGCACCGGTAAGCGGATCGGCGTTAGGGTCGGATTTCGTACGTGCGCACATCGCTTTGACCAGCGTGGCCTGCTCTGTCGTGAGCGTTACGCTTGCGCCGCCGTCACCGCCATCGACCGCGGGCTGAGGAGATTCCACGTAGTCGAAGTGCTTATCGCTGTTCCAGCTACCGCGAACTTCTCCCCCCTCAGACATATTGTAGTACTTATTAGTGTACTCTTCGATTGGCGGCAATTTACCCGGTGGGAAATTGTTACGGATCGACTGGAGCGCCTTCTCAAATGAGAGCTGGTGTGCTGCCTCACGCGTCATTAAAAACGCCAGCGCATCTTTAACACCCGGATCGTCCGTTACGTTAATAAGCCGTTCGTAGATAATTTTGGCGCGGGCCTCGGCCGCAATGTTAGAGCGCAGATCGGCGGTGGGCTCGCCAATAGTATCCACATACGCCGCCGTCCATGGTACGCCCCCGGAGTTGGTCAGTGGAGTACCGCCGCCGTAGAGCAGGGAGGTGATATGACTGTCGTTGCCGTTCTCGGTCATGGAGCGGTACAATTCCGCTTCATTTTCAACGCCTTCCGCCAATTCACCTTTCGCACCCTTATTCAGCATACCCACCAGGGTGCCGATAATTTCCAGGTGACTTAACTCCTCGGTCGCGATATCCATCAGCATATCTTTACGACCGGGATCGTCGTCGCTCAATCCTTGCGTAAAGTAACGACATGCCGCGGCAAGTTCGCCCTGTGGCCCGCCAAACTGCTCAAGCAGAAGATTGGCCAGGCCCGGATTCGGTTCGGCTACGCGTACCGTGTATTGCAGCTGTTTTACGTGTCGAAACATAGTTTCTCCCTCTTTCGTTATTTTTTCGCTTCAACACCGTCCGCATCGGAGCGCAGCAGGAACTGTTCCGTCGTCTGTGGAATATGCTGGAGCAGCCAGTCAGCCATCTGGCGCTCTTCTTCCAGAATGGACTCAATGGCAGGAATGGAGGCGGTATCGCCCGCTTGTTTGGCCGCAGCCAGCAGAGAGGTGTAGCAGGCAATTTCAAACTGCTCAAAAACGTAGCCGCTGATGGAGCCTTTAACAATTTCGTCGGAAGGGAACATGCCGCCAATGGACTGGCCGAGCGCCGCCATTTTGCTCATGGAATCTTTTATGACCGAACGGGAAATATCATTGCGGTCGAGAATTTCTTCCAGCACGGTAATTTGGTGTTTAGTCTCATTAACGTGTTGTTCAATTCGTGCACGTAAGTCGGGATAATTATCAATACGGCTGGCCATAGATTCCAGCATGGATTCGGCTTGCTTTTCCATCGCATGGGCATCGCGTAGCCAATCATGGTAGTGTTCTACATGATTCATAATTAACTCCTGTGATTTATTATCTGGTTAATTTTTGTTGCTGATGCTCATCAAATTAATATTTATCCTTTCTGGGCTTTTTGATTAATATTGCCGACAGCCAGATCGGTTAATTTGAGATCGGTTTCTTTTTCTTCTTCCAGCGTTTCGGCAAGAAGTTTAACGGCTTTTTTATAGCCTAATTGTTCAGCCAGGGTGGCCAGGGTGCCGTAGCTGGCAATCTCGTAATGCTCGACTTTTTGTGCTGCGGCAATTAATGCAGCGTCACGCACTTCATTTTTCTCAGTGCTCTCAATAACTTCGTTGGCTTCTTCAATTAAGCCTTCCATCGCAACGCATTTCATGCGCTTCAGTTTGAGGCCGGATTCCTGCTCAATAATCTGATCGATACGCTCGATTTGTCCCTGAGTCTCTTCGAGGTGGGCCGTGAACGCGGCACTCAACTTCTCGCTGGATGCGGCGCGAGCTAACTTGCTTAGAGCGCGGGTCAGCTGCTTCTCAGCGCTGTAGGTGTCGGATAACAGGTGAATAAATACATCTTCAACAGTTTTCATATTCATATTTTCGCTCCAGTGAAATAAAGGGAAGGTACTGCGAGCCGACGGGCCCGCAGCATGCTCTCGGTATATTTATAAGAGCTTTAAATAAGATCAGGAGTTATCAGATTTACGGCCTCCGCCGTGACTGTTCTGGCCCCCTTTCTTACCCGCTTCAGATGCGCGTTGCGGATCGTTTTTGAAATTACCGCCGCTGTGCTGGCCGCCTTTACGTCCAGCTTCTGATGCCTTTTCACGGTCTTCAGCGAAATTACCGGAACCACCACGATGTTGCTCTGCCATATATCAACCCTCATGTTGCGTTTATGTCAGGAGATACGATAAGTAATTCGTATCAGTTGTCGTTCAGGAATTAACATTAGTCGTTATGTGAGAAGAGTCAAATTTCATGTCTGGGTTGTTTTGCGGTAATTTTGCAGGTGTTCAGGAAATACCGCTTCGTTACGAACTTTAAAAACGGACGATAAATCCACTGGTTAGGGAGAAATAAATCTGGATGTTGGGAGTTCGCTTAGCTAATAATCCTAATGTGAACGTGGCGTGAATTATTACAAGAGTTGACACAACGCAAAAATATATCGTCGCAACGGGTGCTTCTGTATTCGGAATAATCTTAAGTGCCTGGCGAAATAACGTGTTGAAAAGAAGGTGGCCAAACCTCGTTTTTGACGTGGTCAGGCGGATCGGCTGAGGGTATGCTTCTTTTGTCACCACAATAATTACAGAGGCAATATCATGGATCAGGAGCTACTGGATGCGGGGTACCGGGCCTACACCGGTGAGAAAATTGATGTTTACTTCAACACCGGGATCTGCAAACACTCGGGCAATTGCGTGCGCGGCAGCGCGGCGCTGTTCGACCTGAAGCGTAAACCATGGATCGCGCCGGATGAAGTAGATGCAGAAACGGTTGTGCGCGTAATTGATACCTGCCCGAGCGGTGCGCTGAAGTACCGCCAAAAATAAGTGAGGAACCATGGAAATTCTTGAAGGCCATAACAAGTTTTACGTCAACGACGCCGAAGGCAATCAGGTAGCGGAGATTGTCTTTGTCCCGACCGGCGAGCATCTGAGCATCATTGAGCACACCGATGTGGATCCAAGCCTGAAAGGGCAGGGTGTGGGTAAGCAGCTGGTGGCGAGGGTGGTAGAGAAGATGCGCGAGGAGAACCGTAAAATTATCCCGCTGTGTCCGTTTGCGAAGCATGAGTTTGATAATACGCGGGAGTATGACGATATTCGGGCGTAAAACTGATGCCCGGCATTGCGCCGGGCAGCATACTCAACCGACAAACATCACCGACACACACAGCACACCTACAATCAGCGTCAGCAGGTTACCGATGGAGCGGTACGGTTTTAACGACGGGATCAGGTACGTCGACAGCGTCGGCATGATGAACAGGATCATGGCGATAAGCGGACCGCTGATAGCGTAAATCATTGAAATGGCGTTCGGGTTGATGCAGCAGACCGCAAATGTAATCAGCGACACGCCGAGAATAGAAACCGCGCGGTTAAAGGCGCGGCTTTTCTTCACACCCACCTGATTCAGCGACGATTTCACAATTTCCGTTGCCCCTTCAATCACGCCAAAATAGGTGCCGAGGAACGATTTCGACATCGCAATAATCGCCACGATAATGCCGGAAATGCCCAGCCATGCCGGGGACGAAGGCATCATCGACAGCGCGGACAGGATCGTCACCCCTTCCTCTTTTGCCGCCACGATATACGACGGTGGAATCGAAAGCAGGCAGCTGAACACAAAGAACAGCACGCTGAGGCAGATGATCAGATACGCCACTTTCATGATTTTTTTGCATTTACCCATCGCCTCTTCACCGTATTTCTCGCGACGGTCCACGGCGAAAGTCGAGATGATCGGAGTATGGCTAAAAGCGAAAACCATCACCGGGATCGAAATCCACACCTGGTGCAACGTATGCTGGTCGAAGGCCATCTGGCTCGTCAGAAGCGACGGCTGCCAGCTGCCCGTCAGATACAGCGAGACAAACAGGAAATAGGCGATCAGCGGAAAAACAAGGAAACCCATCACCTTAATGGTGATGTGCCGCCCCATCAGGAAGATCAGATTCAGAATCAGCACCACGCCAAAACTCACCAGCATCCGCATGCCGGTATCCACCGTCATCCGTTTCGCCAGCTGTTCAGTGAGTGAGTTAGTTATCGCCACCGCGTAAATCAGAACCACCACAAAGAAAGCCACAAAATAGAGCGTGGTGATCAGGTTGCCGATCTTTTTGCCGTAGTAATGGGAAACGGCACCGGTGATCCCTTCGTTGCCTTTCGTCTTCGACGACAGAATAAATTGCGCCAGCGCTTTATGCGGCCAGTAGGTTAAGGGATACGCCACAAGGGCGGTGATCAGCAGGACAATCGCGCCAGCAGAGCCGAGCTGAATGGGCAAGAACAGGGTTCCTGCGCCCACGGCAGTGCCGTAGAGGGCGAAACTCCAGAGAGTCTCTTCTTTTGACCAAATTTTCGACATTAGAGCAACGTATCAACTATAAAACGAACAAAAAGGAGTGCAATTTACCATAATTATGCGTTGAGGTCGCCGTTGCTTCGCAGGGGTGGGCCGGAGCAGGTCTCCGGCCGGAAGGTTATTCGCTTGCCAGGGCGCGGCGTTGCTGGCGGCGCTTGATGATTTTCTCCCGCAGGGTGTCGTACGCCCAGTTGTAGAGCATGGTGTACGGCAGGAAGAACAGGAAGAAACCAATTTCCAGCGTAAAGGCCTGGAGCAGCGTCACGCCCAGCACGGCGGCAACGATGGTTACGCCAATCACAATAAAACCGCATTCAAAACCCAGCGCATGCAGGGCGCGCACTTTCGCCGTGCGCTTCACCCGCTGGACGGGCCAGAAACGGTCGAAGCCAAAGTTATAGATAATGTTCCAGAGCATTGCCGTGGTCGCCAGAATTATGGTGAGACCCCCCATTTCAACCACCGAGCGCTGCATTAGCCACGCGGCCGTCGGGGCGAGGATCGCCGTAGCAATGCCTTCAAAACAGACGGCATGGAAGATCCGCTCCGGCAATTTACGTTGGAGTGCATCCTGATGTTGCATATTTACCTCATATTGACGCCAGTATGGGCGTTGATGCGGTCTATTCTTATCGTTTAAGGTGATATATAAAAGATGGTATCCATCGATAAAGTAGATACATCATGCGTTATTCTCCCGAAGCACTGACCGCGTTTGTTGAAACTGTCGCCGCAGGTTCGTTTTCTGCTGCGGCACGGCGGCTGCGTAAAAGCCAGTCCACCATCAGCACCTCCATCGCCAACCTTGAAGCTGACCTTGGCTTTGAGCTGTTCGATCGCTCGGCGCGTCACCCGGTGTTGACCGCCCAGGGTGAACAGGTGCTGGGCTATGTCCAGTCGATACTCGCCGCCAGCGCGCGCCTGGATGAGCTGGCCGTATCTTTAACCGCGCAAACGGAGGCGCGTTTTACCTTTGTTCTCTCCGATACGCTTAACCCGGCCGTGCTGGAACAGATGATGAGCCAGTTCGACCAGCGTTTTCCGCACACGGAATTTGAGTGCCTGATTGGTGAAGAGGAAGACGTGATCGATCTGCTGCAAAAGGAGCGGGCGCAAATTGGCCTGACGGAAGCGCGCGACAGCTACCCGACCGATATTGGCGCGACCCGTCTGCCTATGCAGACAAGGATGGCTATTTACGTTTCTGCCGGACATCCTCTGGCAGGGCAACATGAGACGCAGGCGGACGAGCTCCATGGCTGGCGCGAGCTGCGGCTGAGTACCTATCTTGAACGGGAAGCGCCCCTTGCGCGCGGGCCGGTCTGGTCTGCGCCGAATTACCTGTTACTGCTGAGTATGGCGGTACAGGGCTTTGGCTGGTGCGCGTTACCCTGCGCGCTGGTCGACGAATTTGCCGCGTCGAAATCGCTGGTGCAGCTGAACGTGCCGGGCTGGCCGAGGTCGATTGCCATCGATCTGGTATGGAACAAACGAACCCCGCCCGGCGTCGCCGGAAGCTGGCTGCGCCAGTACTTGCAGGACGCACGATAATCCTGTGACTAAACTCACTAATTTTAAACATTTGCGTCAATTGTTGATAACAATCCTCTACTATCGTCATGTCATTTTGCACAGAGGTCGTGATGAAAGATGTCGTTATAGTGGGTGCGTTACGTACGGCTATCGGCTGTTTTCAGGGAGCGCTTGCGCGTCACTCTGCGGTTGATCTCGGCAGCGTGGTGGTAAGAGCGCTGGTGGAACGCAGCGGGATTGCCGCACATGAAATTGATGAGGTGATCCTTGGCCAGGTGCTGACCGCTGGCGCGGGACAAAACCCTGCGCGCCAGGCAGCGCTGAAGGGGGGCCTGCCCAATACCGTTTCGGCAATTACCATCAACGACGTCTGTGGTTCAGGTTTGAAAGCGCTCCATCTTGCGACGCAGGCCATCCAGTGCGGTGAAGCGGACGTGGTTATTGCCGGCGGGCAGGAGAATATGAGCCGCGCCCCGCACGTCCTGACCGACAGCCGGACCGGCGCGCAGCTCGGGAACAGTCAGCTGCTTGACAGTCTGGTTCACGACGGGCTGTGGGACGCCTTCAACGACTACCATATGGGCGTAACGGCGGAAAACCTGGCGCGGGAATACGGTATCAGCCGCGAGCTTCAGGATGCATATGCCCTCAGCTCACAGCAAAAAGCGCGTGCAGCGATCGACTCCGGGCGTTTTCGCGATGAAATTGTCCCGGTCAGTACCCAGCGCCAGAACGGCGAAGCGCTCATCGTCGATACCGACGAGCAGCCGCGCACCGATGCCAGCGCAGAAGGGCTGGCAAAACTCGATCCGGCCTTTGAAACGCTCGGTTCTGTAACGGCAGGCAACGCCTCATCCATTAACGACGGTGCGGCGGCGGTGATGATGATGAGTGAAAGCAAAGCCCAGGAGCTGGCGCTGCCGGTGCTGGCGCGCATCAAAGCGTTTGCCAGCGTGGGTGTTGATCCTGCGTTAATGGGGATCGCCCCGGTCTATGCCACGCGCCGCTGCCTGGAGCGGGCGGGCTGGGAGCTGAGCGATGTGGATCTGATTGAGGTCAACGAAGCCTTTGCTGCACAGGCGATCTCGGTCGGGAAAATGCTGGAATGGGATCCGCTGCGGGTCAACGTCAACGGCGGTGCAATTGCGCTGGGTCATCCCATTGGCGCCTCCGGCTGCCGCATTCTGGTGTCGCTGGTCCACGAAATGAAAAAGCGTAACGCCCGAAAAGGGATCGCAACGCTCTGTATTGGCGGAGGGCAGGGGGTGGCCCTGGCTATCGAACGGTAGTTTCCCCTCTCTGTGCACAGAAAACCTCCCACGGGAGGTTTTTTTGTGTCCGCAGAATCCTTTTTTAACACTTCTGCGTTCTTTCTGAAGCCCGCAATAATTATTGCGCGGTTAATTATTTGCTTTGTGAAGTGCTTAATGTGATCTTCCCCCTGAAATTTACGGTTAATGCCCTTTTTTTGTTGATGGGGTTCACGTCGATCTTTGCCAAAAAAAATGAAACAAATAATTTCGATCCTTGTCACTAAAATAACGGTGCATAAAAAATAAACTCAAGTTTCATAAAAACGAAACGTTATTTTAATTGAGGGTTTTTTCATGTTTAAGAAATCTCTGCTCCTTGCTTCCCTTATTAGTGCCTCTTTTGCGGCTAGCGCCGTTACCGTCGATCTGCGTCACGAATATATTGACAGCGGCTCGAATGCCGACCGTGTTGCCGTCTCGCACCGCTTTGATAATGGCTTCGGTTTTTCAGTCGAGGCGAAGTGGAAATCAGGCGGGGACAAGGCAGATCAGCCATTCGCGGATGTAGTGGGGAACGGTCACGAAGATCAGATTAGCTGGCGCTGGAAAGCGACAGACAATATCGCCCTGACCCCTGCGTTTACGATTGAAAGCACAGACAGTCGCACCATTTATAAACCGAATCTGCATGTGCAATATAGCTTCGATAATGGCTTCTACGTGGCTGCGCGTTACCGTTACGAATATACTCGCTACCCGTCAAGCTCAAATAAGGACGATGATAAAGTTAACCGAGGCGATGCGTGGGTCGGTTGGGTATTAGGTGACTGGCGTACCGAGCTGAACTATGTTTACGCGAAAAGTTCTGAAGGCGTGGCCCGAAATAATAATAAAGATTATTCCAACGAATATAACGCCAAGCTGGCCTACAAATGGGATAAAAACTGGGCACCGTATGTGGAGGTGGGGAACGTGGGGGTTAAAGACACGGACGAACGCCAGACCCGTTTCCGTTTAGGTGTGGCGTACTCCTTCTGATAATTCAGTTCCTTCGCTAAAAACCGCCGGGTGGCGCTTCGCTTACCCGGCCTACACATTCTTTCCAATCCATTTTTTCGTAGGCCGGGTAAGCGAAGCGCCACCCGGCAAAAAGCGCCGCGCAATCACCCAAAAAAAAGCCCTCCGAATCGGAGGGCAAGGCCAGTTACAGAAACACTAACTCATTCAGGCATGCAACATTTCAGGTTGCTCGGGGAGTTTCGCAATATAGAGGGCCGGTTTGCCGTCTTTATCGGAACTGTACAGCACCGCTTTTTCGTCCGGGGTGAAGGACGGATGCGGGTGGGTTACCTGGCGGCTGTTCGCCACCGTAGCCCATGAGGTGTCATGACGGGCGATGCGGTAATAAGATTTCTTCGCCACGTCAAAGGCATACAGATAAGGATCGTTATCAATGGTGTAGCCGCCGGTGTCTTTCACGTCAACAGGCGTACCGGAACCGTCGCCAACCAGCATGCTGCCGTCAACGTTGCTCATCAGATGCGAACAGGCGGGCATGTTCATTACCGCTTCATTCACGCCGGTGTCCGGGTTGAAGCGGGAGATGGTACGCCCTTGCTGACCTTTCAGATAAGAGACGTAGATCAGCGCGGACCCGTCCGGCACCCAAAATTCATGTGTACAGCTTTCACCTTCCGCGTGCGTTTTCACTTTCCGCACGTTGCTGCCATCTTCGTTGACCAGCCACATGCGGGCGTCGACCAGGTCGTGCGGCCCTTCATGACAGAAGGCCACGGTATTGTCATCGAACGGACGATAAATCGGATGTCCCAGCCAGATCTTCTCGTCATGAATGGTGGTGCTTTCACCCGTTTTCAGATCAACGCGCAGCAGGCGGCAGTGCGGCCCTTTGTGGAAGAAGTCGTGGAAAATTTTCCAGTCGTTGAGTGGCGTCCAGTCACATCTGGCAATCTCAATACCCACCAGTTTGGTGCAGTCGCTGTTCGCGACCCAGGTGCCGTAGCCGACCCACTCTTCCGGAACGCGGTACACTTCGCGCTCTGCCAGCGTCTGTAAATCCACCTCCAGCAGGGTGCGATCGTTCTTCACATAGTAGAGGGATTTATCGTCCGGAGAGAGGAACCCGCCAAAGGTATTATCGCCCGCGCCTTCGGTCAACTGTACCGCTTCGGCGTTTTTCAGATCCAACAGGTAATAGTTCCAGTGACCGTCGAACTCCCCGGCGAACAGCAGGTGGCTGCCATCGTTAAAGAAGCACTTCTGGTAAAAGTAGTTGCGATGACAGGTTACTTCCGGTGGGGTCAGGCGGGTGACTTCCACGCCTGTATCCGGATCGCGGCTGACCTCATAGTTCAGCTTGACCCGCATACCTTTAGCCATAATGCACTCCTTTGAACGCGTAATGTAGGTTGAAAACTAGGTGATAAATTATCAAAACGTTGTTTCATTATGTGTGACTGACAGCGCACTTTCTCATTTTCATTAACCAGATTGAGGGTCTTAAAGATTTATCGTGATCGAAACTCCATTTCTGGCATAAACAGGCAGAAAAAATGAAACGTTGTTTTAAATGCAATTGAAAACCCCGTTGTCAGGGGATAATATGTGTTCATCACGAAAACGGAACGTTGTTTCGTTATTTATCTTTGCCTTCGGGCACGATCAATTCTGGAGGTTTACGTGGACGTCAGACAAAGCATCCACAGTGCGCACGCTAAAATGCTGGATACTCAGGGGCTGCGCAGTGAGTTTTTAGTTGAGCAAGTGTTCGAAGCCGACAAGTACACCATGGTCTACAGCCATATTGACCGCATTATTGTGGGCGGGATTATGCCGGTGGCGAAAACCGTCTCCGTGGGCGGTGAAGTGGGCAAACAGCTGGGCGTGAGCTACTTCCTCGAACGCCGTGAACTGGGCGTGATTAACATCGGCGGGCCGGGCACCATTACCGTCGATGGCCAGTGCTACGAAATTGGTCACCGCGACGCGCTGTACGTCGGCAAAGGCGCGAAAGAGGTGGTGTTCGCCAGCATTGATGCCAGCAAACCGGCGAAGTTTTACTACAACTGCGCCCCGGCTCATACGACTTATCCAACCAAAAAAGTCACGCCAGCGGACGTTGCCCCGGTGACCCTTGGCGATAACCTCACCAGCAACCGTCGCACCATCAACAAATATTTTGTTCCGGATGTGCTGGAAACCTGCCAGCTCAGCATGGGGCTGACCGAGCTTGCGCCGGGCAACCTGTGGAACACCATGCCGTGCCATACCCACGAGCGCCGCATGGAAGTCTACTTCTATTTCAACATGGATGAAGACGCCTGCGTGTTCCACATGATGGGACAGCCGCAGGAGACGCGCCATATCGTTATGCACAACGAGCAGGCAGTCATTTCGCCGAGCTGGTCCATCCACTCTGGCGTGGGAACGAAAGCCTATACCTTTATCTGGGGGATGGTCGGTGAAAACCAGGTCTTTGATGACATGGACCACGTCGCTGTTAAGGATCTGCGCTAGTCGCAGGCAGTTAAGCATACATCTGCCTGTTGCTGACAGGCGCTGAACGATTAAGGAACAAACATGATTCTGGATGCATTTTCTCTGCAAGGTAAAGTGGCTGTGGTTTCCGGTTGTGACACCGGGCTGGGGCAGGGTATGGCGTTAGGTCTGGCGGAAGCGGGCTGCGATATCGTCGGGATTAACATCGTTGAGCCAACGGAAACCATCGAGCGCGTCACCGCGCTGGGCCGCCGTTTCCTGAGCCTGACCGCGGACCTGCGCAAAATCGATGCGATCCCTGAGCTGCTGGATCGCGCGGTGGCGGAGTTTGGGCATATCGATATTCTGGTCAACAACGCCGGCCTGATCCGTCGTGAAGACGCGATTAACTTCAGCGAAACGGACTGGGACGACGTGATGAATCTGAACATCAAGAGCGTGTTCTTTATGTCCCAGGCGGCTGCGAAGCACTTCATTGCTCAGGGGAAAGGTGGCAAGATCATTAATATTGCCTCCATGCTCTCTTTCCAGGGCGGCATCCGCGTGCCGTCTTACACCGCATCGAAGAGTGCCGTGATGGGCGTGACCCGCCTGCTGGCGAACGAGTGGGCGCAGCACAACATCAACGTCAACGCGATTGCGCCGGGCTACATGGCCACCAACAATACCCAGCAGCTGCGTGCGGATGAAGAGCGCAGCGCGGCAATCCTGGAGCGTATTCCAGCGGGTCGCTGGGGTCTGCCGAGCGATCTGATGGGCCCGGTTGTATTCCTGGCGTCCCCGGCTTCGGACTACATTAACGGCTACACCGTTGCCGTAGACGGCGGCTGGCTGGCACGTTAAGTCAGCCCGAATAAAGAACCTCTGCCCTCGTGTAGAGGTTTTTTTTGCGCCAAAATTGGCTTTATCCATATCCATAAAGATGAAAAATCCATACTGAAAAGGAATGAATGACGGGTGTCACACATTTATTGCTTAAATATTAACTAATTAATCAAAAATAAGGTTAAACCATCCTGATTTGAAATTGTAATGTCCATCACAGATCGGTGTGTCGTAGCGAAATAATCCATATCTTCACCATTTCCGGCCTGACACTTTCTTCCGGTATCTCGTAATTTCACTTAACGAATTTCGCTGTTGAGGCAGGAAACAATGACATCTGTAAATGACTCTACCCTTATGCCCGCTGCGCTGCGCGATACCCGACGCATGAACCAGTTTGTTTCTGTTGCGGCCGCCGTAGCCGGTTTACTGTTTGGTCTGGATATCGGCGTTATCGCGGGCGCACTGCCCTTTATTACCGACCACTTTACGTTAAGCAACCGCCTGCAAGAGTGGGTGGTGAGCAGCATGATGCTGGGTGCGGCCATCGGCGCACTGTTTAACGGCTGGCTGTCGTTCCGTCTCGGGCGCAAATACAGCCTGATGGTCGGGGCGATCCTGTTTGTTGCTGGCTCTCTTGGTTCGGCGTTTGCCACCAACGTTGAAGTGTTGCTGCTTTCCCGCGTGCTGCTGGGCGTGGCGGTAGGTATCGCGTCCTACACCGCGCCGCTTTACCTCTCCGAAATGGCGAGCGAAAACGTGCGCGGGAAGATGATCAGCATGTACCAGCTGATGGTGACGCTCGGTATCGTGCTGGCGTTCCTGTCGGATACGTACTTCAGCTACAGCGGCAACTGGCGGGCAATGCTTGGCGTGCTGGCGCTGCCTGCGGTGCTGCTGATTGTGTTAGTCATTTTCCTGCCGAACAGCCCGCGCTGGCTGGCGCAAAAAGGGCGTCACGTGGAGGCGGAAGAGGTGCTGCGCATGCTGCGCGACACGTCTGAAAAAGCGCGTGAAGAGCTGAACGAAATCCGCGAAAGCCTGAAGCTGAAGCAGGGCGGCTGGTCCCTGTTTAAGGCGAACCGCAACGTGCGCCGCGCGGTGTTCCTCGGCATGCTGTTACAGGCGATGCAGCAGTTCACGGGGATGAACATCATCATGTATTATGCCCCACGCATCTTTAAAATGGCTGGTTTTACCACCACCGAACAGCAGATGATCGCCACGCTGGTGGTGGGGCTGACCTTTATGTTCGCCACCTTTATCGCGGTGTTCACCGTCGATAAGGCCGGACGTAAACCGGCCCTGAAAATTGGCTTTAGCGTAATGGCGCTCGGCACCTTGATCCTTGGTTACTGCCTGATGCAGTTCGATAACGGCACGGCGTCAAGCGGCCTCTCCTGGCTCTCCGTTGGCATGACCATGATGTGCATCGCCGGTTACGCGATGAGCGCCGCACCGGTGGTGTGGATCCTGTGCTCTGAAATTCAGCCGCTGAAATGCCGCGACTTTGGTATCACCTGTTCCACCACCACCAACTGGGTGTCGAATATGATCATTGGCGCGACCTTCCTGACGCTGCTGGATGCGATTGGCGCGGCAGGCACCTTCTGGCTCTATACGGTGCTGAACGTGGCGTTTATCGGCGTGACATTCTGGCTGATCCCGGAAACCAAAGGCGTGACCCTGGAGCATATTGAACGCAAGCTGATGAAAGGGGAGAAACTACGTAATATCGGCGTGTAATGTCATTGCCCGGTGGCGCTTCGCTTACCGGGCCTACGATACCGTGTAGGCCGGGTAAGCGAAGCGCCACCCGGCTTTGTTTTTACCGCATCGCACGTCTCAAAATACGCTCCGCCTGACGCTGGAAGTCAGCGGCCGTCTCTTCCACGGTTTTCTGCCCGTAGTCGATATACTGCAAAGAGGTACCGAACTGCGCCACAATCTGTGGGTCGTCAAAGTATGGCGAGACGGTGAGTTTCGCCGGCAGCGACTGCGCCAGGCGCAGGCCCGCCACGGAAGGATCGTCCTCTTTAATGGTGCCGTCTTCGGTCAGATACTGCACCGCCACTTTGCTCAGCGGCACGCCGCGCTCAAGACCCAGCGTATCGACCCCTTCTTTGCTGTTGAGCAGGAAGTTAATCAGCTTCGCTGCCGCCTCTGGGTTTTTGGTCGTCTTACCAATCGACAGCATCTGCGCCGGTTTGAAGAACAGACCTGCGTCGGTGGCGCCCGGCAGCATTGGGTAGTTGCCCAGCTCCAGTTTCGCCGGTGGCTTCAGGTTGTCGGAATATTTGTTGATGGTGGAGTTCCACATGTAGGTGCCGCCCCATTCACCCTGGATCCACGGCTTCATTTCATACATGTTGCTCTTACCGAACGAGGCATAGTATTTGGTGTCCGGCATGACGTGGCTGTCGATCAGCTTTTTGTAGGTCTGGAAAAACTCTACCCACTGTTCCTTTGTGTAGCTGAACTTTTTGGTTTTCTCATCCACCGCAGGAATGTTGTACTTCTGGATCATGTACGAATTCAGCAGCGCCAGCGTATCCTGATGCTCCAGGATCACCGGATAGTATTGCTTGCCGAGCTTGCTCTCGAAGGTTTTACCGGCCGCCATCAGCTCGTCCCAGGTTTTCGGGTACGCAATACCCGCTTTTTTCCAGGTTTCGTCATTGAAGTAGAACACGCGCGCCGTCACCGAGATCGGAATGCCGTTCAGCTTGCCGTCCACGGTGGTGGTTTGCAGCTCTTTGGGATCGAACTGCGACAGGTCAATCACGTCCTTCATCTTGTTCAGATCGTAGAAGCCGTCACCGGTTTTCGAGAAGATCGGCAGCCAGTTCCAGTTCGTCTGCATTACGTCCGGCTCGGTGCCGCCCGCAATCTGGGTGGTCAGACGGGAGAGGTGACCATCCCAGCCGGTGTATTCCGCTTTCACGTTGATGTCCGGGTTCTGCTTATGGAACTCTTCCAGCGCTTTCAGGGTGACCTGGTGACGGCCGTTGCCGCCCCACCAGGACATCCGTAAATCCACATTCTGCGCCATCGATGGCAAAGCGGTAAGACCCAGGGTCGCGGAGATTGCTGCGCTTAAAAGCACTTTTTTCATTTTTATCACTCCATCAGAGAGAGAGGTTCTGTTCAGTTTTTGCGTCAAAAATATGACACTTGTTCATCTCAAACGTGAAATACACCTTACGATGAAGCCCCTTATCAATCATTGGCTTAGCTTCATCGGACGGGATTCGGGCGGTCAGTTCGTAGTCCGCGACCTTCAGGTACACAAAGAATTCGTGGCCCATGTTCTCAACGCGCACCATCTCCCCGCTACAGCCGCCGTTCGGGAAGGGCTCATCAGAGAGCGACACAAATTCCGGACGCACGCCGTAGTAAATCTCCTGACCCGCGTAGGCCGCGACTTTCTCCTGCTTCTCCGCGTTCAGCGGCATGGTTTCATCGCCAATGGCGATGTGCAGCTGGCCCGCTTTTTCGACCAGCACGCTTTTGCGTATATTCATCTCCGGCGCGCCGATAAAGCCCGCCACGAACATGTTCCTCGGCCTGTGGTAGAGGTTGTCCGGCGTATCCACCTGCATGATATGGCCGAGCTTCATCACGCAGATGCGGTCGCCCATGGTCATCGCTTCGGTCTGGTCGTGTGTCACGTAAACGGTGGTCGCCGGTTTTCCTGACTTCTTCAGCTGCTTGTGCAGGTCGGAAATACGAATACGCATCGAAGCGCGCAGTTTGGCGTCGAGGTTTGAAAGCGGCTCATCGAACAGGAACACATCCGGTTTTTTCACAATCGCACGGCCTACCGCCACGCGCTGCGCCTGGCCGCCGGAAAGCTGGCGCGGCAGGCGGTCGAGCAGCTCTTCCAGTTCAAGAATTTTGGCAGCTTCATTCACCTGAGACTCAATCTGATCTTTCGGCAGTTTGCTCAGCTTGAGACCAAAGGCCAGATTCTCGCGCACCGTCATGTGCGGATAGAGGGCATAGTTCTGGAACACCATTGCAATACCGCGCTCTTTCGGCGCGAGGTTGTTCACGATCTTGTCGCCAATGCGCACCTCGCCGCCGCTGATGGTTTCGAGCCCCGCCAGCATGCGCAGGGTCGTGGATTTGGCGCAGCCGGATGGGCCGACGATCACCATGAATTCCCCTTCAGCAATTTTAAGATCGATAGCGTGTACCGCTTTAAAGCCGTTGGAGTAGACCTTTTCCAGCTTGTTGAAAATAACTTCAGCCATGGTATTTCCCTCTTAACCTTTAATTCCGCTGCTGGTGACGCCCTGTACGAAGTAGCGCTGTGCCAGGAAGAAGACAATGATGGATGGCAGAATGGAGATGCTCGCCATTGCCAGAATTTCGTTCCACGGCGCGCCTTCGGTGACATCGATGGACATTTTCAGCGCCAGTGCGATGGAGTATTTATCCACGCTGTAGACGTAAATCAGCGGCCCGATAAAGTCGTTCATGGACCACATGAACTGGAACAGGGCGACGGAGATAATGGCCGGTTTCAGGATCGGCACTACCACGTACCACAGCACCTGAATGGAGTTACAGCCGTCAATCTGCGCCGCCTCTTCCATGTCACGCGGGACGCCGCGCAGGAACTGGATCAGCATGAAGACGAAGAACCCCTGAGTGGCGAAGGCCAGCGGCAGGTACAGCGGCATATAGCTGTTGAGCATGCCCATTTCACGGAACATCAGGTACTGCGGGATCAGCAGCACGGTGCTGGGCAGCAGCATGGTGGTGATGAGCGTGGCGAACCAGAACTTCTTCCACGGGATCTCGAAGCGGGCAAAGCCGTACGCCACGATGGTGGAGGAGATAATGGTCAGGATCACTTTCGGGATCACATACTTAAAGGTGTTCAGCATGTAATGGCCGAAGTTGTACTCGGTGCCGGTTTTCCAGCCGTTTACGAAACCATCCCAGGTAGCGTGGGCAGGCCACAGGCTCAATGTGGTGAAGATCTCGTGGTTCGGTTTGAACGACGCGGAGAACATCCACACCAGCGGGTAAAGCATCAGCAGGCCGACAACCAGCAGAATCACATAGCGAACGGAGGCGTTGATTTTCTCTCTGCGCAGCGTGCGGGCCACTTCGCGTTCGGCGACGCTTCTTGCCGTGGAGAGTTGTTGAATATCAGCCATTTTTGCCTCCTTTATCGGCGGAGTAGAACACCCAGTATTTCGACGACTTAAAGGCGATACCGGCGAAGACGGCCACCACCAGGAACAGGATCCACGCCAGCGCCGCGCCATAGCCCATATCGAAATACTTAAAGGCGGTGTCGTAGATGTAGAGCGAGAACAGATAGGTCGAATAGGTTGGCCCGCCGCCGGTAATCACGTACGGCCCGGTAAATTCCTGGAACGCCTGCGTGGTCTGCATGATGAAGTTGAAGAAGATCACCGGCGTAATCAGTGGCACGGTCACCTTCATGAACATCTGCCATTTCGATGCGCCATCGATCATTGCCGCTTCATACTGGGACTGCGGTACGTTTTGCAGCGCGGCCAGGAAGATGACCATCGCGGAACCGAACTGCCAGACGCGCAGCAGGGTAACGGACATCAGCGCCAGCGACGGCTCGCCCAGCCAGTTCACCGGATCAAAGCCAAAAACGCCGATAAAGCTGTTCAGCAGGCCATCGATGGCAAATAAGGCGCGCCACAATACGGCAATGGCGACGGAGCTGCCGAGGATCGACGGAATATAGTAGGCCGTTCGGAAAAAGCCGATGCCGCGTAATTTAAAGTTCAGGACAAAGGCAATTCCTAATGCAAAGGCGAGCTTTAGCGGGATGGTTAAAAATACATAGGCAAAGGTCACGCCCATGGATTTCCAGAAGAGCGTGTCTTCGGTAAACATGTAGCGATAGTTTTCGATGCCGTTAAACACCGGCGGACTCATCAAATCGTAATCCGTAAAGCTGAGGAAAAACGATGAGACGAAGGGGAATGCCGTAAAGAGTATCAGCCCGATGATATAGGGTGATATCCATGCGAGCCCCAGCAGCTTGTTTTCATTCATACATACCTACCTGGCAATCAATGGTTTAATACGAAATCTGCTTTGTTACATTTTCCCAGGCCTGCGATGCGCGGCATGGGAGCTGAAATTCAGGGTGCAACGTCTGGCAACGGCAAAACCTACGTTTGTTTTTTAACGCTTTTTTGTCTTTCGTCGTGGTGTAAGCGCTTCGGGTTTCAAAAGAGCTGAACCGGTGTTCTTGGATACTAAAACATCGTTTTATTTTATATTATTGCGATTTATTTCTGCGTCATTCGGTTAATGGTGGAAATGTGATCAGCGTCGAAACGCTGTTTCAATATAGTGAGGGAGGTGGCATTTTTGACTTTCCACGGACATTCGCCGCGGCCCATGAGGAAGAGATAATGAAGCAAAAGGGGAGCAGGAATAACAATAGTCACGCAGCGTGGCTAACTACCAGATCTGATAGCAGGTCTACAGATGTACCAATTCGTCATTCAGATAATTCTTACATTCTTGTATGATTTGTTACACCGGAACCAGTCAGGCAGAATTTCACTGCATCCTTAAAAGAAGAACAGTTATGTCAGCGATGGATTTCAAAAAACATACGGATCTCAATTTTCCTCACTATGCTCCCCCGGCGGTCAGCGCTAAAGAAATAGATCTTCTGGGTCTGCTGGACGTCCTGCTGGCAGCAAAAAAACGCATCATCACCATTGTCTTTGCATTTGCACTGGTCGGCCTGGCAATCGCCTTTCTGATACCGCAAAAATGGACCAGTAAAGCGGTCATTACGCCCGCGGAACAGACGCAGTGGAGTTCGCTGCGCCAGATGATGGTGGCGCTCCAGGTGCTTGATGTCGACGTGAAAATTACCCGTGCGGATGTGTTTAATCTGTTTATCAAAAAGTTTCAGTCCCAGTCTCTGCTTGAAGAGTACATGAAGAGCTCACCTTACGTGATGGCTCAGCTCGATGGCGCTGAGGTTGACCCGCTGGAGCTGCACCGCGCGGTGGTCAATATTGCCGAAAAGATGAAGGCTGTTGATAACACGCAGGAAAAAAATGCCGATAAAGCACCATACCTCTCCTGGACGTTAAGCTTCACAGCCCCAACGGCAGAGGATGCGCAGAAAGTGTTGAATGGTTACATTCAGTACATCTCCCGCATCGTCGAGCAGGAGACCATGCAAAACATTCGCGATCAGCTGATCCTGAGAACCAAAACGGTACAGCAGCAGCTGGAGTTGGATCGGGTCCGTCTGACCAATATCCACAATACCAACCTGCAACGCCTGAACTACTCGCTGGAAGTGGCGAACGCGGCTGGGATCAAAAAGCCGGTTTACAGCAATGGACAGGCGGTGAAAGACGATCCGGATTATTCCGTCGCCCTCGGTGCGGACGGGATTGCGCAGAAACTGCAGATTGAAAAAAATCTCAAGGACGTTTCTGAGCTGAACGCCGATTTCCAGAACCGCGAATACTATCTGGCACAGCTGCAAAAACTCTCCTTCGAAGATGTGAGCCTGGAGCCGTTCAAATACCAGCTTTCACCTTCTATGCCGGTGAAAAAAGATGGCCCGGGCAAAGCCCTCATCGTGCTGCTGGCGTGTATTCTGGGTGGACTGTTCGCCTGTGGCAGCGTGCTGCTGCGCGAGGCTATGAGCACCCGCAACCCGCTGCCGGAACAACTTCCTGAGCCGGTAACGGAATAACATCAAAAAAGGCGCTCAACTGAGCGCCTTTTTTTATTTCAGGAAATCTTCGCGTACCGGCGTAAAGGTATCCAGCAGGGTGCCGGGTTTCAGGCAAACGCAGCCGTGCATCACGTGCGGCGCTTTATAGAGGGTGTCGCCCGCGGTCACCACATGCTTCTCCTCGCCAATGGTGAACTCAAATTCCCCCGAGAGAACGTAGGTGAGTTGCTCATGCGGGTGGTTATGCATCGGGCCAATCGCGCCTTCCTCGAAATTCACTTCCACCGCCATCATCCTGCCGTCGTGCGCCAGAATACGACGCGTCACGCCGTTGCCCAGATCCTCAAGCGTGGTCTCTTTATGGAAAATAAACATATTTTCGCCCTGTTATGTAATGAAACATTGTTTCAATTAACTTATCTCACCCGCCGAGAAAAGGAAACGTTTAGCCAAATAACTGGAAAGGCGATCACAAGTTTGCTTCACTGGGTGAAACGCACAGGAGGAAAGATGAAAACGATCGGTCTGTTAGGGGGCATGAGCTGGGAATCAACGATCCCGTACTACCGCCTGATTAATGAAGGCGTTAAACAGCGTCTGGGCGGTCTGCATTCAGCCAGCCTGCTGCTGCACAGCGTGGATTTCCATGAAATAGAAGCCTGCCAGTCGAGCGGGGAGTGGGACAAAGCGGGGCAGATACTGGCGGACGCCGCGCTCGGGCTGGAGCGTGCGGGCGCGCAGGGTATTCTGCTGTGTACCAACACCATGCATAAGGTGGCGTCGCACATTGAAGACCGCTGTTCGCTGCCGTTCTTACATATCGCGGATGCCACCGGGCGTGCCATACGTACCGCCGGCATGACGCGCGTGGCGCTGCTGGGGACGCGCTACACCATGGAACAGGATTTTTACCGCGGGCGGCTGAGCAGCCAGTTCGGGATTGAAAGCCTGATCCCGGAGGAGGCTGACCGGGCGCGCATTAACCAGATTATTTTTGATGAGCTGTGTCTGGGCACCTTCAGCGAAGCTTCGCGCGCCTGGTACGTCAGCGTGATAGAGAAACTGGCGCAGCAGGGAGCGGAAGGGGTCATCTTCGGCTGTACCGAAATCGGTCTGCTGGTGCCGGCAGACCGAAGCCCGATACCGGTCTTCGATACCGCCGCCATCCATGCCGCGGATGCGGTGGAGTTTATGCTGTCATAAAGGTTTTTGCAGGTCAGGTAAGCGAAGCGCCACCTGACGCGCGTGCGCAATCAGATGTTCACTAAAGGCATCAACCAGCGCTGAGGCGGGCCGGTGCAGCGGGCGGATCAGGCTCACGGTAAAGGGAACGGAAACGCTAAAACGGCGCAGAACCACGCCGCTGCTGGCGTAGTCCATGGCCGTGAGCGGGTTCACCACCGAAATACCCACGCCCGCGCGCACCATCGCGCAAATTGACGCCGCACTGTGCGTTTCCATCACCATCCGCCGCTTCACCTGATGTTCGGCAAACAGGCCATCCAGAAGCTGCCGGTAGCTGTCGGTCTGCGACAGGCTGATATAGTTCTCACCGTGAAAATCCGCCGGTGTCAGCACGGTTTTGTGGGCAAGCGGGTGGCTGGCAGGCAGCACGCAGACCTCATCCAGCGACAGCAGCTCCGTGCGTTCCGTTCCCGCTGGCGTGACGAGGGTTTCAGTCAGACCCAGATCGTGGCGCTGGGCCGAAAGCCACTCCTCCAGCAGCGGCGACTCCTGCGGCACGATGGTCAGGCTGACCTCCGGATAGCGGGCCAGAAACGGCTGTAACAGTACCGGCAGGAATGACTGGGAAAAGACCGGCAGGCAGACGATGGACAGTTCGCCCTGGCGGAACTCCCTCAGGCTCTCTGCCGCGCTCACGATCCTGTCCAGCCCGTACCAGGAGCGCTGAACCTCCTCAAACAGACGTAAACCCTGCACCGTTGGATGCAGCCTGCCGCGGGTGCGTTCAAACAGCTTCAGCCCCAGCACTTTCTCAAAACGCGCCAGCTCGCGGCTGACCGTCGGCTGCGAGGTGTGCAGCATGTGCGCGGCTTCAGTGAGATTGCCGGTGGTCATCACCGCATGAAAAATCTCGATATGGCGTAGGTTAACGGCGGGCATAGGGCACCTGATGGCTGAGCGTGTTCCATATCATTTTTGCATAGACTCACGATAAAACGATATTTTTTATTCTCTTCAGGCTATGGCGTAATGATAAAAAACAGATTTCCGGAGACGACCATGCCACGCCCGCTCAACCAGACCGAAACCGATTTAAACGCCGATAACCTGCTGCGCCTGCCTGCCGAATTCGGCTGTCCGGTGTGGGTTTACGATGCGCAGATTGTCCGCGAGAAGATCGCCGCGCTGCATCAGTTTGACGTGGTGCGTTTTGCGCAGAAGGCCTGCTCCAATATTCATATTCTGCGCCTGATGCGCGAGCAGGGCGTGAAGGTTGACTCCGTATCGCTGGGTGAGATCGAACGTGCGCTGGCGGCCGGGTTTGATCCGAAAGCCGACAGCGACGCGATCGTCTTCACCGCTGACCTGATAGACGACGCCACGCTGGCGCGCGTGCACGAGCTGCAAATCCCGGTCAATGCTGGTTCGGTGGATATGCTGGAACAGCTTGGGCAGGTCTCTCCTGGCCATCGCGTCTGGCTGCGCGTCAACCCGGGCTTTGGTCACGGCCACAGTCAGAAAACCAACACCGGGGGCGAAAACAGTAAACACGGGATCTGGTATGCCGATATGCCTGCGGCGCTGGAGGTTTTACAACGCTACAACCTCAAGCTGGTGGGCATTCACATGCATATCGGGTCCGGCGTGGATTATGGCCATCTTGAGCAGGTCTGTGGCGCAATGGTGCGTCAGGTTATCGATTTTGGTCAGGATCTGGAGGCGATCTCCGCCGGGGGAGGGCTTTCGATCCCTTACCGCGAAGGAGAAGAGGCGATCGACACGGATCACTATTACGGCCTGTGGAGCGCCGCGCGTGACAGGATCGCTGCCCATCTGGGCCATGCGGTGAAGCTGGAGATTGAGCCGGGTCGTTTCCTGGTCGCCGAAGCTGGCGTGCTGGTGGCGCAGGTGCGGAGCGTGAAGGAGATGGGAAGCCGTCACTTTGTGCTGATTGATGCTGGCTTCAACGACCTGATGCGCCCGTCCATGTACGGCAGCTATCATCACATTACCGCGCTTGCCGCCGATGGCCGCGATCTGGTCAACGCGCCGCGCATCGAGACCGTTGTTGCCGGCCCGCTGTGTGAATCCGGTGACGTCTTTACTCAGCAGGAAGGCGGGAAAGTCGAAACCCGTTCGCTGCCAGAGGTAAAACCGGGAGATTATCTGGTGCTGCATGATACCGGTGCGTACGGGGCGTCTATGTCTTCCAACTACAATAGCCGCCCGCTGCTGCCGGAAGTGCTGTTTGATAACGGCGTGGCGCGGCTGATTCGCCGTCGCCAGACCATTCAGGAGCTGCTGGCGTTAGAGCTGGTCTGATAAAACCACGGCCCTGTTGTCACCGAATCGCGTAAAACCAGCGTGCCGGTGAACGGCGGGATCGCTTCAACCGGCTGGTTTTTTGCCAGCCGGATCGCCTGGTCGATTGCCGTGACGATCATGTTGTCGATCGGCAAATATACCGACGACAGGGCAGGCTCCAGCCACTTTGCGCTGGGGGCATCGTCAAAACCAAACAGCGAAATATCCTGCGGGATCTTCAGCCCGGCCTGGTGTAATGCTTTGGAGGCGCCCAGGGCCATATCATCATTACAGGCAAACAGGGCGCTGAACGATGTCTTTTCCGCAATCAGCTCCTTGCACAGCTCGTAACCCCGCGTCATGCCTGCATCGCCGTATTTAATCCGCCGCTCGTCGAGACGAATACCGTGCTTCTCCAGCGCCTTACGGTAGCCCATCAGCCGCGCTTTACCCGTTGGGGTGTGGATCGGGACGGTGATACAGGCGATCTCCCGATGACCCTGGCTTATCAGGTAATCCACCGCTTTGAAGGCCGCGTCCTGCTGTTCAAAGAAGACGCAGCGATCCGCCGCCTGGCTCACTTCACGGTTAATGATCACCAGCGGCGTCTGCACGCTGTTGATCAGCTTCAGGATCGTCTTTTCGCTCATGTATCGCGTGTACAGCACGATGGCGTCGCACTTGCGGTCGGCGAGCATCTGCACCGCCTGTTCTTCCTGTTCAGGGGCGTCGTGACCGTCGGTAACAATCAGCTGTTTTCCGTGCTTTTCGGTCTGCCGTGACGCCTGCTGTAGCAAACGACCAAAGTAAAAACCGTCGAACGTCGAGACGACAAGACCAATGCTGTTGCTGGTCTGGTTAGCCAGCGAACGCGCGAGAAAGTTCGGACGATAGCCCAACTCCTCCATCGCGCGAAATACCTGCTGACGCGTGCTCTCTTTAACCTGACCTGTGCCGTTCAGCACGCGCGAAACGGTGGCCTTCGACACGCCCGCACGCAGTGAGACATCCAGCATTGTTGCCATTCGAAATTCCTGTTTCCACGTAATGGTTTGCAGTTTAACACAGACCATCCGGCGCATAAGCGACGTGGGAAGGGCAAAACCCCATAACGATCACGCTTTTCGGTAACGATCCTCGCCCGCGGGATAAATGCCTGTCATTGGCATGCCAAAATGGTGATAAATCGCAATCTGGAATACCTCTTACCTCATTGAGAGCTTAATCACAGAACAAAGCGCCTGTGGACGCTATTTTTGGCATACCAATAGTATCCGGCTGTCCATCTTATTCAATAAAAGCCCTTTTACTGAGGTATTACCCTATGGCATTTCAGGAAAAACTGATCGACGCTCTGGGCAGTTTTGCCACCACCTTCAACAGCTATCGCTATATCCAGGCGATCAAGTCTGCGTTTATTACCTTAATGCCGGTCATCATTGTGGGGGCGTTCTCGGTACTGATCTCCAATATGGTGCTGGATCCGAAAAACGGCCTGGCGAGCTTTCAGTCGCTGTCGTTTCTGGCGGCGTTAAAGCCGATCACCAGCGCGCTCAACTATGCCACGCTTAACTTTCTCAACATCGGTGCGGTGTTTTTAATCGGCATTGAGCTGGGGCGTATTAACGGCATTAAGTCCCTGTTCCCCGGCCTGCTGGCGGTGATCTGCTTTATCTGCGTGACGCCAACCACGGTGGAAATGCTGGTGGACGGCGAGATGCACGTGGTGAAAGACGTGCTGCTGCGCCAGTTCTCCGATACCCGCAGCCTGTTCCTCGGCATGTTTATCGCCATCCTGTCAGTGGAGATTTACTGCTGGCTGGAAAACCGCAAGGGGCTGAAAATCAGGATGCCGGACACGGTGCCGCCGAACGTCGCCGCGTCGTTCTCTGCGCTGATCCCGGCCATTATCACCACCACTGCCATCGCCACCTTTGGCTTCGTGTTTCATCAGATTACCGGCATGTATCTCTACGACGCGGTTTACCAGGTGGTGCAACAGCCGCTGGAGCGCGTGGTGCAAAGCCTGCCGGGGATCCTGCTGCTGATGTTTGTCGCCCAGCTGTTCTGGGTGATTGGTATTCACGGCAACCAGATGATCAAGCCGATCCGCGAGCCGCTGTTGCTGGGGGCAATCACCGTTAACATGAGCGCGTTCGAGCAGGGCAAAGAGGTGCCAAACATCATCACCATGCCGTTCTGGGACGTCTATATGAGCATCGGCGGCTCCGGCCTGACCATCGGCCTGCTGATCGCCGTCATGATTGCCACCAAACGTAAAGAGATGAAGGAGATCGCTAAGCTCTCCATCGGCCCGGGTATTTTTAATATCAACGAGCCGGTGATCTTCGGGATGCCAATCATGCTCAACCCGATCCTGGCTATCCCGTTCATCATCACGCCGCTGGTGACGGGCTCGATTGGCTACTTTGCCACCGTGACCGGATTTGCCGGGAAAGCCGTGGTGATGGTGCCCTGGACCACGCCGCCGCTGATCAACGCCTGGCTGTCAACCGCGGGCTCCATGGGGGCGGTGATCACCCAGTTTATCTGCATCGTGACCGCGGTGATTATCTATCTGCCGTTTGTGAAAATTGCCTCACGCCGCGCAGAGCAGGCCGCGCTGCAACAAGCCACCGATAACGCATGAGGACCGGATGAGCATAAAACAGATAACTATACCGCAGGATTTTATGCTGGGCGCGGCGGCATCGGCCTGGCAGACCGAGGGCTGGAGCGGCAAAAAGCCGGGGCAGGATTCGTGGATCGATCTCTGGTACAAGAACGATCGTCACGTCTGGCACAACGGCTATGGCCCGGCGGTGGCAACCGACTTTATTAATCGCTTCCGTGAAGATGTGGCGCTGATGAAGCAGGCGGGCCTGACGCACTATCGCACCTCGATCAACTGGTCGCGCTTTTTGACCGACTATGAAAACGCCACCGTAGATGAAGAGTACGCCGCCTATTACGACGCGCTGTTCGATGAAATGCACCGTCAGGGCATTGAGCCGATGATCTGCCTGGAACACTACGAATTGCCGGGCGTGCTGCTGGAAACCTACGGCGGCTGGGCGTCGAAGCACGTCGTCGAGCTGTTCGTTCGCTATGCGGAAAAAGTGTTTGAGCGCTTTCACGGCAAAGTCACCCGCTGGTTTACCTTCAACGAGCCGATTGTGGTCCAGACGCGCGTCTACCTTGACGCACTGCGCTGGCCCTATGAGCAGAACACCAGCACCTGGATGCAGTGGAACCACCATAAAGTGCTGGCGACGGCGAAAGTGGTGAAGCTGTTTCGCGAGAAAGGGTATGACGGCTCAGTGGGTTGTATTCTTAACCCGGAAGTGACCTATCCACGCTCGCGCGCACCGCATGACGTGCGAGCGGCAGAGATGTACGATCTGTTCTACAACCGCGTCTTTCTCGACCCACTGGTGCACGGGCGCTATCCGCAGGCGCTCTTTACCCTGCTGGCGCAGCATCAGGTGCAGTGGGACTACACGGCTGACGAGCTGGCGCTGATTGCCGACAACACCGTCGATGAGCTGGGAATTAACCTCTATTACCCGCATCGCGTTAAAGCGCCATCCCGCGCCTGGCACCCGGAGACGCCGTTCCACCCGGCGTATTACTACGAGCCGTTCGAGCTGCCGGGGCGGAGGATGAACACCTCCCGCGGCTGGGAGATCTTCCCGCGCATTATTTACGACATGGCGATGCGGATTAAAAACGACTATCGCAACATTGACTGGTTTGTAGCGGAAAGCGGGATGGGTGTGGAGAACGAAGCGCAGTTTCGCAATCGCGACGGCATTATCGATGACGCGTACCGCATCGCGTTTATCAGCGAACATCTTTATTACACGCTGCTGGCGCGGGAGGCGGGGGCTAACTGCCACGGCTATATGCTGTGGGCCTTCACCGACAACGTCTCGCCGATGAACGCGTTCAAAAACCGCTACGGGCTTATTGAGATCGACCTTGAAAACCATCGCGCACGGCGGGCAAAGAAATCGGCGTCCTGGTTCCGCCAGCTGCGCGATGAGCGTGTGCTGACGCTCAGTGTTGACGATGAATGGAAGTAAGCCTTCTGGTAAAATAGCGCACAAACTGGCCGGGAGGACGTCCGGCCCGCGCATTAACTGAAAAACACAGGTGAAAACGTGGATAAGGCTGTCATCCTGCCGGAAAAAAAACAGTACCAGGAGATTGGCGAGGATTTACGGGCGCAGATTATCCAGGGGCATTATCCCGTGGGATCGCGTCTGCCGCCGGAGCGCAACATCGCCGAGACGTATGGCGTGAGCCGCACTATTGTGCGCGAGGCGCTGCTGATGCTTGAGCTTCAGGGGACGGTGGATATTCGCCAGGGGTCTGGCGTGTACGTGATGCGCATTCCGGAGGAGCATGAAAACGAGGAAGAGCGTTTTCTGAACAGTGACGTGGGGCCGTTTGAAATTCTCCAGGCGCGTCAGCTGCTTGAAAGCAACATTGCCGCCTTTGCCGCAAAAATGGCGACGCGGGCGGATATCGACAACCTGCGCCGCATCATCGAGCAGGAGCAACGGGCGATTGCCGCAGACGATCGCAGCCAGGACAACAACAAAATGTTCCACCTTGTACTGGCGGGGGCCACACAAAACCAGATGCTGCTGGCGACCGTTGAAAGCGTCTGGCATCACATGGACAGCAGCCCACTGTGGCAGCAATTCAACGGCCACATCGCCAGCCGCGCATGGCGGCTGAAATGGCTCGGCGACAGGCAAACCATTCTCGCTGCGCTCCGCCGCCGCGACGTGATGGGGGCGTGGCAGGCGATGTTCCAGCATCTTGAAAACGTCAAAAAGAGCCTGCTTGAGCTGTCAGACGAAGACGCACCCGATTTCGACGGCTATCTCTTCGAATCGGTCCCTCTTTTCCAGGGGAAGCTGGTGTGAATATACTGCCGCTTCACGCTGCGCCGCAGTTTACACAGCAGGTGATCGACTGGATCTGGTACGCGTTTGGTGAAGGTATGCCGCGTGCCTTTTTCCAGAGCATTGTCGAGCACAGCCTGACGCCAGGCGAGTTACCGCTCACCTTTATTGCCGTTGAGGATGACCAGCTGCTGGGCACCGTTGGGCTGTGGCGTTGCGATTTAATTTCCCGACAGGATCTCCACCCCTGGCTGGCTGCGCTGTATGTCGATGAAGCCGCCCGGGGAAACGGGCTGGCGGGAAAACTTCAGCAGCATGTTATCGGCTACGCGCGACGCGCCGGGTATCACGAGCTTCATCTCTGGTCTGCCTGCCGCGACTTCTACGAACGTTACGGCTGGCACTACATCGGCGATGCGCTGGAATACCCGGATAAAACCGTCCATCTCTATCGCTGTTCGCTCACAGCTTCCGCGGGCGATACCACCGAGTGACGGCGCACTAAGGTTGGGCTGAACAGGTGGGTAATTTCCGGCGGCGGGCGATGCTCGGCCAGCGCTAACGCCAGTTCTGCCGCCTGCGTTGCCATGGTTACAATCGGGTAACGCACGGTGGTCAGGCGAGGGCGCACGTAGCGCGACACCAGCACATCATCAAAGCCAATCAGCGAAATTTCTGCCGGGACGTCAATCCCGTTATCATTCAGCACGCCCATTGCGCCGGCGGCCATGGAGTCGTTATAGCTGGCCACGGCGGTGAAATTCCGCCCGCGTCCCAGCAGCTCGGTCATCGCCTGCTCGCCGCCGCTCTCATCCGGTTCTCCGTACGCCACAAGGCGATCGTTGCAGGGCAGACCGGCTTCGCGCAGCGCGTCGTAATAGCCCTGAAGGCGATCTTCCGCATCGGAAATTGGGTGGTTGGAACACAGATAACCAATTCGGGTATGGCCCTGCTGGATCAGGTGACGGGTTGCGAGCCATGCGCCGTAACGGTCGTCGAGCGCCACGCAGCGGGTTTCAAAACCGGGAATAATACGGTTGATAATCACCATCCCCGGCATCTGTTTCATCAGATGGATCAGCTCGGCGTCGGGGATCATTTTGGCATGGACCACCAGTGCCGCACAGCGATGACGGATCAGCTGCTCAATGGCCTGGCGCTCTTTCTGTTCATTGTGGTAGCCATTACCAATCAGCAGGAAATTTCCGGTGTGATAAGAGACTTGTTCTACGGCTTTGACCATCGCACCGAAAAACGGATCGGATACATCCCCGACCACCAGCCCGATGGTTTCTGTCGACTGCTGGGCAAGGGCGCGCGCGTTGGCGTTAGGGTGATAATTCAGGTTTTCCATGGCGTCCTGCACGGCCTGGCGCGATGCATCACTCGCTTTAGGGGAGTTGTTGATTACGCGGGAGACGGTCGCGACGGAAACACCGGCCAGACGAGCCACATCCTTAATTGTCGCCATTCAATACCTTCTTATAGGGGTAAGCGTTTACACACTAACTAGTGTTGCGGAAAAGCGGCGCGCATTCAAGGGGAGCGGGTGAGCGTCCTCTGCAAACGTGAAGCAGAACATCCCTCGCGGTGTAATCGTTACACGGCCAGTCATGTCTGAATAATGGTAATCTGAACCTTTAGTTACACTTTGCCTCAGGCTGTTGCGATTGTCCGTTAGCAACGATGCGTTATGAATTGCTAGAGTCGAGATCCCAGAGGTATTGATAGGTGGAATCAACTTCGGTTGATTAACACGATTTACACCAACCTGCGTTTTACGCAGGTTTTTTTTTGCCTGTAAGTTCAACCTGTAACAGCAAAAGAGAATATTCACACCTGGTTGCACTTCGGCGCATTCCCTTGCGTTTTCCCGCTGGCGAAGCCTGTCGCCGGAGGCCACAATCAAGATCCCAGAGGTATTGATTGGTGAGAATTCCTGGTACGTTTTCGTACTCTTCTCTTGCACCAACCTGCGCGGATGCGCAGGTTTTTTTTCGCCTCTGTTTTTGCTATCGCTCCCTCACTACTTCTCGTGTAATCTGCCACCATTTATACCTTTCACACTGGCTGGCAAAGGGAGTTGAAATGCTTTTTGGGTTCTTCCGCACACTGTTTCGTGTCCTGTTTCGCATCCGCGTGACTGGCGATACGCAGGCACTCTATGGCGAGCGTGTTCTTATCACACCGAATCACGTCTCTTTTCTTGATGGCGTATTGCTGGCGCTGTTTTTGCCCGTGCGGCCCGTCTTCGCGGTGTACAGCTCCATCAGTGAAAAATGGTACATGCGCTGGCTCAAACCGCTGATTGATTTTGTCCCGCTCGATCCAACCAAACCGATGATGATTAAACATCTGGTGCGTCTGATTGGGCAGGGGCGTCCGGTGGTTATCTTCCCGGAAGGGCGGATTTCAGTGACGGGCTCCCTGATGAAAATTTACGATGGGGCCGGTTTTGTCGCGGCGAAGTCTCAGGCCACCGTCGTGCCGCTACGCATCGACGGGGCTGAGCTGACCTTTTTCAGCCGTCTGAAAGGGCTGGTGAAGCAGCGTCTGTTCCCGAAAATTACGCTGCATATATTACCGCCGACGTCACTGCCGATGCCCGAGGCGCCGCGTGCGCGCGACCGCCGTAAAATCGCCGGGGAAATGCTGCACCAGATTATGATGGAAGCGCGCATGGCCGTTCGCCCGCGCGAAACGCTGTATGAATCGTTGCTGTCAGCCCAGTATCGCTACGGTGCGAAGAAAAACTGCATCGAAGACATCAACTTTACGCCGGATACCTACCGTAAGCTGTTGACCAAAACGCTGTTTGTCGGGCGTATCCTGGAAAAATACAGCAAACAGGGTGAAAAGATCGGCCTGATGCTGCCAAACGCGGGTATCAGCGCGGCGGTGATCTTTGGTGCCGTCTCCCGGGGCCGCATTCCGGCGATGATGAACTACACGGCGGGCGTGAAAGGGCTCTCCAGCGCGATTACCGCGGCGCAAATCAACACCGTCTTTACCTCCCGCCAGTTCCTGGATAAAGGCAAGCTGTGGCACCTGCCGGAACAGCTGACGCAGGTGCGCTGGGTGTTCCTGGAAGATCTGAAAGCAGACGTCACGACCGCCGACAAGCTGTGGATTTTCGCGCACCTGCTGATGCCGCGTCTGGCGCAGGTTAAGCAGCAGCCGGAGGATGATGCCATTATCCTCTTTACCTCCGGCTCTGAAGGCAACCCGAAAGGTGTGGTTCACAGTCACAAAAGCATTCTGGCGAACGTCGAACAGATTAAAACCATTGCTGACTTTACCGCCAACGATCGCTTTATGTCGGCGCTGCCGCTGTTCCACTCATTTGGTCTGACCGTGGGGCTCTTTACGCCGCTGCTGACCGGTGCCGAGGTGTTCCTCTACCCAAGCCCGCTGCACTACCGCATTGTGCCGGAACTGGTTTATGACCGTAACTGCACGGTGCTGTTCGGGACGTCCACCTTCCTCGGAAACTACGCGCGCTTCGCCAACCCGTATGATTTCTTCCGCGTGCGCTACGTGGTGGCGGGGGCAGAAAAACTCCAGGACAGCACGCGCCAAATCTGGCAGGACAAGTTTGGCCTGCGCATTCTGGAAGGCTATGGCGTGACGGAGTGCGCGCCGGTGGTCTCCATCAACGTTCCGATGGCGGCAAAACCCGGAACGGTTGGCCGCATTCTGCCGGGGCTGGACGCGCGTCTGCTGGCGGTGCCGGGTATTGAAGACGGCGGACGTCTTCAGCTGAAAGGGCCGAACGTCATGAACGGCTATTTGCGTGTGGAAAACCCGGGGGTGCTTGAGGCGCCGACGGCTGAGAACGTCAATGGCGAGGTTGAAACGGGCTGGTACGACACGGGCGATATCGTGCGCTTCGACGATCAGGGCTTCGTGCAGATCCAGGGACGCGCAAAACGCTTCGCCAAAATCGCCGGGGAAATGGTCTCTCTTGAAATGGTCGAGACGCTGGCGACCGCAGTCTCAGCAGAGAAAATGCATGCGACCGTGGTGAAAAGTGATGCCAGTAAAGGCGAGGCGCTGGTGCTCTTCACGACAGACGGTGAACTGAAGCGTGACGCGCTGCTCAGGTATGCACGCGAACACGGTATCCCCGAGCTGGCGGTCCCCCGCGATATTCGTTACCTCAAACAGTTACCGGTGCTGGGCAGCGGTAAACCCGATTTCGTGACCCTGAAGGGCATGGTTGAAGAGGCAGAACAGCAAAATGCGTGAGTCAGTGCACACTAACACTTCAATCTGGTCGAAAGGCATGATGGCGGTTATCGCCGCCCAGTTTCTTTCCGCGTTCGGCGATAACGCGTTGCTGTTTGCCACGCTGGCATTGCTGAAAGCTGAGTTTTATCCCGACTGGAGCCAGCCGATCCTACAGATGGTGTTTGTGGGTGCTTACATCGTATTTGCGCCGTTTGTCGGCCAGGTGGCGGACAGCTTCCCGAAAGGTCGTGTCATGATGTTTGCCAACAGCCTTAAGCTTCTGGGCGCGGCAAGTATCTGCTTTGGTATCAACCCGTTTGTCGGCTACACACTGGTGGGCATTGGTGCGGCAGCCTACTCCCCGGCGAAGTACGGTATTCTGGGTGAGCTCACCACCGGTGATAAGCTGGTGAAGGCCAACGGCCTGATGGAGTCCTCCACCATTGCGGCTATTCTGCTGGGTTCGGTGGCGGGTGGCGTACTGGCAGACTGGCATGTGCTCGCCGCGCTTGGCATCTGCGCCCTGATGTACGGTGGCGCGGTGATCGCCAACCTGTTTATCCCCAAACTGGCCGTGGCGCGTCCGGGGCAATCCTGGCGCTTCGGGCCCATGACCGGCAGCTTCTTCAACGCCTGCCGCGTACTGTGGCGTAACGGTGAAACACGCTTCTCGCTGATGGGCACCAGCATGTTCTGGGGGGCCGGCGTTACGCTGCGTTTCCTGCTGGTGCTGTGGGTGCCGGTGGCGCTGGGCATTACTGACAACGCCACGCCGACTTATCTGAATGCCATGGTCGCCGTCGGGATTGTTGTCGGGGCCGGGGCTGCGGCAAAACTGGTGACGCTGGAAACCGTCGCGCGCTGCATGCCTGCGGGGATCCTGATTGGCGTCGGCGTTCTGTTCTTCTCCCTGCAACATGCCCTATTGCCTGCCTATGCCCTGCTGTTGCTGATCGGCATGTTAGGCGGTTTCTTTGTGGTGCCGCTAAACGCGCTGTTACAGGAGCGCGGCAAACAGACCGTTGGGGCGGGTAACGCCATTGCGGTGCAAAACCTTGGTGAAAACATGGCGATGTTACTGATGCTGGGGATTTACTCGCTGGCGGTAAAAGCAGGTGCGCCGGTCGTGGCAATCGGGGTAGGATTCGGCGCGCTGTTCGCGCTGGCGATTAGCGGGCTGTGGGTCTGGCAGCGTCGTCGTTGAATTGTGCTGCCTGATGCCCTCACCCCGGCCCTCTCCCACAGAGAGAGGGTGAAAACCCTAAAAACGGCAACGTGCGTTGCCGTTTTGCTTTTATTACGGTGCCGGGTAGGTATAAACCTGATGCACCGCTTCTATCTCCGCTAATACCTCTTCACTCAGGTTCAGATTGAAACTCTCAATATTGGTTTTCAACTGATCCATCGTCGTTGCGCCGAGCAGGGTACTCGCCACAAACGGCTGACGACGCACGAAGGCCAGCGCCATCTGCGCCGGATCGAGTCCGTGGCGTTTCGCGATATCCACGTAGGCCGCAACGGCTTTTTGCGTCTGCTCGCCGCTATAGCGGGTGAAGCGGCTGAAAAGCGTGTTACGCGCGCCAGCCGGTTTCGCGCCGTTCAGGTATTTGCCCGTCAGGGTACCGAAGCCCAGACAGGAGTAGGCGAGCAGCTCCACCTCTTCGTACTGCGTCACCTCCGCCAGACCCACTTCATAACTGCGGTTCAGCAGGCTGTACGGGTTCTGAATGGTCACGATGCGCGGCAGATCGTGTTTATCGGCCAGATGCAGATAGCGCATCACGCCAAACGCCGTCTCGTTGGAAACGCCGATGTAGCGGATCTTACCCGCCCGCTGGCACTCCGTGAGCGCTTCCAGCGTTTCCAGCAGGGTAACGGCCGGAGCACTTTCGTTCCAGGTGTAGCCAAGCTTACCGAAGCAGTTCGTCGGACGCTGCGGCCAGTGCACCTGATAAAGATCGAGATAGTCGGTTTGCAGGCGCTTCAGGCTTGCATCCAGCGCGGCACGGATATTCTTGCGATCGAGGATCTGATTAGGGCGGATCCCGGCATCGTTATTACGGGAAGGTCCGCTGACTTTGGAGGCGATGACCAGCTTTTCGCGATTGCCGCGTTTCGCCAGCCAGTTGCCGACATACGTTTCAGTAAGACCTTGTGTTTCCGGGCGGGGAGGAACGGGGTACATCTCCGCCACGTCAATCAGGTTAATGCCCTGGCTGACGGCGTAATCGAGTTGTGCATGGGCATCGGCTTCGCTGTTTTGTTCACCAAATGTCATGGTGCCCAACCCCAGTTGGCTGATCTCCAGAGCGCTGTGGGGGATACGATGATAATGCATAGCCGGTTTCCTTTTTTAGACATACAGACTGCGTCAGGAACCTCCCGACAAAGGAATATAAACATGGCAGAGGGAAGGCAAAAGGGGAAGGAAAAAATCAAAAAGGCCAGCAAGCTACTGACCTTTATCTGTTTAACGCTCGATGATCTGGGAGACTTCGTCGCGATTAATCTGCATTTGATTGCCTTCGCGATCGCGGTAACTCACCAGACCGGTATCGTCGTCGACTTCGGGTTTGCCATCGGTCAGGATCATACGACCATCTTTCGTTGACATGACATAGTCGCTGCTACAACCCGATACCGCAAACGCTAAACCGACTGCTGAGATAATTACTGCCCATTTTTTCATCGTTCTCATCCTCACCTGGCTCGTATCAAATCATAGTGTAGTAATAACCTGATATTACGACAGGTGAAAGGGGGGAAATCTTAAAAAGGAGGAGATTATGTTAGCCGGAGCGCAAAATTAGTAAAAAACTATGTTTTCAACAGGAAGTGGCGTGCCAGCAGTGCCCCGGTGAAATTCTTTTTAAGATAGAAACCGCGCGGCAGCGTCAGGATCGGTTCGCCCTGTGCGCCTACCGCTTCAGTGAGCGCTTTGCTATTGGCGGCTTTAGGACGAAGTTGCAGCACTTCGCCATGCCGGGCGGTGATCCGCTCAACCTGTCCCAGCACAATCATGTCCATCAGCTCTTCCCAGTCCTGGGAAAGCAGTCTCTCCTCTTCATCATTCGGACTCCAGAGCAGCGGGGCGCCAACGCGACGCTCTGCCAGCGGGATCTGCCTGTCGCCCTCAACGGGTACCCACAACACCCGCTTCAGCTTATGCCTGACGTGGCTGGTTTCCCAGGTCACTCCGCTGTTACCCGTGAGCGGCGCAACGCAGACAAAGGTGGTTTCCAGCGGCCGCCCCTGGCTATCGATGGGGATCGTCTTCAGTTCCACCCCCAGCGCCGCAAAATCTTGCTCGGGTTTACTGCCCGCGCTTGCGCCCAGCCAGCGTTCCAGCAACACGCCGATCCAGCCCTTATCACGCTTTAGATCGTTGGGTATCGTCAACCCCGCCATCACGGCCAGCTCGCCCAGTGAATAGCCTGCCAGACGTTGCGCCTGCTGGAGCAACTGGGCTTCACTGACGGGAGGGGAGAGCAGTGGGGCGAGAGAATGCATGCTAACAACCTTTTGATTAAAAAATGAGCTGATATTTTATCCCTTGTGGACAGAGTTTACCTTTTTCTGTGCACCTATTCCATGTGGATGATTTATTTAATCTTTTTTAGACTATAGTCCGTCGCGCCGCGGCTAAAAAACAGGTTGTGCAATTCTGGTCACTGACAATAAACAGGATCTTACACCATGTTATCCACAGAAAAATGGGATAACTGGGAATAACTGCCACTACTGTTTCAATTTACAGCCTTGACGTGCGATGAAAATCGAATTTTCACACAAATTGTGCCTAACTTATTGGCACAATCTGTGGATAAAACCGACGCTGTTCGATCTTTCATCAGCAGGAGGATCTTTGATGTGACGATCGTCACGTTAATCGCCTCTGGCACCCTTAATTCCAATCTAATATTATGAATTTAAATGATTTATTATTGGCAGGGTAAATTGGCGTTTCGCCGGGTTACAAGGTTGTTCATCGGTAATTCCGCACTTCTTCACAACTATATCCACAGAAAAGGTGAATAAAAATGGTCTCTGTCGCCCGCATCTGTTTATAACTCCTCACTAAATTGTGAGTTATTCAAATGTTATTAGGTTGCAGGCCTGTAAGAGAGTGGTTTACCGCCTCCCTGTAGTGTGAAACAATCATTCATATATCAGATTTAGTTTGGGGTAGTCCGGTGATTGATGACGATGGCTACCGCCCAAACGTAGGAATAGTAATTTGTAATCGTCAGGGCCAGGTGATGTGGGCCCGGCGATATGGTCAGCACTCCTGGCAGTTCCCGCAAGGCGGGATCAATCCTGGAGAGTCCCCAGAACAAGCGATGTACCGGGAGCTGTTTGAAGAGGTTGGTTTAAGCCGAAAAGATGTTCGTATTCTGGCTTCGACCCGCAACTGGTTGCGTTACAAGTTACCGAAACGTTTGGTGCGTTGGGACACAAAGCCGGTTTGTATCGGCCAGAAACAGAAGTGGTTTCTTTTGCAGTTGGTGGGCAACGATTCAGATATCAATATGCAAACCAGCAGCACGCCAGAGTTTGATGGCTGGCGCTGGGTAAGCTACTGGTATCCGGTTCGTCAGGTCGTGTCATTTAAGCGCGATGTATATCGTAGGGTGATGAAAGAGTTCGCAAGTGTCGTGATGCAGCTTCAGGAGACGCCTCCGAAGCCACAGAGCGCACCTGCCTGGCGACGTAAAAGAGGTTAAGCTACGCAAATCATGCTCACCCGCTTGCGAGAAATAGTTGAAAAGGTTGCCAGTGCGCCTCGCCTCAACGAGGCGCTGAATATTCTGGTGACGGACATCTGTCTTGCGATGGAAACCGAGGTCTGTTCGGTCTACCTGGCCGATCATGACCGACGTTGCTACTACCTGATGGCAACCCGCGGTTTAAAAAAACCACGGGGACGCACCGTCACGCTCGCGTTTGATGAAGGTATTGTTGGCCTGGTCGGGCGACTGGCGGAGCCAATCAACCTTGCCGATGCGCAAAAACACCCCAGCTTCAAATATATCCCTTCCGTCAAAGAGGAGCGGTTCCGCGCTTTCCTTGGCGTGCCGATTATTCAGCGCCGCCAACTGCTTGGCGTGCTTGTTGTCCAGCAACGAGAGTTGCGGCAGTACGACGAAAGCGAGGAGTCTTTCCTCGTCACGCTGGCAACGCAGATGGCTGCTATCCTCTCCCAGTCTCAGCTGGCAGCCCTTTTTGGGCAGTATCGTCATACCCGCATCCGCGCGCTTCCGGCCTCGCCGGGCGTCGCGATTGCCGAAGGCTGGATGGATGCCACGCTCCCGCTGATGGAGCAGGTCTATGAAGCCTCGACGCTGGATGAAGCGCTTGAGCGCGAACGGCTTACCGCTGCGCTGGAAGAGGCGGCGAATGAGTTTCGTCGCTACAGCAAACGCTTTGCCGCTGGCGCGCAAAAAGAGACGGCGGCTATTTTCGATCTCTACTCACACCTGCTTTCCGATGCGCGTTTGCGTCGTGAGTTATTTGCCGAGGTCGATAAAGGGTCGGTGGCAGAATGGGCGGTTAAAAAGGTCATTGAAAAATTTGCTGAGCAGTTTGCGGTGCTGACTGACGGTTATCTGAAAGAGCGCGCCGGCGATTTACGCGCGCTTGGGCAACGTCTGCTGTTCCACCTCGATGATACTATTCAGGGGGCGAACGCCTGGCCGAACCGGTTTGTGCTGGTGGCCGATGAACTCTCAGCGACGACGCTGGCTGAATTACCGCAGGACAGGCTGGCGGGCGTGGTGGTGCGCGATGGCGCTGCTAACTCCCATGCCGCCATTATGGTGCGCGCGCTCGGTATTCCGACCGTGATGGGGGCGGATATTCAGCCCTCCGTACTGCATCGCCGTACGCTGGTGGTGGACGGATATCGTGGTGAGTTGCTGGTGGATCCTGAACCGGTTCTCCTTCAGGAGTACCAGCGTCTTATCAGCGAAGAGAATGAATTAAGCAAGCTGGCGGAAGATGACGTCAACCTGCCCGCGCAGCTCAAGAGCGGTGAGCGGGTGAAGGTGATGCTCAACGCTGGCTTAAGCCCCGAGCATGAAGAGAAGCTCGGCAGCCGCATCGATGGCATCGGCCTCTACCGCACTGAAATACCGTTTATGCTGCAAAGCGGCTTCCCGTCAGAAGAGGAGCAGGTGGCGCAGTATCAGGGCATGTTGCAGATGTTTAATGACAAACCCGTCACGTTGCGCACCCTGGACGTCGGCGCGGATAAGCAACTGCCCTATATGCCCATCAGTGAAGAGAATCCCTGCCTCGGCTGGCGTGGGATCCGCATAACCCTCGATCAGCCGGAAATCTTCCTTATCCAGGTTCGTGCCATGCTGCGTGCCAACGCGGCCACGGGGAATCTCAGCATTTTGCTGCCGATGGTCACCAGTATTGACGAGATCGACGAAGCGCGGCGGTTGATAGAACGTGCAGGGCGCGAAGTGGAAGAGATGATCGGCTATGCGATCCCTAAACCCCGTATCGGCGTGATGCTTGAAGTGCCTTCGATGGTCTTTATGTTGCCGCAGCTGGCGACCCGCGTTGATTTTATCTCCGTTGGTACCAACGACTTAACGCAATACATTCTGGCAGTCGATCGCAACAATACGCGTGTTGCCAGCATCTACGATAGCCTGCATCCGGCGATGCTTCGTGCCCTGGCGATGATCGCCCGCGAAGCCGAGCAGCATAATATCGACCTGCGCCTGTGCGGTGAAATGGCCGGCGATCCGATGTGCGTGGCGATCCTGATTGGTCTCGGTTTCCGTCACCTGTCAATGAACGGACGTTCCGTTGCGCGTGTGAAATACCTGTTACGTCACATCGAACAAGATGAGGCGCGCGAACTGGCCTCGCGTAGCCTGGAAGCACAGCTGGCAGCAGAAGTGCGCCATCAGGTGGCTGCGTTTATGGAGCGACGCGGCATGGGCGGTTTGATCCGCGGCGGCCGCTGATCCCCACAAAATAATGACTGCTCGGACGACCCCTCTCCCTTGAGGGAGAGGGGTGGGGTGAGGGAGAACTGCGCGCATGAACCCCTATACACATCTTTTACATCTCAGGCGCATCCTCCGCGCCTGCCTTATGCTATGATTCGCAACTTTGGAGCACCTGCCAACGGCGGGAATGCAATTCACCCGCTGTCCACTTTCAGCGGAATAACAACATCTTGTGGTGACAGATGAACAGTGGTTATCTGCATTTTCCGGAATTCGATCCGGTTATTTTCTCAATAGGACCTGTAGCGCTGCACTGGTACGGTCTGATGTACCTGGTGGGCTTCGTTTTTGCCATGTGGCTTGCTGGCCGTCGCGCCAGTCGTCCGGGCAGTGGATGGACGAAGAACGAAGTGGAAAACCTGCTTTATGCCGGCTTCCTCGGCGTATTCCTGGGAGGTCGCATCGGTTATGTCCTGTTCTATAATTTCCCGGTATTCCTGAACGACCCGCTCTATCTGTTCCGCGTCTGGGACGGCGGTATGTCCTTCCACGGCGGACTGATTGGTGTGATCCTCGTGATGGTGATCTTCGCCAGACGCACCAAACGCAACTTCTTCCAGGTGGCTGATTTTATTGCGCCGTTAATCCCGTTTGGGCTGGGCGCAGGGCGTCTGGGCAATTTCATCAACGGTGAGCTGTGGGGGCGTGTCGATCCGAGCGTGCCGTTTACCATGCTGTTCCCGGGCTCCCGCGCAGAGGATATCGCGCTGCTGCCTTCGCATCCTGAGTGGCAGCCCATTTTCGATACCTACGGCGTCCTGCCGCGCCATATGTCACAGCTCTATGAGCTGGCGCTGGAAGGCGTGGTGCTATTCATCATCCTGAATCTTTATATCCGCAAACCGCGTCCAATGGGGGCTGTCTCCGGTCTGTTCCTGATTGGCTACGGCGCGTTTCGTATCATCGTCGAGTTCTTCCGCCAGCCGGATGCGCAGTTTACCGGTGAATGGGTACAGTACATCAGCATGGGGCAGATCCTCTCCATCCCGATGATTGTCGCGGGTGCCATTATGATGATTTGGGCGTATCGTCGTCGTCCACAGCAACAACTTTCCTGAGGAATCATGAAACAGTATCTTGAATTGATGAAAAAAGTGCTCGACGAGGGCACGCCGAAAAACGACCGCACCGGCACCGGTACGCTCTCCATTTTTGGCCACCAGATGCGCTTCAATCTGCAAGAAGGCTTTCCTCTGGTGACAACGAAGCGCTGCCATCTGCGCTCGATCATTCATGAACTGCTCTGGTTCCTGCAAGGCGATACCAACGTTGCTTATCTACATGAAAACAATGTCTCCATCTGGGACGAGTGGGCTGATGAGAACGGCGACCTGGGTCCGGTCTACGGCAAGCAATGGCGCGCGTGGCCTACCCCGGACGGCCGCCATATCGACCAGATCACGACCGTCATAAACCAGCTGAAAAATGATCCGGACTCGCGCCGTATCATTGTCTCTGCCTGGAACGTGGGTGAACTGGATAAAATGGCGCTGGCGCCTTGCCACGCGTTTTTCCAGTTTTACGTGGCGGACGGCAAGCTCTCCTGCCAGCTCTATCAACGCTCCTGCGACGTGTTCCTCGGCCTGCCGTTTAACATCGCCAGCTACGCGCTGTTGGTGCACATGATGGCGCAGCAGTGCGATCTTGAAGTGGGCGATTTTGTCTGGACGGGCGGTGATACCCACCTCTACAGCAATCATATGGAACAGACGCATCTCCAGCTGACGCGCGAACCGCGTGCATTGCCGAAGCTGGTGATCAAACGTAAACCGGACTCGATCTTCGATTACCGTTTTGATGATTTCGAGATTGAGGGTTACGACCCGCATCCCGGCATTAAAGCTCCTGTCGCCATCTGATACGGCAAATCCTGACACAACCGGTGCTCTTTAGCGCCGGTTTTTTTTCACGCCCGTTTTGTTTTTCGAACCTGTTTCCAGAGATGATGCAACGCGTTGCAACGGGTGAAAATCTCCTGAAAGCGGCTCGTAAAGTTCTGGTTTGACGCTCGCACCGTTTCTGCTATTCCTCCACACTCCCGCCATGAAAAACGAACAAGGCTTTACGCTTATCGAAACCCTTATCGCCGTTTCGCTGGCAGTGATCCTCAGCGCCACAGGACTCTATGGCTGGGACAGCTGGCAGCAGCGGCAGCGGCTTTGGCAAACCGCCTGCCAGGTGCGGGATTACCTGGTGTTTTTGCGCAATGACGCCAACCGTCACAACAGCGAGCACAGGATCGCGCAGTATAACGACGGTGAAAAGAACTGTCTGGCCAGTTCAGCGGTGACCGGTTGTGACAGCGGCGGACCGTTCGTGATGAAGCCGATGTGGCCAGGGGTCACGATAAGCGACATAACACCTGCGCTGGGATTTTACGGTTTAAGAGATACCGCGTGGGCCGGACATATCCGGGTGCAGAGCCGCGCTGGTGGGTGGTGGGTTATTGTCTCAAATGGCGGACGTATCAGGCTGTGTAATGCCGCAGGAGAAGGTGCATGCCAGTAAATCGAAAAGGGTTTTCCCTGCTGGAAGTGCTGATTACGATGACGATAAGCAGCATTCTGTTACTCAGCACGTCACGTTTTTTACCGGGGCTACAGCGGGGGGTTTTACTGCAATCCGGGCAGCAGGAGCTGGAGGATGAGGTCTGGCAACGTCTGTTCGCGGTCGGTAAACAGTTTCAGAGAGCAGGATACTGTGCAGGGCATTGCCAGGGACAGGGGATGATCATCGGCAGGCAAGGACGATGTGCGATTGTGCAATGGGATGCGAACAGCAACGGCCAGTGGGATAGCACCGCGTCAGAAAACGACAGTACGGGATTCCGGCTTGAGTCCGGATCGCTTGAAACGCTGCGGGGCGCCACATCCTGTGACGGTAAGGGATGGGATAAGCTCACCGACCCGGATCGGGTCCTGATAGAGCAATTTATGGTCACTAAAACCGATCGTGCTGGCTTTGCGCCGGTCATCAGTATCGAGCTGCGTGCCCGCCGTAAAGGTGAACTGACCGCCCCCTTTTCGGCTCGCCATACCGTAACGGGGTTTAATCTGTGAATCGTCAGCGGGGCATGTCATCGCTGGCGCTGGTCCTGCTATTGCTGGTGCTCGGCACGCTGATCCTCACCGGATTAAATCAGCAGTTGCAAACCTTTAGCACGCTGGTAAGTGGCGAGAGTTTGTCTGTTCGCCAGCAGGCTGCCGTGCAATCTGCACTGGAGTGGGGGCGCGTTCAGGAATGGGCTTTACAGCCAGAGGTTCAGTGCAAACAGACACAGCGTTTGCGGGTCTGTGTAAGGCTGTTTGGGGAGCGTGTTTTGCTTATTGCCGGCAATGACGATCTGTTGCTATGGCAAGGCGGGGACATCGCGGAAGGGCAGATACGCTTTTCCGCCCACGGCTGGAGTGATTTCTGCCCCCTTAAGGAAAGTACGCTATGTCAGTTACCCTGAGCAGACAAAAAGGATTTAGCATGGTGGAGGTTTTGCTGGCAATGATGTTGCTGGTTGTGGTTGTGACGGCGTTATCCGGATATCATCGCGCGCTGGCAGCCCGGTATGCGGCGCTTAGCCAGTATCGTCAGCTATGGCATCATGCGTGGAATCAATCGCAGATCTCAACATTAACACTCCCGCCGGGCTGGCAAGTCAGTCGGGGGCAGACAACACAGTCCGGATGTGTCAGCATCACGGTCACACTTATTTCTCCTATGGGGCGGCAGGGCGCGTTAACGCGTCTGCACTGCCCGGTTAGCCGCTAGTCGGGAGCGTTTATGCTAAGGGTTTACCACTCAAATCGTCTGGATGTGCTGGAAGCACTGATGGAGTATATCGTTGAGCAAGAGCGTCTTGACGATCCGTTTGAGCCAGAAATGGTGCTGGTGCAGAGCACCGGTATGGCGCAGTGGCTGCAAATGTCCCTTTCGCAGAAATTTGGCATTGCGGCGAACATCGATTTTCCGCTGCCCGCGAGCTTTATCTGGGAGATGTTTGTTCGCGTCCTGCCGGACATCCCTGAGCAGAGCGCCTTCAACAAACAAAGCATGGCCTGGAAACTGATGACGCTGCTGCCGGACATGCTGGCGCGTGATGAGTTTGCCATGCTGCGGCACTACCTGAATGACGACGCCGACAAGCGTAAACTTTTCCAGCTGGCCTCACGTACTGCCGACCTCTATGACCAGTATCTGGTTTACCGTGCAGACTGGCTGATTCGCTGGGAAGCAGGAGAATTAGTCGATGGGTTACCGGAAGCGCAAATCTGGCAGGCGCCGCTCTGGAAAGCGCTGGTCGAGCATACCGGGAAACTCGGTCAGCCTAAGTGGCACCGTGCTAACCTGTACGATCGCTTTATCTCGATACTTGAGAACAGCGCAGAACGGCCAGCCCGTTTGCCGTCACGCGTGTTCATTTGCGGTATCTCCGCGTTGCCCCCTGTCTACCTGAACGCGCTAAAAGCGCTCGGTAAGCACACTGATATCCATATCCTCTTTACCAACCCGTGTCGGCACTATTGGGGGGATATTCAGGATCCGCGCTGGCTTTCACGGCTGGTCACCCGTCAGAGAAAACGTCTCTTTGAAGAACGCGCGGTGCCGCTGTTTAAAGACAGTGAAAACGCGGCGCAGCTTTTTGATGAAGAGGGGATTCAGAACCTGCCGAACCCGCTGCTTGCCTCGTGGGGCAAGCTCGGACGTGACTATATTTATCTGCTTTCAGATATCACCTCCTCGGGAGAAGGGGATGTGGATGCGTTTGCCGATATTACGCCGGATAGCCTGCTGCACAATATTCAGCTTGATATTCTGGATTTAGAGAACCGTGCCGTTGCCGGGATCACTGCCGAGGAGTTTGCGCGAAGCGATAAGAAGCGAAAACTGGATCCTGACGATCGTAGTATCGCGATCCACGTTTGTCACAGCCCACAGCGTGAAGTTGAAATTCTTCATGACCGCCTGCTGGCCATGTTGCAGGACGACCCAACCCTGACACCGCGCGATATCGTGGTGATGGTGGCGGATATCGACAGCTACAGCCCGTTTATTCAGGCGGTATTTGGCAGCGCAACGGGCGACCGCTATCTGCCCTACGCAATCTCTGACCGTCGCGCTCGTCAGTCACACCCGGCGCTACAGGCCTTTATCAGCCTGCTTTCGCTGCCTGATAGCCGGTTTATCTCTGAGGATGTGCTGGCACTGCTGGATGTGCCAGTTCTGGCCGCACGTTTCAACATTAACGAAGAGGGGTTGCGCTATCTGCGCCAGTGGGTCAACGAATCCGGTGTCCGCTGGGGTATCGACGATGATAACGTCCAGGAGTTCGAACTGCCAGCAACCGGCCAGCATACCTGGCAGTTTGGGCTGACGCGCATGCTGCTGGGGTATGCAATGGAGAGCATCCACGGCGAATGGAATGACGTGCTGCCGTACGATGAATCCAGTGGGTTGATCGCGGAACTGGTTGGTCACTTAGCCACGCTGCTTATGCAGCTCAACCGCTGGCGCCGTGCATTGATGCAGCCCCGCCTGCTCGAAGAGTGGCTGCCAGTTTGCCGCGAAATGCTGAATGATTTCTTCCTGCCGGACAGCGAAACTGAAGCCGCCATGGCGCTTATCGAGAAGCAGTGGCAGGCCATCGTTGATGAAGGGGTTAATTCGCACTATCACGAGGCGGTTCCCCTTTCGCTTCTGCGTGATGAGCTGACGCAACGTCTCGATCAGGAGCGCATCAGCCAGCGCTTCCTTGCGGGGCCGGTGAATATTTGTACCCTGATGCCAATGCGTTCAATCCCGTTCAAAGTGGTCTGTCTGCTTGGCATGAACGACGGTATTTATCCGCGTGCGCTGCCGCCTCTGGGCTTTGATCTTATGAGCGCACAACCGAAGCGGGGTGACCGCAGCCGCCGCGATGATGACCGTTATCTCTTCCTTGAGGCGCTGATGTCTGCGCAAAGCAGGCTGTATATCAGCTATATCGGACGTTCAATTCAGGATAACAGCGAGCGTTTCCCGTCTGTGCTGGTGCAGGAGCTGGTGGACTACATTGGACAGAGCCACTATCTGCCGGGCGATGAAGCCTGCAACTGCGACGAAAGCGAACGTCGGGTGATAGCGCATATCACTTGCCACCATAGCCGTATGCCGTTCGATCCTGTCAACTACGTTCCTGATGAACTGCAAAGCTATGCCCGCGAGTGGCTTCCCGCCGCGAAGAAAGCGGGGACGCCGCAAACCGATTTTATTCAGGCGCTCGAACCGCGCGCTATAGACACCCTCACGTTTGAGCAGCTACAGCGCTTTTGGGCACACCCGGTTCGGGCGTTTTTCCAGCAACGCTTGCAGGTGAATTTCCGCTCTGAAGAGAGCGAAATCCCCGATGCGGAACCGTTTATTCTTGATGGGCTGGAGCGTTTTAAGCTTAATTCCCAGCTTCTGAATGCGCTGGTTGACGAAGAAGACGCCAGTAAACTGTTCCGACGTTACAGGGCGTCGGGATTACTTCCGTATGGTGCATTCGGTGAAATCGTCTGGGATGCCCAGTGCGAGGAGATGCGAGCGCTAGCTGACCGCGTTATCGCGTGTCGGCAGCCGGCGAGCAGCATTGAAATCGATCTCGATTGTAACGGTATGCACCTTAGCGGCTGGCTCACGCACGTGCAGTCTGACGGGCTGCTGCGTTGGCGCCCATCCATGCTCAGCGTTTCACATGGCCTGCAACTCTGGCTCGAACATCTTGTCTACAGTGCGAGTGGTCACGAAGGTGAAAGCCGGTTGTTTGTACGTAAGGACGGCGAATGGCGCTTCCCGCGGATGGAGCCTGAGCAGGCGTTGACGTACCTGTCGCTTTATATTGAAGGTTACCGTCAGGGCATGAACAAACCCCTGCTTTTGCTGCCTGAAAGTGGGGGGGCATGGATAAAAGCCTGTTATGACGCGCAGAATAATGCCATGTTAACGGATGAGGCTTCGCTCCAGAAAGCGCGCAGCAAGTTTTTGCAGGCCTACGAAGGGAACATGATGGTACGTGGCGAAGGTGACGATGTCTGGTATCAACGTTTATGGCGAACGCTGGAGCCAGAATATTTCGACATTATCACCCAGGAGGCGCAACGCTACCTGTTACCGTTATACAAATTTAATCAGTCCTGAGTGCTGTATAAAAATTGCGCAGTATGAGGTGTTCATTTATGATGCACCTCTTATCACGGACTGATGTACCCAAAGAAAGAGATGCTGGCGTGTCCAGCACGCACGTTGTTAATGATGTAGCCGTGATAAAGAGGTCGTAATGCCAGGCAGCACCTTGTTCAAAGCGTTTGTTTTGTTTATCGCCCTTTGGGCTCCCGTCACACAGGCCGATTCCGGTTGGCAACCTGTCAAGGAAACAATCCGTAAGAGCGATAAGGACACCCGTCAGTATCAGGCGATTCGTCTTGATAACGGGATGACCGTACTGCTGGTTTCCGATCCTCAGGCGGTGAAATCGCTCTCCGCGCTGGTTGTGCCGGTGGGTTCGCTGGAAGATCCTGACGCCCATCCGGGACTGGCGCACTACCTTGAGCACATGACGCTGATGGGATCTAAAAAATACCCACAGCCTGACAGCCTGTCCGAATTTCTGAAAATGCATGGCGGCAGCCACAACGCTAGTACCGCGCCGTATCGCACCGCGTTTTACCTGGAAGTGGAAAATGATGCGCTTGATGGGGCGGTGGATCGTCTGGCGGATGCCATCGCCGCACCGCTGCTGGATAAAAAATACGCTGACCGTGAACGTAATGCCGTGAACGCCGAACTGACGATGGCGCGCACGCGAGACGGTATGCGCATGGCGCAGGTTAGTGCTGAAACCATCAATCCGGCGCACCCGGGTTCGCGCTTCTCAGGCGGCAACCTTGAAACGCTGAGCGACAAGCCAGGTAGCCCGGTGCTCGATGCGCTGCATGCGTTTCGTGAAAAATACTATTCCGCCAATCTGATGAAAGCGGTTATCTACAGCAATAAACCGTTGCCGACGCTGGCAAACATGGCCGCGCAGACCTACGGCAGGGTGCCAAATAAAAATATCGATCTGCCGCAGATTAACGTGCCAGTTGTCACGGACGCGCAAAAAGGCATTGTTATTCACTATGTGCCGGCCTTGCCGCGCAAGGTGTTACGCGTTGAATTCCGTATTGATAACAACACGGCGCAGTTCCGCAGCAAAACCGACGAGCTGGTGACGTATCTTATCGGCAACCGCAGCCCGGGTACGCTCTCCGACTGGCTGCAAAAGCAGGGGCTGGTGGAAGGTATTCGCGCTGACTCCGATCCCGTTGTAAATGGGAATAGCGGCGTGCTGGCCATCTCCGCGACGCTGACCGATAAAGGGCTGGCTCACCGGAACGACGTCGTTGCGGCCATTTTCAGTTATCTCTCTCTGCTGCGCGACAAAGGCGTCGATAAACGCTACTTTGACGAGCTGGCGCATGTGCTGGATCTCGATTTCCGCTATCCCTCTATCACGCGTGATATGGACTACGTTGAGTGGCTGGCAGATACCATGATCCGCGTGCCGGTGGAACATACGCTGGATGCGGTAAATATTGCCGACCAGTTTGACGCCGGAGCGCTCAAAGCGCGTCTGGCGATGATGACTCCGCAGAATGCCCGCGTCTGGTATATCAGCCCGAACGAACCGCATAACAAAATGGCCTACTTCGTTGATGCCCCGTATCAGGTTGAAAAAATCAGCGAACAGACCTTCGCGGGCTGGCAGAAAAAGGCGGGGGAAATTGCGCTGAAGTTACCGGAGCTTAACCCCTACATTCCGGACGATTTCTCGCTGATCAAACCCGCAAAGGCGTATCCGCACCCGGAGCTGATTGTTGATGAGCCGACGCTGCGCGTGGTCTACACCCCAAGCCGCTATTTCGCCGACGAGCCAAAAGCGGATGTCAGCGTGGTGCTGCGTAACCCCAAAGCAATGGACAGCGCCAGAAACCAGGTGCTGTTTGCGCTTAATGATTATCTGGCCGGTATTGCCCTCGATCAGCTCAGCAACCAGGCTGCCGTTGGTGGTATCAGTTTCTCCACCAACGCCAATAACGGCCTGATGGTGAATGCCAACGGCTATACCCAGCGTTTGCCGCAGCTGTTCCAGGCGCTGCTGGACGGTTATTTCAGCTATACGCCTACGGAAGAACAGCTCGAGCAGGCTAAGTCCTGGTATGCCCAGATGATGGATTCTGCCGAGAAGGGTAAAGCCTACGATCAGGCGATTATGCCAGCACAGATGCTGTCGCAAATTCCGTACTTCCAGCGCGAAGATCGCCGCGCGATATTGCCCTCAGTCACCTTAAAAGAGGTGCTGGCTTACCGTGATGCGCTGAAAACCAATACCCGTCCGGAGTTCCTGGTTGTAGGGAATATGAGCGAAGATCAGGCTAAAACGCTGGCGCAAAACGTCCGTGCGCAACTGGGTTCAAAAGGCGATGAGTGGTGCCGTAACCAGGATGTGCTGGTAGAGAAAAAGCAGAACGTGATCTTCGAAAAAGCGGGAAGCAGCACGGATTCCGCGCTGGCCGCGGTGTTTGTCCCTGTCGGTTATGACGAATTTACCAGCTCTGCCCAGAGTGCTGTGCTTGGTCAAATTATTCAGCCGTGGTTTTACAACCAGCTGCGCACCGAAGAGCAGCTGGGCTATGCGGTGTTCGCTTTCTCCATGAATGTGGGCCGTCAGTGGGGGCTGGGCTTCCTTCTGCAAAGCAGTGACAAGCAACCCGCTTACCTGTGGCAGCGTTATCAGGCGTTCTTCCCGCAGGCGGAAGCAAAACTGCGCGCCATGAAGCCGGAAGAGTTTGCCCAAATCCAGCAGGCAGTAATCGCCCAGGTGATGCAGCCGCCGCAGACGCTGGGTGAAGAGGCCTCGCAGCTGAGCAAAGATTTTGATCGCGGTAATATGAAATTTGATTCGCATGATAAAATAGTGGCCGAAATAAAACAGCTGACGCCACAAAAGGTTGCCGATTTCTTCCATCAGGCGGTAGTAAAACCGCAGGGTATGGCCATCCTGTCTCAGGTTTCTGGCAGCCAGAACGGGAAAACGGACTACGTAAAATCAAAAGAGTGGACCGTCTGGAAGAGCGTCAGCGCGCTGCAACAAACAATGCCCTGGAGTAAGAAAGAATGACCCATACCGCTGAGCCGCTTGATCCCCTAAGTTTACCTCTACAGGGTGAGCGACTGATTGAAGCCTCAGCGGGAACGGGAAAAACCTATACCATCGCCGCGCTCTATCTGCGTCTGCTGTTGGGGCTCGGCGGCAACGCCGCTTTTTCGCGCCCGTTAAGCGTGGAAGAGCTGCTGGTGGTAACCTTCACCGAAGCGGCCACTGCCGAGCTGCGTGGCCGTATTCGCAGCAACATTCATGAGCTGCGCATCGCCTGTCTGCGTCAGACGACGGATAACCCCCTCTACGCGAGCCTGCTGGACGAGATTGCGGATAAGCAACAGGCTGCGCAATGGCTGCTGCTGGCCGAACGGCAAATGGATGAAGCGTCCGTCTTCACCATTCACGGTTTTTGTCAGCGCATGCTGAGCCTGAATGCGTTTGAATCCGGCATGCTCTTTGAGCAGCAGCTTATTGAAGATGAATCCGAGCTTCGCTATCAGGCCTGTGCGGATTTCTGGCGTCGACACTGTTATCCGTTGCAGCGCGACATTGCCGAAGCGGTTCACGCCCTGTGGAAAGGTCCGGAAGAGCTTCTTCGCGCCATCGACCGTTACCTGCAAGGCGAGGCGCCGGTCATTAAATCTCCTCCGCCTGCCGATGAAACGCTGGCCTCGCGCCATGAAAAGATCGTCGCCAAAATTACCGCGCTTAAGCAGAAGTGGAATGAGTCGGTTGGTGAAATTGATGCAATCATCGAAAACTCAGGCATCGACAGACGCAAGTTCAACCGTGGGAACCAGGGGAAGTGGATCGAAAAGATCAGCGCCTGGGCCCAGGAGGAGACGCGGGGTTACCAGCTTCCGGACGCACTGGAAAAATTTTCGCAACGCTTTTTGACCGAGCGAACCAAAGCCGACGGTATTGTGCCTGAGCATCCCCTGTTTGTGGCGATTGAAGCGCTGCTTGCGGAGCCATTAACGCTCAATGACCTGATGATCACCCGCGCCATGACGGAGATCCGCCAGGCCGTCGCGCGCGAAAAACGTCGCCGGGGCGAGCTGGGGTTTGATGACATGCTGAGCCGCCTGGACGAAGCCCTGTCCAGCGAGAATGGTGAAGCGCTCGCCAGCGCGATCCGTACCCGTTTTCCGGTGGCGATGATTGACGAATTTCAGGACACCGACCCCCAGCAGTACCGCATTTTTCGCCGCATCTGGCGACAGCAGCCCGACACTGCCCTGTTGTTGATTGGCGACCCTAAACAGGCGATTTACGCCTTCCGTGGGGCAGATATCTTCACCTATATGAAAGCCCGTAGTGAAGTTGTCGCGCATTACACGTTAGACACCAACTGGCGTTCCGCTCCGGGGATGGTTGAGAGCGTCAATGCGCTGTTCAGCCGTATGGAGACGGCGTTCATGTTCAAGGAAATCCCTTTTCTGCCGGTGAAATCCGCCCCAAAAAACGCATCCCTGCGCTTCGAAGTCAGTGGCGCGGAGCAGCCCGCCATGACCTTCTGGCTGCTTGAAGGGGAAGGCTATGGCGTTGCTGATTATCAGGCGGCGATGGCCCAGCACTGCGCCGCGCAAATCCGTGACTGGCTGAGCGCAGGCAACCGCGGCGAGGCGCTGCTGTGGAAGGGGGAACAGGCAAATCCTGTTAAAGCCTCTGATATTACCGTGCTGGTGCGCAGTCGTCAGGAAGCGGCGTTAATCCGCGATGCGCTAACGTTGCTGGATATTCCGTCAGTGTATCTCTCTAACCGTGACAGCGTGTTCGACACGCTGGAAGCCCAGGAAATGCTCTGGCTGCTTCAGGCGGTACTGGCGCCGGAGCGCGAAAATACGCTTCGAAGCGCGCTGGCCAGCTCTATGCTGGGGTTGAACGCGCGCGATATTGATGAGCTCAACCATGACGAAAACGCATGGGATGCGGTGGTGGAAGAGTTTGTCCATTACCGTGAACGCTGGCAAAAACGCGGCGTCATGGCGATGCTGCGCGAATTGATGACGCGGCGTCAGATTGCCGAAAATATGCTGGCGTCATCGGGCGGTGAAAGGCGTCTTACCGATATTTTACACATCAGCGAACTGTTGCAGGAAGCCGGCACCCAGCTTGAAAGTGAACATGCCCTCGTGCGCTGGCTGGCGCAGCAAATCGCGGATCCAAACAGTAACGCCGCAAGCCAGCAGATGCGTCTTGAGAGCGATAAGCATCTGGTGCAAATCGTCACCATTCACAAATCGAAAGGTCTCGAGTATCCGCTGGTCTGGCTGCCCTTTATCGCCAACTACCGCGTTCAGGATCAGGCCTATTATCATGACCGCGAGACTTTCGATGCGGTGCTCGATCTCAGCAAGGCGGAAACCAGCGTTGAGCTGGCGGAAGCGGAGCGTCTGGCGGAGGATTTGCGCCTGCTTTACGTGGCGCTGACCCGTTCTGTCTGGCATTGCAGCCTGGGCGTCGCGCCGGTTTTCCGCCGTCGCGGGGAAAAAACAGGGGAGAGCGATTTCCATTTAAGCGCCTTAGGGCGGCTTATTCAGCGTGGTGAGCCAAAAGATGCGGCGGGGTTGCGCCTCTGTATTGAGTCGCTTTGCGGAGACGATATCGCCCTGCATATCCCTTCTCTGCCAGACAACAGCCGCTGGGAAATGGCGCAAGAGCCCGTGACCGATCTTAACGCGCGCCAGATCACACGGGTGCTTGCCGACGACTGGCGCGTCACCAGCTATTCTGGCCTGCAACAGCAAGGGCAAAGTATTGCGCAGGATCTCATGCCGAAGCTGGACGTGGATGCCGCAGGGGTAGGCGATGTTCCGGTTGAACCGACGTTAACTCCGCATCAGTTCCCACGCGGCGCGTCGCCGGGCACCTTTTTGCACAGCCTTTTTGAAGAGCTTGATTTCACCCAGCCTGTCAGTGAGGAGTGGGTGCTGAAGATGTTGCAGAGCGGAGGCTATGACGCGCACTGGCAGCCCGTTCTCACTGACTGGATCAACGCCATTTTGCAAGCGCCGCTGACGGCGCAGGGCTTCTCTCTTCGCCAGTTAACGGCCAAAAATAAGCAGGTTGAGATGGAGTTTTATCTGCCCGTCGCAGGCCCGCTTAAGGCCGACGCGCTCGATGCGCTTATCCGTCAGTACGATCCGCTGTCAGCCGGTTGCCCGCCGCTGAACTTCCGTCAGGTGCAGGGCATGCTGAAAGGGTTTATCGACCTGGTCTTCCGTCACGAAGGACGGTACTACCTGCTGGATTACAAATCAAACTGGCTGGGCGAGAACAGCGCAGCCTATACCCAGCAGGCGATGGCGGCCGCCATGCAAATGCATCGCTACGATCTGCAATATCAGCTCTATACCCTGGCGCTGCACCGCTATTTGCGCCACCGTATTGCGGATTACCGCTACGACGATCATTTTGGCGGCGTCATCTACCTGTTCCTGCGCGGGGTTGACGCTGCCGATCCGCGCTCCGGGATCTTCAGCACTCGTCCGGATGCGGAATTGATTAATAAAATGGATAACCTGTTTGCAGCAAACACGGAGGAGATGGCATGACGATGCAGGACTTATTGCTGGATGCGGTAGAGCAACGCGTGCTGCGTCAGCTGGACGTGCAGTTTGCCATGATGATTGCCGCTGACCAGCCCGCCGTGATGCTTGCCGCTGCCCTGTTGAGTAAAGATGCCGGAGAGGGGCATGTGTGTCTGCCGCTCTCGCGTCTGGTGGTTGACGAGAAAATGCCGCCTGTCCTCCAGTCCTGCTTTGCGCTGCTGGGAGATAAGGTGGACTGGCAGAAAATCTTGCGGGAATCGTCAGCCGTTGGGCCGGGAGACAACCAGGCACCGCTGATCCTGACGGGGGAGCGCTTATACCTGAACCGCCTGTGGCGAAATGAACTGACGGTAGCGCGTTTCTTTAGTGAGACCAATGCGCCGCTTCCCTGCGACGAAGCACAGCTTCGCCAGACGCTGGACAGGCTGTTTGACTCCGGTGAGGACACAGACTGGCAGAAAGTGGCGGCGGCCGTCGCCCTGACGCGGCGGATCTCGGTGATATCCGGCGGCCCGGGAACGGGGAAAACAACGACCGTCGCAAAGCTGCTGGCAGCCCTGATACAGCTTTCAGGAGAGCAGCGATGCCGTATTCGTCTGGCGGCGCCCACCGGGAAGGCTGCGGCGCGTCTGACCGAATCACTGGGCGGCGCGATGCAACAGCTGCCGCTCACTCAGGAGCAGCTTGCGCTTTTCCCGGGTGAAGCAAGTACTCTGCACCGTCTGCTCGGCGCGCAGCCGGGTAGCCAGCGGCTGCGCTACCATGCGGGTAATCCGCTGCATCTGGACGTGCTGGTGGTGGATGAAGCCTCCATGATCGACCTGACCATGATGTCGCGCCTGATTGATGCTCTGCCACCCCATGCGCGGGTGGTTTTCCTGGGCGATCGCGACCAGCTCGCCTCTGTAGAAGCCGGGGCGGTGCTGGGAGATATCTGTACCTACGCCAGTTACGGTTATACCGCCGCGCGGGCGCAGGAGCTCGCCCGTCTGACCGGCTGCTCGCTTGAACCCGATCACACGCCGATCGCGGGCGCACTGCGTGACAGCCTGTGCCTGCTGCAAAAAAGCTACCGTTTCGGTAGCGACTCCGGCATCGGCCAGCTGGCTGCGGCGGTCAACCGTGGCGACAGGCACGCCACGCGCACGGTGTTTGACGGTACCTTCACTGACATTGAAAAGAAATCGCTGCAAAGCGGAGAAGAGTATCAGGCTATGCTTGAGGAGGCTCTCCAGGGATACCAGCATTTTCTGAGCTGCGTGCAGCAGCGCAGTCAGCCCGGACAGGTCATCGCCGCATTTGGCGAATACCAGCTTCTGTGCGCATTGCGGGAAGGGCCGTTTGGCGTCACGGGCCTGAACGACAGGCTGGAGCAGTTGCTGGTGCAGAAACGCAAAATTAACCGTCAGCTGCATTCGCGATGGTATGAAGGCCGGCCAGTGATGATCTCCCGCAACGATAGTGCGCTGGGGCTGTTCAACGGGGATATCGGCATTGCGCTCGATCGCGGTAACGGTCTGCGCGTCTGGTTCCAGCTACCGGACGGTAGCGTGAAGTCCGTCCAGCCCAGCCGCCTGCCAGAGCATGAAACGGCATGGGCGATGACGGTACATAAATCTCAGGGCTCCGAGTTCAACCATGCGGCGCTGATCCTGCCGACACAGCTGTCGCCGGTAGTGACCCGCGAACTGGTCTACACAGCCATTACCCGTGCGCGCCAGCGCCTGTCGCTGTATGCGGATGAGCGCGTGTTGAGTCAGGCGATTGCCACCCGTACCGAGCGCAGAAGCGGATTAAGCGCGATATTTGAATCTGTCTGAGTGAACACCCTCTCCAACAGGAGAGGGTGACTGTTATCCCAGGTCCGCCATTAACACCTTCGAGCGGCGCTGGTAGTTGTACATCTCTTTCTTACTTTCCGGCAGGGAATCGATATCCACCGGCGTGAAGCCGCGCTCCTGGAACCAGTGAATACTGCGCGTGGTGAGCACGAACAGCTTGCTCAGACCCATCTGGCGCGCCTGTGCCGCCACGCGTTCAAGCAGCAGTTCCCCCCGCGAGGAGCTACGGTAATCCGGGTGCACGGCAACGCACGCCATTTCGCCAATCTGCTCTTCCGGGAACGGATAAAGCGCCGCACAGGCAATGGTCAGGTTATCGCGCTGAATGATGGTGAACTTGTCGATCTCCATCTCCAGCTGCTCCCGGGAGCGGCGAACCAGAATGCCCTGTTGTTCCAGCGGACGGATCAGCTCCAGAATGCCGCCGATATCGTTGATGGTGGCACGGCGGATCTGCTCGGCGCTCTCCATGACGATCTGCGTACCGATCCCGTCCCGGGAGAACAGTTCCTGCAACAGCGCACCGTCTTCCTGATAGCTGATCAGGTGGCTGCGGCGCACCCCGCTGCGGCACGCTTTAACGGCGCCGCGCAGAAAACGCACGGTACCGGAATAGTAATCGCCTTCTGCTTCCAGCGCTTCCACGCGCGCCTGGGCTTCATTCGGAAAAAGTTCTGGCACAATTACGCCCTCATCGTTCACGACACCCTGCGAGGAGCAAAAGCCGATCATTTTTTCCGCTTTCAGCTTGATGGCCAGCTGGGTGGCAATCTCTTCTGAGGTCAGATTAAAACTTTCACCCGTTACGGAGACGGCAACGGGCCCCATCAGGACGATCGCGCCATTGTCTAACTGGCGGTGAATGGCGTCTTCATCAATACGGCGGATGCGGCCGCTGTGGCAGTAATCCACGCCATCGTCCACGCCGAGCGGCTGAGCGATGATAAAGTTGCCGCTCACCACGTTAATGTGCGCGCCCTGCAACGGCGTATTATTCAGGCTCATCGACAGGCGGGCGGTGATATCGAGCTGCAACAGACCCGCCGCCTGTTTGACCAGTTCGAGGGTTTTCGCATCCGTCACGCGCGTGTGTTTGTGGTAGATCGGCTCATGGTGATGGGCGGCCAGGTTGGCTTCGATTTGCGGACGTGCGCCATACACCACCACCAGACGGATGCCGAGGCTGTGCAGCAGGCCGATATCATTGACGATGCTGGAAAAGTTTTCATGCTCAATGGCTTCGCCGCCAAGCATGATGACAAACGTTTTTCCCCGATGGGTGTTGATATAGGGAACAGAATGGCGGAATCCCTGGACCAGTTCGGTTCTGCGTTCCTTAACCATGACACAACCCTTAGTGAATGTTTATTCGTAATTTATGTATTTTTATTCGATCGTGGCCGCGTGTGCAAGCCTAAATTTTCTGCGACCCACAGAAAATAATAAGTAATCCGTGCGTTAACGTATGATTGTTTACCCTTTTATAGATGACAGTTTATGCGTCATTCGTTAAAGTTTTCGGTCAATTTGGGCGTTTTGTTCATCAATCAGATTTCTTGCTCGGGAGAAGCATGTCGGGATCCAATTCAGCAATAAGCCGCCGCCGCCTGTTAAAAGGGGCCGGGGCGATGTGGTTGCTTAGCGTCAGCCAGGTGGGTCTTGCCGCCACAAGCCAGGTAGTCGCGGTGCGCGTCTGGCCGTCGTCGACCTATACGCGCGTGACGGTCGAGTCCAATCGCGTGCTGAAATACAAGCAATTTGCCCTCAGCAATCCTGAACGTGTGGTGGTTGATCTCGAAGGTGTGAACCTCAACTCCGTGCTTAAAGGCATGGCAGCACAAATCCGTGGCGACGATCCGTTTATCAAATCGGCGCGCGTCGGGCAGTTCGATCCGCAAACCGTGCGCATGGTGTTTGAGCTGAAGCAGAACGTGAAACCGCAGCTCTTTGCCCTTGCGCCTGTTGCCGCCTTTAAGGAGCGTCTGGTGATGGATCTCTATCCAGCGAATGCGACGGATATTCAGGATCCGCTCCTGGCATTACTTGAGGATTACAACAAAGGCGATCTCGACAGCCAGGTTCCGCCAGCGCAAAGTGGTCCAAAGCCTGGCAAGGCGGGGCGCGATCGCCCGATTGTGATCATGCTCGATCCTGGCCACGGCGGAGAAGATTCCGGCGCCGTCGGGAAATATCGCACCCGCGAAAAAGATGTGGTGCTGCAAATTGCCCGTCGTCTGAAGGCGTTGATCGACAAAGAGGGCAATATGCGCGCCTATATGACGCGCAACGAAGATGTCTTTATTCCACTGAAGGTCCGCGTGGCAAAAGCGCAAAAGCAGCGCGCGGATCTGTTTGTCTCTATTCATGCGGATGCCTTCACCAGCCGCCAGCCGAGCGGATCCTCAGTGTTTGCCCTGTCAACAAAAGGGGCGACCAGCACCGCGGCGAGATACCTGGCGGACACGCAGAACGCCTCGGATTTAATCGGTGGTGTGAGCAAAAGTGGCGACCGTTACGTCGACCATACGATGTTTGATATGGTGCAGTCGCTGACTATTACCGACAGCCTGAAGTTTGGTAAAGCGGTGCTGGGCAAACTGGGCCGGGTCAACAAGCTGCACAAAAACAGCGTCGAGCAGGCCGGATTTGCGGTACTGAAAGCGCCGGATATTCCTTCCATTCTGGTCGAAACCGCGTTTATCAGTAACGTGGAAGAGGAACGTAAGCTCAAGACGGCTAAATTCCAGCAGGAAGTGGCGGAGTCGATTCTGGCGGGGATCCGGGCCTACTTCTCAGACGGGGAAACGCTGGCGCGGCGGGGGTAGGGCATTAAGCCGGGTATCATGCCCGGCATTTTCACAAACGCCAGATACAAAAAAACACCCTTCAGGGTGTTTATTGTTTTAAGAAGTGTTGGTTGCGGGGGCCGGATTTGAACCGACGACCTTCGGGTTATGAGCCCGACGAGCTACCAGGCTGCTCCACCCCGCGTCCGTCTTTCTACACTTGTAGAAACTTACTTCTTCAAATTTGATTGGTTGCGGGGGCCGGATTTGAACCGACGACCTTCGGGTTATGAGCCCGACGAGCTACCAGGCTGCTCCACCCCGCGTCCGTCTTTTTGCTTCGTATTTCAAACCACATCTGCGTTGACTTTCCTCGTTCACCTCAGTCACTTACTGGAGTAAGCTCCTAAGGATTCACTGCGTCGTCGCCTTGCTGTGATTCGAACTACTTCGCAAAAACTTCTACTGTCGTAGAAGATACTTCATCAAATTTTAATTGGTTGCGGGGGCCGGATTTGAACCGACGACCTTCGGGTTATGAGCCCGACGAGCTACCAGGCTGCTCCACCCCGCGTCCGTGGAAGCGCACTATACTCGGATAGGTTTGTGATGCAACCCCTTTTTCACATAATTCATTATTTTGTATGCAAAATGAACGGCAAAAGCCACTTTGGACTATTTTTTGTGCAGAATTTGCCAAAGGGAAGGCGATTGCATTTCATTAACACGGTGGGTTTGTTATCTTCATCTCGCGGAATTGGGCAACTAAAAGACGAGATATAATGAAAGGACGTTGGGCGAAGTATCTGATGACAGGCGCAATGGTGGCGATTCTTGCGGCCTGCTCTTCCAAACCGACCGATCGCGGTCAACAGTATAAAGACGGGAAGTTATCCCAGCCTTTCTCTTTAGTTAACCAGCCCGATGCCGTGGGTGCTCCAATCAATGCCGGGGATTTCTCCGAGCAGGTGTACCAGATCCGCAAAGCGTCGCCGCGCCTGTATGGCGCACAGAACAACGTTTATAGTGCCGTGCAGGACTGGCTGCGTGCAGGCGGTGATACCCGCAATATGCGCCAGTTTGGTATCGATGCCTGGCAGATGGAGGGGGCGGATAACTACGGTAACGTCCAGTTTACCGGTTACTACACCCCGGTTGTCCAGGCGCGACACACGCGCCAGGGCGAGTTCCAGTATCCCATTTACCGTATGCCGCCGAAACGCGGTCGTCTGCCGTCCCGCGCCGAGATCTACGCCGGCGCGCTGAGCGAAAATTATGTTCTGGCCTACAGCAACTCGCTGATGGACAACTTCATTATGGACGTGCAGGGCAGTGGCTATATTGATTTTGGCGACGGCTCGCCGCTGAACTTCTTTAGCTATGCCGGTAAAAATGGCCATGCCTATCGCAGCATCGGTAAGGTGCTGATCGACCGTGGCGAAGTGAAACGAGAAGATATGTCGATGCAGGCTATCCGCGAGTGGGGCGAAAAGCACAGCGAAGCGGAAGTGCGTGAGCTGCTTGAGCAGAACCCATCGTTTGTCTTCTTCAAACCGCAGAACTTTGCGCCGGTGAAAGGGGCGAGCGCCGTCCCGCTGATTGGCCGCGCTTCTGTGGCATCGGATCGTTCGATTATTCCGGCGGGTACCACGCTCCTGGCGGAAGTTCCACTCCTCGACAACAACGGCAAATTCAACGGCAAATATGAATTACGCCTGATGGTGGCGCTGGACGTGGGTGGGGCGATCAAAGGCCAGCACTTCGACATTTATCAGGGCATCGGCCCGGATGCTGGCCATCGTGCAGGCTGGTATAACCACTACGGACGCGTGTGGGTGCTGAAGACAGCGCCGGGTACCGGAAACGTATTCAGCGGCTGATTGTGGTATTCTGAGCGCAAGCGGATTACGGTTCAGGGTGAGGAATACCTCACCCTTTTTACATCTGAGGTTTTATGTCTGTGGTAATCAGCGATGCCTGGCGCCAGCGTTTCGGCGGCACGGCACGGTTATATGGTGAAAAAGCCCTGCAACTGTTCGCGGATGCGCATGTCTGCGTGGTGGGCATTGGTGGCGTGGGTTCGTGGGCGGCAGAAGCGCTGGCAAGAACCGGCATTGGCGCAATTACGTTGATTGATATGGATGATGTCTGCGTCACTAACACTAACCGTCAGATCCACGCCCTGCGTGATAACGTCGGTCTGGCGAAGTCCGAGGTGATGGCGGAGCGTATTCGTCTCATCAACCCGGAGTGCCGGGTGACGGTGATCGACGACTTTGTGACGGTAGATAACGTCGCGGGGTACATGAGCAGAGGCTATAGCTATGTGATTGACGCCATCGACAGCGTGCGGCCAAAAGCGGCGCTGATCGCTTACTGTCGTCGTTACAAGGTGCCGCTGGTCACGACCGGCGGCGCGGGCGGGCAAATCGATCCGACGCAGATCCAGGTGGCGGATCTGGCGAAAACCATTCAGGATCCGCTGGCTGCCAAGCTGCGTGAACGCCTGAAGAGCGACTTCAATGTGGTGAAGAACAGCAAGGGCAAGCTGGGCGTCGACTGCGTGTTCTCCACCGAAGCGCTGGTCTACCCGCAGGCGGATGGTTCAGTTTGTGCGATGAAAAGCACGGCGGAAGGGCCAAAGCGGATGGATTGTGCCTCTGGGTTTGGAGCGGCCACCATGGTGACCGCCTCCTTCGGCTTTGTGGCGGTCTCTCACGCCCTGAAGAAGATGATGGCGAAGGCGGAACGTCAGGCCTGAGCCTGACGGGCGGCATCCAGCACCGCGTCGTTTAGCGCAATCAGTCCCTGACCGCGCGAGGCGCTAAGCTGCGCGCGAAGCCCCAGCTCATCAAACAGCGCCAGCGGAGAATGCGCCAGCAGCTCTGCGGCGCTTTTCCCTTCGATTGCGGTCAACAGCACCGCCAGCAGACCGCGAACAATGCGTCCCTCGCTGTCGCCGAAGAAATGCAGTTTCTCACCGGATACGCTAAACCCAAGCCAGACGCGGTTCTCGCAGCCTGCGATCTCCTTCGCCTGTAATTTCAGCTCGTCTGACAGTGCAGGCAACTGTTTGCCCAGCAGGATCAGCTGACGATATTTATCTTCCCACTGCGTGAGCGGGACAAAGGTCTGTTTTAACGTCTCTTCAGTAATAACGGTGCCGAACGGGTGTCCGGCTAAAGCTGAACTTGTCATTAATCCACCAGTAATTCCAGGGCGCGGTCGACGGCGGAAACCAGCGCATCGACGTCACTTTTTGTATTGTACGGTGCAAACGAGGCGCGCAGAGTACCGCTCACGCCAATAGCCGCCAGCAGCGGCTGGGCGCAGTGCTGTCCGGCACGCAGGGCAATGCCGTATCCGGCAAGTAGCGTTACCATGTCGCTATGGTGCACGCCCGCGAAATCAAAGGCGAGCAGGCTGGAGTCCTGCACGCGGAACGAGCGAAAACCCGGACGTTTTTTCAGTTCTTCTTCCGCCAGCGTCGCCAGACCTCGGCTCCAGCTTTCAGCCTGAACCACGTCCGTTTCTGTGAGCCATTCGAGCGCCGCGCTCAGGCCAATAACCCCGGCCACGTTCGGTGTACCGGCTTCCAGGCGGTAGGGCACATCCTGCGTTTTAAAACCGTCGAAGGTGACTTCGGTAATCATCTTGCCGCCGCCGAGCCACGGCGTCATCCGGGCCAGCAGTACAGGTTTGCCGTACAGCGCGCCGATACCGGTTGGCCCGTACAATTTGTGCCCTGAGAAGGCATAGAAGTCGATATCCAGCGCCTGCACATCAGCCGGAAAATGCACCACACCCTGCGCACCGTCGACCATCACCACCACGCCGCTGGCATGGGCAATCTCAATGGCACGCGCCAGATCCGGACAGCCGCCGGTGACGTTGGACATCTGCCCCAGCGCCAGAATACGGCTGCGCGGCGTAATCAGCTCAGGCAGACGCGCCACGTCAGGCAGGAAGTCCGCACCCAACGGGAGCTTTACAACCTGTGCCCCGGTTTGTTCGGCCACCATCAGCCAGGGCACCAGGTTGGCGTGGTGTTCCGCCTCGCTGACGATGATCTCATCCCCGGGCTGCAACAGCGGACGCGCGTAACATTGCGCAACCATGTTAATGGCCTCGGTGGTGCCCCGCGTCCAGACGATGTTCTTACCGCTGTCAGCATTGATCAGGCGCGCGACCTGATCCCGTGCGGCTTCGTATTGCGCCGTTAAGCGCTGCGCGTCGGCATACTGGCTGCGGTGCACGTTCCCGGCGCTCAGGCTGTAAAACTGGCGGGTTGCCTCAATCACCGCCTGCGGTTTAAGGGCCGTGGCAGCGCTATCAAGATAAATGCCGGCATCGGCCAGCGCGGGAAACTGTGCGCGAAACTGCGCAGGACTGAAAGCGTTCATGGAATTCCTCATATCGATTCTACGATCGTCGCGCAAATTCATCGGCAGGGCAAGGAAGTTGATATCTATCAGATTTGTCTGCTTATCCTGGCGAGTCTGAAAAAGCAGGTTATGCTAAATAGTGTTAGGCGGATGTTTTAGCCTGTTATAAATCGAGGTTTGAATAGCATTAATTGCTAAAGGAGATAATCATGAAAAAGACAGCTGCAATCATTTCTGCCTGTGCGTTGACCTTTGCCCTGAGCGCCTGTTCTGGAAATAACTACGTAATGCATACCAACGATGGTCGATCTATCGTCTCTGAAGGGAAACCGACAACCGATAATGATACCGGGATGATTTCATACAAAGATGCTAACGGGAACAAACAGCAGATCAATCGCACTGACGTGAAAGAGATGAAGGAAATCGAGCATTAACAGTTAGATAAGCGAAAAAAAAGCACCGCAAGTTGGCGGTGCTACATTAATCACTATGGACAGACAGGGTAAATGTACAGGAAGTGAAAAATTGGTAGCGTTGCTACCGTGGTCTGAATCGCAGACCAATTGCAAACACAACAACACAACATCACAACCGTAAGCCAAAAGCCCTTCAGAACACGCATTCCAAAAAAAGCTTTTCGTTCCGGCTCAGGAAGTGCCGCCACTATAGGTATTTGCTGGTAGTTCCTCAACGGACAAATTATAATGGCTCAGATAAAAAAAACTAATAGGTTAAACGTTGTTTCCTATATGTTAAATCTCGTTAACATCTAAGCCAGATAACCATGTCCAAGCGATTGCCACCCCTTAATGCATTACGTGTTTTTGATGCAGCAGCACGCCACCTCAGCTTCACCCGCGCAGCCGATGAGCTTTTTGTGACACAGGCCGCAGTAAGTCATCAAATCAAGTCTCTGGAGGATTTTCTGGGGCTTAAGCTGTTCCGTCGACGCAACCGTTCGTTGCTGTTGACCGAAGAGGGGCAGAGCTATTTTCAGGATATTAAAGAGATTTTTTCCCAGCTGACGGAAGCCACTCGCAAGCTTCAGGCCCGGAGCGCAAAAGGCGCCCTGACTGTGAGTTTATTGCCCAGTTTTGCCATTCAGTGGCTGGTGCCGCGACTCTCAAGCTTTAACTCAACTTATCCGGGAATCGATGTCCGAATCCAGGCGGTGGACCGTCAGGAAGACAAGCTTGCAGATGATGTGGACGTGGCGATTTTTTACGGTCGCGGTAACTGGCCGGGCTTGCGTGTGGAAAAATTATACGCAGAATATCTGTTGCCGGTCTGTTCACCGCTGCTGCTGACGGGGGATAAAGCGCTCAAAACGCCCGCCGATCTGGCGCAACATACGCTTTTGCACGATGCGTCGCGTCGCGACTGGCAAACTTATACCCGCCAGTTAGGTCTTAATCATATAAACGTGCAGCAGGGGCCCATTTTTAGCCACAGCGCGATGGTGCTACAGGCTGCCATTCACGGGCAGGGCGTGGCGTTGGCAAACAACGTTATGGCGCAGTCCGAAATTGAGGCAGGCCGTCTGGTTTGCCCATTTAACGATGTACTGGTCAGCAAGAATGCATTTTATCTGGTTTGTCATGACAGTCAGGCAGAACTGGGTAAAATAGCCGCTTTCCGGCAGTGGATACTGGCGAAAGCGGCAAGCGAGCAAGAAAAATTCCGCTTCAGGTATGAACAATAACGTTTGTGTGCCGGGCACGCATCAATTCAGGACTTAAACATGACCAGCCGATTCATGCTGATTTTCGCCGCGGTGAGTGGCTTTATTTTTGTAGCTCTGGGCGCGTTTGGCGCGCATGTCTTAAGCAAATCTCTGGGCGTTGTGGAGATGGGGTGGATCCAGACCGGCCTTGAATATCAGGCGTTCCACACGCTGGCAATTTTTGGGCTGGCGGTGGCGATGCAGCGCCGCATCAGCATCTGGTTTTACTGGAGCAGCGTCTTTCTGGCGCTGGGTACCGTACTGTTCAGCGGCAGTCTTTACTGTCTGGCGCTGTCGCATTTACGCCTGTGGGCGTTTGTTACACCTGTCGGCGGCGTCAGCTTCCTGGCGGGTTGGGTGTTAATGTTTATCGGAGCTATCCGTCTGAAACGCAAGGGCGTTGTTCATGAATAAGGTTGTTTTATATTGTCGCCCGGGGTTTGAGAAAGAGTGCGCCGCGGAAATCACCGATAAAGCGGCGAAGCGTGAAGTCTTTGGATTCGCTCGCGTCAAAGAGAACGCGGGCTATGTGGTATTTGAATGCTATCAGCCTGATGATGCCGACAAGCTGGCGCGCGAACTGCCGTTCAGCTCATTGATTTTCGCCCGTCAGATGTTTGTCGCGGGTGAACTGCTGAAAGATCTTCCGCCGGAAGATCGCATCACGCCGATTGTTGGCCTGTTGCAGGGCGTGGTGGAGAAGGGCGGCGATTTGCGCGTGGAAGTGGCCGACACCAACGAAAGCAAAGAGCTGATGAAGTTCTGCCGTAAGTTCACCGTGCCGCTGCGCGCGGCGCTGCGTGATGCGGGTGTGCTGACAAACTACGAAACGCCAAAGCGCCCAGTCGTGCATATCTTCTTTATTGCGCCAGGATGTTGTTACGCAGGCTACTCGTATACCACCAATAACTCGCCGTTCTTTATGGGGATCCCGCGTCTGCGCTTCCCGGCAGATGCGCCGAGCCGTTCAACCCTCAAGCTGGAGGAGGCGTTTCACGTCTTTATCCCGGCGGACGAGTGGGACGAACGGCTGGCAAACGGCATGTATGCCGTCGACCTTGGCGCGTGCCCGGGCGGCTGGACCTATCAGCTGGTGAAACGCAACATGTGGGTATCGTCCGTTGATAACGGCCCAATGGCGCAAAGCCTGATGGACACCGGACAGGTCACCTGGCTGCGTGAAGACGGTTTCCGCTATCGCCCGAACCGCAACAACATCTCCTGGATGGTGTGCGACATGGTTGAGAAACCGGCGAAAGTGGCCGCGCTGATGGCCTCCTGGCTGGTGAACGGCTGGTGTCGCGAGACCATTTTCAACCTCAAGCTGCCGATGAAAAAGCGCTATGAGGAGGTGTCGCAGAACCTGGCCTACATTCAGCAGCAGCTGGATGAACACGGGATTAACGCGGAAATCCAGGCGCGTCAGCTTTATCACGACCGCGAAGAAGTGACGGTGCATATCCGTCGCTGGTGGGCGGCCGTGGGGGGGCGTCGCGACGAGCGATAACGTTTGTAACGCCCGGTGGCGCTGCGCTTACCGGGCCTACAAAATCGTGTAGTTGTTTTAACGCTCTAACCTTAACTGCTGTAAATTCCCGTCCAGTTGTAAATCCGTCTGTAGCGTCGCCACCTCCCGGCAGATAAACGCCATTTCTTTATGCGCCTCCAGCTTTTTGCGCCATTTATCCGGCACCTCGTTCAGCCGGGCGTACATCCCTTCCAGACTCTGAAACTCCGTCAGCAGCTGTGCGGCGCTTTTGGGTCCAATACCGGCGACACCCGGCACTTTAGAGCTGCTGATCCCCGCCAGCCCCCAGTAATCCGGCAGTTGCTCAGGCGATACGCCAAACTCGCTGGCAATGAACGGCGCGTCCAGCCAGCGTTTTTGAAAATAGTCGCGAATACGGATAGTGGGGGAGAGCAGCTGGCAGTAGCCTTTGTCGGTTGAAACGATAGTCGCCTGATGTCCGGCGCTCGCGACTTTAACCGCCAGCGTTGCGGCTAAATCGTCAGCCTCATTACCGTGGGCGCCCCAGCACGGAACGCCGCGCTGCTCAAAGGCCGCGCGGATAGCGGGCATTTCTGCGTGCAGATCGTCCGGCATCGGCGCACGCCCGGCTTTGTAGTCCGGCAGGCGCTGGTGCCGCCAGCCCGTGTTGCGGGCTTCGTCATCAAAAACCGCGACCGCATGGGTGGGTTCACTGTGGCGGATAAGCTGCTCCAGCGCGTGTAAACAGGTGTCCTTGCAGGGTGTGCCCTGTACCGCATGAATACGGCGAATCAGGTTAAGAGCATCGACGATAAGCAAATGAACGGCCACAGATAATCTCCCTTCTGTCTAATGGGTGAAGGGTAACACTGAGCGCAGCATGAAACTATGAATGGTGGGGAAAACAGGAAGAAGCCTCGCAAAACGAGGCTTCCTGAGAGGCTTAATCGCAGGTGACGATCTTCATCGCCAGGCCACCGCGGGAGGTTTCGCGGTATTTGGCGTTCATATCTTTGCCGGTTTCGTACATGGTTTCGATAACCTTGTCGAGGCAGACGCGCGGTTCGCTGGTACGACGCAGCGCCATACGGGCCGCGTTCACTGCTTTCACCGAGGCGATGGCGTTACGTTCGATGCATGGCACCTGGACCTGTCCGCCGACCGGATCGCAGGTCAGCCCCAGGTTATGTTCCATGCCGATTTCCGCCGCGATACAAACCTGCGCAGGGCTTGCGCCCAGCAATTCGGCCAGACCCGCCGCCGCCATAGAGCAGGCTACGCCCACTTCACCCTGACAGCCTACTTCCGCGCCAGAAATTGAGGCGTTCATCTTGTACAGTGAGCCAATCGCACTGGCGACCAGCAGGTAGCGTGCAAGTGAGTTTGCGTTCACTTCGCGGATAAACTTGTCGTAATACGCCAGGACCGCCGGAACAATGCCGCACGCCCCGTTGGTTGGTGCGGTGACGACGCGGCCGCCCGCGGCGTTCTCTTCGTTCACCGCCAGCGCGAACATGTTGATCCAGTCGACGACGGCCATCGGATCGGTGGTGGTTTTGTCGGCGCTGACCAGCATGCGGCGCAGCGCAGCCGCACGACGCGGAACACGCAGTTTACCCGGCAGCACGCCTTCGGTGGTGATCCCGCGCTCAATGCCGCTGCGCATTACTTCCCAGACGTTAGCGAAGTGCTGTTCCAGTTCCTCTTTGCTGTGCAGGGCCAGCTCGTTTTTCATCATCAGGCCGGAGAGAGAAAGCCCTGTCTCCTGGCAGTGACGCTGTAAGTCGGCCGCGTTTTTGTAAGGGTACGGCACATCAACAGCAGAATTGGTGCTTTGACCAAAATGGTCCTCGTCGACGATAAACCCGCCGCCGATGGAGTAATACGTCTGGCTGTAAACCGCTTTGTCGCCGGCCAGCGCGGTAATGCGCATGCCATTCTCGTGCAACGACAGGTTATCCGCATGGAAATTCATGCAGTGATCAACCGGGAATTCAACCTCATGCTCGCCGTTCGCCAGCAGCAAACGACCGTGGGTGTTCACGTCCTGGATAAAGCCAGGTATTGCATCAATATCAACGGTATCCGGCAGATTACCCGCCAGCCCCATGATAATGGCAATATCGGTATGGTGGCCTTTACCGGTCAGGGAAAGGGAACCATATACATCGACAACCACGCGGGTGATGTCGTGCAAAATGCCGCGTGCAATCAAGTCATCCGTGAATTGTTTACCGGCTTTCATTGGTCCGACGGTGTGAGAGCTGGAAGGACCAATACCGATTTTGAAGATATCGAATACGCTAATCATGATGCGTCCATTGCTTCAGTCAGAGGGGAGAAGTGCGCCGTCCGCAGACGGCGCAGGAGGTATTAGCTGAACAGCGAGTAGAAAATAGCGGAGATGGCAATCAGGCCCATCACAACAACGAACACGTTGCTGATATGGCCGCTGTATTTGCGCATCGCAGGCACTTTCTGAATCGCGTACATCGGCATCAGGAACAGGATCATCGCGATAATCGGGCCGCCCAGGGTTTCAATCATGCCCAGAATGCTTGGGTTCAGGGTGGCTACCGCCCAGGTGGTCACCAGCATGAACAGTGCAGTGATTTTGTTCAGACGGTTGATTTCAATGGTCTTGCCTTTACCACGCAGAGATTTAATCACCATGCCGTTGAAGCCTTCACGTGCGCCCAGGTAGTGGCCCAGGAAGGATTTGGTGATGGCGATAATCGCGATGATCGGCGCCATCCACGCAATCAGCGGTGCGTTAAAGTGGTTTGCCAGGTAAGACAGAATAGAGATGTTCTGCTCTTTCGCCGCCGCCAGATCCGCCGGGGAGAGGCTCAGCACGCAGCTGAACACGAAGAACATTACGGTCAGTACCATCATGATGTGCGCGCGAGCCAGGATGCTGGAGCACTTCTTCTCTGCGCCATTGCCGTACTCTTCACGCTTCGCTACTGCGAAGGAAGAGATGATTGGCGAGTGGTTGAAGGAGAATACCATCACCGGGATCGCCAGCCACAGGGTCAGCAGCAGACCGTTGCCGGTCGTGGATGCGCTGCTCAGAGACAGGGTTTCCAGCGCAGCGCCGTTCCACTGTGGGATCAGGTACAGAGCCAGCACCATCAGAGCCGCAACAAACGGGAACACCAGCACGCTCATCGCTTTCACAATCATCTGCTCGCCGAAGCGCACGATGGTCATCATACCGACGATCAGGATCAGGGACAGAATCGCACGCGGCGGCGGGGTCATCTGAAGCTGGTGCATCATAAAGCTTTCAACGGTGTTGGTGATAGCAACGCTGTACACCAGCAGAATCGGGTAAATCGCGAAGAAGTAGAGCAGGGTAATCAGCTTACCTGCGCCGACGCCGAAGTGTTCTTCAACGACTTCAGTGATGTCTTCGCCCGGATTTTTACCGGACAGCACGAAGCGGGTCAGGCCGCGGTGTGCAAAGAAGGTCATCGGGAAAGCGATGAGGGCCATGATGATCAGCGGGATCATACCGCCGACACCTGCGTTGATAGGAAGGAACAGTACACCAGCGCCGATTGCTGTGCCGTACAGGCCAAGCATCCACATGGTATCCGTTTTGCGCCAACCGCTTCGGGATTCAATCGAAGCAACGGTGCTGGTTTGAGTGGTTTCCATCTGTATCTCCTGGAGGAAGCAAATTGTCAGGTTTTTAGTCAAATCCGATGAAAAAGTGCCTGACGGTAATATGAAATTCGTTCAGTGACGGTTTTTTAATAATTTTTGCCCGTAACTATTGGCGGGCGGAAAGATACATTCTAGTTATGAATCTATCAGTGATCGCGATCCCAAATGCAATAATCCACTTGTGATGTGGGTATCTTTAGACCATTTATCTGTTAAAAAAACATCAAAGAGAATTTACGGGCGCGAAGGCTACCATTAACGACATGTTTTCGAAAAGGTCGACCCGCGAGATAGGTGTCTTTCGCTGTAAAGAAATGGGATTTTAGGATTTTCTGGCGGGTAATTTCGATTAAGGCTGATTATTTACGGTTTCAAAATCGAGGTAATCGTTTGCGCAGGCGTCAGATTTGTTAATAACATTGAAGATCGCTATGAATTGCATCACTAATAAAAAAGCCGGATGACGATCCGGCTTGAGAGGAGAGAAATGTCGCTTTACTTGATGATTTCGTAACACGGAATATAGGCAGAGCCTGGAAGCTTCATGCGGTGCTGAGCGACAAAGCCCTGCAACATGTCATCCATGCGGCGCATCATCTCCGGGTCACCGTGGATCTTATACGGCCCGAACTCTTCAATTGCGCGGATCCCTACCTCTTTCACGTTCCCCGCCACGATGCCAGAGAAGGCGCGACGCAGGTCGGCAGCCAGCACTTCCACCGGCTGATCCGGATAGAGTTTGAGGTTCGCCATGTTCTCATGCGACGGCTCGAAGGGTATCTGAAGATCCGGTGCGATACGGATGGACCAGTTAAAACTGTAGGCATCCCCGGTATCACGACGATTCTCTTTCACCAGCGGCATCGCTTTTTTCATCTGACGGGCCACTTCTGCGGCATCGTCAATAATAATGCGGTAGTGACGGCGCGCATCTTCGCCCAACGTATGCACGATAAACTCGTCCAGCACGCGGAAGTAGTCGGCGCTCTCTTTCGGGCCGGTCAGGATCAGCGGCAGAACCTGATCTTTGTTAGCCGGGTTCATCAGGATCCCCAGCAGATAAAGCAGCTCTTCCGCCGTGCCTACGCCGCCCGGGAAGATGATGATGCCGTGCGCGATACGGACAAACGCCTCAAGACGTTTTTCGATATCCGGCATAATAATCAGTTCGTTAACCAGCGGGTTAGGCGGCTCAGCGGCGATGATCGATGGCTCGGTCATGCCGATAAAACGGCCTTCTTTATAGCGCTGCTGTGCGTGTCCTACTGCCGCGCCTTTCATCGGCGCTTCCATCGCGCCAGGACCGCAACCGGTACAGATATTCAGTTCGCGCAGGCCGAGCTGCGTCCCTACGCGGCGGGCATACAGGTATTCGGTTTCGTTAATGGAGTGACCGCCCCAGCAGACGACCATGTTCGGCGCTTCGCCCACGTGCAGGGCACGGGCGTTACGCAGAATGGAGAAGACCAGGTTGGTGATATGAACGGAACTTTCCAGGTCAAGATGCTGGAAACGTCCGGCATTGCTGATCTGTCCGTTAACAAACAGAATGTCGCGCAGCACGGCAAACAGGTTGGCCTGAAGTGAGCGAATAATACGCCCGTCGACAAAAGCGTCTTCCGGCGGGTTGATCACTTCGAGCTTCACCCCGCGCTCGCGGCGCAGCACGTTGATATCAAAACTTTCGAAGCGGGACAGCAGCTCTTTACTGTTGTCGGTCAGGCTTCCGGAGTTCAGTACGGCAAGTGAACAGTTACGAAACAGTTGATAAAGGTCGCTACTGGCGGTGCGTTTAAGCATGTCCACTTCCAGTTGCGACAACATATCCATAGAGCCAAGCGGGCTAATATGTGTAATCAAGTGAGCTCCTTATGGGACGATTATCGTCTTTCCCTGTTGATTACAATAGCCCTGGCTTATGACGTTTCACAACACTTCGGGCGGAATACCGCCCGCATATTGTGAAAATATTTATCTTACTGGCGCACCAGCCGTCCGGTGGCAGGCACAAAATCGGTATTGGTGCGCCACGGGTTGATATCTAGGCCGCCGCGACGGGTGTAGCGGGCGTAAACGCTCAGCTTTTCGGGCTGGCAGAAACGCTGGATGTCGTTGAAGATGCGCTCCACGCACTGCTCGTGGAATTCGTTGTGATGACGGAATGACACCAGGTAACGCAGCAGCTTTTCACGGTCAATCTGCGGGCCGCGGTACTGGATCTGTACCGAGCCCCAGTCCGGCTGATGGGTGATAAGGCAGTTGGATTTCAGCAGATGGCTGACCAGCGTCTCGTTGACCACTTTTCCGCCCGCCGCGTTTTCCAGGTAGTCGCTGCTAAATTCATAGCTTTCCACCTCAATGTCCTGATCGTCGATGCAGGTGCCGTGGAAATGGGCGATGGGCTGACCTTCCAGCTCATGCAGACGGTATAACGAGACGGTTACGTTCCCCTGCGCGCACGCGCTTAAATCACGTTCAAGCGTCTGTTGCACCTCGTCCCAGCTGTTAAATTTGGTCTGGTTAAAGCTGTTGAGATAGAGCTTAAAGCTCTTGGATTCGACCAGGTTTACGCTGGCGTAATCCAGTTCAACGTGGCCCACGGCCACCTGCGGCAGACCGCGCGCATTCAGCCAGGAGAGTTCGTACAGCGTCCAGATGTCGCCGCCGACAAACGGCAGCGCGTCAGCGTGCAGCCCGAGCGGATCGCGGTTCAGACTACGCGGCACGCCCTGCAACAGGCTTGCATCGTAGGTGTCGCGGTAATCGGTCGATTTTCCCAGCGTTAAGCCCGTTAACGCCTGATGATTTTCGTAAGACATGTTTCATAGCCACTTTACAGGTACACTTATGGGCTGAGTTTATCCTGTCTTACAAGAAGAGAGAAATCGGTGGATATCGAAACTGCAAATGCCCTGACGTCCTTCACGACCCGCTATTGCGATGCCTGGCATGAAAAGCGGGGGACGTGGCCGCAAAGTACTGACTTATATGGCGTGCCGTCACCGTGCATTATCGCTTCGCAGGATGATTACGTTATCTGGCAACCGAAACCGTTCATGGGCGAGCAGAATGTAAATGCTGTTGAACGCGCGATGGACCTTGTGATACAACCTGCGCTTCATGCATTTTATACCACGCAGTTTGCCGGGGATATGACTGCATGTTTTGCAGGACAGCCGCTGACGCTGCTGCAAACCTGGAGCGAAGACGATCTGCAACGCGTTCAGGAAAACCTCATTGGTCACCTGGTCACGCAAAAACGGCTTAAGCTCTCTCCGACTCTCTTTATTGCGACGCTCGACAGTGAACTGGACGTCATTTCTGTCTGCAACCTGTCTGGCGAGGTCATTAAAGAGACGCTCGGCACCCGCAATCGCGACGTTCTCGCGCCTTCACTTGCGGATTTCCTTACCCGAATTGAGCCTCTTCTGTAATCCATGATGCTACTGGGCGTGTGAGAGATCTCTTACACGCGCTGTGAGACATCGCCGAAACAATTAGCATTGTCTTAGGAGTTTCAGATTAATATTAACTTCTCTTTCAATAAGTTAGTGGTTTTCTGAAAGGAAATCCCCCGTTTCGCCTGGCTTACATTGCTCACAAGGTGGGTTGTAAGACGAAGCAGAATAGCGGATTCTATCTGTGTCGACAGGATGCCGACACGAGAAACGAACATCAGGATGATGGCGTTTCTTACCAGGGACACGTCAGGATGACGCCGCAGGAAGGCTTCAGGATGAAGCAAAGTGGATCACGCAGGATGCGTAAGGGACACCTCCAGGAAGGAGAACGAGAGCCGGTCAGGATGGTCGGTGGGTCAGGATGGCCAGGACGTTTCAGGATGAAACCTACACATCAGGACGATGTGAGCAGGAAGCAAAAGGTAAAGGGATGACCAGGCCTTCGGGCATGAGGAAAAGTTGTCACGGATGAGCAGGGAGCACGTATTGTAGCTGGAATGCTGCGAAACGAACCGGGAGCACTGTTTTTACAGTGCTCCCTTTTTTATTTCTGTCTTCCGCAATGCTATGCTTCGCGCCATTCCGTTTTTCAGTTGAGGTATATATGTCGCATCATGACAGCGTTCGTGCGCAGTTGCACGCCATCGAAGCCCTTATGCGCCAGCATCAGCTGTGGCAGGATAACGCGCCGCAGCCAGACGCGTTCGCCAGCACCCAACCGTTTTGTCTGGATACGCTGGACCCGTTCGAGTGGCTCCAGTGGGTCTTAATTCCGCGTATGCACGCGCTGCTGGAAGGTGGCCACGCGTTGCCCGCGTCTTTTGCCGTCTCTCCCTATTACGAAATGGCGCTGGAAGCGACCCACCCGGCGCGTGCCATGATGCTAGTGGAGCTGGAGAAGCTGGATGCGCTTTTCGCCGGTGACGATGCATGACGCTTGAGATCCTGTATCAGGATGAGTGGTTAGTGGCGGTGAATAAACCGTCCGGCTGGCTGGTGCACCGTAGCTGGCTCGATCGCGATGAGAAAGTGGTGGTCATGCAAACCGTGCGCGATCAAATCGGTCAGCACGTTTTTACTGCCCATCGTCTCGATCGGCCAACCTCTGGTGTTCTGCTGATGGGGCTTTCCAGTGAGGCCGGGCGCCTGCTGGCGCAGCAGTTTGAACAGCACCAGATCCAGAAACGCTACCACGCCATCGTGCGTGGCTGGCTGATGGATTCCGCCACGCTTGATTATCCCCTGGTGGAGGAATTGGATAAAATCGCCGATAAATTTGCCCGCGACGATAAAGGCCCGCAGCCAGCGGTGACCGACTATCGTGGTATGGCGACCACAGAACTGCCGGTGGCGACCAGCAAATTTCCGACCACGCGATACAGTCTGGTGGAGCTTTTGCCCAAAACCGGGCGCAAGCACCAGCTTCGCCGTCACCTTGCACATCTGCGCCACCCCATTATCGGCGACAGCAAGCACGGCGATCTGCGCCAGAACCGCAGCGCGGCCGAGCACTTTGGCTGTAACCGGCTGATGCTGCACGCCAGCGAGCTACGCCTGACGCACCCGTTTACCGGCGAACCGCTGACTATTCGCGCGGGGCTGGACAAGGTCTGGATGCAGGCGCTGTCACAGTTTGGCTGGCTGGGACAACTCCCCGAAAATGAAAGGGTTGAGTTTGCCGCAGGCAACGTTCAGGATGAACAGCAAGCGCAATAATTACGGGAGCAAAGCATGGCTGAAGTAGGCATTTTTGTCGGCACGATGTACGGCAACTCGCTGCTGGTGGCGGAGGAAGCGGAAGCAATCCTCGTAAACCAGGGCCATAAAGCAACGGTCTATGAAGATCCGGAGCTGGCGGACTGGGAAAAGTATAAAGATAAATACATCCTGGTGGTGACCTCCACCACCGGGCAGGGCGATCTACCGGACAGCATCGTCCCGCTTTTCCAGGGCATTAAAGACCAGCTTGGCTATCAGCCAGATGTTCACTATGGCATCATTGCCCTCGGCGATAGCTCTTACGCCAATTTCTGCGGCGGCGGTAAACAGTTCGACGCGCTGTTGCAGGAACAGAGCGCTCAGCGCGTCGGAGAGATGTTGCTGATTGATGCGGGTGAACACCCTGAGCCAGAAAGCGAGTCAAATCCCTGGGTTGAACACTGGGCCACGCTCCTGAACTAACCCTGTACTAAACGAACGCCAGGCCGGGTAAGGCGAAGCCGCCACCCGGCAACGAAGCCGCATCCTATCCTCAATTCCGTGAAGTATCTTCCACCACTTTGGGCTTATGCCCCAAACCACGTTCCCCACGCCCGTCAATGTTGTGTTCCTGCACGGTGAGAGAACCGGTCACTCCTTCATATACTTTTCCCGTCACTATAAAACGGCTTCTGGCCGTACCAAAACCAAACACAAATCTCTCATTCTGATTACCCTACAGGTGCTGTACAGAATGAACCAGGCGAAAGCTATGTTTCAGGAGTGCAACAATGAGTACATTAAGCCACGCGGCGAGCAGCGCTGAGAAGCGCACCAACGCCCGCTACTGGATAGTGGTGATGCTGTTTATCGTCACCTCTTTCAACTACGGCGACCGTGCCACGTTATCCATTGCCGGCTCTGAGATGGCAAAGGACATCGGACTTGATCCGGTGGGTATGGGGTATGTTTTCTCCGCATTTTCATGGGCCTACGTAATCGGCCAAATCCCTGGCGGCTGGCTGCTGGACCGCTTTGGCTCAAAACGGGTCTATTTCTGGTCCATTTTCATCTGGTCGATGTTTACCCTGTTACAGGGCTTCGTGGATATCTTTAGCGGCTTCGGCATTATCATTGCGCTCTTTACCCTCCGCTTCCTGGTGGGCTTAGCGGAAGCGCCATCGTTCCCTGGCAACAGCCGTATTGTGGCCGCCTGGTTCCCGGCGCAGGAGAGGGGAACGGCGGTAGCGATCTTTAACTCGGCGCAATACTTTGCGACGGTTATTTTCGCGCCAATCATGGGCTGGCTGACGCATGAGGTGGGCTGGTCACACGTCTTCTTCTTCATGGGCGGGCTGGGGATCGTCATCAGCTTCATCTGGTTGAAAGTGATCCACGAACCAAACCAGCATCCGGGCGTGAACAAGAAAGAGCTGGACTACATTGCTGAAGGCGGGGCGCTGATCAACATGGATCAGAAAACCCAGAAAGCTAAGGTCCCGTTCAGCCAGAAATGGGGGCAGATCAAACAACTCGTCGGCTCACGAATGATGATCGGTATCTATCTCGGCCAGTATTGCATTAACGCCTTAACCTACTTCTTCATCACCTGGTTCCCGGTTTACCTGGTGCAGGCGCGCGGCATGTCGATTCTGAAGGCGGGGTTTGTCGCCTCCGTGCCGGCCATCTGCGGCTTCGTGGGTGGAGTGCTTGGCGGGGTCATCTCCGACTGGTTGATGCGTCGTACCGGTTCGCTGAATATTGCGCGTAAAACGCCAATCGTGCTCGGCATGCTGCTCTCCATGACCATGGTGTTCTGTAACTACGTCAGCGCGGAGTGGATGATTATCGGCTTTATGGCGATGGCCTTCTTCGGTAAAGGCATTGGCGCACTGGGCTGGGCGGTGATGGCAGATACCGCGCCGAAAGAGATCAGCGGCCTGAGCGGCGGTCTGTTCAACATGTTTGGCAACATTTCCGGCATTGTCACCCCAATCGCTATCGGTTACATCGTCGGCACCACCGGCTCCTTCAATGGTGCGCTGATTTATGTAGGCGTCCATGCGCTGGTGGCGGTACTCAGTTACCTGGTGCTGGTGGGTGACATCAAACGAATCGAACTGAAACCTGTTGGGGAGCGCGGATGATGACAACGCAATCAAGCCCGATCGTGACGGAGATGAAGGTCATCCCGGTGGCGGGGCAGGACAGCATGCTGCTCAACATTGGTGGCGCGCATAACGCCTGGTTCACCCGCAACATTGTGGTGCTGACCGACAGCGCAGGGAACACCGGCGTCGGGGAAGCGCCTGGCGGAGAGGTGATTTACCAGACGCTGGTCGACGCCATCCCGCAGGTGGTTGGGCAGGAGGTCGCCCGTCTCAACAAGGTGGTTCAGCGGGTGCATAAGGGCAACCAGTCGGCGGATTTTGATACCTTCGGCAAAGGTGCCTGGACGTTTGAACTGCGCGTTAACGCGGTGGCGGCGCTGGAGGCGGCTCTCCTCGATTTACTGGGCAAGGCGCTGAACGTGCCGGTCTGCGAACTGCTGGGGCCAGGCAAACAGCGTGATGCGGTAACGGTGCTGGGCTATCTGTTCTACGTTGGCGACCGGACTAAAACCGATCTGCCGTATCTGGAACGCTCGCCGGGTAGCCACGAGTGGTATCACCTGCGTCATCAGGAGGCGCTCTCTGGCGAGGCGGTGGTACGCCTGGCAGAGGCGGCGCAGGATCGCTACGGCTTTAAAGACTTCAAGCTGAAAGGCGGCGTTCTGCCGGGCGAGCAGGAGATTGACAGCGTGCGCGCGTTGAAAAAACGCTTCCCGGAGGCACGCATCACCGTCGATCCGAACGGCGCCTGGCTGCTGGATGAAGCTATCGCGCTGTGCAAAGGGCTGGGCGACGTGCTGACCTACGCGGAAGATCCGTGCGGTGCCGAGCAGGGCTTTTCTGGCCGCGAGGTGATGGCCGAATTCCGCCGCGCTACCGGGCTGCCGGTTGCGACCAACATGATCGCCACAAACTGGCGCGAAATGGGCCATGCGGTGATGCTGAATGCGGTGGACATACCGCTTGCGGACCCGCACTTCTGGACCCTTTCCGGCGCGGTGCGCGTGGCGCAGCTGTGCGATGACTGGGGCCTCACCTGGGGCTGCCACTCCAATAATCATTTCGACATTTCGCTGGCGATGTTTACCCACGTTGGCGCGGCGGCGCCGGGCAACCCGACCGCCATCGATACGCACTGGATCTGGCAGGAAGGCGAAGCGCGCCTGACCAAAAATCCACTTGAAATCAAAAACGGCACAATTGCTGTGCCGGATGCGCCGGGGCTGGGCGTGGAGCTTGACTGGGATCAGATCCACAAGGCGCATGAAGCGTATAAAAAACTGCCGGGCGGCGCGCGCAACGACGCAGGCCCGATGCAGTACCTTATCCCCGGCTGGACATTTGACCGTAAGCGCCCTGTATTTGGACGTCACTGATAAAAGGATCGAACGATGAGCACATTTTCTACCCCTGTAGTTACCTCCATGCAGATCATTCCTGTCGCGGGACATGACAGCATGCTGATGAACCTGAGCGGCGCCCATGCGCCGTTCTTCACCCGTAATATTGTGGTGATCAAGGACAACTCAGGGCATACCGGTGTCGGTGAAATCCCGGGCGGGGAGAAGATCCGTAAAACGCTGGAGGACGCCATTCCGCTGGTGGTGGGTAAAACGCTGGGCGAGTACAAAAATGTGCTGACTCGCGTGCGCACGACCTTTGCCGATCGTGATGCGGGTGGCCGTGGTCTGCAAACGTTTGATCTGCGCACCACTATCCATGTGGTCACGGGCATTGAAGCCGCGATGCTGGATCTGCTGGGCCAGCATCTGGGCGTCAATGTCGCCTCCCTGCTGGGCGACGGCCAACAGCGCAGCGAAGTGGAAATGCTCGGCTACCTGTTCTTTATCGGCAACCGCAAACTCACCCCGCTGCCGTACCAGAGCCAGCCGGACGAAAAATGCGACTGGTATCGTGTGCGTCACGATGAAGCGATGACCCCGGACGCGGTGGTGCGCCTGGCGGAAGCCGCGTATGAAAAATATGGCTTTAATGACTTCAAGCTGAAAGGCGGCGTACTGGCGGGTGAAGAAGAAGCAGAGGCGATCGCCGCGCTGGCGAAGCGCTTCCCGCAGGCGCGCGTCACGCTGGATCCGAACGGTGCCTGGTCGCTTGATGAGGCGATCAAAATCGGTAAGCAGCTTAAAGGCGTGCTGGCCTACGCGGAAGATCCGTGCGGCGCCGAGCAGGGGTTCTCCGGACGTGAAGTAATGGCGGAGTTCCGTCGCGCCACCGGGCTGCCAACCGCCACCAACATGATCGCGACCGACTGGCGTCAGATGGGGCACACGCTCTCGCTGCAATCGGTGGACATTCCGCTGGCAGACCCGCACTTCTGGACGATGCAGGGCTCGGTTCGCGTGGCGCAGATGTGCCATGAGTTCGGCCTGACCTGGGGCTCCCACTCCAACAACCACTTCGACATCTCGCTGGCGATGTTCACCCACGTGGCGGCCGCTGCGCCGGGCAACATTACCGCCATCGACACCCACTGGATCTGGCAGGAGGGCAACCAGCGCCTGACCAAACAGCCGTTTGAAATCAAAGGCGGCATGGTGCAAGTTCCTGCTACGCCGGGGCTGGGCGTTGAGCTGGATATGGACCAGGTCATGAAAGCGCATGAGCTTTACCAGAAACACGGCCTGGGCGCGCGTGATGACGCGCTGGCGATGCAATACCTGATCCCAGAGTGGAGATTCGACAATAAACGTCCGTGCATGGTACGATAAGCTCATTGGGACCGCTCCCATGAGTGGTCCCTTACGTGGTGTATGCTTAACGTAACTAACATGCGTAAGGATGGCTTATGAAAATTGTTATCGCTCCGGACTCGTATAAGGAAAGCTTGAGCGCGCTGGAGGTGGCGACAGCGATAGAGGTCGGTTTTCGCGAAATTTTCCCGTCAGCGGAATATGTCAAATTACCGGTTGCCGATGGTGGCGAAGGGACGGTGGAAGCGATGGTGGCAGCCACGCATGGGCGTCTTGTCCATGTTCCTGTTACCGGGCCTTTGGGTGAACGCGTGGAAGGGTTTTTCGGGTTATCCGGAGACGGGAAAAGCGCCTTTATCGAGATGGCGGCAGCGAGCGGTCTGGAGCTTGTTGCTCCTGCAAAGCGTAACCCGTTAATCACCACCTCCTGGGGAACCGGGGAACTGATCCGTCATGCGCTGGATGCGGGCGTTAAGCATATCATTATTGGCATTGGAGGCAGCGCGACCAATGACGGTGGCGCAGGCATGGTGCAGGCGCTGGGCGTAAAACTGCTGGATGCGAAAGCGCAGCCCGTTGGGCCGGGCGGCGGCGAACTGGCAAGCCTTGCGCATATCGATCTTAGCGGGCTGGATAAGCGGCTGGCAGCCTGTCGAATTGAAGTGGCCTGCGATGTGACCAACCCCCTGATCGGCGAGACAGGTGCTTCTGCGGTATTTGGTCCGCAGAAAGGGGCGACGCCGGAGATGGTCAGGATGCTGGACAACGCGCTTGCGCATTACGCAAAAATTATCGCCCGGGATATGGATATTGACGTCTTAAACCTGGCGGGCGGTGGTGCGGCCGGCGGAATGGGGGCGGCGCTGTATGCATTTTTCGGCGCACAGCTCCGTCAGGGGATTGAGATTGTCACCGATGCCCTGCATCTCGATGAACAGGTCGCGGACGCCGATCTGGTGATCACGGGCGAAGGGCGTATCGACAGCCAGACGATCCACGGAAAAGTGCCCGTTGGCGTGGCGAGAGTCGCGAAACGCTATAACAAGCCGGTTATTGGCATTGCCGGCAGCCTGACGGCGGATGTTGGCGTGGTGCATGAGCACGGACTGGATGCCGTATTCAGCGTGATTTACACCATCTGCTCGCTGGAGGATGCGCTGGAAAATGCGCAACAGAATGTACAGATGGCCGCAAGGAATATTGCGGCGGTGATAAAGATGGGGCAGGGGATGTCGCGTTAACGTTCGTGCTCCTGTAGGCCCGGTAAGCGAAGCGCCACCGGGCTTTGGTCTTAGCTCCCCAACACCTTCATTGCTTCCCGCGTCACGTTGTCCATCTCGTCCAGCAGCTCCAGGAACTCCGGTTCGAGATCGGATTCTGGCGTACCCGCGCGGAGCTGCTGTTCAAGCAACTGGCAGAGATTTTTCAACCGCGGTACGCCGCTGTAGCCGCAGCTGCCATGCAGTTTATGAATGGCTTCCAGCAGTCCTTCGGGGTTTTCACCCACCAGCTGTTCTTCAACCTTGTTACGGATCTCAGGCAGGAAGTCCACCAGCATTTGCAGCATATCGCGGGCCAGATCGGGTTTGCCCGCCGCCTGGCGCAGCGCCAGTTGCCAGTCAAACGTGGCATTCTGGTTAACGCTGATCTCCGGCGATTCAGCTGTAATGGTGTATGTCCCGCCAATGTGCCCCGGCTTGTAGCGCAGCAGCAGGCTGTGCAGCTTCTCTTCGTCGATCGGTTTCGCCAGATAATCGTTCATACCCGCACCCAGCAGTTTCTCCTTTTGCCCCGCCATCGCGTGCGCCGTCACGGCAATCACCGGCGTCTGCTGCTGGTGCGGAAGCTGGCGAATCAACTCGCAGGCGCGGATGCCATCCATGCCCGGCATCTGAATATCCATCAGGATCAGGTCGAACTGCATCTGTTTGGCTTGTTCCACGGCTTCGGCGCCGCTGGTACACAGCTCAACATGCTGAACCTGATCCTCAAGCAGCACGCCAATCAGCTTCAGGTTCGCCGGGTTATCGTCCACGGCCATCACCGTCATCGGCAGCTTATGTTCGTCGTTTTCCAGCGGCAGGGACTGATGCGTCAGACGGCAATATTCGGTCAACGCAGGTAACAGCCGTGTGGCGGTGAGGGGTTTCAGCAGACACGCCGCCGCTCCGTCGTTTTTCAGCTCTTCGGCGTTGATTTGGGCGTGGCACGGCAGCGCCAGCAGCAGGTAGTCCGTCATTGAGGCCGCCTTCGCCAGGCGTTCCTGCTGCATGGTCAGTTCTCCGGTAAACGTCACCGGAATCCCCAACAACAGGATATCGTAATGATCGTTCGCCAGCGCGGAGAAGGTCGGGCTGTAGATGACCTCCAGCGGCGTGCTGCTTAATACATCAAGCGTACACTGCGCTGCCGCGGCGTTCGGTTCCACATAGGCCAGACGCATCCCCTTCAGGCACCCGGTGACCGGGCCGTCGGTCTGCACGTTCGGGTTAAGATCAAGGTTGATATGGAACCAGAAGGTTGAGCCCCGGTTAGGCTGGCTGTGGAAGGAGATATCGCCTCCCATCTCTTTCACCAGCTTTTGGGTGATCACCAGCCCCAGGCCCGTTCCGCCGTGACGACGGGAAATGCTCGCATCGGCCTGGCGGAAAGCCTGGAACAGACGCGTCTGATCGCGCTCCGGAATACCGATGCCGGTATCCCGGATCTGCACTTCAATCTGGACTTTGTTATTACTGAGCGCCCTTTTTTCGACCAGAATGTCGATGTTGCCGCTCTCGGTGAACTTAATCGCGTTGCCCACCAGATTGGTAATGACCTGTTGCAGGCGCAGCGGGTCGCCAATGACGTTATCCGGCACATCATTTTTAATATTGAGCGTCAGTTCCAGACCCTTATCATGCGATGAGTGGGCAAGAAGCGTGACCACGTCATCCAGCGTGCTGCGCAGCGGGAAGGGAATACTCTCCAGAATCAGCTTGCCCGCTTCCAGCTTCGAGAAGTCCAGTACGTCGTTAATAATGGTCAGCAGGTTGTTGGCTGAGCGTTCAATGGTATGCAGATGGTCACGCTGGGTCGGGTTCAGCTCGCTTTTGAGCGTCAGACGGGTAAAGCCAATCACCCCGTTCAGCGGCGTGCGCAGCTCGTGCGACATGTTCGCCAGGAATTCAGACTTAATACGCGCCGCCTCCTGAGCACGTTTTTTCGCCAGATCCAGCTCCACGTTCTGGATCTCCATCTGCTCCAGCGTTTCGCGCAGGTCAGAGGTGGCCTGGTCAACGTTGTGCTGCATCTCTTCGTGATAAGCCGCCAGCGACATCGCCATTGAGTTGATGCCGTTTTTCAGCATATCCAGCTCGCCGAGCATAAAGCCTTCCACGCGGCTGTCGAGCTGACCCCGGCGGATCCGGTCAACGGTATTCACCATGTTGCGGATAGGCCCCGTGACGTCGCGCATCAGTCGCCAGCCGAAGATCAGCGCGATGCCAATACAGAACAGCATCATCACGCCGGAGATGAAAATTTCTTTGTACTGCTGGAGCCGCACCGACTTGAGATCCAGCTCCAGCGCCACATATCCAAGCATATTATTGCTGGACTTCGCATCGGACTGGGCAGATTCGTCGGGTGAATAGCTTTCGGAGATAATCGGCGTGCGCAGGATCATGATATCGCCTCGCCGCAACACCGTAAGATGACGCGGGAAGGGGGTACCATCCGGGATTTTCAGCGACGTGGGATCCAGATGGAAATTCGAGGTGACGAACAGACGGTTATGCTCATCGTAAACGGAAATGGCGCGTACAATCTCTGAATGACGGCGGTGCAGCACGCTGATTAACTGACCAATGGATTCACGGTTTTGCAGGTTCATACCGTACTCGCTGGAGACGGCCAGCGGTTCGATAATGCTGGCCCCGGCATCTTCAAGCTGTCTCTGCAAATCGTTATAGCGATGCACCACAAAGAAAATGCTCAGCAGCAAACCGATGAGAACGGTAGGAGCGAGGATCAAAATCATCATGCGCGCGCGCAGGCTGTAGTTGGTCATGGAGTTCCGTTATGGGACAATCAGGCTAATTATGTTTATTTGAGAACAATCTCGGCGATGGCGCAATTCTACTCTGCAAAACGACGCGTGACGACGCGTCAGATCATAACTGTTGAAGCCTCTGACCTCGATCCTTTTGGACAGGGGGTGGCGCGTCACAAGGGTAAAACACTGTTTATCACAGGTTTGCTGCCAGGAGAACGTGCAGATATTACGCTGACGGAAGACAAACGTCAGTATGCGCGCGGTCAGGTCAAGCGCCGTCTTAATGATAGCCCGGAGCGCGTGACGCCTCGCTGCCCCCATTTTGGCGTCTGCGGTGGCTGCCAGCAACAGCATGCCAGCACTGAATTACAGCAAAAAAGTAAAAGCAGCGCGCTGGCCCGCCTGGTCGGACACGACGTGAATGACATCATTGCCGATCGGCCCTGGGGCTACCGTCGCCGCGCTCGCCTGAGCCTCAGCTACCAGCCCAAAACCGAGCGGCTGGAGATGGGGTTTCGCAAAGCCGGCTCCAGCGATATCGTCTCTGTCACGCAGTGCCCTGTTTTGGTGCCCCATCTTGAGGCATTGCTCCCGGACGTGCACCACTGTCTTGCATCGCTGGATGGCGTGCGTTCGCTCGGCCATGTCGAACTGGTGTTGGCCAACAGTGCCCCGCTGATGGTGCTGCGCCACACCGCGCCGCTGTCAAAGGCGGATCGCGAAAAACTGGAACGCTTTTCGCATTCTCATGAGCTTGCGCTTTTCCTCGCGCCGCAAAGCGAGATACTTGAGCAGGTCAGCGGAGAAGCGCCCTGGTATGCGTCAGACGGGCTACGCTTAACGTTCAGCCCGCGGGATTTTATCCAGGTCAACGACGGCGTGAACCAGCAGATGGTGGCGAATGCGCTGGAATGGCTCGACGTACAGCCCACTGACCGGGTGCTCGATCTGTTCTGCGGCATGGGGAACTTTACCCTGCCGCTGGCCCGCAGAGCAGCAAGCGTGGTCGGAGTGGAAGGCGTTGAGGCGCTGGTGGCGAAAGGCCAGGAGAACGCCCAACAGAACGGTTTGCAAAATGTGACATTCTTTCATCAAAATCTTGAGGATGATGTCACTCAGCAACCGTGGGCTAAGCAGGGCTTTGATAAGATCCTGCTCGATCCGGCGCGCGCAGGTGCGCCAGGCGTGATGCAGCATATAATTAAACTCGCGCCTGAACGCGTGGTCTATGTTTCCTGTAACCCGGCGACGCTTGCCCGTGACAGCGAAGCATTATTGAGCGGGGGTTACCAGATTCGGCGTCTGGCAATGCTGGACATGTTCCCGCACACTGGTCATCTGGAATCGATGGTGTTGTTCGAGCACATCTAATGAGTTTGGCTTGTCGACTTCGACAGGCCCTTGTCCCTAAAGGAGAGGACGATGGTTGCGGTAAGAAGTGCACATTTAAATAAAGCTGGTGAGTTTGACCCTCAAAAATGGATCGCAAGTCTGGGGATTTCCAGCCAGCAGTCGTGTGAACGCTTAACCGAAACCTGGGCCTATTGTTTACGCACAACGCAGGGGCATCCGGACGCTGAACTGCTGTTGTGGCGCGGCGTGGAGATGGTTGAAATTCTCTCCATGCTGAACATGGACATCGAAACGCTACAGGCCGCACTGCTGTTCCCCCTGGCGGACGCCGACGTGGTGACGGAAGACGTCCTGCGTGAAAGCGTCGGCCAGTCCGTCGTGGCGCTTATCCACGGCGTACGTGATATGGCAGCCATTCGTCAGCTTAAAGCCGCGCAAACTGACTCTGTCTCTTCCGAGCAGGTGGATAACGTTCGTCGTATGCTGCTGGCGATGGTAGATGATTTCCGCTGCGTGGTGATCAAGCTGGCCGAACGGGTTGCCCATCTGCGTGAAGTAAAGGATGCGCCGGAAGACGAGCGCGTCCTGGCCGCCAAAGAGTGTACGAATATCTATGCGCCGCTGGCGAACCGTCTGGGTATCGGGCAACTGAAGTGGGAGCTGGAAGATTACTGCTTCCGCTACCTGCATCCGGCGGAATACAAACGCATTGCAAAATTGCTGCACGAACGCCGCATTGACCGCGAGCACTATATCGAGGAATTTGTCAGCGGGCTGCGCCAGTCGATGAAAGAGGAGAATGTGCGCGCCGAGGTCTACGGGCGTCCAAAGCACATCTACAGCATCTGGCGCAAAATGCAGAAGAAACACCTCGCCTTTGACGAGCTGTTTGACGTGCGCGCGGTGCGTATCGTGGCGGAGCGTCTTCAGGACTGCTATGCCGCGCTGGGGATAGTGCATACTCACTTCCGCCATCTGCCGGATGAGTTCGATGACTACGTCGCGAACCCGAAACCAAACGGCTATCAGTCTATTCATACCGTGGTGCTCGGCCCTGGCGGCAAAACGGTGGAAATTCAGATCCGTACCAAACAGATGCACGAAGACGCCGAGCTGGGCGTGGCGGCGCACTGGAAATATAAAGAGGGTACCTCCGGCGGCGGTCGCTCCGGTCACGAGGACCGTATCGCCTGGCTGCGTAAGCTGATTGCGTGGCAGGAAGAGATGGCCGACTCCGGCGAAATGCTCGACGAAGTGCGCAGTCAGGTCTTCGACGATCGCGTCTACGTCTTTACCCCGAAAGGGGACGTGGTGGATTTGCCGGCAGGCTCCACGCCGCTCGATTTCGCCTACCACATCCACAGCGATGTGGGGCACCGTTGCATCGGGGCGAAGATCGGCGGACGTATCGTACCGTTTACCTACCAGCTCCAGATGGGCGATCAGATTGAAATCATCACCCAGAAGCAGCCAAACCCAAGCCGCGACTGGCTGAACCCGAACCTCGGTTACGTTACCACCAGCCGTGGGCGCTCAAAAATTCACGCCTGGTTCCGTAAGCAGGATCGTGACAAGAACATCCTTGCCGGTCGCCAGATCCTGGACGACGAGCTGGAACATATTGGTATTAGCCTGAAAGAAGCGGAGAAGTTCCTGCTGCCGCGCTACAACTTCAACGAGCTCGACGAACTGTTAGCGGCGATTGGTGGCGGCGATATCCGCCTGAACCAGATGGTGAACTTCCTGCAAGCGCAGTTCAACAAGCCAAGCGCAGCGGAGCAGGATGCGGCGGCGCTGAAACAGCTCCAGCAGAAAACCTACGCTCCGCAGCAGCGCAGCAAGGACAATGGCCGCGTGGTGGTTGAAGGGGTGGGTAACCTCATGCACCATATTGCCCGCTGCTGCCAGCCGATCCCGGGAGATGATATTGTCGGCTTTATCACCCAGGGGCGCGGGATCTCGATTCACCGCTCCGACTGCGACCAGCTTGCAGAGCTGCAATCGCATGCGCCGGAACGTATCGTGGAAGCCGTCTGGGGGGAGAGCTACTCGGCGGGTTACTCGCTGGTGGTGCGCGTCACTGCCAACGACCGCAGCGGCCTGCTGCGCGACATCACCACCATTCTCGCCAACGAGAAGGTCAACGTGCTGGGCGTTGCCAGCCGCAGCGATACCCGCGAGCAGCTTGCCACCATCGATATGACTATCGAAATCTATAACCTTCAGGTGCTGGGCCGCGTACTCGGCAAACTGAACCAGGTGCCGGATGTGATTGACGCGCGTCGTCTGCACGGCGGCTAAACATCCTCTTCTGTAGGCCGGGTAAGGCAACGCCGCCACCCGGCTCAGGCATTTAATGGAATCTGTTATGACTCAAATCGACCGCCTGCTCGGCATCATGAAACGCCTGCGCGACCCGGAAAACGGCTGCCCGTGGGATAAAGAGCAGACTTTCACCACCATTGCGCCTTACACGCTGGAAGAGACCTACGAAGTGCTGGACGCCATTTCGCGAGAGGATTTCGACGATCTGCGCGGTGAGCTGGGCGACCTGCTGTTCCAGGTGGTGTTCTACGCGCAGATGGCGCAGGAAGAGGGGCGCTTTAACTTTGACGATATCTGCGCCGCTATCAGCGACAAGCTGGAGCGTCGTCATCCGCATATCTTTGGTGATGCCTCCGCAGGTAACAGTGCGGAAGTGCTGGCGCGCTGGGAGCAGATAAAAAGCGCTGAACGCGCTGAAAAATCCCAGCACTCGGCGCTGGACGACATTCCCCTGAACCTTCCCGCGCTGATGCGCGCGCACAAAATTCAAAAGCGCTGCTCGGCGGTAGGGTTTGACTGGACCTCTCTCGGCCCGGTGCTGGAAAAAGTACACGAAGAGATCGACGAAGTGATGCATGAAGCGCAGCAGGCCGTTGTGGATGAAGCAAAGCTGGAAGAGGAGATGGGCGATCTGCTGTTTGCAACCGTCAACCTTTCACGCCACCTCGGTGTAAAAGCGGAAACCGCCCTGCAAAAAGCGAACATTAAATTCGAACGACGCTTTCGCGAAGTTGAGCGGATTGTGGCCTTGCGCGGCCTGGAAATGAGCGGGATTGACCTCGACGCGATGGAAGAAGTCTGGCAGGAAGTAAAACGCCAGGAACATGATCTCTAACGAGATTTTGCGATCAAGCGCAATTTGTGTGATTTTTTAAATGACAAGCGCTTGATTTGCGTCAAAAACATTTACCCAAAAGGGGCTATTTTCTCACTCCTTATGTTTGTCATGGCCTGGAATGGAGACGGAGAATGAAAGTTTGTGGCGCTCGTCGTGTTCGGGTATACTACTTTCCCGTCCTGGTTATTCCATCGTTTCACCCTAACTTCTCAGGTTCAGCATGACAACGAACTATATTTTTGTGACCGGCGGGGTCGTATCCTCTCTGGGTAAAGGCATTGCCGCAGCCTCCCTCGCAGCCATTCTTGAAGCCCGTGGCCTCAATGTGACCATGATGAAACTGGATCCGTACATCAATGTCGATCCTGGCACCATGAGCCCAACCCAACACGGGGAAGTGTTCGTTACTGAAGACGGCGCTGAAACCGATCTGGATCTTGGCCACTACGAGCGTTTCATCCGTACCAAAATGACCCGTCGTAACAACTTTACGACTGGCCGTATCTACTCTGACGTTCTGCGTAAAGAGCGCCGTGGTGACTACCTGGGCGCGACCGTGCAGGTCATCCCGCACATCACTAACGCCATCAAAGAGCGTGTCCTTGCCGGTGGCGAAGGGCATGACGTTGTGCTGGTTGAAATCGGCGGTACCGTGGGGGATATCGAATCCCTGCCGTTCCTCGAAGCGATTCGTCAGCTGGCGGTAGATATTGGTCGTGAGCACGCGCTGTTCATGCACCTGACGCTGGTGCCTTACATGGCGGCAGCTGGTGAAGTGAAAACCAAACCGACTCAGCACTCTGTTAAAGAGCTGCTCTCCATCGGTATTCAGCCTGACATCCTGGTTTGCCGTTCCGATCGCGCGATTCCGGCGAACGAACGTGCGAAAATTGCATTGTTCTGTAACGTGCCTGAAAAAGCCGTTATTTCAATGAAAGATGTCGATTCCATTTATAAAATCCCGGGCCTGTTGAAATCACAGGGTCTGGACGATTATATTTGTAAACGATTCAGCTTGAACTGTCCGGAAGCTAACCTGTCTGAATGGGAGCAGGTGATTTACGAAGAAGCCAATCCGGGCGGCGAAGTGACTATCGGTATGGTCGGCAAGTACATCGAACTGCCAGATGCCTATAAGTCAGTTATCGAAGCGCTGAAACACGGTGGTCTGAAGAATCGCGTCTCTGTGAACATCAAGCTGATTGATTCGCAGGATGTGGAGACGCGCGGCGTCGAAATTCTCAAAGATCTGGATGCGATTCTCATCCCTGGCGGCTTCGGCTACCGTGGTGTTGAAGGCAAGATCGCCACTGCACGCTATGCGCGTGAAAACAATATTCCATACCTCGGTATCTGCCTGGGTATGCAGGTTGCGCTGATTGAATTTGCGCGCAACGTAGCGGGAATGGAAAACGCGAACTCTACGGAATTTGTGCCAGACTGTAAGTACCCTGTTGTGGCGCTGATTACGGAATGGCGCGACGAAGACGGTAACGTCGAAGTCCGTACCGAGAAGAGCGATCTGGGTGGCACCATGCGTCTTGGCGCACAGGCCTGCCAGCTGTCCGACGATAGCGTGGTACGCAAGCTGTACGGCGAGCCGGTCATCACCGAGCGCCATCGTCACCGCTATGAAGTCAACAACATGTTGTTGAAACAAATTGAAGCTGCGGGTCTGCGTGTTGCGGGCCGTTCCGGGGATGATCAGTTAGTCGAGATCATCGAAGTGCCTAACCATCCGTGGTTCGTGGCCTGCCAATTCCACCCGGAATTTACTTCAACGCCGCGTGACGGGCATCCGCTGTTTGCAGGCTTCGTGAAAGCCGCCAGCGAGTACCAGAAGCGTCAGGCGAAGTAAAAAAAGTTAGAACGGCAACGCGTACCTTTGGTACGCGTTGTTTGTCTGGAGTTTTAGTTTAACTTGTACTGAGGAAAATCTAATGTCCAAAATCGTTAAAGTCATCGGTCGTGAAATCATCGACTCCCGTGGTAACCCGACCGTTGAAGCTGAAGTTCATCTGGAAGGTGGTTTCGTCGGTATGGCAGCGGCTCCATCAGGTGCTTCTACAGGTTCCCGCGAAGCGCTGGAACTGCGTGATGGCGACAAATCCCGTTTCATGGGCAAAGGCGTACTGAAAGCGGTTGGCGCTGTTAACGGTCCTATTGCTCAGGCTATCGTTGGCAAAGATGCTAAAGATCAGGCTGGCATCGACAAGATCATGATCGATCTGGACGGTACTGAAAACAAATCTAACTTCGGTGCGAACGCAATCCTGGCGGTTTCCCTGGCGAACGCCAAAGCGGCAGCAGCAGCTAAGGGCATGCCACTGTTCGAGCACATCGCTGAACTGAACGGCACCCCAGGCAAATACTCTATGCCTGTACCAATGATGAACATCATCAACGGTGGTGAGCACGCAGACAACAACGTTGATATTCAGGAATTCATGATTCAGCCAGTTGGCGCGAAAACCCTGAAAGAAGCGGTACGTATGGGTTCTGAAGTGTTCCACAACCTGGCTAAAGTTCTGAAAGCTAAAGGTATGAACACGGCTGTTGGTGACGAAGGCGGCTACGCGCCAAACCTGGGTTCTAACGCAGAAGCACTGGCTGTTATCGCTGAAGCGGTTAAAGCAGCAGGCTACGAGCTGGGCAAAGACATCACCCTGGCGATGGACTGCGCAGCATCTGAATTCTACAAAGACGGTAAATACGTTCTGGCTGGCGAAGGCAACAAAGCGTTCACCTCTGAAGAGTTCACCCACTTCCTGGAAGACCTGACCAAACAGTACCCAATCGTTTCTATCGAAGACGGTCTGGACGAGTCTGATTGGGATGGTTTCGCATACCAGACCAAAGTACTGGGCGACAAAATCCAGCTGGTTGGTGACGATCTGTTCGTAACCAACACCAAGATCCTGAAAGAAGGCATCGAGAAAGGCATCGTTAACTCCATCCTGATCAAATTCAACCAGATCGGTTCTCTGACCGAAACGCTGGCTGCGATCAAAATGGCGAAAGACGCTGGCTACACCGCGGTTATCTCTCACCGTTCTGGCGAAACTGAAGACGCTACCATCGCTGACCTGGCTGTTGGTACCGCTGCTGGCCAGATCAAAACCGGTTCTATGAGCCGTTCTGACCGTGTTGCTAAATACAACCAGCTGATTCGTATCGAAGAAGCGCTGGGCGAAAAAGCACCTTACAACGGTCGTAAAGAGATCAAAGGCCAGGCATAAGCCTGAACCTTCGTTCTTACGAAAAAACCCGCTTCGGCGGGTTTTTTGTTTTCTATAGCAGAAGCGGCAACGTGGCGCTTGCCGTTTGCTGGCTAACGTCACCGTAATGGCTGTCTACTGCAATAAGGGAAGTGGTTAGCAGTTCAACCAGCAGCATCACGCCAACCTTGGCATTGAGCGCACCCGCGCTCAGCGGTCCCTCGGGTTTGGCTGCAACCAGCTGTAAATCGCTCAGGGAGGCCAGCGGGCTGCGGGGCGTATTGCTGAGCGCCAGTACCTTAACGCCCCGCTTGCGGGCTAGCTTCACGACGTGGAGTAAATCGCGGGTCGATCCCGAACTTGAGATAGCGACCACCAGCGTCTCGTCAGACAGCGTTGCCGCATTCATGGCCGCGCGATGCATATCGCTAAACAGCTGCGCGGGTTTGCCCAGCCGCAGGAGCTTGTAATGCAAATATTCCCCCAGAATCGCGCTGGCCGCCACTCCGTAAATTTGCACTGACTGCGCCTGATGCAGGGCCAGTGTCGCCTGTTCAAGCTGGGCCCGGTCGAGGAGTTTTGCGGTATCTTGCAGCGCCTGGACAGACTCATCCACCACGTTATCTATTGCATCTCCTGCCTGACGCTCCGGCAAACCCTGCTGAATATCCAGCGCAAGCGCCATTTTAAATTCGTTATATCCCTTACAGCCCAGCGTGCGGCAAAGGCGTGTGACGCTGGCCTCGCTGGTGCCGCTTTCACGCGCCAGCTCGGTGATCGTCAGGTAGAGCACCCTGGCAGGATCGTTGAGGACAAACTCCCCCAGTTTTTGTTGCGTTGGGCTGTACCCGGAAGCCTCCTGGCGTAGCTTCAGCAGCAGGTTTTCATGGTCCGACATGCTAGATCCTTAATGCGTTTCTCTGCCAACTAGTGTGGCGGAAAGCGGGGGAGAGATGCCAGTCATTTCGAAAAAGTATGATCGGCGTCCTGGTTTTTGGTGGTAATTTTCACAATTTAAAATATATGTGGTAAAAATTTTCATCAACAACCAGGGGGATAAAAAAATGATGCAAATGTTCAGCGGAGCGTCTTCCGGCGGATGGTTTGAAAAAGCGCAGCGCTTTGGCAAATCCTTTATGTTACCCATCGCCATACTGCCCGCAGCAGGTCTGTTGCTGGGGATCGGCGGGGCGCTATCGAATCCGAATACGCTTACCGCGTATCCATTTTTAGACGTTGGCTGGCTACAGGCCATCTTTACCATCATGAGCAGCGCAGGCTCGATTGTGTTTGCAAACCTGTCGGTACTGTTTGCTGTTGGGGTCGCCGTTGGGCTGGCGAAAAATGATAAAGGCACGGCAGGGCTGGCGGCGTTGCTCGCTTATCTGGTGATGAATGCCACTATCAATGCGCTGCTGATCCTGACCGGAAAACTGGCGCATGAGAACCCGGGCGCCGCAGGGCAGGGCATGACGCTGGGTATTCAGACGCTTGAAACGGGCGTGTTTGGTGGGGTAGTTATTGGGCTGGTGACCTGCGCACTGCATCATCGATTCAATAAAATCGCGCTTCCGCAATTCCTGGGCTTTTTTGGCGGCTCGCGCTTCGTTCCCATTATCAGCTCACTGGCGGCGATACTCGTCGGCGCGCTGATGACCGTGGTATGGCCGCATTTTCAGAAGCTGATCTTTGGCCTCGGCGGGCTGGTGGATGCCACCGGCTATCTGGGGACTTTGCTGTACGGCTTCATCCTGCGCATGCTTGGCCCGTTTGGTTTGCACCACATCTTCTATCTTCCGTTCTGGACCACCGCGCTTGGTGGCAGTGAAATTGTTAACGGTCACCTGGTTGAGGGCACGCAGCGGATCTTCTTCGCCCAGCTCGCCGACCCGAACACGCAGCATTTCTATGAGGGCACGTCGCGCTTCATGTCCGGGCGCTTTATTACCATGATGTTTGGCCTGCTGGGCGCCTGCCTTGCGATGTACCACACGGCCAGGCCGGAGAATAAGAAGCGCGTCGCCGGGCTGCTGCTTTCTGCGGCGTTAACTTCTTTCCTGACCGGCATTACTGAGCCTGTCGAGTTCTCATTCCTGTTTATTGCCCCGGTGCTGTACGTCATTCATGCGCTGTTTGACGGGCTGGCGTTCATGCTCGCGCACATTCTGCACATCACCATCGGACAAACTTTCTCCGGCGGGTTTATTGATTTCGTGCTGTTCGGCATTTTGCAGGGGGAAGCGAAAACTAACTGGATGTTCGTCCCGCTGGTGGGCGTACCGTGGTTCTTCCTTTACTACTGTACCTTCCGCTATCTGATCAAACGTTTTGATTTTGCCACGCCGGGCCGTGAAAAGGAGGCGTTGGCTGACGAGGCTACCCTGCCGCAAAGCGAGCGCGCCGCGGCGGTGATCGCCGGGCTGGGAGGAAAAGACAATCTGGATGACGTTGACTGCTGCGCCACGCGCCTTCGCGTCACGGTGAAAGACGGTAGCAAAGTCAATGAATCTGCACTGAAAGCGACCGGCGCGCGCGGCGTCATCGTGCGCGGTAACGGGGTTCAGGTCATCTATGGCCCGCACGTCACCATTATCAAAAACGAAGTGGAAGAGATCTTATCGTAATGAAAACTGTACTGGATAACCTGAAAGGAAAACTGGTCGTCTCCTGCCAGGCGCTGGAAAACGAACCGCTGCACAGCCCGTTTATTATGTCGCGAATGGCGCTGGCGGCGGCCCAGGGCGGTGCCGCTGCGATCCGCGCCAATAGCGTGGTGGATATCGAGGCTATCAAAGGGCTGGTCTCACTGCCGGTCATCGGCATCATCAAACGAGACTATCCGGACAGCGAGGTGTTCATCACCGCGACGCTCAAAGAAGTGGATGAGCTGATGGCGGTCGCCCCGGAGATCGTTGCGCTGGATGCGACCGCCCGGAAACGGCCCGGTGGCGTATCGCTGGACATGCTGATCGCGCAGATCCGCACCCGTTACCCTTCGCTGCTGCTGATGGCGGATATTGCCACCGTGCAGGAGGCCGTGACCGCGCAGGCGCTGGGGTTTGATTGTGTCGGAACCACCCTTTACGGTTATACGGCGGAGACCGCGGGCCATTCGCTACCGGAAAATGACTGCGCGTTTTTGAAAGAGGTGCTGTCTGCCGTCACGATCCCCGTGATTGCCGAAGGTAACGTGAATACCCCCGATCGCGCGGCCAGGTGTCTGGCGCTGGGGGCGCACACGGTTGTCGTCGGCGGGGCGATCACCCGACCGCAGCAAATTACGGAACGGTTTATGGCGGCAATTGGCGCGCAAAGCACCGATGGAGCATGATCATCTGACGGGGATCTGCGATACTTATCGTTTATCCCCTTAACAGAGTTGACTATGCAGTACCCGATTAACGAGATGTTCCAGACCCTTCAAGGCGAGGGTTACTTTACCGGCGTTCCCGCTATCTTTATTCGTTTACAGGGATGCCCGGTTGGCTGCGCCTGGTGTGATACCAAACATACGTGGGATAAGCTCGCAGATCGGGAAGTGTCGCTGTTCAGCATTCTGGCGAAAACCAAAGAGAGCGATAAATGGGGCGCGGGCAGCGCGGAAGATCTGCTTGCCATTATTGGTCGTCAGGGCTGGACGGCGCGGCACGTGGTGATCACCGGCGGGGAACCCTGCATTCATGATCTGATGCCGCTCACCGAACTGCTCGAAAAGAACGGCTATAGCTGTCAGATTGAAACCAGCGGTACCCATGAAGTGCGCTGCTCCCATTCAACGTGGGTAACGGTTTCACCGAAAGTGAATATGCGCGGCGGGTATGACGTACTATCGCAGGCGCTTGAGCGTGCTGATGAGATCAAACATCCGGTGGGGCGCGTGCGTGACATCGAAGCGCTGGATGAACTGCTGGCGACGCTGACGGACGAAAAGCAGCGCGTGATCGCGCTACAGCCTATCAGCCAGAAAGACGATGCAACCCGTCTGTGCATTGAAACCTGTATCGCCCGCAACTGGCGCCTGTCGATGCAGACGCACAAATATTTGAACATTGCCTGATACTTTTGTGGCCCCGCTTAACGCGGGGCTTTTGTTGTTGGCAGTAAAGCCCAGGTCACGACTGCCGACCCAAGGCAAATCGCACTGTTGAACAGCAAGGCATACTGCGCGGCACTGGCCGTTCCCATCGGCAGCCATAGCGCGTACAGCGATGCGGTGACCGCGATACCCATTGCGCCGCCCAGGGAACTGCCCATCTTATAGATCCCTGAAGCCACCCCCACTTTGTTTTCAGGGGCATTCATTACCGCCGTGTCCGTTGAGGGCGTGGCGTAACATCCGAGCCCCAGCCCGAATAAAATATTGCTCAGAAAAACGGTAACAATGTAGACCTCTTTGCTTAAGAAGGTGCATGAAATCAGCGAAATACCTGTTGCGGTCAGCAGCGGGCCGGTCATCATCGGCAGCCTGGCGCCATAGCGCTGAAGCAGTTTTTCACCCACCCGGATCATCGCCAGTACGGTAACCAGATACCCCAGCGTCATCATGCCTGTCTGTAGTGGTGACAGATGATGGCCTTGCTGCAACCAGATGCTGGCGATCATCATGGTGCCAATGCAGCCGTTGAGCAGGAAATTTGAGAATACCGAGGCGCTATAGGCCCGGTTTTTAAAAAGGGCGAAATCGATCAGTGCCGCATCGCCTTTCCGTCGCCCGGTAACGACAAAACACATCAGTGCAATCACGGCTCCACACAGTACAAGAAGCGATAAACTGCTGCTCCAGCCCCAGCTGTGTCCTTTGCTAATAAACAGATTGAACAGCACCAGCATAAGGACAAAACTCACCAGGCCGCTGATATCCAGTTTGTGTCGACACGCATCAGGGCTGCGGCTTTCCGGGGTGGCGCGGATAAGCAATAGCGCCGCCAGAGCCACCACCATGGAGAAAATAAATATCCAGCGCCAGCCCAGCGTGGTGGCGATGGCGCCTCCCACAAACGAGCTCAGGCCACTGCCGCCCCAGGAGCCGATAACCCAAAAGCTGATGGCGCGCTGGCGTGCTTTACCGTCATACCAGGTCTTAATCAGCGCCAGCGTGGCGGGCATGATGCAGGCCGCTGATAGCCCCTGTATCGCTCTTCCCAACAGAAACAGGACGGGCTCCCATGAAATGAACAGCAGACCACTCCCGATCATGCTCAGTATCAGGCCAATCATGGTCAGGCGCATGCGCCCATACTTATCGGCAAACCCACCGCAGGCGACGACAAAACAGCCGCTGAACAACGCGCTAAGGCTGACGGCCAGCGTAAGGGTTTCGAGGGCAATATCGAGGCTATTCTGCATGGCCGGAACCACGTTGATAACCGACTGGGCAAACAGCCAGAATGTCAGAACGCTCATGACGATACCCGCCAGCAGCCGATCGTTACCGGCGTAGGCGGATGCGCCTGTCAGGGAAACGGTACTCATAGTGCAGCCCTCCCGGGAAGGTGCGAATCAGCGCAGATAGTGTTCGGTCAGTGCGGCCCACAGCGCCGCGCCGGTGAGGAGAATGTTGTCGTTAAAGTCGTAGCCCGGGTTATGTACCATGCAGCGGTCAGGCTCATCCCCGGCGCCAAGCGTGAAATAGCATCCATTGGGATTTTTCTCGAGCATGAAAGCAAAGTCCTCGCTGCCCATAAACGCATTGACCTCCGCGACGGCATCCTGACCGAACAGATCGGTGGCGACGCTGCGCACCATCTCGTTGGCTTGCGGATTGTTTTTCAGTACCGGGCTGCCGTTAATGTGTCGAATGGTGGCCGTCGCATTGAAACTTTCCGCCTGTGCAACGGCGATATCATGGATACGCTGTAGCACGGTTTGCCGCACGCGTTCATCCAGCGTGCGCACGGTAAGTTTCATCAACACTTTGTCGTTGATAATGTTAGGGGCGTGCCCGGCCTGAATGCTGCCTACGGTAACGACGGCTGGCTGGAAGGGGGTAATGTTGCGCGAAACAATCGACTGCAACGCGATAGTGATATGACAGGCAACCAGGGTGGCGTCAACGGTATGTTCTGGCACCGCACCGTGACCCCCCACGCCGTTAACCTCAATATGAAGGGTGTCGGAAGAGGCCATCATGGCGCCATCGCGCAGACCAATTTTTCCGAGGGGCTGTGACGGCATATTGTGCAGACCAAAGATGTGGTCGCAGGGGAACAGGTCAAACAAACCGTCCTCTACCATAACGCGTCCGCCATACAGAAGTTCTTCCGCGGGCTGAAAAATAAGGTGCAGCGTGCCGTTAAAATTACGGGTGCGTGCCAGGTACTCCGCTGCATACAGGAGCGTTGTGGTGTGGCCGTCATGACCGCAGCCGTGGAATTTACCCTCAACGGTACTGCTCCACGCCTTGCCGTTGTTTTCCTGCATTGGCAGCGCATCCATATCGGCGCGCAGGCCCAGGCGTTTATGCCCGTTACCCACCTTCAGTGTGCCGACCACACCGGTTTTCGCCAGCCCGCGATGAACCTCATATCCCCATTCCTGAAGCAGCGCAGCAACGCGATCGCTCGTGTTGTGCTCCTCAAAACCAATTTCAGGATGCTGATGAAAATAGCGCCGTAATTCAGTGAACCGAGCTTCGTTGCCACGCAGAGCTTCGATAATTGGATGTGTCATTTTTGTTATCCTTTTTCTGCCAAACGATGATAATTTCGAGTCTATGACGATCGTCCCGCCTGAAAATGCATTTTTTTGTTGTAAAGCGACGGCTTTATTTTGATTGTTTTTCATACAATTCAGTTATGACAAAAAAGAGCAGGTCATTATTTGTCTTTGATGAGGGGTAAGATGGCGCAACGGGGAGATGAATTTTGGATAGAGATTCAGGACATTCGCCACTGCGTGGAGGATGAAGGCGATACGCTAACGTTGCTCTGGGTGCTGGAAGGGCGGGCAGAGCTGAACACCGATGCGGGACGTGACATCCTGGAGGCCAATACCCTTGCCATCATAAACCGTCATCGGCGCTGGCAGTTCACGAGCGAAACGGCAAATGTCACCCTGCGCGTAACCCTTTCCGGGCGCTGGGTCGTCCAGCTCTGCAATGATTTTTTTGCCCATGATTATGCTGTACCGGCAGAAGCCGGAGGCGTCTGGCCCCAGTGCGATGCGCTTCGCGATCTGCTGCGCCAGCTTCTTGTGGTCACCCTCATCAACGACCCGCACCGCTACCGGCTGGAGGCGTACCGCTGGCTGAGCGAGATTTTGCTGTTGCTGACCAGCCGCTTTCAACAGCCCGCCCGTATGCTGTCCCGGGAACTTTCCTCAGCGCACAGCAAACGCATCGCCCGGGTGATAGAGCGAATCAATGCCAGTTATTCCCGCCGTATTACGCTTGCGGAAATCGCCGCGAGTGAATATGTTTCTGAAGCCTGGCTCTCTCGTCTCTTTCGCAAGGAGGTGGGGATCAGTTTCATGCAGTACATCACCCGCCTGCGGCTGGAAAAGGCGGCCAACGCTCTCCGGCTGACGAACCGACCGCTGCACCAGATTGCGCTTGAGCAGGGTTTCGCCAGCACGCGCATGATGAGCGATCGGTTCAGGCGTGTTCACAATATGTCTCCGGGTGAGTTTCGTAAGGCCCGACGCCAGCACCCGGAGGCGGCACGTATTCGGACGGACAGGCGTGAGCAGCGCTATCCGGTCGCCGTGGACAAGCTGTTTAGCCTGCTCAATGAACCGGTGGCGCGCGGTTGGGGAGCCTCGCCGCTCGTCGTTCACCCGCAGCAGGAGCAGAGACTGGATCTTGAGCAGCTCAATCCTCTTTCTGCCTCGCTGCGCCGTATGCGGGTGGTCATTACCCTGCGTGAGCTCGACGATTTGCTCCGTGAGGACGTTCGACAAAATCTGGAGGCGATAAATGAGGCCATTCCCATTGAGGGAATTGATATCGCCGAACCTTTTCTCAGCAGTCGTCTGTTTGCTACCGGGTGGGATGACCCCCAGATGGCGGGCTACGCCTGCTGGTACAATCTGCATCAGCTCTTCACCTGGCTGGCAAAAAAGCAGTGGACGGTGCTACTGCACACCGGCGTAACCACCCGTCGCGATCTTCTCACCCGCTTTTTACAACAGTCGGTTAATCATTTTTCGCCAGAAATCACCGCGGGCTGGCACTTCGTCATGCACTGGTCAACACAGGCGAGTGAGGAGACCCGGGAGCAGGTCTGGCTGGCCCAGCAAAAGGCAATACGAACTTATCTTCCGCAGGCAAAGTTTGGTTTATGGCACCGATTTGCCCCCGTCAGCGCGGGCGTAAGCGACGATACCCTGTTCAGTTCAGACATCCTGATGCAGGCCGATTTTCTTGCCTGCTCTGCCGATGCCAATGAACTTCTCGATCCCGCGCAGCTGGAGGTAACCCCTCTCTCCTCAACGGAAAATTATCCGATACTGAAGGTCCGCCAGATCCTCGCTGACCTTCGCCTGCGAAAATGTTCGCTTCCCGTCTGGCTTCTCTCCTGGAATACCCTCACCGGCAACACGCGGGCGACAAACGGCTGGTTTTTTCGTGGGGCGCTGCTGATGCAGAACCTGCTCGGGCTTTCGGAGCAGGTCTGGCTGGCGGGATTCTGGCTCAATTCGGGCCTTCAGGGAGAAGCCCGTGCGAACAACACCATCGATACCTCAAGCCTTGCGCTACAGTATAACCATGGTCTGCCGCGTCCGGTTTATTGGGTACTCTGGCTCTGGCAACGTCTGCGGGGCGAGGTGCTGGTCAATGATAAGCGTGTCCTGCTTACGCGCCATCGCAATGGTTATCAGCTGTTGCTGCGTAATGTGGTGGTTTTTAATCCGCTCCTATCCAGTGAAGAAGCCTTCATCCAGCGTTTTCGCCAGCAGTATCATTTACACCTGAAGGGAATGCGCGGTAAATGGCGAATTAAATGTCATCTGTTTGATCAGCACAACGGCGCGCTCTATCCGTTGCTTGAAGGGGTTGGCAGCGAAAGCGGCCCTGATGAAGAGATGTGGCGCTGGATAGCGCATAAAGCGCGTCCAACGCTTTCCGTACGCGATGAACGCCTTTATGACGGCTGGCAACTGAGTGAATCACTGGAGAGTAATGCGCTGGTGCTCTACGAGTTTACGCCGCTCGTGCCTCGTGAGGCCGAAACGGAGGAGATTCACTCCCCGCGGTAGACGCAGCCTGCCGTGCAGGTCTCTTTGATCATCACCGCGCTCAGCAGCGGGACCAGCGGTTTCATCTGATCCCAAATCCATTTCGCCAGCACCTCGCTGGTCGGGTTTTCAAGGCCCGGAATATCATTCAGATAGTAGTGATCGAGACGATCGTAGGTCGGCTTAAACGCGGCCTTCAGTTCGGCAAAGTCCATGATCCAGCCCGTATGGGGATCGACTTCACCGGTGATTTCAAGACGCACCATAAACGAGTGTCCATGCAGGCGGCCACATTTGTGCCCGGCAGGAACGTGTGGAAGGTGGTGTGCGGCTTCGAAGGTGAAATCTTTAAACAGTGTGGTGGACATCATAGCTCTCAGGAATGCGGAAAAAACCGCCGCATAGTACCGGAAAGCACAATTTTTATCATTAACTAAAACGGCTCTGAACTGTCGCCGCCTCGTATTCATGGCGTTTATCGACTTTTGTTGTTTTATTTCAGACAGTTGTTTAATCGCTTTTATCGTTAAGAACGATAACTAAAACAGGTTAGTCCATTTGGTTATTTATTATTTCCATCCCTTCTTTAATTGTTATTATCCCCGCCGTTAACCTTATCTTCAGTTTGGATTTATTCGCTTAAAGTCCGCTTTGCTACTGGAACATAACGACGCATGACAACACAGGCCCCACCTTCAAATTTGCTTCCCCTTAACCCGGAGCAACTGGCGCGCCTCCAGGCCGCGACTTCCGATTTTTCACCCACCCAGCTCGCCTGGGTCTCCGGCTATTTCTGGGGAATGCTGAACCAGCAGCCGGGTGCTGTGGCTGGCGTCCCGCCAACGGCCGTTGAAATTCCTGCCATCACGCTTATCTCCGCTTCGCAAACGGGTAATGCCCGTCGTGTGGCCGAAGCGCTGCGTGATGACCTGCTCGCCGCGAAGCTGAACGTTAACCTGGTCAACGCCGGGGATTATAAATTCAAACAGATCGCGTCAGAAAAACTGCTGGTGGTGGTGGCGTCAACGCAGGGCGAAGGCGAGCCTGCGGAAGAAGCCGTCGCGCTGCATAAGTTCCTGTTCTCGAAAAAAGCGCCAAAGCTCGAGGGCACCGCCTTTGCCGTCTTCGGCCTCGGTGATACGTCCTATGAATTTTTCTGCCAGTCCGGTAAAGATTTCGACAGCAAGCTGGCGGAGCTGGGCGCAGAGCGCCTGCTGGATCGCGTAGACGCTGATGTCGAATACCAGGCCGCCGCCGCCGAATGGCGGGCGCGCATCGTTGAGGTGCTGAAGGCCCGCGTCCCGAAAGAGACGCCAGCGCAGGCCGCCGTTACCGCAGCGGGCACCGTCAACGAAATCCACACCAGCCCTTACACGAAAGAGGCGCCGCTGACGGCGAGCCTGTCGGTAAACCAGAAAATCACGGGCCGTGATTCGGAAAAAGACGTGCGCCATATCGAAATCGATCTCGGTGACTCCGGCCTGCGTTATCAGCCTGGCGATGCGCTGGGCGTCTGGTATCAGAACGATCCGGCGCTGGTGAAAGAGCTGGTCGAACTGCTGTGGCTGAAAGGCACGGAGCCGGTCCAGGTGGAGGGTAAAACCTTACCGCTCTCTGAGGCGCTTCAGTGGCATTTCGAGCTGACGGTGAACACCGCCAACATCGTTGAAAACTACGCCACCTTAACCCGCAGCGAATCGCTCCTTCCGCTGGTCGGGGATAAGGCGAAGTTACAGCAATACGCGGCGACAACGCCGATTGTCGATATGGTGCGTTTCTCACCGGCACAGCTGGATGCCGACGCGCTGATCGGCCTGCTGCGTCCACTGACGCCGCGTCTTTACTCCATCGCCTCCTCACAGGCGGAAGTGGAAAACGAAGTCCACATCACCGTTGGCGTGGTGCGTTACGACATCGAAGGCCGCGCGCGGGCGGGCGGGGCCTCGGGCTTCCTGGCCGACCGCGTGGAAGAAGAGGGCGAGGTGCGCGTCTTTATCGAGCACAACGACAACTTCCGTCTGCCGGCGAACCCGGAAACGCCGGTGATCATGATTGGCCCGGGCACCGGCATCGCACCGTTCCGCGCCTTTATGCAGCAGCGTGCAGCGGACGAGGCACCGGGTAAAAACTGGCTGTTCTTCGGCAACCCGCATTTTACCGAGGATTTCCTCTACCAGGTTGAATGGCAGCGCTACGTCAAAGAGGGTGTGCTGACCCGCATCGATCTGGCCTGGTCTCGTGACCAGAAAGAAAAAGTATACGTACAAGACAAACTGCGCGAACAGGGCGCAGAGCTGTGGCGCTGGATCAATGACGGTGCCCACATTTATGTCTGCGGCGACGCCAATCGCATGGCGAAAGACGTTGAGCAGGCACTGCTGGAAGTGATTGCCGAATTCGGCGGTATGGATGCCGAAACGGCGGATGAATTTTTAAGTGAGCTGCGCGTAGAGCGCCGTTATCAGCGAGATGTCTACTAATGAGCGAAAAACATCCTGGCCCACTGGTGGTCGAAGGCAAACTGTCTGATGCCGAGCGCATGAAGGTAGAGAGCAACTACCTGCGCGGTACCATTGCCGAAGATTTAAATGACGGCCTGACCGGCGGTTTCAAAGGCGACAACTTCCTGCTGATCCGTTTCCACGGTATGTACCAGCAGGACGACCGCGATATCCGCGCCGAACGTGCCGAGCAGAAGCTGGAGCCGCGTCACGCGATGCTGCTGCGCTGTCGTCTGCCGGGTGGCATCATCACCACCAAACAGTGGCAGGCGATCGACAAGTTTGCCCATGACAACACGATTTACGGCAGCATTCGTCTGACCAACCGTCAGACCTTCCAGTTCCACGGCATTCTGAAGAAGAACGTCAAGCCGGTTCACCAGATGCTGCACTCCGTGGGTCTGGACGCGCTGGCGACCGCCAACGACATGAACCGTAACGTGCTCTGCACCTCGAATCCGTACGAGTCCGAACTGCACGCCGAAGCGTACGAGTGGGCAAAAAAAATCTCCGAACATCTGCTGCCACGTACCCGCGCCTATGCGGAGATCTGGCTCGATCAGGAGAAAGTCGCCACCACCGATGAAGAGCCGATCCTCGGTCAGACCTACCTGCCGCGTAAGTTCAAAACCACGGTGGTGATCCCGCCGCAGAACGATATCGACCTGCACGCCAACGACATGAACTTCGTGGCGATTGCCGAAAACGGCAAGCTGGTCGGCTTTAACCTGCTGGTGGGCGGCGGTTTGTCCATTGAGCATGGGAACAAGAAAACCTACGCCCGCACCGCGAGCGAGTTCGGCTTCCTGCCGCTGGAGCACACGCTGGCTGTGGCTGAGGCGGTGGTTACTACCCAGCGCGACTGGGGTAACCGTACCGACCGTAAAAATGCGAAAACCAAATACACTCTGGAGCGCGTAGGCGTCGAGACGTTCAAAGAAGAAGTGGAGCGTCGCGCGGGCATCAAGTTTGAGCCGATCCGCCCTTACGAATTTACCGGTCGCGGCGATCGCATCGGCTGGGTTAAAGGTATCGATAATAAATGGCACCTGACGCTGTTTATCGAAAACGGCCGTATTCTTGATTATCCGGGCCGTCCGCTGAAAACCGGCCTGCTGGAAATCGCGAAGATCCACAAAGGCGAGTTCCGTATCACCGCTAACCAGAACCTGATCGTCGCCAGCGTGCCGGAAAGCGAAAAGGCGAGAATTGAAGAGCTGGCCCGCGAGCACGGGTTGATGAATGCGGTGAGCGTGCAGCGTGAAAACTCGATGGCCTGCGTGTCGTTCCCGACCTGTCCGCTGGCGATGGCCGAAGCCGAGCGTTTCCTGCCGTCCTTCACTGATAAAGTGGAAGCGATTCTGGAAAAACACGGTATTCCGGACGAGCATATTGTTATGCGCGTGACGGGCTGCCCGAACGGCTGCGGCCGCGCGATGCTGGCCGAACTCGGTCTGGTAGGGAAAGCGCCGGGTCGCTATAACCTGCACCTGGGCGGTAACCGTATCGGGACGCGTATTCCGCGTATGTTCCGCGAGAACATCACCGAGCCGGAAATTCTCGATTCCCTCGACGTGCTTATCGGACGCTGGGCGAAAGAGCGCGAAGCGGGTGAAGGCTTCGGCGACTTTACGGTACGTGCGGGCATCATTCGCCCGGTGCTCGATCCCGCAAGGGATTTCTGGGAGTAACCACGAGAGGTAATTATGTCCGTACTCGATCTAAACGCGCTTAACGCATTGCCAAAAGTCGAACGCATTCTGGCACTCGCGGAAACTAACGCCCAACTGGAAAAGCTGGACGCCGAAGGGCGCGTGGCGTGGGCGCTGGAAAACCTGCCGGGAGACTATGTGCTTTCGTCGAGCTTTGGCATTCAGGCGGCGGTCAGTCTGCATCTGGTGAATCAGATCCGTCCGGACATTCCGGTGATCCTCACCGATACCGGCTATCTGTTCCCGGAGACCTATCAGTTTATCGACGAGCTGACGGATAAGCTCAGGCTGAACCTGAAAGTCTACCGTGCGACGGAAAGCGCGGCCTGGCAGGAGGCGCGTTACGGCAAGCTGTGGGAGCAGGGCGTTGAGGGCATTGAGAAATACAATGAGATCAACAAGGTCGAGCCGATGAACCGGGCGCTAAAAGAACTGAACGCTCAGACCTGGTTTGCGGGCCTGCGCCGCGAGCAGTCCGGGAGCCGGGCCACGCTGCCGGTGCTGGCGGTGCAGCGCGGCGTGTTCAAAGTGCTGCCGATCATCGACTGGGATAACCGCACGGTGTACCAGTATCTGCAAAAGCACGGGCTGAAGTACCATCCGCTGTGGGATCAAGGCTACCTGTCGGTAGGCGACACCCACACCACGCGTAAATGGGAACCGGGAATGGCGGAAGAAGAGACGCGATTCTTCGGGCTGAAGCGCGAGTGCGGGCTGCACGAAGGGTAATGTTTTTTCGCCCGGTGGCGCTGCGCTTACCGGGCCTACAAAGGCTTAATTCTCCCTCTCTCCGTGGGTAGAGGGTTCCCCAGTAATTTGAAAGCAAAAGCGATAACGTTGCCTCAGAATAACTGAGGGCTTTCAGCGATGCCTCGGTCCGGCTGTAAATCGCTGAGGCGTTTCCTGTAGGCCGGGGCGAGGCGCAGGGATGCGCCGAGAGGGCGGGCTTTACAGGGATGTTACCTCCGCCCGTCCCCGATAAGCCGGAAGGAATGAGCCGAAGGCACCGCGAAGCGGCGATTTTCCGCCGGAAGCCCGGGTCGCCAGGGTGGTGGCGACTGAGCCACCCTGGCACGTTCACCGGTCATGTCGTGACAGAGTAGCAAGGAACATAAAGTGAACGGAATGACCACCAGAGCCGTATGTTCCCCCTCACCCCAGCCCTCTCCCTCAAGGGAGAGGGGGCCGTCTGTGCAGGCATTATTTTGTGGGGAACCCTCAGCCCCGTGGGAGAGGGTTGGGGTGAGGGCATAAGGCCGCACTATGCTTAACGGCCTCAGGCTTTCCCCGCTTTCGCCAGCTCCTTCACCAGCGGCAGCATCACTTTAACGACATCCCGGCTGCGGTGCTCAATCCGCTGCGGCAGCGCTTTATCAATGTGCTGCTGATTATCCAGCCGCACATCATGCCAGCTGGTCCCGTCCGGGAACGCTTTCGATTTGCTGCGCTGCTGATAGCCATCTTTTTTGCCCAGCGCCCAGTTCGTCGCCTCGACGTACAGCACCGGAATGCCCGCCTTATCAAACACTTCACCGTCATTACAGCAGCCTGTGCCTTTAGGATACTCTGGGTTACCGCCCGGATTTGTCGCGGCATAGACGCCATGCGTGCGGGCAAGCGCCAGCGCGCGGTCGCGGGTGAGTTTACGTACGCTGCTCGGCGTGCTCTGTCCGCTATTAAAATAGAGCTTATCCCCCACGATCAGATTATCGAGGTTAATCACCAGCAACGTATTTTTCTTCTCCTCAGCGCTCATGCGCTTAAGGAGATTCTCAGCGCCGAGTTTTCCTTCTTCTTCGCCGCTGGTCGCAACAAAGCGAATGCTGTATTTCGTCGGAATATTCTTCAGGCGTTCGGCCAGCTCAAGCATCACGCCCAGACCCGCCGCATTATCATCCAGTCCCTGAAGCGTCAGCCCGCCGAGATTATTATCGACATCGGCATCGCTCAACGGCGTGTAGGTATCAAGGTGCGCCATAATAATAATCTGCTCAGCCGCCTTTCCTTCGTGCGCCGCAATGACCGTGCTGCCGGTTACGTTATGCCAGTTTTGCGTTTTATTGCGAGTGGTATAGATGTAGCGGCTGTGGAAAGCGCGAATGTCGCTTTCATAGCCCATATCCGCAAACTGCTGACGAATATAGTCTGCCGAGAGCATCTCGGCTGGGGTTCCGGTCATACGGCCCGGAAAGACCGTCGCAATATGCCGCGCCTGCATACTGGCTATTTCACCGTAAGATGGATTTTTTGCCTGAGCCGGAAGGATAAAGCAAACGCCGAGCGCCAGGGCAACGAATCGGTGGCGCATTGCGGAAAACATAGTGAGTCCTTAAAAACAGAGCAAAATTTTAACCCGCATAGTATGAAACTGTGATCGGGTAGACACAATTTGAATTGCTCTTAAATGCCCGAAATTTCGCGTGTTAAGCACTTTTTGATATTTGCTTTTCCACGGCGTTATTCCATTGAGTAACTACTCATTCCAATTCGTAATTTCATTCGATCTAAGCCGCCCCCTATAGTCCCTTTATTCGTGGTTGTTAGTGAGTTGTTGCCTGTGGACTATCTCCCCCTTTTTGCTGCCTTAAAAGACCGACCGGTATTGGTTGTCGGGACGGGTGAAATTGCCGATCGCAAAATCGCCTTCCTGCAACGCGCCGGGGCGCAGGTGCAGATCGTTGCAGAGGCGGATTTTGCAGAGTCTCAGATCGACAGCGTGGTACTGGTGATTGCGGCAACCGAAGATCGGGCGCTCAACAGCCGAATCTCCGACGCAGCCCAGGCCCGTCACCGCCTGGTGAACGTGGTAGACGACCAGCCGTTATGTTCATTTATCTTCCCGTCGATTGTCGACCGCTCGCCGCTGCTGGTGGCGATCTCCTCCGGCGGCACCGCCCCGGTGCTGGCGCGCGTGCTGAGAGAAAAAATCGAAGCGCTGCTTCCGACCAGCCTCGGACGTATGGCGGAGAAGGCCAGCTACTGGCGCAACCATCTGAAAACGCGTCTGACCAGCGTGACGGAACGCCGTCGCTTCTGGGAGCGTGTGTTTCGCGGCCGCTTTGCCAGCCTGATGCAGGCCGGTAACGAGACGGCGGCGCAACAAATCCTCGAAGACGAACTGGATAACCCCGGCAGTACGGGCGGGGAGATCATTCTGGTGGGCGCCGGGCCGGGCGATGCCGGGCTGCTCACGCTGCGTGGCCTCCAGGTTCTTCAGGATGCGGATGTCGTGTTCTACGACCACCTGGTCACCGACGGTATTCGCGAGCTGATCCGCCGTGACGCGGAGCAAATCTGCGTCGGCAAACGTGCCGGCGAGCACTCCGTGCCGCAGCACGACACCAATCAAATGCTGATTGCCGCTGCGAAAGCGGGCAAAACCGTGGTGCGCCTGAAAGGGGGCGATCCGTTTATCTTCGGTCGTGGTGGCGAGGAGTTGCAGGCGGCAGCCGAAGCGGGCGTCCCGTTCCAGGTGGTTCCCGGCATTACGGCGGCGTCTGCCGTCACGGCCTACGCCGGTATTCCGCTGACCCATCGCGATTACGCCCAGAGCGTGACCTTTGTGACCGGGCACTATAAAGCCGACAGTACGCCGTTTGACTGGTCGCATCTCGCCCAGAGCCGGCAAACGCTGGCGATTTATATGGGCACGATGAAAGCGGCAGACATCAGCGAACAGCTTATTCAGCACGGTCGCGATGCGGCGACGCCGGTAGCGGTGATCTCCCGCGGGACACGCGTCGATCAGCATGTCGCCATCGGCACTTTACAAGACCTTGCAACCCTGGCGAAAGACGCCCCAATGCCCGCCCTGATTGTGGTGGGAGAAGTGGTGCAGCTGCACAGCACGCTCGCCTGGTTCCAACACACAACCGACACAGAAGGCTTTGGCGCTTCTGTTATAAATTTGGCTTAAGGAACGGTTATGGACCAAAAACGACTTACTCACCTGCGGCAGCTCGAAGCGGAAAGTATCCACATTATCCGCGAAGTGGCCGCCGAGTTTTCTAACCCGGTGATGATGTACTCCATCGGTAAAGATTCCAGCGTCATGCTGCACCTGGCGCGTAAAGCGTTTTATCCGGGTACGCTGCCGTTCCCGCTGCTGCACGTGGATACCGGCTGGAAATTCCGCGAGATGTACGAGTTTCGTGACCGTACCGCCAAAGCCTACGGCTGCGAGCTGCTGGTGCACAAAAACCCGGAAGGGGTGGCGATGGGTATCAACCCGTTCGTGCACGGCAGCGCCAAGCATACCGACATCATGAAAACCGAAGGGCTGAAGCAGGCGCTGAATAAATACGGTTTTGATGCGGCCTTCGGCGGCGCGCGCCGTGACGAAGAGAAATCCCGCGCCAAAGAGCGTATCTACTCTTTCCGCGACCGCTTCCACCGCTGGGACCCGAAAAACCAGCGTCCGGAGCTGTGGCACAACTACAACGGCCAGATCAACAAGGGCGAAAGCATTCGCGTCTTCCCGCTCTCCAACTGGACCGAGCTGGATATCTGGCAGTATATCTATCTGGAAAATATTGAGATCGTTCCGCTGTATCTGGCGGCCGAGCGCCCGGTGCTGGAGCGCGACGGCATGCTGATGATGATCGACGACGATCGCATTGATTTACAGCCGGGCGAAGTGATCAAAAAACAGATGGTCCGTTTCCGTACTCTCGGCTGCTGGCCGTTGACCGGCGCGGTGGAATCCAGTGCGCAGACGCTGCCGGAGATCATCGAGGAGATGCTGGTGTCGACTACCAGTGAGCGACAGGGGCGCGTGATTGACCGCGACCAGGCAGGCTCCATGGAGCTGAAGAAACGTCAGGGTTATTTCTAAGGAGCCGCCATGAATACGACTATTGCCCAACAAATTGCCGATGAAGGCGGCGTAGAAGCTTATCTGCACGCCCAACAGTACAAAAGTCTGCTGCGTTTCCTGACCTGCGGCAGCGTGGATGACGGGAAAAGTACCCTGATAGGACGTCTGCTGCACGACACGCGCCAGATCTACGAAGATCAGCTCTCTTCCCTGCACAATGACAGTAAACGCCACGGCACCCAGGGCGAAAAACTCGACCTGGCGCTGCTGGTAGACGGCTTGCAGGCGGAGCGCGAGCAGGGCATTACCATTGATGTCGCCTATCGCTACTTCTCTACCGAAAAGCGCAAATTTATTATCGCCGACACCCCGGGGCACGAGCAGTACACCCGTAACATGGCGACCGGCGCGTCCACCTGTGATCTGGCGATCCTGCTGATTGACGCCCGTAAAGGTGTGCTGGATCAGACTCGTCGTCACAGCTTTATCTCTACGCTGCTGGGGATCAAACATCTGGTGGTGGCGGTGAACAAAATGGATCTGGTGGACTACAGCGAAGCGCGATTCGACGAGATCCGTCAGAGCTACCTGACCTTTGCTGAACAGCTGCCGGGCAACCTCGATATTCGCTTTGTGCCGCTGTCGGCGCTGGAAGGGGATAACGTCGCCTCTCAGAGCGGGAACATGCCGTGGTACAGCGGCCCGACGCTGCTGGAAGTGCTGGAAACCGTTGAAATTCAGCGCGTGGTTGATACCCAGCCGATGCGCTTCCCGGTGCAATACGTGAACCGTCCGAACCTCGATTTCCGCGGCTTCTCGGGCACCATTGCGTCCGGCTCGGTCAAAGTGGGCCAGCGCGTGAAGGTGCTGCCGTCCGGTGTGGAATCGGCCATTGCCCGAATCGTCACCTTTGATGGCGATCTGGAGGAAGCCGGAGCAGGTGAAGCGGTAACCCTGGTACTGAAAGACGAAATTGATATCAGCCGCGGCGACCTGCTGGTCGACGCGCAGGAAACGCTGGCGGCGGTGCAGGGCGCATCCGTGGACGTGGTGTGGATGGCGGAACAGCCGCTGACCGCAGGCCAGAGCTATGACATTAAAATCGCCGGCAAGAAAACCCGCGCCCGCGTGGACGGCATTCAGTTCCAGGTGGACATCAACAACCTGACCCACCGTGACGTGAGCGAGCTGCCGCTGAACGGCATCGGTCTGGTGGATATGACCTTCGACGAGCCGCTGGTGCTGGATCCGTATCAGCAGAACCCTGTTACGGGCGGGCTCATCTTCATTGACCGCCTGACTAACGTTACCGTCGGTGCCGGCATGGTGCGCGAGCCTGACGCGCAGGCGAGCGTGACGTCTGAGTTCAGCGCCTTCGAGCTGGAACTGAACGCGCTGGTGCGTAAGCACTTCCCGCACTGGGGCGCACGCGATCTGCTGGGAGGCAAGTGATGGCCGCCCATGATGAGAACGTCGTGTGGCATCCTCATCCGGTCACCGTCGCCCAGCGCGAACAGCTCCACGGTCACCGTGGGGTTGTGCTGTGGTTTACCGGGCTGTCTGGCTCCGGTAAATCCACGGTGGCAGGCGCACTGGAAGAGGCGCTGCATCAGCAGGGGGTGAGCACCTACCTGCTGGACGGCGACAACGTGCGTCACGGCCTGTGCAGCGATTTAGGGTTCAGCGATGAAGATCGTAAAGAGAACATTCGTCGGGTGGGGGAAGTCGCCAGCCTGATGGCGGATGCCGGGCTGGTGGTGCTGACGGCGTTTATCTCACCGCACCGCGCCGAACGTCAGATGGTGCGTGAGCGCGTGGGGCAGAATCGCTTTATTGAAGTGTTTGTGGATACCCCGCTGGCAATCTGCGAAGCGCGCGATCCTAAAGGGCTGTACAAAAAAGCCCGCGCGGGAGAGCTGCGAAACTTCACCGGCATTGACTCCGTTTACGAAGCGCCTGAATCCCCTGAGATTCAGCTGGAAGGTCAACAATTGGTAACAAATTTAGTAAGCCAATTATTAGACCTGCTCAGACGGGACGATATTATCAGATCCTGAGACGGTATCGTTCGGGAGCTGTCTTCCCGAGCGATGAGTCACGGTCACAGGATTAGCTATGCGCAACAGTGAAAACTACATGATTACCACCGGGTCGGAACCGTTAACGACCGACGACGAGACGACCTGGTCCTTCCCTGGGGCGATAGTCGGCTTTGTGTCGTGGCTACTGGCGCTGGGTATCCCGTTTTTGATCTACGGTGGTAACACCCTCTTTTTCTTCCTCTATACCTGGCCTTTCTTTTTGGCGCTGATGCCCGTTGCGGTGGTTGTGGGCGTGGCGCTGCACTCCCTTTTCAACGGCAAGCTCCTGTATAGTACGCTCATCACTATCGCCACCGTTGTGGTCATCTTTGGCCTGCTGTTTTTATGGCTGATGGGCTAACTTACGGCATAATTAAAACCCCGCAGTAGAGTCCAGCGGAAAGTTATGGGATGATGATGCCGTTTTTTCAGGGGGCAGGATGGGTAAACTAACGCTGCTGTTGCTGGCTTTGCTGGTCTGGCTGCAATATTCGCTGTGGTTCGGCAAAAACGGACTGCACGACTACAGCCGGGTGAGCGATGACGTCGCGGCACAGCAGGCGACAAACGCCAAACTTAAAGCGCGTAACGATCAACTTTTTGCTGAAATTGATGACCTCAATGGCGGCCAGGAGGCGATTGAGGAGCGCGCACGCAATGAACTCAGTATGACTAAGCCGGGCGAAACGTTTTATCGCCTGGTTCCGGATGCGTCTAAACGCAATCAGGGCTCCGCACAAAACAATCGATAATCAGGCCCAGGATTACGACATGGCAGCAACTTTTTCGGACGTCTGTGCCGTGGTGCCGGCCGCAGGTTTTGGCCGGCGCATGCAGACAGAATGTCCTAAGCAGTACCTCTCAATTGGCGATAAAACGATCCTCGAGCACGCCGTGGCGGCGCTGCTGGCGCATTCTCGGGTGAAACGCGTTGTTATTGCCATCAGCCCCGGCGATGCACGTTTTGCCCAGCTCCCGCTGGCGAATCACCCTCAGATTACCGTCGTTGACGGCGGCGCAGAGCGGGCTGACTCCGTTCTGGCGGGCATTCAGGCTGCCGGGAACGCGCAGTGGGTGCTGGTGCACGATGCCGCGCGTCCCTGTCTGCATCACGACGATCTGTCGCGTCTGCTGGCCCTGAGTGAAACCAGTAACGTGGGCGGCATTCTGGCCGCCCCGGTGCGTGACACCATGAAGCGTGCCGAACCGGGTAAACCGGCGATTGCCCACACCGTCGAGCGCGTCGATCTATGGCACGCGCTGACGCCACAATTTTTCCCCCGCGAATTACTCCACGACTGCTTAACGCGTGCGCTTAAAGAAGGTGCGACCATTACGGACGAAGCCTCGGCGCTGGAGTATTGCGGTTTCCACCCCACGCTTGTTGAAGGGCGCGCTGATAATATAAAAGTGACGCGCCCGGAAGACTTACAGCTCGCGGAATTTTATCTTACCCGTACGACCCCTCAGGAGAAGGCATAATGCGTATTGGACACGGTTTTGATGTACACGCCTTTGGCGGCGTTGGCCCAATTATCATTGGCGGCGTGCGCATTCCATACGAAAAAGGTCTGCTGGCGCATTCTGATGGCGACGTGGCGCTGCATGCGCTGACCGACGCGCTGCTGGGTGCCGCCGCGCTGGGCGACATTGGCAAACTGTTCCCGGACACCGATCCTGCTTTTAAAGGCGCAGACAGCCGCGAACTGCTGCGCGAAGCCTGGCGTCGTATTCAGGCCAAAGGCTACACCCTTGGCAACGTTGATGTGACGATCATTGCTCAGGCACCGAAGATGCTGCCGCACATCCCTCAGATGCGCGTGTTTATCGCTGAAGATCTGGGTTGCCATATGGACGACGTCAACGTCAAAGCGACCACCACGGAGAAGCTGGGCTTTACTGGTCGTGGCGAAGGCATTGCCTGTGAAGCCGTGGCGCTGCTGGTGAAGGCGGCCAAATGACGGATTTCGACAACCTGACGTATCTGCACGGTGAACCGCAGGGCAAGGGGCTGCTGAAAGCCAACCCTGAAGATTTCGTGGTAGTGGAAGATCTCGGTTTTGAGCCGGACGGCGAAGGCGAGCACATCCTGGTGCGCATTCTGAAAAACGGCTGCAACACCCGCTTCGTGGCGGACGCGCTGGCAAAATTCCTCAATATTCACGCCCGCGAAGTGAGCTTTGCCGGTCAAAAAGATAAACATGCCGTGACCGAACAGTGGCTTTGCGCCCGCGTGCCCGGCAACGGCATGCCCGATTTAAGCAAATTTGAGCTTGAGGGCTGTAAGGTACTGGAGTACGCCCGCCATAAACGCAAATTGCGTCTGGGAGCGTTAAAAGGCAATGCCTTTACTCTGGTGTTGCGTGAAGTGACCGAACGCGAAGACGTTGAAAAACGCCTGAAGGCCATTAACGAACGCGGCGTGCCAAACTATTTCGGCGCACAGCGCTTTGGCATTGGTGGCAGCAACCTGCTGGGCGCGCTGCGCTGGGCGCAAAGCGGTGCACCGGTGCGCGATCGTAATAAACGCAGTTTTTGGTTGTCGGCGGCCCGCAGTGCGTTGTTTAATCAGATTGTGAGCGAACGGCTGAAAAAACCGGACGCGAATCAAGTTGTTGTCGGCGATGCGCTACAATTAGCGGGACGCGGAAGCTGGTTTGTGGCAACGGCCGATGAGATGGCCGATGTCCAGTCGCGCGTGGACGCTAAAACGCTGATGATTACAGCCGCCTTGCCGGGTTTAGGCGACTGGGGAACCCAGGGCGAGGCGCTGGCCGCTGAGCAGTCAGCGGTGGCGGATGCGCCAGAATTACAATCGTTGCTGGTGCGGGAAAAGGTCGAGGCGGCGCGCCGTGCGATGCTCCTCTACCCGCAACAGCTGAGCTGGAACTGGTGGGATGACGTAACCGTCGAGTTACGCTTCTGGCTGCCGGCAGGTAGCTTTGCCACCAGTGTTGTCAGGGAACTTATCAACACGTCGGGTGATTATGCGAATATTGCTGAGTAACGATGACGGGATCCATGCGCCAGGTATTCAGACGCTGGCGAAACACCTCCGCGAATTTGCGGATGTGCAGGTCGTGGCTCCCGATCGTAACCGCAGTGGCGCGTCTAACTCATTGACGCTGGAGTCTTCACTTCGCACCTTTACCTTTGAGAATGGCGATATTGCCGTCCAGATGGGGACGCCGACCGACTGCGTGTTTTTGGGCGTAAATGCGCTGATGCGCCCTCGGCCGGATGTTGTGGTCTCCGGCATCAATGCCGGGCCAAATCTTGGCGATGATGTGATTTACTCCGGCACCGTGGCCGCGGCGATGGAAGGGCGTCACCTGGGTTTCCCGGCGCTGGCGGTCTCGTTAAACGGCCACACCCACTATGACACTGCCGCCGCGGTGACCTGCTCCATTCTCCGTGCGCTTGGCCGCGAGCCACTGCGTACCGGACGTATCCTTAATATTAACGTGCCGGATCTACCACTGGACGAGATTAAAGGGATCCGCGTGACGCGCTGCGGCAGTCGCCACCCGGCCGATCAGGTTATTCCCCAGCAGGATCCCCGCGGCAATACCCTGTACTGGATCGGCCCGCCGGGAGATAAATGCGATGCCGGGCCAGACACCGACTTTGCTGCGGTGGATGAGGGTTACGTTTCCGTTACGCCGTTGCACGTAGATTTAACCGCTTATAGCGCGCATGATGTGGTGTCGGACTGGTTAAATCGGGTCGGAGTGAACGCGCAATGGTAAGTAAACGTGTACAAACTCTTCTGGAACAATTACGCGCACAGGGGATTGCCAACGAGCAGGTGCTGGATGCGCTTGCCCAGGTTCCCCGTGAGAAGTTTGTAGATGAGGCGTTTGAACACAAAGCGTGGGAAAACGTGGCGCTGCCCATCGGGCAAGGCCAGACGATTTCGCAGCCCTACATGGTGGCGCGTATGACGGAGCTTCTGGAGTTAACGCCAGACTCCCGGGTGCTGGAAATTGGCACCGGTTCAGGGTATCAGACCGCGATCCTGGCCCACCTTGTGCACCATGTCTGTTCCGTGGAACGGATTAAAGGGTTGCAGTGGCAGGCGCGCCGTCGCCTGAAACAGCTTGATTTACATAATGTATCGACACGCCACGGCGATGGATGGCAGGGTTGGCAGGCTCGCGCCCCGTTTGACGCCATCATTGTCACGGCAGCGCCACCTGAAATCCCCGCTGCACTTCTCTCGCAGCTGGACGAGGGCGGCATTCTTGTTTTGCCCGTCGGCGATGAGCAGCAGCTTTTAAAGCGCGTTCGTCGACGCGGCGGCGAGTTTATTATCGATACCGTGGAAGCCGTACGCTTTGTGCCCCTGGTTAAGGGCGAGCTGGCCTGAGACTCGGATTTTTCCAGGGTTATTAAGGCAAATTCAGCGTATGGTGTGGCGCGATAGGTTCGTGCCATCACGGTTATTTTTAAGTCACTGGTAGTTAACACATTCCTGGGGGATAAATGAGCGCGGGAAGCCCAAAATTCACCATCAGCCGTGTTGCGGCATTATCACTGGTTTCGCTCTGGCTGGCAGGCTGTACAAGTTCAAATAACGCGCCTGCGCCCGTCAGTTCCGTTAATGGAACCAGCGGCTCGGGTAACACGTCCAGCGGAATGTTGATTACCCCTCCGCCTAAAATGGGTACCTCAACGGCGCAGCAAACGCCGCAGATCCAGCCGGTTCAGCGTCCAGTTACGCAGCCTACGCAGATACAGCCAGTGGAACAGCCTGTTCAGACTGAAAATGGCCGCATAGTGTATAACCGCAAGTATGGGAACATTCCGAAAGGTAGCTATACCGGCGGCAGTACCTATACCGTGAAGCGCGGCGATACGCTGTTCTATATTGCCTGGATCACCGGGAACGATTTCCGCGATCTGGCACAGCGAAACAACGTCCAGGCCCCGTATGCTCTGGAAGTCGGGCAAACGCTTCAGGTTGGCAACGCGACGGGGACACCGCTTACGCCAGGCAACACCGTTTCAGCAGCCGACGTAACTGCGCAAAATAACAGCGTCACCCCTGCACAAAAAACCACCACGGTGGTTGCTTCACAACCTGTAATTACGTATTCTGAGGATTCAGGTGATCAGAGTGCTAACAAAATGTTGCCGAATAATAAAGGTACTGCGACTGTTGTCACAGCACCGACTACGGCACCTGTGGTTAGCTCTACTGTACCGACTGCAAGCAGTCAGAATGCCAGCTCGTCAATTACCACCTGGCGTTGGCCAACTGACGGCAAGATCATCGAGAACTTCGCTACCTCTGAGGGGGGCAACAAAGGGATCGATATCGCAGGCAGTAAAGGACAGGCAATCATCGCGACCGCAGACGGACGCGTTGTCTATGCCGGTAACGCACTGCGCGGTTACGGTAATCTTATTATCATCAAACATAATGATGATTACCTGAGTGCCTACGCCCATAACGACACAATGCTGGTCCGGGAACAACAAGAAGTTAAGGCGGGGCAAAAAATCGCTACCATGGGTAGCACCGGAACCAGTTCTACACGCTTGCATTTTGAAATTCGTTACAAGGGGAAATCCGTAAACCCGCTGCAATATTTACCGCAGCGATAAATTGACGGGGCATGCCAGCCAGGGTGTCTCGTCCAGGGATCACGGGTAGGAGCCACCTTATGAGTCAGAATACGCTGAAAGTTCATGATTTAAATGAAGACGCGGAATTTGATGAGAACGGAGCAGAGGCTTTTGACGAAAAAGCCTTAGTAGAAGAGGAACCCAGTGATAACGATTTGGCTGAAGAAGAGCTGTTATCGCAGGGTGCCACACAGCGTGTGCTGGACGCGACTCAGCTTTACCTTGGGGAGATTGGTTACTCCCCACTGCTAACGGCCGAAGAAGAAGTCTATTTCGCACGTCGTGCTTTGCGTGGTGATGTTGCCTCGCGTCGTCGCATGATCGAAAGTAACCTGCGACTGGTCGTGAAAATTGCCCGCCGTTACGGCAATCGTGGTCTGGCTCTGCTGGATCTGATTGAAGAGGGCAACTTAGGTCTCATCCGCGCAGTTGAGAAGTTTGACCCGGAACGCGGGTTCCGTTTCTCAACCTACGCGACCTGGTGGATTCGTCAGACCATCGAACGGGCTATTATGAACCAGACCCGTACGATTCGACTGCCGATCCACATCGTCAAAGAGTTGAATGTTTATCTGCGTACCGCGCGCGAGTTGTCCCATAAACTGGACCACGAGCCAAGTGCGGAAGAGATTGCAGAGCAACTCGACAAACCGGTTGATGACGTAAGCCGTATGCTGCGTCTCAACGAGCGCATTACCTCGGTTGACACCCCGCTGGGTGGTGACTCCGAAAAAGCGCTGCTGGACATCCTGGCCGATGAAAAAGACAACGGCCCGGAAGACACCACGCAGGACGATGACATGAAACAGAGCATCGTCAAATGGCTGTTCGAACTGAACGCCAAACAGCGTGAAGTGCTGGCACGTCGTTTCGGTTTACTGGGGTATGAAGCTGCGACACTGGAAGATGTCGGCCGTGAGATTGGCCTGACCCGTGAACGTGTTCGTCAGATTCAGGTTGAAGGCCTACGCCGCCTGCGTGAAATCCTGCAAGGGCAAGGTCTGAATATCGAAGCGCTGTTCCGCGAGTAAGCAACCATTCGTCAGAAAAGGCCCGTCGTGAGACGGGCCTTTTTTATGCCTTACGGCTGCGCCGTTTCGTGCAGCAAACGCCAGGTGATGTTATCCCCTTCCTGATTAAGCACCGCGGTTGACCAGCGCACGTTGACGGGCTGGCCTGGCCGGGTTTGCGTCTCCCGGTAATGGAGCACCGCGCCGTTGTCCCATGTCTGAAGCGTTGTTAACGCATCAATACCGATCCTGAGCCCGGGTCGGGTTCCCCGCTGCGCATTTAAAAATTGGGCAAGCGCGTGATGATCTAACGGGTTGCCACTCGGTGGAACCATCAGAAAATCCGGACGGAAACGGGCGAGCAGGGCGTCCCGATCGCCTTCGCCTGCACCTAACCAGTTTTCAAGGGCGACGTGAATGTCGAGGATCTCTTGTTCGAAATGGGTCATGGTTGCTCCTGTTGCAGTTGCGCAAGTAACTGCGTGTTGTTAAGACGGTAGACGTACAGTACGGGCAGTAGAGTGATGACTGCGGCAAAAACAAACATCCCGTGCCAGGCGGCCAGCGGCGCGAGATAATCCTGCATGAAGCTCAGCGCCTGCGCCAGCAGCAGAGCGCCCGCAAAAAAGCTCAACTGACGATTGAGATTCCATAGCGTGCTGGCATCAGGCATATTTTCCGGCCGCATCGTCAAAAACGCGCTGCTCTGAGCCGTACTGCTGCAAAGGCTTCCCCCCGCGCCCATCAGCGCAAACGCAACGGCAGGTAGCAGCATTGCCGGGCCGACGTTAACTAAAAGCAGAATGCCCGTCGCCTGCAAAAGGCAACCGATGACCACCAGCGGCCGGGGGCCGATACGGTTGAAATAGCGTCCTGTCGCGGTGATAGCCAAAAACGAAGCCACAGACCACGGCAGCATAAGCATGCCCGTTGCGGCGGGTGTCATATTGGCCTCGCTCTGGAGGTAATACATGCCCGTTACGTTCACGCCGATAAAAATGCCGGGTACGCACACATAGATAAGCATGGATAAGCGCAACAGCGGATCCGTCAGCAAAGACAGGTTTACTGTCCTGGTGGGGGTTATCGGCGGCGGTTCTGTTTTAAGCCACGCGCAGGCCAAAGCAAAGGTGACAATGACGACGGGCAGGGTGGCAAAAAATATCCAGCGCCAGCTGAATGTCTGAACCAGCATACCGCCCACAGCCGGTGAGCACGCGGGGGCAAGCAGTGCGACCAGCATCACCGCCGAGGAGAGTCTGGCCCGCTCATGAGGCTTAAACTGTTGCCAGGTCAGCGCCTGACCAACCGGGATCAGTAAACCCCCTCCGGCGCCCTGTACAACTCGCCAGGCAATCAGACTTTCCAGCGAAGATGAGAGACCCGCCGCAACGGAGGCCGCGCTAAAGAGAAGCAGTGAGAGCAGGATAACGCGCTTCGGCCCGACGCGGCGCGTCAGGATACTGCTGAAAGGGATGACTAGCGTTAGCCCGGCAATGTATCCGTTACTTACCCAGGCAAGCGCGGAAGGTGTGGTATTGAAAGCGAGAGCCATCGCCGGAAAGGCGACGCTGGCAATAAACATGTTTATCAAATCAAGGAAAAAGCCGAGCAGAAAGACGACGGCGATTTTGCTGCGATACGTCATGGAAGTTCCTCCGGTGAGGTGGCGTATCGTATCGGCCCGCGCGTTACGGATAAACGCGACAAAGCACGATATACTGTCAACATTATTTTGACAGTTAACCAGGCAAGCGATGCTTAATTTACAGCGTACGGCGATGTTTATCGCCGTAGCGGACACCGGCAGTTTCACCGCCGCAGCGGAGGCGATGGGGCTGACAAAAGCGGTGGTCAGCTTTCATATTCGTCAGCTTGAAGAGGAGCTGGGCGTCACCCTGTTGCTGCGAACCACCCGACGCCTGACGCTGACCGAGGCGGGGAAGCTCTTTCATCAACGAAGCGTGATGCTGTTACGGGATGCAGAGCGATTGCAGGATGACGTTCGCGCCAACCACGCCGGGCTGACGGGAGAACTGCGGATCACCACCACGCCCGAATATGGCTCGCAGGTGGTGGTGCCTTTGCTGGCTGAATTTAGCCAGTTGCACCCGGACCTTCGCGTGCGGCATGTCTCGTCCTCTTTGCATGCCGATCTTATCGCCGAGCGCTTCGATGTCGCTATCCGGCTCGGCACGCTTGCAGATTCGCGCTACCACGCCGCGTTGATGACCTCCTTCACCATCCTGCCCGTGGCAACGCCAGGCTGGCTGGCAAACCATCCGGTTGACTCGCTGGAACAACTGGCGGAAGCGGACTGGATCATTCACGAGCGTTTAACGTCGCCGCTGCGCTGGCAGGTGAGAGGTGTTGATGGACATCCGGTTTCCTTTGAGATCAAGAAAGCGCCGCGCCTGTATGCAGACAGCGCCCAGGCGCTGATGGCTTTTGCCCTCGCGGGATGTGGAGTGGCGCTGCTGCCGGAGTGGCTGGTGCGTAACGCACTGGATGCGGGGGAACTGGTCTCGCTGTTACCGGCATACACGTTTGCTCAGCAGGGCATCTATGCCGTTTATCCCGATGCCCGGCATGTGCCCGCGAAAGTGCGAACATTTATTGATTTTATGCGCGTCAGGGTGACTTAACCCTGCATCATTTTTTTAATGAGCGCTGAAAATTGCTCTCGTTCCGCGCCGTTAAGGCGCCCCAGAAATGCCTCATCCACCTCATTTCCAATCGGTTTACTGCTCTCAAGCAGGGCCTCTCCTTCGGCAGTCAGAAAGACAAACCGACGGCGTTTGTCTGCCGGATCGTGCTCGCGCCTGACCAGGCCGCGTGCTTCCATGCGGCTCAGCATTTCTGCCAGCGTCGCTTTGGTGCTCACCGCGACTTCAGTCAGGGCAACCTGCTCAATACCAGGATTTTCAGCAATTGACCGCATCACCGCATATTGTGGCTTGGTCAGTTCAGGCAATGCGTGCTGCCACTGGGCGGTATGCTGTTGAAAAAGCTGACGTAGCAGGTGGAAAGCTTCTTGTCTTAACTCCATGGACACTCCGACGGAAAAATACTCCCTCTATGATAGCCGCTCTTGGGCTGAATTTTAACGCGAGAGTTTTTTAGCGATTAGTGTGATCGTATGCGAACGATCTTGTCAGCAGCAGGATCAAGGCGTAGTTTAATTAATATGTTCGTATACGAACAAATTAATTGAGGTGCTGAATGAGATTGATTGTGGGAATGACGGGCGCGACGGGTGCGCCATTAGGCGTGGCGTTGTTACAGGCGCTGCGGGAAATGCCGGAGGTGGAAACGCACCTGGTGATGTCGAAGTGGGCAAAAACCACGATTGAGCTGGAAACGCCCTTCACTGCGCATGACGTTGCTGCACTGGCGGATGTCGTCCATAGCCCGGCCGATCAGGCTGCCACCATCTCCTCCGGCTCGTTTCGCACCGACGGCATGATCGTCATCCCGTGCAGCATGAAAACGCTGGCGGGTATCCGCGCGGGCTACGCCGAAGGGCTGGTAGGGCGTGCGGCAGACGTAGTGTTGAAAGAGGGGCGCAAGCTGGTGCTGGTTCCCCGTGAGACGCCGCTCAGCACCATCCATCTCGAGAACATGCTTGCTCTTTCCCGTATGGGCGTGGCGATGGTGCCGCCTATGCCTGCGTACTACAACCACCCGCAAACCGCCGATGACATTACCCAGCATATCGTGACCCGTGTTCTCGACCAGTTTGGTCTGGAGCATAAAAAAGCCCGACGCTGGGAAGGTTTGCAGGCAGCGAAACATTTTTCACAGGAGAATAAAGATGGCATTTGATGATTTGAGAAGCTTCCTGCAGGCGCTCGATGAGCAAGGGCAACTGCTGAAAATTGAGGAAGAGGTTAACGCCGAGCCGGATCTGGCGGCGGCCGCCAACGCGACCGGACGCATTGGCGATGGTGCGCCTGCGCTGTGGTTCGATAATATTCGCGGCTTCACCGATGCCCGTGTGGTGATGAACACTATCGGCTCGTGGCAAAACCACGCTATTTCGATGGGGCTGCCAGCGAATACCCCGGTGAAAAAACAGATCGACGAGTTTATTCGTCGCTGGGACAAATTCCCCGTCTCGCCAGAGCGTCGTGCAAATCCGGCCTGGGCGCAGAACACGGTGGACGGGGAAGACATCAACCTGTTCGACATTCTGCCGCTGTTCCGCCTGAACGACGGTGACGGAGGCTTTTATCTCGATAAAGCGTGCGTTGTCTCCCGCGATCCGCTCGACCCCGATCACTTCGGCAAACAGAACGTCGGGATCTACCGTATGGAAGTGAAGGGCAAGCGTAAGCTCGGCCTGCAACCGGTGCCGATGCATGATATCGCGCTGCATCTGCATAAGGCAGAAGAGCGCGGCGAAGACCTGCCTATTGCCATTACGCTGGGTAACGATCCGATCATCACCCTGATGGGCGCCACGCCGCTGAAATACGATCAATCCGAGTATGAGATGGCCGGTGCGCTACGCGAAAGCCCGTATCCGATTGCGACGGCTCCACTGACCGGTTTCGATGTGCCGTGGGGGTCGGAAGTGATCCTCGAAGGGGTGATTGAAGGCCGGAAACGTGAAATTGAAGGGCCATTCGGTGAGTTTACCGGACACTACTCCGGCGGACGCAATATGACGGTTGTACGCATTGATAAAGTCTCTTACCGCACCAAACCCATTTTCGAATCCCTTTACCTCGGCATGCCGTGGACCGAGATTGATTATCTGATGGGGCCCGCCACCTGCGTACCGCTCTATCAGCAGCTAAAGTCGGAATTCCCGGAAGTGCAGGCGGTAAACGCCATGTACACCCACGGTTTGCTGGCGATTATCTCCACTAAAAAGCGTTACGGCGGTTTTGCCCGTGCGGTCGGCCTCCGAGCCATGACCACGCCACACGGTCTGGGTTACGTGAAAATGGTGATTATGGTGGATGAAGACGTCGATCCGTTTAACCTGCCGCAGGTGATGTGGGCGCGTCATCAAAGGTCAATCCGGCAGGCGATCTGGTGCAGCTACCGAATATGTCTGTGCTCGAGCTTGACCCCGGCTCCAGCCCGGCGGGGATCACTGACAAGCTGATCATTGATGCCACCACCCCGGTTGCCCCGGACAACCGTGGTCACTACAGCCAGCCGGTACAGGATCTCCCTGAAACCAAAGCCTGGGCCGAAAAACTGACCGCGATGCTGGCGGCACGTCAATAAGGAGGAAAAAATGATTTGTCCACGTTGTGCCGATGAACATATTGAAGTGATGGCAACATCACCGGTGAAAGATGTCTGGACGGTATATCAGTGTCAGCACTGTCTGTATACCTGGCGCGATACCGAACCGTTGCGCCGTACCAGCCGCGAGCATTACCCGGAAGCGTTCCGCATGACCCAGAAGGATATTGATGAAGCACCGCAGGTGCCGACGATCCCGCCGCTGCTGTAAAAAAAGCCCGGTGGCGCTACGCATACCGGGCCTACGGGTTTTGTAGGCCGGGTAAGGCGAAGCCGCCACCGGGCAAAAGACCGCAGAGAACTAAACCAGACTCTTCAACCGATAAATCCACTCCAGCGCCTGACGCGGCGTCAGCGAATCCGGGTCGAGGTTCTCCAGCGCTTCTACCGCCGGAGAGGTCTCTTCCGGCACCGCCAGCAGTGACATCTGCGTACCATCTATCTGCGTAGCTGCCGCATTCGGTGACAAACTTTCCAGCTCACGCAATTTCTGACGCGCGCGCTTAATCACCTCTTTTGGCACGCCCGCCAGCGCGGCGACGGCCAGGCCATAGCTCTTGCTTGCCGCGCCGTCCTGCACCGTGTGCATAAAGGCGATGGTGTCGCCGTGCTCAAGCGCATCAAGGTGGACGTTAGCCACGCCTTCCATTTTCTCTGGCAGCTGTGTCAGTTCGAAATAGTGCGTTGCGAACAGCGTCAGCGCCTTGATTTTATTTGCCAGACTTTCCGCGCACGCCCAGGCCAGAGACAGGCCGTCATAGGTGGAGGTACCGCGTCCTACTTCGTCCATCAACACCAGACTGTTCTCTGTCGCGTTATGCAGAATGTTGGCGGTTTCGGTCATCTCGACCATAAAGGTAGAGCGACCGCTCGCCAGATCGTCCGCCGCACCCACACGGGTGAAGATACGGTCGATAGGGCCAATCTCAACCTTCTGCGCTGGAACGTAGCTGCCGATGTAGGCGAGCAGCGCGATAAGGGCTGTCTGGCGCATATAGGTACTTTTACCGCCCATGTTGGGGCCGGTAATGATCAGCATTCTTCGCTGCGGTGACAGGTTCAACGGGTTGGCAATAAACGGCTCGTTCAGCACCTGCTCAACCACCGGGTGGCGGCCTTCGGTAATGCGAATGCCGGGTTTGTCAGTAAAGGTCGGACAGGTGTAATTCAGCGTGTCGGCGCGCTCAGCCAGGTTTACCAGGACATCCAGCTCGGCCAGCGCAGCGGCGCTCAGTTGCAGGTCAGCCAGGTGCGGCATCAGGATGTCGAACAGCTCGTCATACAGCTGTTTCTCCAGCGCCAGCGCTTTACCTTTCGACGTGAGCACTTTGTCTTCGTACTCTTTCAGCTCGGGTATAATGTAGCGCTCGGCATTTTTCAGCGTCTGGCGGCGAACGTAGTGAATCGGGGCCAGGTGGCTCTGCCCACGGCTGATCTGGATATAGTAACCGTGTACCGCGTTGTAGCCGACTTTCAGGGTGTCGAGCCCCAGACGTTCACGCTCGCGGATTTCCAGCTTATCCAGATAATCCGTCGCGCCATCGGCCAGCGCACGCCATTCGTCCAGCTCTTCGTTGTAACCCGGAGCAATAACCCCGCCATCCCGCACCAGAACAGGCGGCGCATCAATGATGGCGCGTTCCAGCAGTTCGCGAAGCTCGGTAAATTCGCCCATGGTTTCGCGCAGCTTTTGCACTGGCGCGCTGTCGATCTCTCCCAGCTGAGCGCGCAGTTCCGGCAACTGCTGGAAAGCATGACGCATACGGGCGAGATCGCGTGGACGCGCGGTACGCAAGGCCAGGCGCGCAAGGATACGCTCAAGGTCACCCACCTGACGCAGCACCGGCTGCAATTCGGTATAACGATCCTGCAATGCGGCAATGGTTTGCTGGCGGCCAGTCAGCGTTTCGGTATTGCGGATCGGCATATGCAGCCAGCGTTTGAGCATACGGCTGCCCATGGGGGTAACCGTGCTGTCAAGAACCGACGCCAGCGTATTTTCCATGCCGCCAGCGAGGTTCTGCGTGATCTCCAGGTTGCGGCGCGTGGCGGCATCCATGATGATGCTGTCCTGCTGACGCTCCATGGTGATGGAACGAATATGGGGCAGGGCGGTACGTTGCGTATCCTTAACGTACTGCAACAGGCAGCCTGCGGCACACAGCCCGCGCGGGGCGTTTTCCACGCCAAAGCCAATCAAATCGCGCGTGCCAAATTGCAGGTTCAACTGCTGGCGCGCGGTATCAATTTCGAACTCCCACAGTGGACGACGACGCAGGCCGCGGCGACCTTCAATCAGCGCCATCTCGGCGAAATCCTCTGCATAAAGCAGTTCTGCCGGATTAGTGCGCTGTAGTTCAGCCGCCATGGTTTCACGGTCAGCCGGTTCACTCAGGCGAAAACGACCGGAGCTGATATCCAGCGTGGCGTAGCCAAACCCTTTACCATCCTGCCAGATCGCCGCCAGCAGGTTATCCTGGCGCTCCTGAAGCAGGGCCTCATCGCTGATGGTTCCCGGCGTGACGATGCGTACGACCTTGCGCTCAACAGGGCCTTTCGATGTGGCCGGGTCACCAATTTGTTCGCAGATAGCGACAGACTCGCCCTGGTTCACCAGCTTCGCCAGATAGTTTTCAACCGCGTGATGCGGGATACCCGCCATCGGGATGGGCTCGCCTGCCGACGCGCCACGTTTCGTCAGGGAAATGTCGAGCAGCTGAGACGCACGTTTCGCATCATCATAAAAAAGCTCGTAAAAATCGCCCATACGGTAAAACAGCAGAATTTCCGGATGCTGTGCCTTCAGCTTCAGGTACTGCTGCATCATTGGCGTATGCGCGTCGAAATTGTCGATTGTGCTCATGGAGTTATGATATCCATTTCTTTGAAAATATTACGCTTTGAGCGGCTCAATGGCCGATTGTTCCTTCTATTGTCGCATGAAAAAAAGGTGCGGCGCAGAAAAAAGTCACGACTTTACGAGGCATCTTCCGCCATTAATTCAATGATGATTTTTCCGTGCTCGACGCCTACCCGCACCTGCGAGTTGGTGGTAAATCCCGCTTGTTCAAGCCAGTCGCCTTTCAGGCTTAGAGCTGCGTGTACGCTGTACCGTTTTGGAATTTTCGTTTTACGGTCTTCATGACGTTTTCTGAAGTAACCCACTTTCAAGTGACGATAGGGTTTGGCGATCGCGATCTCTTGCATAAGCGCTCCGGTGAATGCGGTCAAAGGTGATTATTTATGCCTGTATAAAATACCAGTAAAACGCGGCGGGGGGCGGGGAAATTCTGGAATGACGCTTCAGAAAACGGAATGCAATGACTGAAAATGTGCAGATAAAAGGGTATTATAAATGCACTTTATTGTTGGGGACGGCGTTATGTCCGGTAAACGTATTTCACGAGAAAAAAAGACGATCGCCAGAATGATCGCCCTGTACGAAAACAGGTGTCCGCACGCCATAAAAGAAGAGGGGCACTATTCGGCGCTCAAGGCTTATGCTGATAAGCGGCTGGATAAATGCGTGTTTGGTGAGGAAAAACCTGCCTGCAAACAGTGCCCGGTGCACTGTTATCAGCCCGCCCGACGGGAAGAGATGAAGCAGGTGATGCGCTGGGCAGGGCCACGTATGTTATGGCGTCATCCGATTCTGACCATCCGACATCTGATCGACGATCGTCGTCCGGTTCCGGAATTACCGGAAAAGTATCGGCCCAAAAAATAATCGTCTCAGCGCCGCAGTGGACGACAAATCACGCTCAGCGCGACCGCGCTGCACAGTGGAAACACCGCCAGCAGCAGCCACGGGTAAATGGCCTCCGTCGAGGGCACCAGCGCCTTATCCAGCAGGCTGCCTAAACCTAAATTCCCCACCAGCACCGCGATGCCGCCGGCGGTTGAGAGCGCGCCATAGTGCGCTCCAAGCGTTGACTCCTCGGCAAAATGTGGGATCAAATCTTTTGCCGACGGCACCAGCAGCATCTGTCCAAGCGTTAAAAGGGTGACAAAGCTTGCAGAGGGCAGCAGGCGCAGCCAGCCTTCCGGCGGCTCCGTCGCGGCAAAAAGCGCCACGCTGGCAAACGCGGCGGAGAGCAGCAAAAAGCCCACCGGTAAAATCCTTACCGCGCCAACCTTTCGGGCGAAGCGGGCGAGGGGCAATTGCAGAACAATGATCAGCACCGATGCCAGCATAAACAGCGGTCCCAGGTCTTTTTCGTTCCCCCCGGCGCGCTGGATCTCCACCGGCAGCGCCAGATAGAGCTGGTTATAGCTTAACAGCCACGAACTGTAGGCGATGATAAAGGCGACGAAACGCGGCTGGCGGAACGTCGTCCACCAGGGCAGAATTTTCAGCGGCTTCGTGCTGCGGTGCGCCGCGGGCAGGCAGAAAAAGAGCACCACGAGCGCAACGATAAATATTCCCGCCCCCGCGAGCGCAACCTGGCGGAAACCCAGCCCCGTCAGCAGCGCACCCATCACCGGGCCAAGAACGGCGCCAAGTTCACCGCACACCGCAAACAGCGCAAACCACTCCGCGCGGCTGCGTTTACCCTTTGCCTCACTTTGCGTTCCCGCTTTTGCCAGCAGGGCCTCTATCGACGGTGAGAACAGCGCGCCGCCAACGCCCGTCAGACAGGCCCCCAGAATGACGGGCCACAGGGATTGCCCAAAGGCCAGCAGTAAATAACCCACCACGCGGACGATGCAGCCGCTGAGGATCACGCTCTTCGCGCCAAACCGGTCTGAAAGCGCGCCGCCAACAATAAACATCCCCTGCTGGGAAAAGGTGCGCAGCCCAAGCACCAGCCCAATCAGCCCGCCGGAGAGCAGCATATCGTCACGCAAGAAGATCGCGAGGAAGGGAACGACCGCGTAAAAGCCAATGTTAAACACGAACTGGCTGCCCAGCAGAACGGGCGGCCAGAGCGTGGTGGCAGTGCGAAGAGGCATCGTTTTAACTCACCCCTACACGATAAAATGGATGTGTTTTTTGCCGTGGTACGGCGAGATCTCGATTCTGGTTTTCACCCTGAAGACGTCCCAGAGTAGTTCCTCGGATAAGATTTCCTGCGGCGTTCCGGTCGCCACAATCTGCCCTTGCTGCATCACAATCAGCGAATCGCAGAACATGGATGCGTGGTTAAGATCGTGAATGGCGACGATGCTGGTTACCGGCAGCTCACTGATAAGCTGCATGAGCTGCATCTGATGATGAATGTCCAGATGGTTGGTCGGTTCATCCAGCAGGATCTCGGTGGGCGTTTGCGCCAGCGCGCGGGCGATATGTACCCGCTGACGCTCGCCGCCGGATAAGCTCAGCCAGCCCTGTTCGCTGCGATCCAGCATATCCACGCGTTGCAGGGCGGCGGTGACGGTTTCGTCATCCTGCGCGCTCCAGTTTGAGAAGGGAGAATGGTGCGGAATTCGCCCCAGTTTGACGACGTCACGCACGCGCATATTGGCGTCGGTCATTCCGTGCTGTTCAACAAACGCCACGCGCCGCGCCAGCTGCTTTTTGGCAATGCGGGCAATGTCCTGTCCGTCCAGCGTCACGCACCCGGCATCCGGGCGGCGCAGACCTGCCAGTATGCGCAACAGCGAGGATTTACCGCAGCCGTTAGGGCCAAGCAGGCCCACCGTTTCGCCCCGGGAAACCTTCAGCGAAACATGATTCACAATGATCTTTTTACCTACCTTCCAGGTGATTTTCTCGGCGCAGATGCTCATTACTTATTCCTTGAGCGGTAGATAATCACGGCGAAGAACGGTACGCCCACCAGTGCGGTAACGACGCCAACCGGCAGGCTTTGCGGAGCAATCAGCATCCGCGAGGCGATGTCGGCCAGCACCATCAGGATCGCCCCCGCCAGCGCGCTGGCTATCAGCAGCGTGCGGTGCAGCGGCCCGAACAGGAAACGCATAACGTGCGGCACGACCAGCCCGACAAAACCAATAGAGCCCGCCATGCTGACGATGGTCGCGGTGATCAGGGCGGTGGTGGTAAACAAGGCCAGGCGCACCCAGGGCACGGCAATGCCCAACGAGGCGGCGGCATCATCACCGAACGTAAAGGCGTCCAGCGCACGGGAATAATAAAGACAGACGGCCAGCCCCGCCAGTACCACTACCAGCGCCAGCTGGAATTCCGGCCAGCGTACGCCGCTAAAGCTGCCCAGCAGCCAGAACATCACGTCGCGCGCCTGTTGCGCGCTGGCAGAGGTGCTGATGGTATAGGCGGTAATGGCGTTAAACAGCTGAGAGGCCGCTACGCCCGCCAGGATCGTGCGTTCATTGCCGCCGCGCGCGCCGTTGGTCAGGAAGGCGACGAAGGCAAAGGCGGCGAAGGCTCCGGCAAACGCGCCCGCAGAAAGCGATACTGCGCCGGTGCCGAGACCCAATACGACGACTGACACCGCCCCGGTTGACGCTCCCGCCGACACGCCGAGCACGTAAGGTTCCGCCAGCGCATTCTTCAAAAGGCTCTGCAATACGGCCCCGCAGATGGCCAACCCGGCTCCGCAACAGGCCGCCACCAGCGCGCGGCTGAGGCGAAAGTCCCAGATGACGCTCTCGTAGATGCGGTTGAGCGGAACGTCAGTCAGCCCCAGCTTATTGCTGATGGCGTAGAACACGTTATTGAGCGGGATAGACAACTCACCGATGCTGACGCCAAGGGCGATCACCAGAAACAACAGCACGAAGGCGAGCAGGCATGACGTGGTCAGGAGCACCCCCTGCCGCATCTGAAGTACGGCGGTGGTCATCAGTTCAGTCCCAGTTTTCTGAGCTGTTCGCCGACCTGCTCAGCACCGTAAAGCGTGCGAATCGTCGGGTTCATGGCCTGGCCGTCCATCACCACAATATGACCCTTCTTCACCGCCTCCATCTGGCTGACGGCTGGATCGCTTTTCAGGAATTTGATTTTTTCTTCGGCGTTGTCCAGCGCCCAGCGGTTACGATCCAGGCTGGAGACCACAATCACGTCCGGATTAGCGGCAATAATACTTTCCCAGCCCACGGTCGGCCATTCGGTCTCAGAGGTAATGGCGTTATGGCCGCCCAGCACGTTAGCAATAAAGCCAGAGGCGCTGTTTTTGCCGCCGACATAGGCATCAGCCGAAGGTGAGGAGCTTGAGAACCAGAAAACAAAGGAGAGGTCTTTGTTGTTTTTGCCAAACTCCTGGCGCAGGTCGGCTTCACGTTTTTTGAAGTCGGCGATAACGGCCTGACCGCGCGCTTCCACGTTGAAAATCTTGGCGAAATCCTCAATCTCTTGATAAAGGTAGGTCATGTCCCACAGCGTCTGGCGGCTGCCGTACATGTCGCCTGCGGCTTTTTTAGTGGCGCACATGCCCGGGGACAAGTAGCTGTTTACCCCAACGGTGGCCAGATCTTCACGCTTTGCGACCTTACTTTCAGGCCCGAGCAGCAGCGGCAGCTGTGCAGGAACAAAATCAGGGTTTTGCGCAAGAATGGATTCAAGTGTCGGAATTTCGACGGTCAGGGTTTTGATTTTTGCATTCTGCTCAGCCAGCTGCGGCAATACTTTGGTCGGCCAGAACGCGCTGGCTTTCACCTTATCTTCCAGACCCAGCAGAAGCAGGATCTCGACGGTATTCTGCCCCAGGGCCACAACGCGTTCCGGCGCTTTGGTGAAGGTTTCTTTATACCCGCAGTTTTCTATCGTGAGCGGGTACGTGGTAGCCAGAGCTGTACTCATTGATGCAACCGCCAGGCCTAACGCGCAGAGAACCTTTTTCATTAAACGCTACCTTCATTAAAATTATTTTGATGCAAATGAAACGCATTATTAAGGCGGAATTTTATACAGAGGAAAATATATTGTGTCAATGTGAGACAATTACGCAGAGTGATGAAAGGCGGCGCCATATACGGCGCCGGAATGACGGGTTAATTCAGGCTCTCTTTATCGATTCCCAGACGCTTCATGCGCGAGAGCAGGGTGGTACGCTTCAGCCCCAGCCGTTGCGCCGCGCCTTTCGGCCCGGCCACCACGCCGTTGGTCTCCCTGAGCACGCGCAAAATGAGCTGATATTCATCCTCTCCATCCTTCGCAACCTCGGTTGCGGCCACGGTCGTTTCCGCAAGAGAAACCTCCGGCAGGGACAGCTGAAGCACGTTCCCGCGCGTCAGCAGCACCGCGCGCTCGATGACGTTTTCCAGCTCGCGCACGTTCCCCGGCCACTCCATCGCCGAGAGTGTGCGTAGCGTTTCAGCAGGAATACTGTCGATATTTCGCCCCATCCGGCGGGCAATCTTCGCGGTAAAGGCTTTCACCAGCAGCGGAATATCTTCCGGGCGCTCGCGCAGCGGCGGCAGGCAGATCGGGAACACGTTCAGGCGATAGTAGAGATCGCTTCTGAACTCACGGTCTGCGACCATTTTTTTCAGATCGCGGTTGGTGGCGGCAATCAGACGCACGTCGGTCTGGATCAGCTTGTTGCTGCCGAGGCGCTCAAACTCCTGCTCCTGCAGCACGCGCAGCAGCTTGGGCTGGAGCTCCAGCGGCATATCGCCCACTTCGTCGAGGAACAAAGAGCTTTTATCCGCCAGCTCAAAACGGCCCAGCCGCTGGCTGCTGGCGCCGGTAAAGGCACCGCGCTCGTGGCCGAACAGGTCGCTTTCCAGTAAGCCAGCAGGCATCGCCGCGCAGTTCATCTTCACCATCCGGCGGCTGTTGCGGTTGCTCAGGTTGTGGATCGCCCGGGCAATCAGCTCTTTCCCGGTACCGGTTTCACCGAGGATCAGCACCGTGCTGTCGCTTTGCGCCACCATCTCCACCTGCTTGAGCACGCTGTACATGGCATCGCTGCGCCCGATGATTTCGCCAAACTCGCTGTCCACGTTGTTGAGCTGCTCGGTCAGCGCCAGGTTTTCGTCCACCAGCCGCTCCTTCAGGCGGTGGATCTCCTGATAGGCGAGGGCGTTATCCAGCGCGATGGAGATGCGCTCGGCGATCTGGCGCAGCAGCTTCAGGTTGGCGGTGGTAAATACGGCTTCATCGCACTGCGCCAGTTTGAGCACGCCGAGCATGGTGTTGCCGGACATCAGCGGCAGCAGGCACAGGGTCTGGATCTTGTTGCCCCAGGTGTTGAAGAGCATCCGCTCGTAGGGGGCTACCGGATCCTGTTCATTGAGATTGAGCAGCAGGATCTCTTTGCTTTTAAATACCCGCTCGGACAGCGTTCCCGCTTCGTCCACTTCGCTCTGCTCGTGCGCCGGGTTAGCTTCATCAAGGTAGTGGGTGGAGTAGATGTTCAGCTTGCCTTTCCGGTTGCCGCGTAGCGCAATGCTGATGGCATCGATTTTAAAATAGTGATGGATCTCTTTTGATACTTCGCTGACCAGCTCATCCATGTCCAGGCGGGAGAGCACGGCGTTGGTGATGGCAACCAGAATGCGGAAGTTATCGCGCTCGCGGCTCAGCAGGTCGTAGTCCACGTTATTGGTGACGCGGCTTTGGATCTGCTCCGCGACAACGGCCACAATCTGGGTAAAGGTGTGCAGGCGTTCGTACTCCGCCTCGCTCCAGGGCTGGTCGGTATCGCGGATAAACTCGCAGCCGCCAAAAATTTGCCCTTCCACCGCCAGCGGCAGCATGCTGTAGTGGCCGAAAGGGTGGTAAAGGTTGCTCTCTGCCAGCTTCGGCCAGGCCTGGCGAAACTGGTCAAAATTGCAGTGCAGCGCTTCCGGGCGGGAGAGAATACGCCGCACCGGGCCGTGGGCAAGAAACGTTTCATCTTCATATTCGAAGATTTTGCCGTTATCACGCGTTGAGAAATAGCTCGCGCGGTGGGTTGCGCTATGCCAGAGCACAATAGCGGCGCTGTCCGCCAGCGCAGATTGCCTGACCAGCCGCGTCAGGGCATCGCTCAGTGCGCCGAGGTCGGGCTGTTGTAAAAGTGTGCGCGTGATGTCAAACAGGCCCTGCTGTCCAAGATCGCTCATCGGTGTATACGGCATTGTTGCTTTCCAATAGAAACTGGCAAAAAGAGAAATTCAGCGCTGACCGCTTTTGGCGCGGTCTAGCAAATTCGGGGTAACGGTTCAGCGTGCGGCAGATCCAGCGTACGCTTCACGCCGTAAAGCCCGGTCAGGCGCACCCCTTTGCGCTCAACCACGTCGCCGATGATGGCCGCGTCTTTCCCTAATGGATGCGCGCGCAGCTGTGCAAGTACGGCTTCCGCCGCCGTGCGTTCCACGCCGATCACCAGCTTGCCTTCGTTGGCAAAGTTAAGCGGGTCTAGCCCTAATAGCTCGCATAGCCCGCGCACGGCGCCTTTGACAGGCAGGCCGCGCTCGGTCAGCTCAATTCCGCAGCCGCTGCTTGCGGCAAATTCGTGCACCACGGCATTCACGCCGCCTCGCGTGGCGTCGCGCAAGGCTTTTACGCCCGGCATGTCGCGCAGCGTCTGGATCAGCGGCGTGAGTACCGCGCAGTCACTGCGCAGTTCCCCGTCCAGCCCCAGGCCTTCGCGCAGGTTCAGGATGGTTGCCCCGTGGCAGCCCAGCGTGCCGCTGACAATCAGCACGTCGCCTGCGCAAAGCTGTTGAGCGCCCCAGTGAATATCGGCGGGGATCGCCCCCATCCCGGCGGTGTTGATAAAAAGCTTATCCGCCGCGCCGCGCTGCACCACCTTGGTATCCCCGGTGACGATGGCGATCCCCGCCTCGCGGGCGGTGTGCGCCATGCTGTTGACCACCGCCGTGAGCGTTTCCATCGGTAACCCTTCTTCGAGGATAAACCCGCAGGAGAGGTAGCGGGGGATCGCGCCGCTGACGGCGACGTCGTTTGCCGTGCCGCAGACGGCGAGCTTGCCGATATCGCCGCCCGGGAAGAACAGCGGGTCAATCACGTAGCTGTCGGTAGAGAACGCCAGCCTGTCACCGTGTGCGGTGAGGGTTGAGAGCGCAATGCGCGCCTGATCTTCCTGCTCGGCGAGCCAGGGGTTGTCAAAGGCGTCCATAAACAGCCGGTTAATCAGCTGCTGCATCGCCTGTCCACCGCTTCCGTGCGCCATTTCCACCGTGTTCATGCTTCACACTCCTGGTTGCGATAGTGATACCACGCGGCGCATGCCCCTTCTGAAGAGACCATCAGCGCGCCAAACGCGGTTTGCGGGTTACAGGCGTTGCCAAATAACGGGCAGTGATGAGGTTTGCATTTTCCGGTGAGTACGTCGCCACAGCGGGCGCGGGGATCGTCGCACACCTGCTGCGGCTGCGGTCGGAAATGCGCTTCGGCGTCGAAGGCGCGATACGCGGGCGTCAGGTGTACGCCGGATTCGGCAATCAGCCCCAGTCCGCGCCACTCGCTGTCGCCTTCGACGCTAAACACGTCGGCTATTGCCTGCTGTGCCCGTCTGTTACCTGCATCGGGCACCACGCGGCGATACTGATTTTCCACCGCACTCAGGGCCGCTATTTTCTGCTCAACCAGCATGGTCACGCCTTGCAGTAGATCAAGTGGCTCGAAACCAGCCACCACTAACGGACGATTGTACTGTTCAGCGATAAAACCGTAGGCTTCTGTGCCGATCACCATGCTGACGTGGCCCGGCGCCAGAAACGCGTCGATACCGTTATCTGGCGCTTCCAGCAGGCTGCGCAGCGTGGGAATAAGCGTGATGTGCTGGCAGAAAAAGTAAAAGTTTGTGACGTTGCGGGCTTTCGCCTGCTGGAGGGTAATGGCGGTGGCGGGCATGGTGGTTTCAAAACCCAGCCCGAAAAAGACGACCTTACGCTCAGGATTAGCCATCGCCAGCGTCAGGGCATCCATCGGTGAGTAGACGATCCGCACGTCCGCGCCGCGCGCCTTCGCCTGGAGCAGCGAGCCATTTTTTCCCGGTACACGCATGGCATCGCCAAAGGTGCAAAAAATCACACCGGGGCGGCTGGCGATGTCGAGACAGCTGTCGATGCGCCCCATCGGCAGCACGCACACCGGGCAGCCGGGGCCGTGGATAAATTCGATGTTCTCCGGCAGCAGCTGGTCGAGGCCAAATTTAAAGATGGCGTGGGTGTGTCCGCCGCACACCTCCATGATCCGCAGCGGTTTTTCTTTCGTGTAGTCCAGCAGCGACGCGCGGGACTTCAGGCGATCGATAAGCTGCAACACCTGCTCAGGCGCGCGATATTCATCAACGTAACGCATGTGTTATCGTTCCTCCCCATACAGCAGGGCGCCCACGTCCGGCTCGACGTCAAACATATTCTGGAGCGCATCCAGCGTGTCGCGGGCTTCTTCCTCATTAATCACGCTCATGGCAAAACCTACGTGGACCAGCACCCACTGGCCGAGACGCGATGCGCCGGTCTCATCGTGGCTGCCTACCAGCGTCAGGTCGACATCGCGCAGGATGCCGCATATCTCCACTTTGGCCTGATTGCCGTCGATGGAATGAATTTGTCCGGGGACGCCTATGCACATCGTTCGTTCTCCAGCCAGTTCAGCCAGGCGTCCATCCCGTCGCCGCGCGTGGCGGAAACCAGCAGGATCTCAATGTCCGGGTTCACTTCGCGGGCGTAAGCCAGGCACTTATCCACGTCGAAATTCAGGTACGGCAGCAGGTCGACTTTGTTCAGCAGCATGAGGGAGGCGGCGGCAAACATATGCGGATACTTCAGCGGCTTGTCTTCCCCTTCGGTCACGGAGAGTACCGCCACTTTATGCCGCTCGCCGAGGTCGAAGCTTGCCGGGCAGACCAGGTTGCCAACGTTTTCAATGAACAGGATGCCGTTGTTCGCCAGCGGCAGGCGCGGGGCGGCGTCGGCAATCATCTGCGCGTCCAGATGACACCCTTTCCCGGTGTTGACCTGAATCGCAGGCGTACCGGTTTCGCGGATGCGCGCCGCGTCGTTTACCGTTTGCTGGTCACCTTCGATAACGGCGCAGGAGACACGTTTATTCAGCCGTTTGAGGGTTTCGGTCAGCAGCGTGGTTTTACCGGAGCCGGGGCTGGAGACCAGGTTCAGCACCAGCTGTTCGCGCGCGGCAAAGCGGGCGCGATTGCGGACGGCGAGCTGGTTGTTTTTATCCAGCACGTTAATCTCCACCTCCAGCATCTGGCGCTGGCTGATGCCCGGCGCGTGGGTGCCCGCTTCGCCGCGGCCGTAATGCAGGTCACCCGCGTCGGAACGCTGCGGCGCGAAGGTGATGCCGGTCAGTGCCGCCGCGGGACGCGGGGCAGGGGAAAAGGGCGCGGAGCGAAACGCGGAGTGGGGGCGGTGTTCATCCCCTTCGATATACAGGTTGCCTTCAGCGCAACCGCAGGTACTACACATACTTTACTCCTTCTCGATTTCGAGGCGTTGGATCTGCATACCGTCATCCGCCACGATGCGCAGCCCGCTGCTCTGGCACTGTGGACAGCGCTGTACCTTCGATGACAACAGCGTGACGTACTCCTGACACTGTTCGCACCAGCACTCTGTCTGCTGCTCCTCGATATGCAGTGCGCAACCTTCCGCCAGCGTGCCGCGGCACACCAGCTCAAAACAGAAGGTGAGGGCGCTGGTCTCGACGCAGGAAAACGCCCCGACCTTCAGCCAGACGCCGGTCACGCGCTTCGCATGGTTCTGCACAGCCTGCTGTTCGATAAGTTCCAGTGCCCGCTGGCAGAGGGTGATTTCGTGCATGACGCCTCCTTAATGAATTGCCCCTTCAATGCAATAACAGTGCCAGCTTGATTTGCGTTACGGCGTGACGATGTCAACGCTGTCGAAATGACACGTCGACACCGCGGCGGTGACAGTACGTCTCTTGTTAAAATCTATTTAAATCAACAAATTAAAAACTGGCACGAAAACTGCTTAACAGCCGCTAACTCCATTAACCGGATACCTTTTATGACTATTTGGGAAATTAGCGAAAAAGCGGATTACATCGCGCAACGTCATCAGCAGCTTCAGGATCAGTGGCACCTCTACTGCAACTCTCTGATTCAGGGGATCACCCTGTCAAAAGCCCGTCTGCACCATGCCATGAGCTGCGCGGCGCAGGGGGACATGCGCTTTGTGTTGTTTGGTCACTTCACGATTTTTGTCACCCTGGCGGAGAGCTTCAACAGCCACACCATTGAGTATTACGTTGAGACAAAAGAGGGTGAAAAACAGTGTATTGCGAAAGCTCAACTGATGGCCGACGGCATGGTGGACGGTCACGTCAGCAACCGCGATCGCCAGCAGGTGCTGGAGCACTATCTGGAGAAAATAGCGCCGGTTTATAACGGCCTCTACGCCGCCGTTGAGCACGATCAGCCGATCAACCTGAAACAGCTGATCGACGGAAAATCCTCCGCGAACGTGGCCTGAAAAGCGAGTGTCGAGAAGTGTCGATAAGACAGTTTTTTTTCGTCAAAAATGACCATCACCAGAGGATGACCCGGTGAACCGTTTTGTAATTGCTGACTCGACGGTCTGTATTGGCTGTCGGACCTGTGAGGCGGCGTGTTCGGAAACGCACCGCCTGCACGGGCTACAGTCCATGCCGCGCCTGCGCGTCATGCGTAATGAGAAAGAGTCTGCCCCGCAGCTCTGTCACCACTGTGAAGACGCCCCGTGCGCGGGCGTTTGTCCTGTCAATGCCATCACCCGCGTTGACGGCGCGGTACAGCTGAACGAAAGCCTGTGCGTGAGCTGCAAGCTGTGCGGCATCGCCTGTCCGTTCGGCGCCATTGAGTTTTCCGGCAGCCGTCCGCTGCATATTCCGGCGAATGCCAATACCCCGAAAGCGCCGCCTGCGCCGCCGGCTCCGGCAGGCGTGAGCACGCTGCTGGACTGGGTACCGGGCATTCGCGCCGTTGCGGTGAAGTGCGACCTGTGCAGCTTCGATGAGCAGGGTCCGGCCTGCGTGCGGACCTGCCCGACCCGGGCGCTGGTCCAGGTCAACATCCGCGACATCGCTCGCACCAGCAAACGCAAGCGTGAGCTGACCATCAATACCGACGTCGGCGATCTTTCGCTGCTGCGGGCGCTTTACGAGGGGGCGAAATGAACGCGATAGTTATGATGACCAGCGGCGTGGCCTGGTTTGCCGCCGCCGCTGTCCTGGCGCTGCTCCTCGCCTTCCATAAAACGCTGAGCGGCGTGATTGCCGGTATCGGCGGGGCGGTCGGCAGCCTGATGACGCTGGCGGCGGGCGGGGTTGTCCTGATCGACGGGCAATCCGTCGACACCCTCATCCCGCTGATTCACCACGCCGTTGAGCTTACGCCGCTGAACGCCATCTGGCTGATAACCTTTGGCCTGTGCGGGCTGTTTATCAGCCTGTTTAATATCGACTGGCACCGCCATCAGCACACCAAAGCCAACGGCCTGCTGGTTAACCTGTTGATGGCCGCCGCGGTCTGTACCGTTGTCGCCAGCAACCTCGGCGCGCTGGTGGTGATGGCTGAAATCATGGCCCTGTGCGGCGTGTTCCTGACCGGATGCAGCGCCTCCGGCAAGCTGTGGTTTGCGCTCGGACGTCTCGGCACGCTGCTGCTGGCGCTGGCCTGCTGGCTGGTGTGGCAGCGTTTTGGCACGCTGGATTTCGCCGCGCTTAACGGCCAGCCGCTGGGCAACGACGTCTGGCTGTTGGGCGTAGTCGGTTTTGGCCTGCTGGCCGGGATAATCCCGCTGCACGGCTGGGTGCCGCAGGCGCATGCCAATGCCTCAGCCCCGGCCGCTGCGCTGTTCTCCACCGTGGTGATGAAGGTCGGTCTGTTCGGCATCCTGACGATAACCCTGACGGGCGATCAGCCGCCGCTGTGGTGGGGCGTGGCGTTGCTGATTGCGGGGATGATCACCGCGTTCGTCGGTGGCCTCTACGCGCTGATGGAGCACAACATCCAGCGTCTGCTGGCGTACCACACCCTGGAGAACATCGGGATTATCCTGCTCGGCATGGGCGCAGGCGTCACCGGGCTGGCGCTCAACCAGCCGGCGCTGATTGCCGCCGGGTTTATTGGCGGTCTGTATCACCTTATCAACCACAGCCTGTTTAAAAGCACCCTGTTCCTCGGCGCGGGCAGCGTCTGGTTCCGCACCGGGCACCGCGATATTGAGAAGCTCGGCGGGATTGGCAAAAAAATGCCCGTCATTTCGCTGGCGATGCTGGTCGGGCTGATGGCGATGGCTGCGCTGCCGCCGCTGAATGGCTTTGCCGGCGAGTGGGTGATTTATCAGTCCTTCTTCGCCCTCGGCCAGAGCGAGGCGTTTATCGGGCGTTTACTCGGCCCGCTGCTGGCGGTGGGCCTGGCGATCACCGGGGCGCTGGCGGTGATGTGTATGGCTAAAGTTTACGGTGTCACCTTCCTGGGCGCGCCGCGCACCCGAGAAGCGGAAAACGCCTGCTGCGCCCCGGTACTGATGACCACCAGCGTGGTCGCGCTGGCGCTGTGCTGCATCGCGGGCGGGGTTGCCGCGCCGTGGCTGCTGCCGCTGCTGGGCCACGCTATTCCGCTGCCGCTGGTCACGGCGCATAGCGTCGTTTCCCAGCCGATGATGGCGCTGCTGCTGATTGCCGCGCCGCTCCTGCCGTTCGTGCTGATGCTGTTCTTCAGACGCGACCGTCTCGCCTCCCGCTCGCGCGGCGCGGCGTGGGCCTGCGGCTACGAACACGAGCAGTCGATGGTCATCACCGCCCACGGTTTCGCCATGCCGGTGAAAGAGAACTTTGCCGCCGTGCTGAAGCTGCGCCACTGGCTGAACCCGGTGGGCTGGGTGCCGGGCTGGCAGGGGGCCGCCGTGCCCGTACTGTTCCGCCGCCTGGCGCTGTTCGAGCTGGCGGTGCTGGTGGTGATTGTCATTTCACGAGGAGCCTGACATGAGTCTGTTACTGGCAATTCTTCAGGCGCTGGTGCTGTTCGCCGCCGCGCCGCTGCTGTCGGGCATCACGCGCGTGGCGCGCGCCCGGCTGCACAACCGTCGCGGACCTGGCGTGCTCCAGGAGTACCGCGATCTCTTCAAACTGCTCTCCCGTCAGAGCGTCGCGCCGGATGCCGCGGGCTGGGTGTTCCGCCTGACGCCGTTTGTGATGGTGGGCGTGATGCTGACCATCGCCACCGCGCTGCCGGTGGTGACGGTGGCGTCGCCGCTGCCGGTGCTGGGCGATCTGATTACGCTGATCTACCTCTTCGCCATCGCGCGTTTCTTCTTTGCGATTGCGGGCCTGGACACCGGCAGCCCGTTTACGGGTATCGGCGCCAGCCGCGAGGCGATGCTCGGCGTGCTGGTTGAGCCAATTCTGCTGCTGGGGCTGTGGGTCGCCGCGCAGGTTGCAGGCTCGACCCACATCAGTTTTATCACCGACACCGTTTACCACTGGCCGGTTTCACGTTCGCTCCCGCTGGTGCTGGCGCTCTGCGCCTGCGCGTTCGCCACGTTTATCGAGATGGGCAAGCTGCCGTTCGATCTCGCGGAAGCGGAGCAGGAATTACAGGAGGGGCCGCTCACCGAGTACAGCGGCTACGGCTTTGCGGTGCTGAAGTGGGGCATCAGTCTCAAGCAGCTGGTGGTGTTGCAGATGTTCGTCGGCGTTTTCTTCCCGTGGGGGCAGATGACGCACTTCTCTGCGGGCGGCCTGCTGCTGGCCGTGGTGGTGGCTGTGCTCAAGCTGCTTATCGGCGTGCTGGTCATTGCCCTGTTTGAAAACAGCATGGCGCGCCTGCGTTTTGTCGAAACGTCACGCATTACCTGGGCTGGTTTTGGTTTTGCATTTTTAGCGTTCGTCTCCTTGCTGGTGGCGTGATTAAAGAGAGTGTTTATGTCTGAAGAAAAGAAAGGTCAGCAGTATCTCGCCGCGTTGCATCAGGCTTTCCCGGGCGTGGTGCTGGAGGAGTCCTGGCAAACCAAAGACCAGATCACCGTCACCATTAAGGTGAACTATCTGCCGGAAGTGGTGGAGTTTCTCTACTACCAGCAGGGCGGCTGGCTGTCGGTGTTGTTCGGTAACGACGAGCGCCAGCTGTGCGGCAGTTACGCGGTGTACTACGTGATGTCGATGGAGCAGGGCGAGAAGTGCTGGATCACCGTGCGCGTCGAGGTCGACCCGAATAAACCGGAATACCCGTCCGTCACGCCGCGCGTGCCTGCCGCCGTCTGGGGCGAGCGCGAAGTGCGCGACATGTACGGCCTGATGCCGGTTGGCCTGCCTGACGAGCGTCGCCTGGTGCTGCCGGACGACTGGCCGGATGAACTCTATCCGCTGCGCAAGGACAGCATGGACTACCGCCAGCGCCCGGCCCCAACCACCGACAGCGAAACCTACGAGTTCATCAACGAGCTGGGCAGCAAGAAGAATAACGTGGTGCCGATTGGCCCGCTGCACGTTACCTCTGACGAACCGGGCCACTTCCGCCTGTTCGTCGACGGCGAGAACATTATCGACGCCGACTACCGCCTGTTCTACGTCCACCGCGGCATGGAGAAGCTGGCGGAGACCCGCATGGGCTACAACGAAGTCACGTTTCTTTCTGACCGCGTGTGCGGCATCTGCGGCTTTGCCCACAGCACCGCCTACACCACCTCGGTGGAAAACGGCATGGGGATCGTGGTGCCGGAACGCGCGCAGATGATCCGCGCCATTCTGCTGGAGGTGGAGCGCCTGCACTCGCACCTGCTGAACCTCGGCCTGGCCTGCCATTTCGTCGGATTTGACTCCGGGTTTATGCAGTTCTTCCGCGTGCGCGAGGCGTCGATGAAGATGGCGGAGATCCTTACCGGGGCGCGTAAAACCTACGGCCTGAACCTGATCGGCGGGATCCGCCGCGACCTGCTGAAAGACGACATGATCCAGACCCGCCAGCTGGCGCAGCAGATGCGCCGGGACGTGCAGGAGCTGGTGGACATGCTGCTCAGCACGCCCAACATCGAGCAGCGCACCGTGGGCATTGGCCGTCTTGACCCGGAGATTGCCCGCGACTTCAGCAACGTCGGCCCGATGGTGCGCGCCAGCGGCCACGCCCGCGACACGCGTGCCGATCACCCGTTCGTCGGCTACGGCCTGCTGCCGATGACCGTGCACAGCGAGCAGGGCTGCGACGTCATTTCCCGCCTGAAGGTGCGCATCAACGAGGTGTTCACCGCGCTGAACATGATCGACTTCGGTCTGGACAACCTGCCGGGCGGCCCGCTGATGGTGGAGGGCTTCACCTACATTCCAAACCGCTTTGCCCTCGGCTTTGCCGAAGCGCCGCGCGGGGACGACATCCACTGGAGCATGACCGGCGACAACCAGAAGCTCTACCGCTGGCGCTGCCGTGCGGCGACCTACGCCAACTGGCCAACCCTGCGCTACATGCTTCGCGGCAACACGGTCTCCGACGCGCCGCTGATCATCGGCAGCCTCGACCCGTGTTACTCCTGCACCGACCGCATGACCGTCGTGGACGTGCGCAAGAAGAAAAGCCAGGTGGTGCCGTACAAAGAGCTTGAGCGCTACAGCATCGAACGTAAGAACTCGCCGCTGAAATAAGGATTCGTCATGTTTACCTTTATCAAAAAAGTGATCAAAACCGGCACGCAGACCAGCCGCTATCCGCTGGAGCCGATGCCGGTCGACAAAAACTTTCGCGGCAAGCCGGAGCACAACCCGCAGCAGTGCATCGGCTGCGCGGCCTGCGTCAACGCCTGTCCGTCGAATGCCCTGACGGTGGAAACGGATCTTAAAACCGGCGAGCTGGCCTGGCAGTTTAACCTTGGACGCTGCATCTTCTGCGGCCGCTGCGAAGAGGTCTGCCCGACGGTCGCCATTCGCCTGTCGCAGGAGTACGAGCTGGCGGTGTGGAAGAAAGAGGATTTCCTGCAGCAGTCGCGGTTTGACCTGTGCCACTGCCGCGTCTGCCAGCGCCCGTTCGCCGTGCAGAAAGAGATCGACTACGCCATCGCGCTGCTGCAGCACAACGGCGACGCCCGCGCGGAGCATCACCGTGAAAGCTTTGAAACCTGCCCGGCGTGCAAGCGACAGAAGTGCCTGCTGCCATCCGACCGCATTGATATCACCCGCCACATGAGAGAGGCCAGCTGATGGAAAATTTACTTGGCCCACGCGACGCTAACGGCATTCCGGTGCCGATGACGGTGGATGAATCCATCGCCAGCATGAAGGCGTCGCTGCTGAAAAAAATCAAACGCTCGGCCTACGTCTACCGCGTGGATTGCGGCGGCTGCAACGGCTGCGAGATTGAGATCTTCGCTACGCTGTCGCCGCTGTTTGACGCCGAGCGCTTCGGCATCAAGGTGGTGCCGTCCCCGCGCCACGCGGATATCCTGCTGTTCACCGGCGCGGTCACCCGCGCGATGCGCTCGCCTGCGCTGCGCGCCTGGCAGTCTGCGCCGGATCCGAAAATCTGCATCTCCTACGGTGCCTGCGGCAACAGCGGCGGCATCTTCCACGATCTTTACTGCGTCTGGGGCGGTACCGACAAAATCGTGCCGGTGGACGTCTACATTCCGGGCTGCCCGCCGACGCCCGCCGCCACGCTGTACGGTTTTGCCATGGCGCTCGGCCTGCTGGAGCAGAAGATCCACGCCCGCGAGCCAGGCGAGCTGGACAACCAGCCAGCCACTATCCTGCACCCGGACATGGTGCAGCCGCTGCGGGTGAAGATCGACCGCACGGCACGCAGGCTGGCGGGCTACCGCTACGGACGCCAGATTGCCGACGATTATCTGCGTCTGCTCAGCCAGGGCGACCATCAGGTGGCGCGCTGGCTGGAGGCGGAAAACGATCCGCGTCTCAATGAGATCGTGGCGAACCTGAACAACATTGTGGATGAGGCGCGTATCCGATGAGTGAAACGGTGGTGTTCAGCCAGCTGAGCCGTAAGTTTATTGATGAGAACGACGCCACGCCGGATGCGGCGCAGCAGGTGGTTTACTACAGCCTGGCGATTGGGCACCACCTTGGGGTGATCGACTGTCTGGAGGCGGCGTTAACCTGCCCGTGGCCGGAATACCTGGCGTGGATCGCCACGCTGGAGGAGGGCAGTACGGCGCGGCGCAAGATGGAGGGCGTGCCGAAGTATGGCGAGATCGTCATCGACGCCAACCACATTGCGATGCTCGCTAACGCCTTTGACGCGGCGCTGAGCGTACAAACCCCGGCGCAGCAGGCGTGGAGCAAAACGCTGCTCGGCATGCTGCACGATATTCATCAGGAGAGCGCCATCTACCTGATGGTGAGGAGATTACGTGACTGACGTTTTACTGTGTGTCGGCAACAGCATGATGGGCGACGACGGCGCGGGTCCGCTGCTGGCGGAACTGTGCGCCGCAAACCCGCCGGGCAACTGGGTGGTGATTGACGGCGGCAGCGCGCCGGAAAACGACGTGGTCGCCATCCGTGAACTGCATCCGGACAGGCTGTTAATCGTCGATGCCACCGATATGGGGCTTAACCCCGGCGAGATCCGCCTGATTGACCCGGACGACATCGCCGAGATGTTTATGATGACCACCCACAATATGCCGCTGAACTACCTGGTGGATCAGATCAAAGACGACGTGGGCGAGGTGCTGTTTTTGGGCATTCAGCCGGATATTGTCGGGTTTTATTACCCGATGACGCCGCCGGTGAAAGAGGCGGTGGAGGGGGTGTATTCACGGCTTGCCGGGTGGGTTGGAGATGGAGGTTTTTCTCCGCTCTGAGCAGTGCCGGGTGGCGGCTTCGCCTTACCCGGCCTACCAAACCCATCTCCCTCTCCCTGTGGGAGAGGGCTGGAGTGAGGGCAACAGGCTACTCGAGATCCCCCCCGTTACTCGCAATCACCTTCTTATACCATCCGAACGATTTCTTGCGTTTCCGTTCCAGCGTGCCGTTCCCGGCGTCGTCGCGGTCGACGTAGACAAATCCATAGCGCTTGCTCATCTCCCCGGTTGAGGCCGAGACCAGGTCGATGCAGCCCCAGGTGGTGTAGCCCAGCAGCGGAACGCCGTCCTCAATCGCGTCGCCCATCGCGCGGATGTGCTCGCGCAGGTAGCTGATGCGGTAGTCGTCGTTGATCTCGCCGTTTTCATCAATGACATCTTTCGCTCCCAGACCGTTTTCCACCAGGAACAGCGGCTTCTGGTAGCGGTCGTACATCATGTTCATAGTGATGCGCAGGCCGAGCGGGTCGATACCCCAGCCCCACTCGCTCACCTGAATGTGCGGGTTGCGCAGGGACTTCACGATGTTCGCCGCGCTGGTGTTGCCCGCGTTCATGTCCGCCGACGCGCAGCGCGAGGCGTAGTAGCTGAACGAGACAAAGTCGACGGTATTTTTCAGCAGTTCGTCATCGCCCGGGTCTTTCACAATCACGACGCCTTTTTCGCGGAATACGCGGGCAGAGTAGGCCGGATAGCTGCCGCGCGCCTGCACGTCGATAAAGAACAGGTTCTCGCGGTCTTTCTCCAGCGCCATCCACACGTCTTCCGGCTTGCAGGAGTAGGGATAGAAGTTACCGCCCGCCAGCATGCAGCCGACCTGATTTTCCGGGTTCACCTCGTGAGCGATTTTAGTCGCCAGCGCGCTCGCCACCAGCTCGTGGTGCGCGGCCTGGTATTTCACCTGGTCTTCGTTTTCACCTTCCTCAAACACCAGCCCCGCGCCGGAAAACGGGCTGTGCAGCATGATGTTGATTTCGTTGAAGGTCAGCCAGTATTTCACCAGCCCGTTAAACTCTTCGAAGCTGGTGCGGGCGTAGCGGGCGAAGAAATCGACCATCTTACGGTTGCGCCAGGAGCCGTACTCCGTCACCAGGTGCATTGGCACGTCGAAGTGGCAGAGGGTCACCAGCGGCTCGATGTTGTACTTTTTGCACTCCTCGAACACCGCGCGGTAGAAGGCAATGCCTTCCTGATTCGGCAGCGGTTCGTCGCCGTTCGGGTAGAGGCGGCTCCAGGCAATCGAGGTGCGGAACACCGTAAAGCCCATCTCCGCCATCAGGGCGATGTCTTCTTTGTAGCGATGGTAAAAATCAATCGCCTCGTGGCTCGGGTAGAATTCGTCGTCCCGCAACGAAAACCGTTTTTCCTTGCCGACTTTTACCGCCAGGCGGTTTGCGCCGTGGGGGATCATATCGACCGTCGTCAGTCCTTTGCCGCCTTCACGGTAAGCCCCTTCACTCTGGTTGGCGGCAAGCGCGCCGCCCCATAAAAATCCTTGTGGAAAAACAGACATTCTTACCTCGCTTTCAGTTTATGCTTCTGCTGCTTTGTTCTGTACCGGTGCGGTTTGCAGGGCGCGTGCTTTTTCGGCTTCGTCTTCTACCGGGATATCCTCAAACCCTAACAGCAGGGTCAGCACAAACGACAGCACCACTGCCAGACCCATCACGCCAAACACCCAGACGATGGTCATCGGGTTGGCCGGGTCGAAGAACTGCACGCTGGTAAACAGCCCCGGCGCCGCCATCGAATGGCTGGCAAGACCGGCCATTCCTGCCACCGCGCCGCAGATAAAGCCGCTGATCAGACTCGCAATCAGCGGACGCTTCAGGCGTACCGCCACGCCGTACAGGGCCGGTTCAGAGATCCCCGCCATGATGGCGGAGGCCGCCGCGGCCAGCGCCGTCTGGCGCAGCTCCGGGTTTTTGGTTTTCCACGCTACCGCCAGCGATGAACCGCCGAGCGACAGGTTGGCGCCGATTTCCGACGGCATCACCATCCCTTCTTTGCCCGTTTCGGCAATGGTCTGGATGATGGTCGGCGTAAACACGCGGTGCATCCCGGTCATCACCAGCAGCGGCCACAGCGCGCCCATAATGGCAACGGAGAGCCAGCCCAGATAGCCGTGAATGGTGTAGACCAGCGCGGAGATGGCGCTGCCGATCCAGATCCCCAGCGGGCCAATCAGCACGATGGCGAGCGGGGCGGCAATCAGCACGATCAGCATCGGCTTGAGGAAGTTTTTCGTCACCGCCGGGGTAATGCGATCCACCCAGCGTTCGATGTACGACAGGCACCAGGTCATCACCAGCGCCGGGATAACGGTATAGGTGTATTTCACCGCCGTCACCGGAATGAACGCGAACTCAACGTGCTCGCCCTGCGCGGCCTTGGCCATCAGCTCGATAAAGCTCGGGTGAACCAGCACGCCCGCGATGGCGATTGCCAGGGACATGTTGGTTTTGAACTTCACCGCTGCGGAAGCCGCCACCATCAGCGGCAGGAAGAAGAACGCGCCGTCGCCGATAACGGTCAGGATCGTCAGCGTCGGGTCACCTTTGCCCAGCACGCCGGTCATCTCAAGGATCATCGCCAGCAGCTTGATCATTGACCCGCCGATGATCGCCGGGATCAGCGGAGACATAGTGCCGATCAGCGCGTCGAGGATCCCGGCGCCAATCCGGCGCAGCGTGAGCTTCTGTGGACCTTCCGCTACGGCAGGTTGCAGGTTAGCGGGCAGCAGGCTCACCACTTCACGGTATGCCTGGGACACGGTGTTGCCGATGATCACCTGGCACTGGTTATCGTTGCGCACCACGCCGAGCACGCCGCTGATGCTTTTCAGGCGCGCGGTGTCGGTAAGGCTTTCGTCTTTCAGAACGAAGCGCAGGCGCGTCATGCAGTGGGTGACGGCGACGATGTTCTCTTTACCGCCCAGCGCGCTAACAACGTCGTTTGCCAGCGCAGCGTAATTTTTTGCCATCGGATGTGATCCTGTTATCGTTGTGTGAAGTGTAGGAAACCGGTTTCACATAATCATCATGAGTTTCTTTTAATGAAACAAGATCGCTTTTTATTCATTTTTTAGTTTCGTGATGACGATCACTCGTGGCCGTAAAAAGCGTGATAACGCCGCTGCGACAATTTTTCTGCGGTGAAGTACACTGCGGCTCATCAGTTTTGAATGGAATAACACTATGACCACGATGCTGGAAGTGGCGAAGCGGGCAGGCGTGTCAAAAGCGACGGTCTCGCGGGTGCTGTCGGGGAACGGTTACGTCAGCCAGGAGACGAAAGACCGCGTGTTTCAGGCCATCGAAGAAAGCGGGTATCGCCCCAATCTGCTGGCGCGAAACCTGGCGACCAAACGCACCCAGACCCTGGGGCTGGTGGTGACGAACACCCTGTACCATGGGGTCTACTTTAGCGAGCTGCTGTTTAACGCCGCGCGGATGACGGAAGAGAAGGGGCGCCAGCTGATCCTGGCGGACGGCAAGCACAGCGCCGAAGAGGAGCGCGAGGCGATCCAGTACCTGCTCGACATGCGCTGCGACGCGGTGATCATCTACCCGCGTTTTCTGAGCGTGGAAGCGCTGGACGAGATCATTGAGAAATGCGAGCAGCCGATCATGGTGCTCAACCGCCGTTTGCGGAAAAACAGCAGCCACAGCGTCTGGTCCGAGCATAAAGCGTCGTGTCAGGACGCGGTATCGCAGCTGATCGCGAAAGGCCACCGGGAGATTGCGTTTATCACCGGTTCGCTGGATTCCCCCACCGGGGTGGAGCGTCTTTCCGGCTACAAGGACGCGCTGGCGCAGCACGGGATTGCAGTTCGCGACGCGCTGATCGCCGAAGGGAAGTGGAGCCCGGCCAGCGGCGCGGCGGCGGTCTCTCAGCTGCTCACCCGCGGCGAAGCGTTTACCGCGCTGGTGGCGAGTAACGACGATATGGCGATTGGCGCCATCAGGCAGCTGCATGAGAGCGGCGTCGCCACGCCGGGCGCGGTGTCCGTCATCGGCTTTGACGACGTGGCAATCGCGCCCTATATCGTGCCGTCCCTCTCCAGCGTGCGTATTCCGGTAACGGAGATGATCCAGGAGACCATCAGCCGCCTGATTTTCATGCTCGACGGCGGTGAGTTTAAGCCTCAGCAAACCTTCTCCGGCGAGCTTATCCTGCGCGACTCCGTCATTGACGGCCCGCATCGCTGACGTCGACATCTGTCATCGTCACTAATGACGATGACAGAACTACTTCTTTTTATTTCGCTTTAAAATCAACGCATTAAATATTGGCACGGTTTATGAATAGCTTCGCGCATAACAGTTATGCCGGAGAAGCAGATGAACCGTTTTATTATGGCCGATGCCAGCAAATGCATTGGTTGCCGTACCTGTGAAGTGGCGTGCGTGGTGTCCCATCAGGCAGAGCAGGATTGCGCCTCTCTCACCCCTGATACCTTTCTGCCGCGCATCCACGTCATTAAAGGCGTGAATATTTCTACCGCCGCTATCTGTCGCCAGTGTGAAGACGCGCCGTGCGCCAACGTCTGTCCGAACGGGGCGATTAAGCGCGAGAAAGGCTTCGTGCATGTGATGCAGGAGCGCTGCATCGGGTGCAAAACCTGTGCGGTGGCGTGTCCGTATGGCGCGATGGAGGTGGTGGTTCGCCCGGTGGTTCGCAACAGCGGTATCGGGCTGAGCGTGCGCGCGGAGAAAGCCGAAGCCAATAAATGTGACCTCTGCTACCACCGCGACGCCGGTCCGGCGTGTATGGAAGCCTGTCCGACGCACGCGCTGGTCTGCGTCGATCGAGACAAGCTCGAACAGATGAGTGCCGAAAAACGTCGCCGCGCGGCGTTCGACACCTCGTCATCACTGCTGTTCTGAACCGTATGAGCAGCAACGGCGTTCAGCTGCGGGTGCGCGGCAAGGTGCAGGGCGTGGGGTTTCGGCCCTTCGTCTGGCAGCTGGCGCACCGGCTGAAGCTTGTGGGCGATGTCTGCAACGACGGAGAGGGTGTCCTGGTGCGTCTCGCGGGTAATGGGGGGGACTTTACCGCGAGGCTGCATCAGGACTGCCCACCGCTGGCGCGCATCGATCGCGTTGAAACGCAGCCGTTCACCTGGGCGGACATGCCTGAGGACTTTACCATCCGCCACAGCGATCGCGGGGCGATGGATACGCAAATCGTACCGGATGCCGCCACCTGCCCGGCGTGTCTGGCTGAAATGCGCGATCCCCGCGAGCGCCGCTATCGTTACCCGTTTATCAACTGCACCCACTGCGGGCCGCGGTTTACCATTATCCGCGCCATGCCCTATGATCGCCCGGCCACGTCAATGGCGCCATTCCCGCTCTGTGTGCCTTGTGAAACGGAGTACCGCAACCCGGCTGATCGGCGTTTTCACGCCCAGCCGGTTGCCTGCCCGGACTGCGGGCCGCAGCTGGAGTGGCGAGCCGGGGAGGCTGCTGCTGCCCGCGAATCGGCGTTAAGCGCGGCGGTGGCGATGCTGGAAGGCGGCGGGATTGTGGCGGTCAAAGGGCTGGGCGGTTTTCACCTGGTCTGCGACGCGCTTAACCCGCAGGCGGTTCGGAAATTACGGGCACGCAAGCAGCGCCCGACCAGGCCGCTGGCGGTGATGATCCCGCATGCGAACGATCTGCCGAAGGCCATCCAGACGCTGTTACGTTCACCCGCTGCGCCGATTATGCTGACGCCAAAAGCCTGCCTTCCAGCGTTTCCTGAGGAGATTGCGCCGGGGCTGAATACGGTCGGCGTGATGTTGCCTGCGAACCCGCTCCAGCATTTGCTGATGTTGGACTGTCAGCGTCCGCTGGTGATGACCTCCGGCAACCTAAGTGGCCATCCACCCGTCATAAACAACCAGCAGGCGCTGGAAGAACTCAGTGACATCGCTGACGGCTTCCTGCTGCACAACCGCGACATCCTGCAACGGATGGATGATTCAGTGATGGACCAGGAGGGCACGATGTTGCGTCGCGCACGCGGTTTTGTGCCGGATGCAATCACATTGCCCGCCGGATTCCGCGACATCCCGCCCATGTTATGCACCGGCGCGGAGATGAAAAATACCTTCTGCCTGGTACGTGGCAACCAGGCGGTGCTGAGCCAGCATTTTGGCGATCTGAGCGACGAGGGCGTAGAGGCGCAGTGGCGCAGCGCGCTCTCGACGATGCAGGAGATCTACGCTTTCCAGCCAGAGCGTGTGGTGTGCGATGCCCATCCGGGATACCACGCCCGACAGTGGGCCCGGACGCAGGCGCTGCCCGTTGAGACCGTGCTGCATCATCATGCGCATGCGGCAGCGTGTCTGGCGGAGAACGGCTGGCCGCTCGACGGCGGGGATGTTATTGCCCTGACGCTGGACGGGATCGGCATGGGCGAGAACGGCGCGCTGTGGGGCGGCGAGTGCCTGCGGGTGAACTATCGCGACTGCGAACGGCTGGGCGGTCTGCCAGCCGTTGCGCTGCCGGGGGGCGATCTGGCGGCAAAACAGCCGTGGCGCAATTTGCTCGCCCACTGTCTGGCGTTCGTACCTGACTGGCAGCAGTACCCGGAAACTGAGGTGGTACAGCGTCAAAACTGGCCGCTGCTGGCAACGGCGGTGTCGCGCGGTATCAATGCGCCGCGGGCCTCCTCCTGTGGTCGTCTGTTCGACGCCGTGGCCTGTGCGCTGGGCATTGAAACGCAACGCTATGAGGGCGAAGCCGCGTGCCGGCTGGAGGCGCTGGCCGAACGCTGTGCAGGGGTTGATCATCCGGTGACGCTCCAGACGGATAACCTTGCGCTGTTCTGGCAGCAGTGGCTGGCCTGGCGGGCGGAGCCCGGCGAGCGCGCCTGGGCCTTTCACGATGCGCTGGCAAAAGGGCTGAGCGAACTGGCGGCAACGCATGCCCGCCGACGGTCGCTCTCTACGGTGTGCTTCAGCGGCGGCGTCCTTCACAACCGCCTGCTGCGCGCGCGCCTTCGTCATTACCTTTCTGATTTCACGCTTCTTTTTCCTTCGCGCCTGCCCGCAGGTGACGGAGCGATCTCCTTCGGGCAGGCGGTGGTTGCTGCCGCCCGATCATGTTCACAAAGGACTTAAAATGTTACGACTTTTACGCAATGAACCTCGTGCAGCGTGCCTGCTGCTGGCTCTCGGGATGGCTAACCTGCTGGCCTGGGGGCTGGCGTGGCACACCTTTAGCGACAGTACGGCGCTGATGGCGGCCAGCCTGCTGGCCTGGTGTTACGGACTGCGTCATGCGGTGGATGCCGACCATATCGCCGCGATTGATACCGTGACGCGTAAGATGATGCAGCAGGGCAAGCGCCCGTCCGGCGTGGGCGCATGGTTTTCTCTCGGACACTCCACCATCGTGGTGCTGGCCTCCATTGCTATCGCCGCTACCGCCACGGCGTTTCAGAAAAACATGGCATGGTTCCACGAAACCGGCAGCCTGATTGGCACCGCCGTCTCCGCCACCTTCCTGCTGGCGATGGCGCTGGTGAATATGGTGATCCTGCGCGGCGTCTGGCGCAGTTTTCAGGCACTGAAACACGGCAGGCCGGCGCAGGGCGACATCACGCTGCCTGCACAGGGTGGCGTCATGAACTGGCTGTTCGGCAAAACCTTCCGCCTCGTCAATAAAAGCTGGCAGATGTACCTGGTCGGTTTCCTGTTTGGCCTCGGCTTTGACACGGCCACCGAAATCGGCGTGCTGGGGATCTCCGCCGCCAGCGCCTCCAGCGGGATGTCGGTGTGGTCGATCATGATCTTCCCGGCGCTCTTCGCCAGCGGCATGGCGCTGGTGGATACGCTCGATAACCTGCTGATGGTGGGCGCCTACGGCTGGGCGTTTAACAAGCCGCAGCGCAAGCTGTACTACAACATGACCATCACCGGCACTTCGGTGGTAGTGGCGCTGTTTATCGGCGGCCTGGAAGCGCTGGGTCTGCTGATGGACAAGTTCTCCCTCAGCGGCGGCGTGTGGGATCTGATTGGCGCGGTGAACGATAACCTGGGCGATGCCGGATTTGTGGTGGTCGGGCTGTTTGTCGCCTGCTGGCTGATCTCGATGGCGAACTACCGCTGGCGCGGTTATGACGCGCTGGTGGTGCGCTCCTGACGCTGAAAGGGTAGCCATAAAAAAAGCCCCGGGACATCGGGGCGGTGGACAATAAAATCCAAAGGTTAAGTAAGCGTGGCAGTACTGTAGGCCGGGTAAGCGGAGCGCCGCCCGGCATGACGAGGGTTAAGCAGGTAACGATTTCAGCAGCGCGAAGGCCTCCTTCATTCTGTCTTCGCTGACCACAAAGGCGCGCATCTGACCGGCAGTATCGGTGCCGCGCGCCACCATGCCCTGAGGCGAAAGGGCTATCTGCCAGTCCAGATCCTGACGCTGCGTTTCACCTGCGAGATGCAGCGGTAGTTCCGGCGTTTTTACCTTCACCAGCATGGCGGGTAATTTCACCGGGGCGTTGCCGCCGAGCAGGTTTTTCGCCAGGAACATGGCGCTTAACTGAATCGGTTGCAGGAACGGCAGCACCTGGCCGTTAATTTCCGCGCAGTCGCCCAGGGCATAAATGTCCGGCTGGGTGGTTTGCAGGTAGCTGTCCACCTTCACGCCGCGATTGATCTCTGCGCCCGCGCGGTGCGCCAGCGCGGTTTCCGGGCGCAACCCCGTCGCCGCAATAACCACATCCACTTCCACGCTGCGGTTGCGGTCGAGCGTCGCACAAATGCCGGTTTCGGTTTTGCTCAGGCTCTGCAACTGCGATTTCAGCAGCAGATGCACGCCCATGTCGGTCAGACGATGCTGTAAGCGACTGCTTACTTCTGCTGGCATCAGCGCTGACAGAATGCTGGCCGCGTGGTCAACCAGGGTGACGGATTTTCCCGCCCGGCAGAAGTCCATCGCCAGCTCGGTGCCAATCAGCCCGCCGCCGACAATCATCACCCGCGTGGCGTCGCGTAACAGGGTCTCGCTGGCCTGATACTCCTGCTGGCTGTTGAGCGTGACCATTAGTTCGCGGCCCTCAACCGGCGGCACAAACGCCGATGCCCCCGTCGCCAGCACCAGCTTGTCGTAGTGCCAGGTTTTATCTTTCGCGTTCACCACGTGGGCGTCGGCGTCGATATCGGTCACCCAGGTGTACGGAAACAGACGCAGGTTAAACTGTTCTGCAAACTCCCCCGCCGTCTGGCGGGTGAGATCGTCGGCGCGCTGATTCTGGCTAATGACGTGGCTTAAATCAGGCTTGTTGTACTCATCCATGCTGTCGGCGGCGATTACCGTCAACGGCACGTTAGCATCCTGTTTGCGGATATTTTTCACCAGCTGGCGGGCGGCAAAGCCCGAGCCGATAATGACGATGCCGTGGCTCATTTTGCCTCCGTTGCCAGTTCATCAAAGACGTCTTTCCCGAGGGAACATTCCGGGCAGAGGAAGTTGTCCGGCACCTCGCTCCATGGCGTACCCGGCGCGACATCCTGCAACGGCTCGCCCAGCTCAGGATCGTAAATCCACTGGCAGACGCTGCACTGCATGCAAGGGCCGAGGTCGGCAGCGGCAGGAGCGGCTTCTGCTACGGCTTCCGGCGCAACAGCCGCGGCGGGTGCGGTTTCCGGCAGTGGCGCAAGCGCCCACTGGCGGGCAATGTCGCGACCGTGCTGGCGACAGATTTCCAGCGCGTCGAGATCCGGACGCCATTTCGCCTTCAGGCTCAGGGACATCTCAAAACCGGCATCCTGTAAACGGGTGGAGAGACGGTCTACCGCGCCGCCGCTCCAGCCGTGTGAACCAAAGGCGCTGGCGCGTTTGTTACGGAAGCGCAGGCCGGTCATCTCTTCCACCAGTCCGGCAATTTTCGGCATCATCACGTTATTCATGGTGGAGGTACCCACCAGCACGCCTTTGGAGCGGAAGACGTTGGTCAATACCTCATTCTTATCGCTGCGCGCCACGTTGAAGATTTTCACCGCCACGTTCGGGTCAACTTCGTTGATGCCCTGGGCAATGGCGTCCGCCATCATGCGGGTGTTGTTGGACATGGTGTCGTAGAAGATCGTAATGCGGTCTTCCTGATAGTCCGCCGCCCACTTCAGGTACAGTTCGACAATCTGGGTTGGATTTTCACGCCATACCACGCCGTGGGAGGTGGCAATCATATCCACCGGCAGGTTGAAGCCGAGGATCTCGGTGATTTTTGGCGTGACCAGACGGCTGAACGGGGTCAGGATGTTGGCGTAGTAGCGTTGGCACTGTTCGAACAGCTCGGTCTGATCCACTTCGTCGTTGAACAGACGTTCGTCGCAGTAGTGCTGGCCGAAGGCGTCGTTACTGAACAGCACCGCGTCACCGGTCATGTAGGTCATCATGCTGTCCGGCCAGTGCAGCATTGGGGTTTCCACGAAGATCAGCTGTTTGCCGTTGCCGATATCCAGCGTGTCGCCGGTTTTCACAGTGTGGAAGTTCCACTCCGGATGGTGGTGGTGGCCGTTGATGGAGTCAATGGCGTTAGTGGTGCAGTAGATCGGGGTATCCGGAATGTGGGACATCAGCTCGGTCAGCGCCCCGGCATGATCCTCTTCCGCGTGGTTGATGATAATGTAGTCGATCTCATTCAGATCGATTTCGCTGCGCAGGTTCTGCACGAACTCGCGGCTGAATTTGTGATCGACGGTATCGATCAGGACGTTTTTACCTTCACGAATGAGATAGCTGTTGTAGCTGCTACCGCGCAGCGTTTTGTATTCCGTCCCGTGAAAATCACGTACTTCCCAGTCACGTTGACCCACCCAATGAATGTTATTTTTAACCAGAATAGACATAGCAACCTCAACTTAATACGGCGTTTTCAAATAAGATGACTGTCATATATCAAGTTGCGTGCCAACTTTTTAAATTATTGAAAATAATGTATTTATATTTTGATGCTCCCAAATAGGTAGTCATTTTGACTATCTTAAAAATTGTCAATATGACACTATGTATTGTCAAAATGACAGTGAGGCAGAGATGAGCTTTTCCGTAGATGTGCTGGCGAAGATCGCCATAGAACTGCAAACCGGTATTGGTCATCAGGACCGCTTTCAGCGGCTGATCTCCACGTTGCGTCACGTGCTGGATTGCGATGCCTCGGCGCTGCTGCGTTACGAAGGGCGGCAGTTTATTCCGCTGGCTATCGACGGTCTGGCGAAGGACGTACTCGGGCGGCGCTTTACCCTGGAGGGCCACCCGCGTCTGGAAACCATCGCCCGTGCGGGTGACGTGGTGCGTTTCCCGGCGGACAGCGATCTGCCCGACCCTTACGACGGCCTGATCCCCGGGCAGGAGAGCCTGAAGGTGCACGCCTGTATCGGCCTGCCGCTGTTTGCCGGGCAGAACCTGATTGGTGCGTTAACCCTCGACGGCATGTCGCCGGATCAGTTCGATACCTTCAGCGACGAAGAGCTACGGCTGATTGCTGCGCTGGCGGCCGGGGCGCTGAACAACGCCCTGCTGATAGAACAGCTGGAGAGCCAGAATATTCTTCCGGGTAGCCCGACGGCGTTTGAGCAGGTGGCGCACACCGAAATGATCGGCCTTTCGCCAGGCATGGCGCAGCTCAAAAAAGAGATTGAGATTGTCGCCGCGTCTGATTTGAACGTGCTGATCTTCGGGGAGACCGGCACCGGTAAAGAGCTGGTGGCGAAAGCGATCCACGAAGCCTCGCCCCGTGCGGTGAATCCGCTGGTCTATCTCAACTGCGCGGCGCTGCCGGAAAGCGTGGCGGAAAGTGAGCTGTTCGGACACGTCAAAGGGGCCTTTACCGGGGCGATCAGCAACCGCAGCGGCAAGTTCGAAATGGCCGATAACGGCACGCTGTTCCTCGATGAAATTGGCGAACTCTCCCTTTCGCTCCAGGCCAAACTGCTGCGGGTGTTGCAGTATGGCGATATTCAACGCGTGGGAGACGATCGCAGCTTACGCGTGGATGTGCGCGTGCTGGCGGCGACGAACCGCGATCTGCGCGAAGAGGTGCTGGCGGGGAATTTCCGCGCCGATCTGTTCCACCGTCTGAGCGTGTTCCCGCTCACGGTGCCGCCGCTGCGCGAGCGGGGCGAGGATGTGGTGCTGCTGGCGGGCTTTTTCTGCGAACAGTGTCGGCTCAAAATGGGGCTTTCCCGCGTGGTGCTAAGCCCCGGTGCGAGGACGCACCTGCTGAGCTACGGCTGGCCAGGTAACGTGCGTGAACTGGAACATGCGATTCACCGCGCGGTGGTGCTGGCGCGGGCTACGCGTTCGGGGGATGAAGTGGTAATTCATGCGCGCCATTTCGCGCTGCATGAGGAAACGACGCCGTCCGTGAAGCCGGTGATACCTGAGAGCGTGAACGAAAACCTGCGCGAGGCGACGAATGCGTTCCAGCGTCAGATGATCGCCCGCGCGCTGGAGCAGAATAACCGCAGCTGGGCGGCGTGCGCGCGGGCGCTGGAGATGGACGTCGCCAACCTCCACAGGCTGGCGAAACGTCTGGGGCTGAAGGGTTAAATAATCCCCGCCTGGTAGAAGTCTTGCAGGTTGATCGCGCCGCACAGCCTGCCGTGCTCGTCCACCACCGGCGCGGCGGTGATTTTGCGCTTCATCAGCACCTCTTTGGCTTCAATGGCGCGGCTGTCGGCATTCAGCGTCAGTCCGCCCTGGGTCATTGCTTCGGATACCCGCGCCTCCAGCTTGCCGCCGCCCACCAGCCAGCGGCGCAGGTCGCCGTCGGTGAAGACGCCCTTCACCTGGCGGTCATTGTCGCATACCGCAACCAGCCCCAGCCCGGTGCGGCTCAGCTCCAGCATGGCGTCCATCACGCTGGTGTCGAGTTTGACCTGAGGAATGGCATCGTCGGTGCGCATCAGGTGGTGAACCTTGTTGAGCAGACGTGCCCCAAGCGCGCCCGCCGGATGCGAGCGGGCGAAATCTTCCTCATTAAAACCGCGCGCCTGCATCACCGCCATTGCCAGCGCGTCGCCCATCATCAGGGTGTTGACGGTGCTGGAGGTCGGTGCCAGGTGCATCGGACAGGCTTCGCGCTCAACGGAAATATCCAGCGTTGCTTTCGCGGCCAGCGCCAGCGGCGATCGGGATTTGCCGGTCATCGCTAACAGGGCCACCGATTTTTCTTGCAGGCGAGGGATGATGAGATCCAGCTCTTTGGCTGAACCGGAGTAGGAGATAAACAGCATCACGTCGCGGCTTTCGATCATCCCCAGATCGCCGTGCAGCGCTTCGGCAGGATGCACAAAGAACGCCGGGGTGCCGGTGCTGGCAAGCGTCGCGGCAATCTTCTTGCCGATATGACCGGATTTACCGATACCCGCCACGATCACTTTACCCTCGCAGTGGATAATGGTGTTGGCTGCACGAACAAAATCCTCACCCAGACGCTCCGGCAGGCGGCTGGCTTCCTGTAGCTCCAGCAGCAGGGTCTGACGGCCTGCGTTTAACAGAAAATCACTCATTTTTCTCTCCGGTTACGATCACGTCGATGCCCTTCGCTTCCAGCGCTTTTTTAAATGCCGGATCGATACCTGCGTCGGTAATCAGCTTATCGACGCTTTCAAGGCTACAGACAATGTTGGGGCTTTTACGGCCAAACTTCGACGAGTCCGCCATCAAAATCACTTCCCGTGCGGCGTTGCACATCGCTTTGCTGACGCTGAACACCTCGTTGAAGGTAGTCACGCCCGCGTTGAGGTCGATGCCGTCGGTGCCCATAAACAGCTTATCGAAGCTGAAGTGGTCGAAGGCATTCTCCGCCAGCTGCCCGTGAAACGACGCCGATTTTTTACGGAAGGTGCCACCGGGCATCAGGATGGTCTGCTCGCTATCGAACTCTGACAGGGCATTGACGATGTGCAGGCTGTTGGTCATCACGGTGATGTTATTAAAGCGGCTGAGCAGCGGGATCATCTGTAGGACAGTACTGCCTGCGTCGAGGATAATGGAATCGCCGTCATGGATAAATTTGACGGCGGCTTCGGCAATCAGCGCTTTCTGGTGAGTATTGATCAGCGTTTTGTGGTCGATAGGCGGGTCGGCTTCGTCTTTATTGAGCACCACGCCGCCGTAGGTACGAATGACGGCGCCGGAGTTTTCGAGCAACACCAGGTCCTTGCGTATTGTCGTGCCGGTGGTGTCAAAGTAGTGGGCCAGATCCTCTACCGAGCACTTTCCCTGCTTTTGCAGATGCTCAAGTATGGCCGCCTGCCGCTGACGTGGTTTCATAGGCGCTTCGCTCCTTACGTTGCGAAATGATAATTCCGCAAGTTTATAACTTTCACAACGAAATTATCCATGTTTCAGATTAAGCGCTAATGATAGTGCATTCTGACAGAGTGAATCATGGGGGAAGATCACATCAGGTTGTAATTCATGCAGCGAAATGCCGTTGATCGCCTGAATTTTGGTCGGACGGGCAAACACCGTTACGCCGCGCATGATGAGGGAATCGCTCACCCGGTTGTGTTCATCCAGCGCAACGGCAACCACCACGCGCGGCTTAAAGCGCCCCCCGGAACGCCCGACGCCGACGCGTCCCTTCTGACACAACGCATCAAAGGCGCGGTTAAACTGGTAGATCTGCCAGCCGCCAAACGCCATCTGGCAGATCCAGGCGAGGGCGGCGACGGTGATGAGTGCGGTTACCATATCGGCTCCTTGTTATATTCCCTCTCCCGGTGGGAGAGGGGGAGGGTGAGGGCATCACCCTGCTCGATCAGAACATCACCTGCCCACCGGTGACGTTAATCGACTGTCCGGTGCAGTACGAGGCTTTCGGGCTGGCGTAAAACAGCAGCATGTTCAGCACGTCCTGATAGTCGCACCCGCGCTTGAGCGGCACTTTGTCGATGTAGTACTGCTCCACTTCTTCAGCTTTGATGCCAAGTTTGGCGGCGTACTGCGGCAGCAGGGACTGGAACATCGGGGATTTCAGCAGGTTACCCAGCATCAGCGCGTGAACGGTAATGCCGTATTCGGCCAGATCCAGCGCCAGAGACTGCGTCAGCCCGACGCCGCCAAACTTCGCCGCGCTGTAGCCGGAGTTGTGCTTGCTGCCCACTTTCCCCGATTTTGAGTTGATCTGAATGATGCGACCCTGAATACCGTCGCGGATCATCAGCCGGGAAAACTCACGGGCGCAGAGGAAATAGCCCACCAGATTCACCTGCAACGAGCGGTCAAAATCTCCCAGCTCGAAATCGCTGATAAACGCCGCTTTCGCGATCCCCGCGCTGTAGACCAGCAGGTCGATACGTCCAAATATCTCGTCCACGCCGCGGGCCAGCGCCATCACGCTCTGCTCGCTGGTGGCGTCGGCACCAAATCCGTACGCCATCCCTTCGCCAAACTCGGTGTTGATGGCGTCCGCTACGCGGGCGGCTTTCTCACTCTGAATATCCACGACCGCCACGCGGTAGCCCTCTGCGGCAAGCCCATGGCAGAGGAACTCGCCTAAGGTTTGTCCCCCACCAATGACAACGGCAACCTGACTCATGTGTCTCTCCTTTATTACGAAATAAATTTTAACGTGCAGCCTGGGGTCACAGCCTGCGGAACCGGGCCCACTACGTGAACCGTACCGGGATATTCCGCCTGCGGCTGGCCGTCGAAACGTAGGGTGATATGCCCCAGCTCGCGCAAGTTTTGCTCGGCGACGTCGCCGACGGCGGTCACGGCATAGCGCGCCTCGCCCAGCTGTAGCTGGCTCCCTGCCTTTAGCTCGCCGTTCAGCTCGCCGTGGCAGTGGATAAAGCAAAACTCTTCGATATCTGCCGGGGCGCCTTCGCGGAAGGTGATCAGCATCTGGTCGCTCAGCGCATCCGCCGCGCTCTGGCCGATGCGGGTAATGGTGGTCTGGTAAATCACAGTCATGGCAGGCACCTCTTATTGATAAATAAAGCCGGAAACAAACCAGGCAATCAGCACCGTCGGCGCGCCCGTCAGGAAGCGGCTGACCAGCACGGACGGCACGCCCACGCGCACGGTCTCCTGGCGTGCTTCCGCCAGCGACAGCCCCACGGGGATAAAGTCGCACGCTGCCTGGGCGTTAATGGCAAACAGGGCGGGCAGGGCGAGGTGCGGAGGAATATTCCCCAGACCAATCTGCACGCCAATCAGCACGCCGATAACCTGAGCAATCACCGCGCCCGGGCCGAGGAACGGCGACAGCAGCGGGAAGGAGCAGATCAGCGCCAGCGTCACCAGGCCGAGCGGGTGGCTGGCAAGCGGGGCGAGGCCGTGGGCAATCCAGTCGCCCAGGCCTGAGGCCATGATGATGCCGATCAGCGCCGAGACGAATGCCATAAACGGCAGAATGGTCTTCAGCACCGTGTCGATGGTGTCGCGCCCCGACTGGAACAGCACCGCCACGGCGGACCCCATCCCCATCCCGACCTTCGCCAGCAGGCCATCGCTCTGCTCGGTGATTTTTTTGCTGGTGTCGTACTCGCGCGGGGCCGCTTTTTGCGGCGCAGATGTGCCATTCACCAGCGTGATGTTGTCTTCCTTCACGCCTGACACATAAATATCTTCAACGATGTACTGCGCCAGCGGGCCGGATTTCCCGGTGGAGTGAATATTTACCGTCGGAATGCGGCGCTTCGGATAGATGCCGCAGCGCAGCGTGCCGCCGCAGTCGATCACCGCCACGCCGATTTCCGCTTCCGGCGGTTCGCCTTCCTTGAAGCCGTCGACCGCTTCCCAGCCGGTCAGATCGCGCAACTTGTCGACGATCGCCGGGCGCGTGCCCGCGGTGATGTACACAATCTTTTTGCCTTCGGTGGCGTCGAACTCCAGCGGGCCGCCCCAGCCGCCCGTGCCTTTCTCAATGCGGATCCGGTTCATGCTGTGGCTCCTGAAAGATGGACTTTCTGTTCAAGCTGGATGCCCATTTTTTTCTCAAAAATGGCGGTGGTGAGATCTGTCACCCAGCCGCGGAAGAAGTTGGTGACCAGACCGACCAGCAGGTAGCTCACCGCCAGCGGGCCGAGCGGCAGGCCAAGCGTGGTAAGGCCGCTGGCGATCCCGAGATAGACAAACAGTTCGCCGGGGTTGATGTGCGGGAACAGGCCGTTCATGGAGTGGCAGCTGTAGGAGGCGGCGGCGTAATAGCTCGGCTTGTACTTCTCTGGCATAAAGCGGCCGAGGCTTAAGGTCATCGGGTTGCAGAACACAAAGGTGCCGATGAAGGGCAGTATCAGGTAGCGGGACAGCGGGTTTCCGGCGCAGCGCTGGGCGAAGCGCTCAATGCGCTGCTGGCCGATAAAGTTAATCAGCGCGTTCATGATCACCAGCAGGCTGATCAGCAGGGGCAGGATCCCGGTCACCATGCCAGTGAACACTTCTCCGCCTTTCTGAAACAGCCCGATGAACCACTCGGCGCCATGGGTGATGGTTTCTATCATTCTTCTCTCCTGTAGGGCGTTTGTTTTTGTCTATCTGCGGCTAATAATAATCACTTTGAAAGGTTTTAAAGTGTTAGTTAGATCTCACAATGAAAGAAAAATGTATTATTTTGAAAGTTTATTGGTGAGGTGAATAATTTTTGGTGGAAAAAGGCACGGATTTGCGTTGGGGAGGTGCGTACCGCTTCCTTGAGGAGTTGGGGATGCTTTACCATACTGGGTTCTTACCGAACTCGTTAAATGGATGCCACATGTTCAAGCGTCGTTATGCAGCGCTGTTGCCTGCGCTTATTCTCCTGTCCGCCTGTAGTAGCAAACCCAAGACCGAAGCCGTTCAGCCAACGGCGGGCGCGCCTTCCGGAGGATTCCTGCTGGAGCCGCAGCACAATATGATGCAGATGGGAGGCGACTTCGCGAATAACCCTGCGGCCGAACAGTTCATCGATAAAATGGTGAGCAAGCACGGTTTTGATCGCCAGCAGCTGCATGCCATTTTGTCTCAGGCGAAGCGTCTGGACTACGTGCTGCGCCTGATGGACAGGCAGGCGCCGACGGCCCAGGTGCCGACCGGGCCAAACGGGGCGTGGCTGCGTTATCGCAAACAGTTTATTACCCCGGACAACGTGCAAAATGGCGTGGTGTTCTGGAATCAGTATGAAGACGCCCTGAACCGCGCGTGGCAGGTCTATGGCGTGCCGCCGGAGATCATCGTCGGTATTATTGGGGTTGAGACCCGCTGGGGACGCATTATGGGTAAAACCCGCATCCTCGATGCGCTGGCGACGCTCTCCTTCAACTACCCGCGTCGCGCGGAGTATTTCTCTTCCGAGCTGGAAACCTTCCTGCTGATGGCGCGAGACGAACAGGACGATCCGTTAGATCTGAAAGGGTCGTTCGCCGGTGCGATGGGCTACGGCCAGTTTATGCCGTCCTCCTATAAGCAGTACGCGGTAGATTTTAACGGGGATGGTCACATCAACCTGTGGGATCCCGAAGACGCTATTGGCAGCGTGGCCAACTACTTCAAAGCGCATGGCTGGACGCCGGGCGGCCAGGTGGCGGTACAGGCGAACGGCGAAGCGTTTGGTCTGGAAAACGGATTTAAAACCAAATACAGCGTGGCGCAGCTGGCAGCGGCAGGCTTAACGCCGTCTCAGCCGCTGGGCAATGTTGACCAGGTGAGCCTGCTGCGCCTGGATGTCGGAACCGGTTATCAGTACTGGTTCGGGCTGCCGAACTTCTACACCATTACCCGCTACAACCACAGCACGCACTATGCGATGGCGGTGTGGCAGCTGGGGCTGGCGGTGTCTCAGGCGCGTGTGCCAGCAGCGTCACCGTTTAGCCAGTAAGTCCCCTTATGCCTCCCTCTCCCTGTGGGAGAGGGCTGGGGTGAGGGCACCCGCCCGCACCTGTTTCCCGCAGAAACATTTCGCCACACTCCCAGTTTACTCCCGCCGTTTACATCTCAATCGCCTTTCATTATTGTTATGTTATAACATTAATGAATTGAGATATCCATGTCCCTGTTTTCTCTCTCATCCTCGCTTCGGCTGCTGCTGGCGCTGGTGCTCATTCTGTTTCTCGGCCTGGCCGTGCGCTGGGCGGTGGCGTTGCCATGATCGTGATGAACGACCTGGTGGCGGGTTACGATCGCCAGCCCGTTACGCGCGCGCTGTCCGGCGTGATTGAACGCGGGAGCATGACCGCCATCGTCGGGGCCAACGGCTGCGGCAAATCCACGCTGCTGAAAACGCTCGCCGGCTTTATTCCGCCCGTCAGCGGTACGTTTCGCTGGCAGGGGAGACGTCCGGTGGTGGGCTGGCTGGCGCAGCGTCACGCGCTGGAGGCGCAATTTCCTCTGACCGTGCAGGACGTGGTGAGCATGGGCTGCTGGCCAGCAATCTCTCTGTTTGCCGGTTTTCGTCGGAATGCCCGCATGCGCATTGCCGGCGCGCTGGAGCGCGTGGGGCTGGAGTCCATGGCGTTCTCCACTATTGATGAACTTTCCGGCGGGCAATTCCAGCGCATGCTGTTTGCCCGCATTTTAGTGCAGCAGGCACCGCTGGTGATGCTGGACGAACCCTTCACTGGCGTCGATGAAGCGACCTGCAACGTGCTGATGGATCTGATGCTGGAGATGTATATGCAGGGGCAGACTCTGCTGGCGGTACTGCACGACAGCGAACGCGTCTCGCGCCACTTCCCACAAACGTTGCGGCTGGACGCTGATACGCCGCACTGGAAAACCGAGCGGGTGAGGGTGGCATGATCTGGCATCTCTTCTTCCAGCCGTTTATTGAGTACGGCTTTATGCGGCGCGCGCTGGTGGTTTGCCTGGCGCTCTCCGTCAGCACCACTGCGCTGGGTGTATTCCTTCAGCTGCGTCGGATGAGCCTGATGGGGGACGCCCTTTCTCACGCCATTTTGCCGGGTGTCGCGGTGGGCTATCTGCTCAGCGGAATATCGCTGCTGGCAATGACTGTCGGCGGGTTTATTGCCGGTATCGCCGTTGCGCTGGTGGCCGGGCTGGTCAGCCGCCGTACACCTCTTAAAGAGGATGCCAGCTTCGCGGGGTTTTACCTGGGTTCCCTGGCGCTGGGCGTCACGCTGGTGTCGCTGCGCGGTTCAAATGTCGATCTGCTTCATCTTCTGTTTGGCTCCATTCTCGCCGTGGATAGCGCGTCAGCCCTGTTCGTGACGGGGGTCTGCATGTTCACGCTCCTCACGCTGGCGATTTTTTATCGTGGGCTGGTCAGTGAAGCGTTCGATACTGCGTGGTTGCAGGTGAACGCGCGCTGGCTGCCCGGGATGTTACACGGTCTGTTTCTGGCGCTGCTGGTGCTCAACCTGGTGGCCGGTTTTCAGGTACTCGGCACGTTGATGGCCGTCGGGCTGATGATGTTACCCGCCGTGGCGGCACGCTGCTGGGTGCGCACACTGCCAGGGTTACTTTTGATGGCGGGTATCAGCGGTATTTTTTGCGCGTGGCTGGGCTTAAGTCTTTCCTGGGCAGTGAGTCTGCCCGCCGGGCCCTCCATTGTGCTGACCGCGAGCGCATTGTTCTTTATTTCAGTTTTATTTGGCACGCGCAGCAGGCTGGCGGATAGCCTGCGGGCGCTTTTTTTACGCAAGGGGAAACGATGAAACGTACAGGGTTAGCCGTGGCGCTCGCGCTCGGCATGATGACGCACGGCGTAATGGCGAAAACGCTTAATGTGGTGACCAGCTTTTCCATCCTGGGAGACATCACGCAGCAGGTTGGCGGCGATCGTGTGAAGGTGACGACGCTGGTGGGGCCGGACGGTGATCCCCATACTTTCGAACCCTCGCCCAAAGACAGCGCGGCGCTGAGTAAAGCTGACGTGGTGGTGGTCAATGGGCTGGGGCTGGAGGGTTGGCTCGACCGTCTGGTAAAAGCTTCTGGATTCAAAGGCCAGCTGGTGGTTGCCTCGGACGGCGTGAAAACGCACACGCTGGAAGAGGACGGTAAAACCGTGACCGATCCGCACGCGTGGAACAGCGCGGCGAACGGCGCGCTGTATGCGCAAAATATTCTCTCAGGGCTGGTGAAGGCCGATCCTGAAGATACGGCGGCGCTTGAAGCTACCGGTAAACCCTATATTGCGCAGCTCTCTCAGCTGGACGGTTGGGCTAAAAAGCGTTTCAGCGACATCCCACAGGCGAAGCGCAAAGTGCTGACCAGCCACGACGCCTTCGGCTATTTCAGCCGCGCCTACGGCGTGACGTTTATGGCGCCGCAGGGGCTGTCGTCTGAGAGTGAAGCCAGCGCGGCGCAGGTAGCGGAGATCATCAACCAGATTAAAGCTGACGGCGTGAAAACCTGGTTCATGGAAAACCAGCTTGACCCGCGTCTGGTGAAGCAGATTGCGACCGCCACGGGCGCCCAGCCGGGCGGTGAACTTTACCCGGAAGCGCTGTCCGCGAAGGGCGGCGTGGCGGACACCTACGTCAAGGCGTTTCGCCACAATGTGGACACCCTCGCTAACAGCATGAAATAAGCGTCTCTCTGGCCGGTGCGCCCGCATCGGCTTTTTTCTGAAGCCCCCTCGTAAAACCCGACGCGCATCCCCATATTTGATGAGAAAGTGCTATCTTGTGCTGCATGTTTTTCTAAGGCCTGGAGCGAGAATGACTGACCATGAATTGATGCAGCTAAGCGAAGTGGTGGGGCTGGCGCTGAAACAGCGCGGCGCGACTCTCACGACCGCAGAATCCTGCACCGGCGGCTGGGTGGCGAAAGCAATTACCGATATTGCTGGCAGTTCCGCCTGGTTTGAACGCGGCTTTGTGACCTACAGTAACGAGGCTAAAGCGCAGATGATTGGCGTGCGTGAAGCTACGCTTGAGCAGCATGGCGCGGTCAGCGAACCGGTGGTGATCGAGATGGCGATTGGCGCGCTGAAAGAGGCGCGCGCAGATTACGCTATCTCCATCAGCGGTATCGCGGGGCCGGACGGCGGCAGCGACGTGAAGCCTGTCGGCACCGTCTGGTTTGGCTTTGCCACCTCAAAAGGTGAAGGGATCACCCGCCGGGAATGCTTCAGCGGCGATCGCGAAAGCGTGCGTCGTCAGGCAACGGAATACGCGTTAAAAACGCTCTGGCAACAATTTCTACAAAACACTTGATACTGTATGACTATACAGTATAATTGCCTCAACAGAACAGAAGTCCATGGTGAAGCGCAGTTGCTTCTCCCGGCATGACAGGAGTAATAATGGCTATCGACGAAAACAAACAGAAAGCGTTGGCGGCAGCACTGGGCCAGATCGAAAAGCAATTCGGTAAAGGCTCCATCATGCGCCTGGGTGAAGACCGTTCCATGGATGTGGAAACTATCTCCACTGGTTCGCTTTCTCTTGATATCGCACTGGGCGCTGGCGGTTTGCCGATGGGCCGTATCGTAGAAATCTACGGTCCGGAATCCTCGGGTAAAACCACCCTGACGTTGCAGGTTGTTGCGGCGGCACAGCGCGAAGGTAAAACCTGTGCGTTTATCGATGCCGAGCACGCGCTGGACCCGGTCTATGCCCGTAAACTGGGCGTTGATATCGACAACCTGCTGTGCTCCCAGCCGGACACCGGCGAGCAGGCACTGGAAATTTGTGACGCGCTGGCGCGCTCAGGTGCGGTTGATGTGATCATCGTCGACTCCGTTGCGGCGCTGACGCCAAAAGCGGAAATTGAAGGTGAAATCGGTGACTCTCACATGGGCCTCGCGGCACGTATGATGAGCCAGGCGATGCGTAAGCTGGCGGGTAACCTTAAGCAGTCCAATACGCTGCTGATCTTCATCAACCAGATCCGTATGAAAATTGGTGTAATGTTCGGTAACCCGGAAACTACCACCGGCGGTAACGCTCTGAAATTCTACGCTTCTGTCCGTCTGGATATCCGCCGTATCGGCGCGGTGAAAGAGGGGGATAACGTAGTCGGTAGCGAAACCCGCGTGAAGGTTGTGAAGAACAAAATCGCAGCACCGTTCAAACAGGCTGAGTTCCAGATCCTCTACGGCGAAGGTATCAACTTCCTCGGCGAGCTGGTTGACCTGGGCGTGAAAGAGAAGCTGATTGAAAAAGCGGGCGCATGGTACAGCTACAACGGTGACAAGATTGGTCAGGGTAAAGCGAATGCTATCTCCTGGCTGAAAGAGAACCCGGCGGCGGCGAAAGAGATTGAGAAGAAGGTGCGTGAACTCCTGCTGAACAACCAGGACTCTAAACCTGATTTCGTGGTCGACGGCGCGGATGCTGAAGAAACCAACGAAGACTTTTAATCCTCTCGGATAAAAATGAAGGGCTGCTGATGCGGCCCTTTTTGCATTTCTGAATCGACAGGTTTTTTATGAGTGAACCGACATCACGCCGACCAGCCTACTCACGCTTGCTGGATCGGGCCGTGCGTATTCTTGCCGTGCGTGACCATAGCGAACAGGAGCTGCGGCGGAAACTGTCAGCGCCCGTCATGAGCAAAAACGGTCCGGAAGACATTGATGCCACCGCGGAAGATTATGACCGCGTGGTTGCCTGGTGCTACGAGCATCACTATCTGGATGACGGCCGTTTTGCCGCTCGCTTTCTTGCCAGCCGTGGTCGTAAAGGCTATGGGCCAGCGCGTATCCGCCAGGAGCTGAACCAGAAAGGCGTTGCCCGTGAATCGATTGAAAAAGCCATGCGCGAAAGTGAAATTGACTGGTGCGAACTGGCGCGTGAGCAGGCGGTACGAAAGTACGGTGAGCCGCTGCCGCGTGAATTTTCAGAAAAAGTTAAAATCCAGCGCTTTTTGCTCTACCGCGGCTTCCTGATGGAAGATATTCAGGATATCTGGCGTAATTTTACCGATTGAACGCATGCGGGATTTTACTTCCCACTAAAGAAAACTTATCTTATTCCCACTTTTTCCAGTAGCTGGTCCGTCCAACTGTTTACAGATACAGATCTGCTGCGACATTTCGTTAGCTTGATTTCAGGATAATTATGAGCAAGAGCACCGCTGAGATCCGTCAGGCGTTTCTCGATTTTTTCCATAGTAAGGGACACCAGGTTGTTGCCAGCAGCTCCCTGGTACCGAACAATGACCCGACTCTGCTGTTTACCAACGCCGGGATGAACCAGTTCAAGGATGTGTTCCTTGGTCTCGACAAGCGTAATTATTCCCGCGCCACAACCTCACAGCGTTGCGTGCGTGCGGGCGGTAAACACAACGATCTGGAAAACGTCGGTTACACCGCGCGCCACCACACCTTCTTCGAAATGCTGGGTAACTTCAGCTTCGGCGACTACTTCAAACACGACGCTATTCAATACGCGTGGGAACTGCTGACCGGTGAAAACTGGTTCAATCTGCCGAAAGAGCGTCTGTGGGTGACCGTGTATGAGACCGATGACGAAGCGTTCGACATCTGGGAAAAAGAAGTGGGTATCCCTCGCGAACGTATCATCCGTATCGGTGACAACAAAGGCGCGCCTTACGCGTCTGATAACTTCTGGCAGATGGGCGACACCGGCCCTTGCGGTCCGTGCACCGAGATCTTCTACGATCATGGCGACCACATCTGGGGCGGCCCTCCGGGAAGCGCGGAAGAAGATGGCGATCGCTATATTGAGATCTGGAACATCGTCTTCATGCAGTTCAACCGTCAGGCCGACGGCACCATGGAGCCGCTGCCAAAACCGTCCGTAGATACCGGTATGGGCCTTGAGCGTATCGCGGCCGTTCTGCAACACGTTAACTCCAACTATGAGATTGACCTGTTCAGCACCCTGATCAAAGCCGTTGCTGAGGTAACGGGCGCAACCGATCTGAGCAACAAATCACTGCGCGTTATCGCAGACCATATTCGTTCCTGTGCGTTCCTGATTGCTGACGGCGTTATCCCGTCAAATGAAAACCGTGGCTATGTGCTGCGTCGTATCATTCGTCGTGCGATCCGCCATGGCAACATGCTGGGCGCGAAGGACACCTTCTTCTATAAACTCGTTGGGCCACTGATTGGCGTGATGGGCTCTGCCGGCGACGAGCTGAAACGCCAGCAGGCGCAGGTTGAACAGGTTCTGAAAACCGAAGAAGAGCAGTTTGCCCGTACGCTGGAGCGCGGTCTGGCGCTGCTGGACGACGAGCTGGCGAAACTCAAGGGCGACACGCTGGATGGCGAAACCGCTTTCCGCCTGTACGACACCTACGGCTTCCCGGTTGACCTGACGGCGGACGTTTGCCGCGAGCGCAACATCAAAGTTGACGAAGCAGGCTTTGAAGCCGCAATGGAAGAGCAGCGTCGTCGTGCGCGTGAATCCAGCGGTTTTGGCGCAGACTACAACGCGATGATCCGCGTTGATAGCGCGTCTGAATTTAAAGGCTACGAAGAGCTGGCCCTGACCAGCAACGTAACCGCGCTGTTTGTTGACGGTAAAGCCGTAGACAGCATTAGCGCGGGTCAGGACGCGGTTGTTATCCTGGATAAAACGCCGTTCTATGCGGAATCGGGCGGTCAGGTTGGCGATAAAGGCGAACTGAAAGGCAATGGCTTCAGCTTCAGCGTAAGCGATACCCAGAAATACGGTCAGGCGATTGGTCACCAGGGCAAACTGGTTTCCGGTTCTCTGAAAGTGGGCGAGGGCGTTCAGGCCAACGTTGACGAAGCTCGCCGCGCGCGCATTCGTCTGAACCACTCGGCAACCCACCTGATGCACGCAGCCCTGCGCGAAGTGCTGGGTACGCACGTTGCACAGAAAGGTTCTCTGGTTAATGACAAAGTGCTGCGTTTCGACTTCTCACATTTTGAAGCGATGAAGCCATCTGAAATTCGTGCGGTGGAAGACCTGGTGAATGCCCAGATCCGCCGTAACCTGCCAATCGAAACCCACATCATGGATCTCGAGGCAGCGAAGAAGAAAGGTGCGATGGCGCTGTTTGGCGAGAAATATGACGACCGCGTTCGCGTGCTGAGCATGGGCGACTTCTCTACCGAACTGTGTGGCGGTACTCACGCATCCCGCACCGGTGACATCGGCTTGTTCCGCATCGTTTCCGAGTCGGGGACGGCGGCAGGCGTGCGTCGTATTGAGGCGGTGACCGGGGAAGGCGCAATTGCCAGCCTGCATGCGCAGAGCGACCAGCTACACGAGATCGCGCAGCTGCTGAAAGGCGATAGCCAGAACCTGGGCGAAAAAGTGCGTGTCGCGCTGGATCGTACCCGTCAGCTGGAAAAAGAACTCCAGCAGCTGAAAGAACAGGCTGCGGCGCAGGAGAGCGCAAACCTCTCCAGCAAAGCGGTAGACATTAAGGGCGTCAAACTGCTGGTCAGCGATCTGGCGGGCGTTGAGCCTAAGATGCTGCGTACCATGGTCGACGATCTGAAGAACCAGCTTGGTTCGACGGTTATCGTGCTGGCAACGGTCGCAGAGGGTAAGGTTTCTCTGATTGCGGGCGTCTCTAAGGATGTGACGGATCGTGTCAAAGCAGGGGAACTGATTGGCATGGTCGCCCAGCAGGTGGGTGGCAAAGGTGGCGGTCGTCCGGACATGGCGCAAGCCGGTGGTACGGATGCGGCGGCACTTCCCGCGGCATTAGCCAGCGTTGAAAGCTGGGTAAGCGCGAAACTGTAATAACTACAAAGCACAAGCAGACGCCATAGCGGTAACGTTATGGCGTCTTGCTCACTGCGCTATCGATAACGATAAAGTCAGGTTGAGTTTGTGTATATCGGCTAAACTTACGTTTAACAGAATGTGATGCCGTGACTGCTTACACTTTACGTGTTTGTCATCGCTTACTTTTTGGCGTTATATGATGGATAATGCCGGGATACAAGAGACCCGACTCTTTTAATCTTTCAAGGAGCAAAGAATGCTGATTCTGACTCGTCGAGTTGGTGAGACCCTCATGATTGGGGATGAGGTCACCGTGACAGTTTTAGGGGTAAAGGGTAACCAGGTACGTATTGGTGTTAACGCTCCTAAAGAAGTATCTGTCCACCGTGAAGAGATCTACCAGCGTATCCAGGCTGAAAAATCCCAGCAGTCCAGTTACTGATATTGTCGCGTCTCGCTGTCGGGCGAGACGCAACCCTCCTGTTATTTTTCCTGCATAAAGTTACCGTTCTATTTCAAACGCTTCGTTTTTGACCACTCTCATAACCTTATCTCATCCAAATGACGCGCTTCTCTCAACAGAATTCTGTGAAGATGTCTGCAAAATCCGCTTATAAAACACTCTCTTTGCGGCTTTTACATGCGAATTGCGTGCGAATTGTGCAAACGAAAAAAGCATGTGGAAAATTGTTTGACTTATAAGTCCCAGAAAGTAATATATGCGCCACGCAGCGACGAGAAGCTCTTAACGAGTTGCTCGAAGCACTCGAAAGAGGCGTTGTGTGGTGAGGTGGCCGAGAGGCTGAAGGCGCTCCCCTGCTAAGGGAGTATGCGGTCAAAAGCTGCATCCGGGGTTCGAATCCCCGCCTCACCGCCATTTTGCATCCGTAGCTCAGCTGGATAGAGTACTCGGCTACGAACCGAGCGGTCGGAGGTTCGAATCCTCCCGGATGCACCATCTATTACTTCATATTGCTTTCGAAGTGATATGAATATCGAGCAGTACAGTAGTAAATCCCGATGCATCCGTAGCTCAGCTGGATAGAGTACTCGGCTACGAACCGAGCGGTCGGAGGTTCGAATCCTCCCGGATGCACCATTTTTTACTTCATATTGCTTTTGAAGTGATATGAGTATCGAGAAGTACAGCAGTAAATCCCGATGCATCCGTAGCTCAGCTGGATAGAGTACTCGGCTACGAACCGAGCGGTCGGAGGTTCGAATCCTCCCGGATGCACCATATTTTACTTTGTGTTGCTTTTGAAGCGATACCGAGTATCAGCAGTAACAGTAGTAAATCCCGATGCATCCGTAGCTCAGCTGGATAGAGTACTCGGCTACGAACCGAGCGGTCGGAGGTTCGAATCCTCCCGGATGCACCATATTCTCCTGGATAACAGCGATGCTGTTGTTTTAAGGTATGCGAGTTAATCGCAAGCACCAGGGAGGATAACGTTGCTTTAGCAACGGCCCGCAGGGCGAGGCGTAAGCCGAGTAATCCTCCCGGATGCACCATCTTCTCCCCCCTTTGTTTATTCCTTCGACGTTCCGTCAGCAATCACGCTCTCTGTCAGCGACAAAAATCCCCTTTTACGATAAAGTAATGCTTTGTTAATCGTTTAGCGAGAGCACGATGTACGCACAGTATGACGGTTTGATCTTCGACATGGACGGCACCCTCCTGGATACCGAACCCACGCATCGTCAGGCCTGGACCGAAGTCCTGGGCCGTTACGGTATGCGTTTCGATTTACAGGCGATGATTGCCCTCAACGGATCGCCCACCTGGCGTATCGCACAGGCCGTGATTGAGCTGAATCAGGCCGATCTCGACCCTCATCAGCTCGCGCGTGAAAAAACCGACGCGGTAAAAGCCATACTGTTAGACACCGTGCAGCCTTTACCACTCATTGACGTCGTCAAGGAGTGGCACGGCCGTCGTCCTATGTCTGTCGGTACGGGCAGCGAGAGCGCGATTGCTGAAGCGCTACTCAATCACCTTGGCCTGCGCCACTATTTTTCTGCCGTCGTTGCCGCCGATCATGTTAAACATCACAAACCCGCACCGGATACCTTCCTGCTCTGTGCAGAATTAATGGGTGTTCCACCTGCAAAATGCGTGGTGTTCGAAGATGCTGATTTTGGTATTCAGGCCGCGCGTGATGCCGGAATGGCGGCGGTGGACGTTCGCTTACTGTGAGTGACGCGCTGTCACTCGCTTCATTATTCGCCAGCAGTTTTTTAAGCTCCACCCTCTTACCGGGGAATTCGGAAGTGGTGCTGGTGGCGATGCTGTTGTCCGGCGTAAGTCAGCCCTGGTTGCTGGTCTTAATAGCAACAATGGGTAATAGCCTTGGAGGGCTGACTAACGTTATTCTTGGACGTTTCTTTCCGCTACGCGAAAAATCTCGCTGGCAGGAAAAGGCAGTGGGCTGGCTAAAACGCTATGGCGCTGCCACGCTGTTATTAAGCTGGATGCCTGTAATAGGCGATTTACTGTGTCTGCTGGCGGGATGGATGCGCATCTCCTGGGGACCGGTGCTCTTTTTTTTGTGCCTTGGCAAGGCGTTACGCTATGTTTTACTGGCATGGGTAACACTACAGGGTATGACGTGGTGGCACTAATTGGTGGAATGAATTCGCGACCTTCAATCGTCAACCATTACAATTATGCTGAGTGACAATTTTTTGACAGGCGGGAGGTCAAATTGATCCCGGACGTATCACAGGCGCTGGCCTGGCTGGAAAATCACCCTCAGGCACTGAAGGGGATTCAGCGTGGGCTTGAGCGCGAAACGCTGCGCGTAAATGCGGATGGTAGCTTAGCGACTACGGGACACCCGAAGGCGTTAGGCTCGGCGCTGACACATAAATGGATCACAACCGATTTCGCCGAAGCGCTGCTGGAGTTCATCACGCCAGTAGACGGTGATATTGATCATATGCTGACGATCATGCGCGACGTGCATCGCTTCACCGCCCGCAACCTCGGCGACGAGCGTATGTGGCCGCTCAGCATGCCGTGCTATATCGAGCAGGGGCAGGATATCGAGCTGGCGCAGTACGGCACCTCGAATATTGGTCGGCTGAAAACGCTGTATCGCGAAGGACTGAAAAACCGCTACGGCGCATTGATGCAGACGATCTCTGGCGTGCACTACAACTTTTCTCTGCCGATGGCGTTCTGGCAGGCGAAGTGCGGTGAAACGGATAAAGAAGCGATCTCCGCGGGCTACTTCCGCCTGATCCGCAACTACTACCGTTTTGGCTGGGTTATTCCGTATCTGTTCGGCGCGTCCCCGGCTATCTGTTCATCGTTCCTGCAAGGGAAACCGACCACGCTACCGTTCGAGAAGACCGAATGTGGCATGTATTACCTGCCATACGCGACCTCCCTGCGCCTGAGCGACCTTGGCTATACCAATAAATCGCAAAGCAATCTCGGAATTACGTTTAACGATCTGCACGAATATGTGGCAGGCTTGAAGCGGGCGATAAAAACCCCGTCGGAAGAGTACGAAAAAATCGGCCTCGAAAAAGACGGCAAACGCCTGCAAATTAACACCAACGTGTTGCAGATTGAAAATGAACTGTATGCGCCGATTCGTCCGAAGCGCGTGACGCGCAGCGGTGAAACGCCGTCGGATGCGCTACAGCGCGGCGGGATCGAATACATTGAAGTGCGCTCGCTGGATATCAACCCGTTCTCACCGATTGGCGTTGACGAGCAGCAGGTTCGTTTCCTTGACCTGTTTATGGTCTGGTGCGTACTGGCGGATGCGCCGGAAATGAGTTCCGACGAACTGCTGTGTACCCGTGCCAACTGGAATCGCGTGATTCTGGAAGGGCGCAAGCCGGGCCTGACGTTAGGTATTGGCTGTGAAACGGCTCAGTTCCCACTGTCTAAGGTAGGGAAGGATCTGTTCCATGACCTGAAGCGCGTAGCCCAGACGCTGGATAGCGTGTACGGCGGCGAAGCTTACCAGAAGGTCTGCGACGAACTGGTTGAAAGCTTTGATAACCCGGAACTGACATTCTCAGCACGTATTCTGCGTTCTATGATTGAGCAGGGAATTGGTGGCACAGGGCGTTCACTCTCAGCGGAGTACCGTGAGATGCTGATGCAGGAGCCGTTAGAGATCCTGAGCGAAGCGGATTTTGTGACAGAGCGCGATGCGTCCGTTGTGCGTCAGAAAGAGGTCGAAGCGGCAGATACTGAGTCGTTTGAGGCGTTTCTGGCGAAGCAGGCCTGAACCAAAAGAAAAAGGCCACATCGCTGTGGCCAAAATATACATCTCTGAATTCAGGGATGATGATAACAAATGCGCGTCTTTCATATACTCAGACGCGCATTCTGTAGAAGAGTTCAGTTTATTTTAAAAAAAATCACTATCGGAGGTGACGTATGCCGTTATTAGATAGCTTTACTGTCGACCATACCCGTATGGAAGCACCAGCAGTCCGCGTGGCGAAGACCATGAACACGCCGCACGGCGACACGATCACCGTTTTCGACCTGCGCTTCTGCGTGCCGAATAAAGAAGTGATGCCAGAGAAAGGCATTCACACGCTGGAACACCTGTTCGCCGGATTCATGCGCGACCACCTGAACGGCAACGGCGTGGAGATCATCGATATCTCTCCGATGGGCTGCCGCACCGGTTTCTACATGAGCCTGATTGGTCAGCCTGAAGAGAAACGCGTCGCGGATGCGTGGAAAGCGGCGATGGAAGACGTGCTGAAGGTGAAAGAGCAGAACCAGATCCCTGAGCTGAACGTTTACCAGTGCGGCACTTACCAGATGCACTCTCTGGAAGAAGCTCAGGAGATTGCCCGTCATATCATCGAACGTGATGTTCGTGTAAACAGCAACGACGAGCTGGCCCTGCCAAAAGAAAAACTTCAGGAACTGCACATTTAGTATCGTGCCTGTGGATGCCCGGTGGCGCTTCGCTGACCGGGCCTACAATCCTGATGACGACAACCACCACCTTCTCCTTTACCCATCGCCCGCTTGTGCCGTTTTCGCATGATTATGCTCATGGCGACAGCGAGCCGTGGCATCAGCACGACTGCGCGCAGCTCCTGCACAGCCTCACCGGCGTCGTGCGGGTGGATACCGCATCCGGCTGCTGGGTGGTGCCGCCCGGTCGCGGCGTCTGGCTACCTGCGGGTACGCAGCACGCCCTGCGCATCACCGGCAACGTTGCCGCCCGTACGCTGTTTATCGACCCGCTGGCGCGCGCCGATCTCCCGGCGACCTGCCAGATCGTGCAGATCTCGCCCCTGCTGCGCGAGCTGATCCTGACCTCCCTCACGCTTCCTGAATCTTACGCACCCGGAAGCCGCGATGAACGTGTTTATGAGCTGATCCTCGATGAAATTCGTCTCATGCCGGTGCTGCCGTTTCACCTGCCCGAGCCGGAAAGCGAAGCGCTGCGCCATCTCTGCCAGCAGATTCGAATGGCCCCGGGAGAAAGCTGGAGCAGCGCCCAGGCCGCAGGTATTGTGGGGATGAGCGAACGCACGCTGAACCGTCATTTTCAGCAGCAGACAGGCCTGAGCTACGGCGAATGGGTGAGAAGGGCGCGACTGCTGGAAGCCTTAGTGCGGCTGGCGCAGGGCCAGCCGGTATTACGCGTGGCGCTGGATCTGGGGTATGGCAGCCACAGCGCCTTTACGGCAATGTTTCGCCGGGTAATGGGTCTCTCACCCAGCGATTACTTCAGGAACGACTGACCGCGTTAAAAAGCGCCTGAATCGACGCGCGTGCCACGTCGCTGTCGATGCCCACGCCCCAGCGGCTGGTCCCATCCTGGAACAGGCAGCGGATATAGGCCACCGAGCGGCTGTCGCTGCGTTCGCCTAACGTATGTTCGTGATAATCCTTGATCACAAACGACGCGTTGATCCAGCGGCTTAAGCCGTGAGCGGCGGCGGAGAGCAAACCGTTTCCCTGGCCTTCCAGCTGGCGGGTGCCCCCATGCGTGGCGACGCTTGCCGTCAGCCGCAGCTGGCCGTCCTGCTGGCTGTCGCTGCGGTACGATTGCAGCGCTAATGGCGGGCTCGCCACCAGGCCGTAACGGGCGCGGAACAGCTGCCAGAGCGCATTCTGCGTCATCTCTTTTCCATGGTTATCCGTTTCCTGCTGCACGTGCTGGCTAAAATCGTGTTGCAGGGCGCGAGGCAATTTCAGGCCGTGGTTTTGCTCAATAAGCCAGGCGCTTCCGCTTTTTCCTGACTGGCTGTTCACGCGGATCACCGCTTCATAGGTACAGCCAATATCCTGCGGGTCGACGGGCAGATAGGGCATCTCCCAACGTTCGCCAGGCTTACGGGCATCGAAACCTTTCTTGATGGCATCCTGGTGCGAGCCGGAGAAGGCGGTGTAAGCCAGACGACCCGCCCACGGATGGCGCGGATGGACGGGCAGCTGGTTGCAGGTTTCTACCGTTTCAACCACCCGATTCATATCGCTGAAATCCAGATTCGGGCTAATGCCCTGGCTGTAGAGGTTCATCGCCAGCGTCACCAGACAGACGTTGCCCGTGCGCTCACCGTTGCCAAACAGGCAGCCCTCCACGCGGTCAGCCCCGGCCATGACGGCCAGCTCCGCGCTGGCGACGCCCGTTCCGCGATCGTTATGCGGATGTACGCTGATACAGACATCACTGCGGCGGCTGAAGTGGCGGCAGAAATACTCGATCTGGTCGGCATAGACGTTCGGCGTGCTCACTTCGACGGTAGCGGGCAGGTTGACGATCATCGGACGCGCCGCGCACGGCTGCCAGATCTCCGCCACGGCTTCACAAATCTCCAGCGCAAACTCCGGTTCGGTAAAGCAGAAGGTTTCCGGGGAGTACTCGTACTGCCAGCGGGTGTCAGGGTTCTCTTCACACAGCTGACGAATCAGGCGCGTCGCGCGCGTCGCCAGCTCGACGATTTGCGCTTTCTCCATGCCGAATACCAGACGGCGGAACAGCGGGGCGGTAGCGTTATACAGGTGAACGGTGGCCTGCTTCGCGCCGCGCAGGGAGTCGAAAGTGCGATGGATAAGATCGTCCCGCGCCTGCGTTAACACCTGAATGGTGACGTCATCCGGGATGCGGTTCTCCTCAATCAGCTGACGTACAAAATTAAAGTCCGTCTGCGAGGCGGACGGGAAGGCGACTTCTATTTCTTTAAACCCGCAGGTCAGCAGCAGATCCCAGAATTGCAGCTTGCGCGCGCTGTCCATCGGCTCGGCCAGCGCCTGGTTACCGTCGCGTAAGTCGGTCGAGAGCCAACGCGGGGCGCAGGTGATAATCTGCTCCGGCCAGCGGCGGTCGGGCAACGAAAGGGTGGGGTAAGGCTGGTATTTGTCGGCGGGTGTGTTCAGCATGGTGCGCTCCTGTTGTCTTTTCACTATCGTGAATCGATTTCAGGCGCGCTGCTTTATCGGAACTGACAATCGCTGTCGCGTTTTGGACAACCGTAGAAGTTGCCCGGTGGCGCTGCGCTTACCGGGCCTACGATCGTAGGCCGGGTAAGGCGTCCTGTAATGAGGGCTAATGCGCCCCACCGCCCCCGCTACCGGCCCCAAACGGTGGTTTGGCAAACCACACCAGCCCCAGCAGGACGATAAAGATCCCCGCCGATATCCAGAAAATCTCGTTTGCCGAGATAATCAGCCCCTGGTTGGTGATCTGCTGGGCAAGCCAGCCGGACGCCTGCTGCTCCGTCATCCCCATCCCCTCAAGCTGGCTATACATCTGCTGAGCGTTAGGGTTGAACGGGTTCACCGCTTCGGTGAGTTGAGCATGGTGCATCGATTCCCGGTTGGTCCACAGCGTGGTGGTGATCGATGTCCCGATGGAGCCCGCCAGCGTACGGGTGAAGTTCGACAGGCTCGATGCCGCCGCCATCCGCTCAGGCGGCAAGCCGGAAAGCGTAATGGTGGTCAGCGGCATGAAGAAGCACGCTACGGCGAAGCCCTGAATAAACTGTGGCCACGCGGAGGCGCCAAAGTCCATTCCCGGTTCAAACGTATACGCGCGCCAGTAGAAGCACACGGCGTACATGATGAAGCTGAACGTCACCAGCCTGCGCATGTCGAGCTTATGGGCGAAACGGCCAATAATCGGCGACAGCAGAACCGGAATTAACCCCACCGGCGCGGAGGCCAGCCCCGCCCAGGTTGCGGTATAGCCGTACACCTCCTGCAACAGCTGCGGCAGCAGAACAATCGCGCCGAAGTAGAGCATATAGGCGAGGCTGATACACAGGCAGCCGATGGTGAAGTTTCGCGATTTAAACAACGAGAGGTCGACTATCGGGTTATCGTCCGTCAGCTCCCAGACAATCAGGAAGCTGATGGCCACCACAGCGACCACCGTCAGCACGATGATTTCCGTAGAGGCGAACCAGTCCAGCTCTTTGCCGCGGTCGAGCATGATTTGCAGGCTGCCGATGCCGACAACCAGCAGTGCCAGCCCGATGCCGTCGATCCGCCGCTGTTCAGTCCGCGTTTCGCGACCACGCAAAGACTGTAGCGTCATCAGTACCACCAGCGCACCGATGGGCACGTTGATGAAGAAGATCCAGCCCCAGTGATAGTTATCGCTGATATAGCCGCCGAGGATTGGCCCGCAAATTGGGGCGACAATCACCGTCATCGACCACAGCGCGAGCGCGATGGAGCGTTTGGCGGGCGGATAGTTGTTCAGCAGCAAACTCTGCGACAGCGGAATCAACGGCCCGGCGACAATCCCCTGGATGACGCGGAAGAAAATCAGCATCGTCAGGCTACTGGACATGCCGCAGGCCCAGGAGGCCAGCACGAACAGGATCGTCGACCAAAGGAACAGCTTCACTTCACCGACGCGCTTCGCCAGCCAGCCGGTGATGGGAATGGAGATGGCGTTCGCCACCCCGAACGAGGTAATGACCCAGGTCCCTTGGCTCAGCGATGAGCCAAGGTTCCCGGCGATCGTAGGGATCGCCACGTTTGCGATGGTGGAGTCCAGCACCTGCATGAATGTCGCCAGCGACAGCGCAATGGTCATGATGACCAGTTGCGCCCCCTCCAGCGGTTTTTGCGGCTTTTGCTGTTGCATAACGCTCACCTTCGGCTTAACCGGCGTTTGCCTTCACGATGTCATCGATCAGCTTATTGACCGGATCGAGGCTAATTTCACGGGCGTTACTTTCATAAGCTGGCGTACTGCGCACCTGGCTTGCGAGGATCTGACCGTCGCGGTTGGCGGTATCGACCGTCACCAGCGTGGAAAGGCCAATTCGCAGCGGATGGTCTGCCAGCTGCTTAGGATCCAGTTCGATACGCACAGGCAAGCGCTGTACCACTTTGATCCAGTTGCCGGTGGCGTTCTGTGCAGGCAGCAGGCTAAACGCGCTGCCGGTCCCCATGTCCAGACCGACCACTTTCCCGGTGTACTTGATGTCATCGCCGTAAATATCGCTGACCACAGTTGCGGTTTGGCCGATACGCATATGCGCCAGCTGGGTCTCTTTGAAGTTCGCATCGACCCACAGATTGTTCGCCGGAACTACCGCCATCAGCGGCGTGGTGGTGCTAATCTGCGCCCCTGGCTGTACGGAACGACGGGAAACGTAGCCGGTCATCGGGCTGACGATTTTGGTACGTTGCAGGGCAAGCCATGCGTTACGCACTTCGGTCGCCGCCTGTTTCACCGCCGGCTGGTTTTCCAGAGAAGTACCCAGCACCATCGCCTGATTAGCGTTGTACTGTTGGATCGCCACGTCCAGCTGCGCCTGTGCGCTGGCCACCGCATCGCGGGCGTGCTGCAACTCTTCACGGCCAATCAGGTTGGCGGTGCCGAGAGGAACACGACGATTGAGGTCGCTCTGCGCCTGAGCCAGCGCCGTTTTCTGCACGTCGATATTGGCCTGAAGCTGCTTGCTGTTGATCATCAGCTGGCGGGTCTGGCGAACGCTGGAGGCCAGCGCCGTCTGTGCTTTTTCAAAAGCCTGTTGGGCGTCGGTAGGATCGAGCGTGACCAGCACATCGCCTTTTTTCACAAAGTCGGTGTTATCAGCCCAGACTTTCGTCACGCTGCCTGACACCTGGGCCATGATTTGAACCTGATTCCCTGCCACGTATGCATCGTCTGTCTCTTCAACATGACGCAAGACTAAAAACCAATAGATCCCATATGCCACGGCAATAATAATAAAGAGCAAGGTCAGCAGAATAAGGGCGCTCTTACGTTTGCCCTTTTTGTTGACCGGTTGCTGCGGGGGGGTGTTCTCCGCATTTGCGCTCATTGTTGTTCTCCACGATCTTTTTATTTTCACATCGGCTGAGCCGACCTGTTGTCAGAAAGGCCAGCAGTTTCACGTGCTGGCCTGTCAGTTTTTCTTTTTAGCAATCTGGAATGTTGAGCGGATCGTCGCGTTAGCGCAGCGCCTCAAGGATGACGCCATCTTCATCCATCTGGTCCAGACGGGTGAGCAGCTTGCGAGTAATATGCTCAAGCTGGTCGCGCTCGGCGGTGCTGAGGGCAGACCAGAGCTGGTGCAGGCAGTTGTGCTGCGGTGGCAGCACTTCGCGCAAGAATTCGTGACCTTTCTCGGTCAGTTGCAGATGCAGGCAGCGGCGATCGTTATCGCTTTCACGGCGTTCAATCCAGCCGCGCTTTTCCAGTTCATCCGCGATACGGGTTGCATTGGTACGGGATGACCCCAGCGCACAGCTCAGTTCCGATGGCTGAATGCTGTGATTTTCCTGAGACTCCAGCGTAATCAACGCCATAAACAACGTCTCGTTAATCCCTTGCGCTTTCAGCATCTTGTTACGATTTTCCAGCAGCTTACCCTGCATGTGCATGCACAGGCGGGTCAGCAGAATTTCCTGATACGGGAAGTCCTCATGACGACTGGCGCGGAACTTAAGCATTTGTTCAATGGGCGTAAACGAACTATCCATTTTGGGCATAACCTCATTAATTACAGCCGATATAGTAACGACAGTGACAAATAATGTAAATGAATTATTTGTGCGGTTATATCCGCCAAACGTATGTCACCATCAGAAAGCGCCGGGTAAATCCGTGACCCGGTGAGCACAGAGAGCGTGGGGTGTGTACCCGCGAAAGAGGGGATGTGAGGACAGGGGTCTGAACTATTCATGCCGGTAGTAAATATGTCACCCACAGTAAAATTTCTGGGATAAATGATTGCTGTTACCTTAACAGATGCAGGCCCCCTTTACACCCCGGGGGGCCCAAAGCAATGTAAAACTTAGTGAATTGCTTCCTGACGGTGATAGCCGCGCCACCATACCAGCAGATTTATCGCCGCGACGATGGCGCCGATGGCGCATACACCCGTCCAGCCCGCATGCTGCCAGGCGGAGGCTGAGATGAGCGAGCCCGCCGCGCCGCCGATAAAGTAGCTGGTCATGTACCCGGCCGTCAGACGGTTACGGGCGTCCGGCTTCACGCGGTAAATCACGGTCTGGTTGGTGATGTGTACGCCCTGCACGGTGAGGTCTAGCACCAGAATACCGACAATCAGCGCCAGCACGGAGACGTGTCCGTACCAGATGGCAGCCCAGGAGAGCAGGAGTAAAACCAGCCCTGCGGAGGTGGTCATATGAGATTTACCTTTATCGGCCAGCCCACCCGCCGGGCGCGCGCCCAGTGCGCCAGCCGCGCCTGCCAGCCCGAACAGGCCAATCACGCCTTCTGAGTAGTTAAACGGTGGCGCGGCGAGCAGAAACGCCATCGACGTCCATAAGATGCTGAAGTTGGCGAAGGTGAGACACCCCAGAATGGCGCGCGTGCGCAGGAGTTTATCCCGGGTGAAGAGGCTGAAAACGGAGGCGAGGAGCTGCGGATAGTTCAGGTGATTTTCCTGCTTCACCTTTGGCAGGCCGCGCCACAGGGCCAGCGCCATGATAAGCATCAGCACGCTCGCCACCCAGTAAACGGTGCGCCAGCCGCCGAGGCTCGCCAGCAGCCCGGCAACGGTTCGCGCCAGCAGGATGCCCAGCAGCAGGCCGCTCATGATAGTACCGACCACTTTGCCGCGTTTTTCCGGGGAAGCCAGCGTCGCGGCGAGGGGAACCAGAATTTGCGCCACCACCGAGAACAGCCCCGTCAGCGCGGTGCCGATAATCATCATCGTTAACGACTGGCTGCTGGCGGTGATCAACATTCCGCCCGCCGCCAGCAGCGTCATGGAGACGATAAGCATTCGGCGCTCAAACATATCGCCTAATGGCACCAGGAACAGCAGCCCGGCCGCATAGCCGAGCTGTGCTGCGGTGACAATAAAGCCGGCGGAGCTGGCTGAAAGATCGAAGGCGCGTGCGATGGTGTCGAGCAGTGGTTGTGCGTAATAGTTGCTGGCGACGGCCAGACCCGTTGCCACGGACATTAAAAGGATGAGTGCGGGGCTAAGCCCTTGAGTTGTTTTTGTCATTAGTTTCAGGAATCGTGAGTTAAGTGATTATTTTTCCGGAAACATAATAACCAATGATGGTGAATGTTGGGGAATTGTTATGTGTGTGTTTGTGCGGTTAAGCCCCTCACCCTAACCCTCTCCCGAAGGGAGAGGGAACGCTAACACCCTCTCCCTTCGGGAGAGGGCTGGGGTGAGGGGAAAGTACTTTACTTCTGCGCCTCAAGCGCCTCTTTCACCCAGCCATCGAACTGCTGCTGGTGGGCTTTGATCCAGCCATCCACGTGGCCTTTGATATCTGCTTCGGATGATTTACCCGCGTGCATCATCGCGTTCTGGGCGTTAATGTCAGCCAGCGGCAGTTTCATCACCGAGAACAGCTTCGCCGCCGCAGGGTTTTTCTCGGCCCAGGCTTTGTTCGCCACGATATGCATGGTATTCACCGGGAAGCCATAGTTCATGCCATTTGGCAGTTTGGTGTCGATATCTTTCTGCTCGCCCGGCAGGGAAGAGAAGGGCACCTGCAACCACACCACGTCTTTGCCCGGCTTCAGCACGTCGCTCACCCAGTACGGCGTCCAGGTGTAGTAGATCACCGGCTTGCCTTCTTTAAAGCGGGCGATGGTGTCGGCCATCATCGCAGAGTAATTGCCGTGGCTCACGTCGACGGTCTTCGCCAGATCGAAGGCTTTGTTCTGGTGGTTAATCACCGCTTCACAGCCCCAGCCCGGCGAGCAGCCCATCATGTCGGCTTTACCGTCACCGTTGGTATCAAAGAGTTTGGCGATCTTCGGATCTTTCAGCTGTTCAATATTGGTGATGTGATACTTATCGGCGGTTTTCTTGTCGATCAAATATCCCTGCGCAGCGCCGGTCACAAAGGTGCCTTCACGGTAGAATTTCTTGTCACCGCCTGCGGCGGCATACATATCGTCGTGCAGCGGCTGCCAGTTCACGGCGGTAAAGGTGGCATCGCCGGAGGCAATGGAGGTATAGCCCACGTTGTAATCCACTTCGCTGGCGGTATTCACCGTATAGCCCAGTTTCTCCAGCGCACGGCTGACAATCTGGGTCTGGAAGGACTCTTCCGAAATGGTGCTCTGCACCGGCTGCACGGTAATGCCTTTGCCCGGCAGGTCAGCGGCAACTGCGCTGGTGGAGACAAGGGTCGCAAACGCTGTGGCAAAAAGTACGTTATGTCGCATCGTTGTTCCTTATTTTGTGAATGGGCGGGTGAGTAACCCGACAGGGCCGGTGGTGTACCAGCGACGGTTGCCGCGACTGCGTGAATCACGACCGACAGCCTGGGTCAGGCGGTCAAGAATGATGGCGAGGATCACAATCCCGACGCCGCCGACGGTCGCCAGCCCCATATCGAGACGGCCAATGCCGCGCAGTACCATCTGACCTAACCCGCCAACGGCAATCATTGAGGCGATCACCACCATCGACAGCGCCAGCATCAGCGTCTGGTTAACACCTGCCATAATGGTCGGCATCGCCAGCGGAAGCTGAACCTTAAACAGCATCTGACGCGGGCTGGCGCCGAACGAGCGCGATGCCTCTATCAGATCCGCAGGCACCTGGTTAATGCCCAGAATGGTCAGACGAATAATTGGCGGAAGGGCGAAGATAATGGTCACGACCACCCCCGGTACGTTACCGATGCCGAACAGCATCACGATAGGCACCAGGTAAACGAACGCTGGCGTGGTCTGCATCGCATCCAGCAGCGGGCGGATAATTTTCGCGGCCCGGGGGCTGCGCGCCAGCCAGATCCCCATCGGCAGGCCGATCACCACGCAGAACAGCAGGGCGGTCAGCACCAGCGCCAGGGTGATCATCGCCTGAGACCACGCGCCAATCGCGCCGATGGCAATCAGGGAGATCAGCGTGGCGATCCCCATACCCGCGCTGCCGAACTGCCATGCGATCAGCGAGAACAGGATAATCGCCACCGGCGCGGGCATGCCCAGCATCAGCTGCTGGAAGCCGTTCAGGATGTAATCCACCGGGATGCGGATCCCCTGGAACACCGGACGGAAGTGGGTAACGACCCAGTCGATCCCCTCCGTTACCCAGCTATCCAGCGGGATCAGCGTCTTGTGGAACGGATCCATAATATTGAAATGCTCTGGGGCAGGCGCCGGTGCGCTGTTGAGCCAGTCTGCCGCGCCGCCGCCATCGGCAGGCGCAGGCGTCGAACCCCACGCATCGGCAGATTGCGCCGCGCTGTCCGCTGCTTCAGTGGTGCCCCATGGGTTTGATTGATCAGCCATTGTTTGTCCCCTCGCGATCTAAAGCCTGTAGCAGCATCCGTTTTGAGATGATGCCAACGTACTGTTGTTCTTCACCGACGACCGGCACGGCGCACGGCGCCTGACCCACGTGAGAGAGCAACTCGCTGAGCGGCGTTTCGGCGTCCACGGCAAGCGGAGCGTCAATCAACGCTGCATCGATTCCCTGGTTTTCGCTCAGGGCGGTTTTCAGGGAGTCGATGGAGACCACGCCGACAAATTTATTGCCGCGTTCAACCAGATAACCGTATTCACGGTCTTCGTCCTGCAACAGCTTCAGCGCGGAGCGCGGACCAAAACCTGGCGTTTTTCGAATAATGCCGTTTGGTGTTCGACGGGCAATATCTTTCGCACTGAATACGTGGCTAATATCCACGCCGCGGAAGAAGGTGCGCACATAATCATTCGCCGGATTATTGAGAATTTCATCCGGTGTGCCGACCTGCACCACTTCACCATTTTGCATAATGGCGATACGGTCACCAATACGCATGGCTTCATCCAAATCGTGAGAAATAAAAACAATGGTGCGCTGATGTTTGGCCTGTAATTTTACCAGCTCATCCTGCATCTCGGTGCGAATTAAGGGATCGAGCGCCGAGAAGGCTTCGTCCATTAATAAAATATCCGGATTAATCGCTAATGCGCGCGCTAATCCCACACGCTGACGCATACCGCCGGAGAGTTCATCCGGATACGCATGAGCATAATTTTCCAGCCCGACCTGACGCAGTGCATCAAGGGCTTTTTCCTGACGTTCCTGAGCGGGGATACCGGCTAACTCCATGCCAAAGGCGGTATTATCGAGTACCGTCATGTGCGGCATCAGTGCAAATGACTGAAACACCATCGCAATTTTCTTTCTGCGCACCTCGCGGAGTTCCGCGTCTGATATTCTGGCGATATCAACGCCGTCAATCAGCACCTGTCCGCGGGTGGGTTCAATCAGGCGATTGAGAAGGCGAACCATAGTGGATTTACCCGAACCGGATAATCCCATGATGACAAAAATCTCGCCTTCTTCAATGGCCAGACTGGCGTCTTTAACGCCAAGCGATAGCCCGGTTTTTTCCAGAATTTGCTCTTTCGAAAGGCCTTTCTCAATATATTTGAAAGCACGCTGCGGGTGCTCGCCAAATACTTTATAAAGATTTTTCACTTCTAATTTAATTGCCATGCAATAGAGAGTGTCCTGTTATTTGTTTATGTCGATATGATTACCATGGTAAATAGTTAACTGGCATTACCCTAACATACTCAGAATCTGAGACAACCCTGGGCCAGCCGAAGGCCAGAATTTTGCCGCAAGCGAAACGGCTGAATTTCCCATGAATAAAGGGCTGAGGGCGGTTTGAATTTTTCTCAATTTTTTGCTGCTGCATGGGGAAATTTCGCCTGAATCGGTGTGTTTCAGGCGAATATGACGGGGAAATTACAGTGTAGTACCTGGTGGAATATTTGGCTGGAAATAATGAAATGCAGAGTTAATTAATGAACGTTAATTCATTCATTAAAAATCCCAGTCCTCGTCTTGCGTCTCCACCGCTTTACCCATCACGTACGACGAGCCGGACCCGGAAAAGAAGTCGTGGTTTTCATCGGCGTTGGGCGACAGCGCCGCGAGGATCGCCGGGTTCACTTCCGCCATTTCCGGTGGGAATAACGCTTCGTAGCCCAGGTTCATCAGCGCCTTGTTGGCGTTGTAGCAGAGGAAGGCTTTTACGTCCTCTTCCCAGCCCGTTCCGGCGTACAGCTCCTCGGTATAACTCAGCTCGTTGTCATACAGATCCATCAGTAAATCGAGGGCAAAACCTTTGAGTTCCTCGCGTTTTTCCGGGGTGACTTTCTCCAGTCCTTTCTGGTACTTATAGCCGATGTAATACCCGTGTACCGCTTCATCGCGGATGATGAGGCGAATCAAATCGGCGGTGTTGGTGAGCTTGCCCCGGCTCGACCAGTACATAGGCAGCCAGAAGCCGGAATAGAAGAGGAAAGATTCCAGGAATACGCTGGCGATCTTCTTCTTCAGCGGCTCGTCGGCCCGGTAATATTCCAGCACCAGATCTGCCTTGCGCTGCAATGACGCGCTCTCTTCACTCCAGGCGTAGGCGGCGTCCACGTCCCTGGTCTGGCACAGAGTGGAGAAAATCGAGCTGTAAGAGCGGGCATGCACCGCCTCCATAAAGCTGATATTCGACATTACCGCCTCCTCGTGCGGGGTCAGCGCATCACTCATCAGCGCGGGCGCACCCACGGTATTCTGAATGGTGTCCAGCAGCGTCAGGCCGGTGAAGACGCGGATTGTCAGCTGCTGCTCGGCATGGCTCAGAGTTTGCCAGGCCGGAATATCGTTGGAGAGCGGCACCTTTTCCGGCAGCCAGAAGTTGCTGGTCAGGCGGTTCCATACCTCCAGGTCTTTATCATCCTGAATTTTGTTCCAGTTAACGGCGCTTACGCGTGACAGTTTCATCCTTTCTCCTTACAGCGCGCAGGACACGCAGCCTTCAATTTCGGTGCCTTCCAGCGCGAGCTGGCGCAGGCGAATGTAGTACAGCGTTTTGATGCCTTTCTTCCAGGCGTAGATCTGCGCTTTGTTGATATCCCGCGTGGTGGCGGTGTCCGGGAAGAAGAGCGTCAGCGACAGCCCCTGATCCACATGTTTAGTCGCCTCGGCGTAGGTATCAATGATCTTTTCCGGGCCAATTTCATAGGCGTCCTGGTACAGAGCCAGATTCTCATTGGTCATAAACGGGGCAGGGTAGTAGACGCGCCCGGTTTTGCCTTCCTTACGGATTTCAATCTTCGACACGATAGGGTGGATGCTCGACGTGGCGTGATTGATATAGGAAATGGAGCCGGTTGGCGGCACCGCCTGAAGGTTCTGGTTATAAATGCCGTAGCGCATCACCTCTTCACGCAGCTGTTGCCACATCTCACGCGTCGGCAGGGTGATGCCAGCGCGGGCAAACAGCGCGCGTACTTTTTCGGTTTTCGGCTGCCAGTCGCCTTCCAGATACTGGCTGAAATACTCTCCGCTGGCGTAGCGGGACTGCTCAAAGCCTGCGAACCGCTGGTGGCGTTCGCGCGCCAGCATCATCGAGGTATGCAGCGCATGCCAGGTGACGGTGTAGAAATAAAGGTTGGTGAAATCCAGCCCTTCGGGGCTGCCGTAGGCGATGCCCTCCCGCGCCAGATAGCCGTGCAGGTTCATCTGCCCAAGGCCGATGGCATGCGACGCGGCGTTGCCCGCTTCAATAGACGGTACGCTGCGGATGTGGCTCATGTCTGATACCGCCGTCAGTCCGCGAATGGCGGTCTCTACCGTGCGGCCAAAATCGGGAGAGTCCATGGTGTGGGCAATATTCAGCGACCCGAGGTTACAGGAGATATCCTTGCCCACGTCCGCGTAGTCGAGGTTCTCGTCGTAGCTGGACGCGCTGTTGACCTGCAAAATCTCCGAGCACAGATTGCTCATGTTGATGCGCCCGCCAATCGGGTTGGCGCGGTTCACCGTATCCTCGTACATGATGTACGGATAACCGGATTCAAACTGAATTTCAGCCAGCGTCTGGAAGAAATCCCGGGCGTTGATGGTTTTTTTACGAATGCGATCGTCGGCCACCAGCTCGTCGTACAGCTCGCTTATCGCCACGTCGCCAAAGGCTTTGCCGTAAATCCGCTCAACATCATACGGTGAGAAGAGCGCCATGTCGGCATTCTCTTTAGCCAGCTTAAACGTGATATCCGGGATCACCACGCCGAGCGACAGGGTTTTAATGCGGATCTTTTCATCGGCGTTTTCACGTTTGGTATCCAGAAAACGCAGAATGTCCGGGTGGTGCGCGTGCAGATAAACCGCACCCGCGCCCTGACGCGCGCCAAGCTGGTTGGCGTACGAAAAGGCATCTTCCAGCATCTTCATCACCGGGATGACGCCGGAGGACTGATTTTCGATGCGCTTAATCGGCGCGCCCGCTTCCCGCAGGTTCGAAAGCAGAAATGCCACACCGCCGCCGCGTTTCGAAAGCTGTAGCGCCGAATTTACCGCACGGCCAATCGACTCCATATTGTCTTCAATACGCAGCAGGAAGCAGGAGACCAGCTCGCCGCGCTGGGCTTTCCCGCAGTTAAGGAACGTTGGCGTGGCGGGCTGGAAGCGGCCGGAGAGGATCTCCTCCGTGAGGCTTTCGGCCAGCACTTCATCGCCCTGCGCCAGCGTCAGCGCCACCATCACCACCCGATCTTCAAAGCTTTCTAAATAGCGTTTGCCGTCAAAGGTTTTCAGGGTGTAGCTGGTGTAATACTTCCACGCGCCGAGAAACGTCTGGAAGCGAAAACCGCTGGCGTGCGCCCGTTCAAACAATGCCACCACGAAGGCGCGGTCGTAGCGGGTCAGGACACGCTCTTCGTAATAACCCTCTTTTACCAGCCAGTCGAGACGTTCCTGCTGGCTGCCAAAAACGATGCTGTTCGGGCGCACATGAGCGGCAAAAAAGGCGTCCACCGCCTCACGATCTTTATCAAACTGAATGCGCCCCTCCCGGTCATAGAGGTTTAGCATGGCGTTTAATGCGTGGTAATCCGGCGTTGCCTGAATCACGCGCTCTGCGGTTGTCGTTGCCAAAATTCGTTCACTCCTTTACGCACGTTCTCTACGTCCTGCTGTGTCCCCATCAGTTCAAAACGATAGAGATACGGCACGCCGCATTTTTGAGAGATGACATCCCCGGCGCGGGCAAAGGCCTCGCCGAAGTTGCGATTGCCTGCGGCGATCACGCCGCGAATAAGCTGCCGGTTATGGGGATCGTTCAGAAAGCGGATCACCTGACGAGGCACCGCCCCTGCGGTGCCGCCACCGCCATAGCTGGGCACCACCAGAATGTAGGGTTCGTCTACCTGAATACGCTCCCGCTCGTTCAGCGGAATGCGTATCGCGGGCAGCCCGAGACGCTCCATAAACCGAAGCGTGTTTTCCGAGCTGCTGGAAAAGTAGACCAGCGTGCTCATGCACTGACGCCCTGAGCGGCAAGGCGGTTGATCATGTCCGGACGGAAGCCAGACCAGCTGGTGTCGCCGGCAACCACAACCGGAAGCTGACGGAAACCCTGCGCCCGCAGGGTGTCTGCCGCATCGGGCACCTGATCAATATTGACCATCTCAAATGCCACGCCGCGGCTCTCCATCGCCCGTTTCGTGGCGTGGCACTGAACACAATCGTTACGAGTGTAAATAATAATGCTCATGATTCGCATTTCCATTTAAAATGAGAGGACGGCGCGAGTAAACGCGTCATATTGTGTGTGTCTTACTAAAGGGAATACTAGATGTAGTTTATATAAGTTTCAACCACACAAGATATGGGAAATTCAGATTAATAAGGCCCCGATGATGAGCCTGGCGGGGCAGGGCGGGCTGTACGGTTTTTTCAGGTTGTCAGGCAAAGAAAAGCCCCGGCGCCTGAGGCTACCGGGGCTAAGAACGCGCGCTTACTTACGCAGACTAAGCAGGGCGCCGACAAAAATCCCGACCGCCGCGACCGTTCCCAGCGTACAAAGCGGTTTTTCACGTACGAAGGTGGTGGCGCAGCTGGCCATGTCGCAGGCCGCCTGAGTGGTACGTGAGCGGCCGTTCATCCTTGCCCGCGTTTCACGCAGCAGAGACTGAGCCTTACGTTTCGCGGCATCTGCTTCGTCCTTCGCGTCAGAGCCCCAGGATTTCAATACGGCTTCCAGCGTGTCCGCTAATTGGCTGACATCGTTACGAATATCCTGTGTGTCGTCATTAATATCGTTTCGGTTCGGTCTGTTAAACATACGATCCTCCATAATTTGTGTTCCCGTTTAGTTTAGTCCAGAAATGTAATATCTGAAGCGAGTCACGGCTTATCGGGCAGTTTATGGAATATTCTGAAAGCCCTGCTAATGCTGAATACTGTAAGGTTGCCGGGCAGGAATGATAATGAGGAAAAGATATGTATTTACGACCCGATGAGGTGGCGCGCGTTCTTGAAAAAGAAGGGTTCACCATGGATGAGGTAACATCAAAAGCATACGGATATCGCCGTGGTGAGAATTATGTTTACGTCAACCGTGAAGCAAGAATGGGGCGTACTGCTCTCATTATTCACCCGACACTCAAAGACAGAAGCCTGTCATTTGCTGAGCCCGCCTCGGATATTAAAACCTGCGATCATTATCAGCAATTTCCGCTCTATTTAGGCGGCGAGACGCATGAACATTATGGTATTCCGCACGGTTTCAGCTCGCGTATGGCGCTGGAGCGATTCCTGAAAGGGCTGTTTGGCGACGTACAATAACTCTGCGACTGGCATGAGCCAGTCGCCTTACCTTACGCTTTTGCCTGGCTATAAGGGCTGACTTTGAACAGGCGGCGGCAGTAGTCAAGAAAGTAACCGTACACCGCACCCATCAGCATGGATACCACGATATTTGAACTTACCGCAGCGGCGATTTGATGCCAGTCTGCGCCCACCGTCAGCAAAATAAACACATACACCGGGGACTGGAACGTCACGTAAGCCAGCACGTCCGCCAGGTTTTTTACCCAACCCGCCGGGCTAATACGCCGGGCTAAACGCATCACTGCATCGCGGTACAGGCCGTACGGCCAGGCGATCATGATATTCACCGGAATGGCCACCAGGCGCGACGAGAGAGATTGCTCAAAGGACATTCCCGACAGGAAAATTTCAATCAGCATATTCACGACGGAACAGTAAACGACCATCGCGAACGTATCCGCTACCGCATGGCGCAGGCGAGACTGCGGTGAGAACATGTCTGAACTCCTCGAACAGGACAAAAAAGTGGCGTTTTACCTGCGGCCTTTAGTGCTTTAGGTTGGTTTGTTTTGAGTGTATAGCGTATCTCTCTGGCTTTTAACTAACAAGTAGTGATTAATTTTTATTTACTGGCGCTTTAGCCATAAAATTCTCTAAAATTGTGCGTTTTTTGCGCGCTTCGTTATTTTCTCTCCTCGCACCTATTTTAGTGAAATATATCAATGAATTAGATTATCTATGCGCGTGTGAAACCTTTGTTGTGTGGGATTTTGGAGGCGGTTTTTTGAACGGTTTAAAACAGGGTTTTTTGGCCTGGGGGAAGGGCGGTATATTACGCTTTAAAACAGACATATATTTCAGGGTTATATTAACGGGATATTCTAAAACATTTACAATAATGTCAAAACGTCAGGGTGGGTAGATATCAGAACCAAAATCAATTATTCTGTTGCCTGATTTATGTTATACACACGAAGAAAGGTTTTTCATTATTATGGCTTTAACGTTACAGAATCTTAATAATATTCGTACCCTCCGGGCGCTGGCACGTGAATTATCCATGGATGTTCTGGAAGAAGTGCTGGAAAAATTCCGGATTATCACTGAAGAAAAACGCAGCGAGCAGGCTGAATTAGAGCGTCAACGCGCTGAACAGCAGGATAAAATTAATGCTCTGCTGGAACTGATGAAAGCTGACGGTATTTCTCCGAGCGATCTGTTAGGCAGTGACCTGGCGCAGGCGGGTCAGCCGACGAAAAAACGTAAAGCGCGTGCGGCGAAATATCGTTTTATTGACGCGAACGGTGAAGAAAAAACCTGGACCGGTCAGGGACGTACGCCAAAGCCAATTGCGACCGCACTGGCAAACGGTAAATCGCTGGACGATTTCCTGATCTGATGATTATTCGGGCGGTGTATTCCGCCCGATTATTGACTTAGCAGACGCCAAAGTCACCTTCTTCGGAGTACAGAACTACGTCCGCCGCTTTCAGGTGATATTTCTCGCCCTGCTCATCGCTGGCCTGCACGGCCACAATGTTTTCACCATTCACTTCGAGCACTTTCAGTTTCGGACCGCCCTGACGCGGTTGGACATAATCACCGACAGAAAACATAGCACCTCCTCATCATTGTCATGATCTTCACCATAGCCCACGTCCGGGACGGGGTACAGCCTAATCTTTCAGATACTCCTTATCAGGTACGTCGGTTCCACGGCATCACTTTCAGCAGTCGCGCCATACCGCAAAAACCTGTCACTCCGGCAAACAGCAGCCCGGCGCCCACAAAACCGCTCAGCAGGAAAAAACCGCTGGAGACGCTGTAACCCAACACCACGCCGCAGAGGATCAGCAGCCCGGCAGCGATCTGCACCTGACGCATCAGCGGAAGCGGCTGCGATCGATCTTCAACGGTCAGCAGCCCGGCCTGTTTCCAGCCCTGAATGCCTCCCTCAACCACACAGGCGTTCGCAGGGGATGCTGCCTGCGCCAGACGAGCAGCATTGTTTGAGGTTCGTGCGCCGGACTGACAGTGGAAAATCACCGTTTCTCCCGGCGCCGCGTTAAGCCCGCCGGGTAACGAATCCAGCGGAATGGAGTGCGCCACCGGAATATGCTCGCGGGCATACTCGTCGGGGTCGCGAATATCGATAAGTTTGGCGCCTTCAGCAATAAGCGCGTTTGCCTGCTGCGGCGAAATAAGAGGAAGAGACATTATGTTTCCTTACGGTCAATTTCAGAACAGTAGAGCATTTAAGGCCGGGTTTAAGCCAGTGTAAAGAGGGTAAAGGCAGGTAAAAGCGCGAGAGACGAATGGCAGTTACCCGTAAACTGGCTACGCTTAGAGAAGTGTCTTTTATAATTTTCAATTGGTTAGCTTGCACGGAGTTATTTATGGGTTTTTGGCGCGTTGTTTTTACGATTATTCTCCCGCCGCTGGGCGTGCTGCTTGGCAAGGGGCTGGGCTGGGCGTTTATTCTGAATATCCTTCTGACCATCCTGGGCTACTTCCCCGGTCTTATCCACGCATTTTGGGTTCAGACGAAGAGCTAGGTACGCCACAGTAAGTCACTGTAGATCCGGGTCAGCACGCCTTCGGGGCCAAATTGCTGTTTTATCCAGCGCGTGACCTGACCGGTCGCCGCATGCTGCGTGGCGAGCAGCATGCGCGAATCCTGGCGCGGATTATTGATTCGCCGCGTTACCAGCAGCCCATCCTCCACCGCCTCACGCGTCATGTATTCCGGTAAAAATCCAATACCTTCCCCCAGGATCTGACACTGGCATTTCGTGTTGAAGTCCGGCACCAGAATCGCCTCCTGACCGTGAAGCAGCCAGCCCACCTTCTTATTGATGGTATGCGCGGTATCCTCGACCATGATATTGGGATACAGACGCAGCTGACTTTCGGAGATGGGCTCCGGGGCGAACGCCAGCGGATGCGTGGGCGCGATGGCAAATACCCAGCGGATCGCGCCTATCTCGGTATAATCAATGCCGCCGCCGTCCAGCAGCGTATCCGGCGCGCCAATGGCGATATTGGCCTGATTATTAATGATGGAATCCCAGACGCCGTTATACACCTCGGTCGTCACCGTGATCTGGCAGGTGGGAAACTGTTTTTTCAGCACCTGGAGCAAACGCGCGGTATGGCGTGGCGTATACAAAAGCTGATTTATGCAGATGCGCACCCGCGTCTCAATGCCCTGAGAAATGGTATCAATCCCGCGCTTGATGGCATGAAAGTCATTCAGCAGGTCGGTCGCTTTACGATAAAAATAAAAACCGGATTCGGTCAGCTCAATGCTGCGCGTGTTGCGTACAAACAGCACCACGTCCAGGCCGGTCTCCATGCGTTTGATGGTGTAACTGATGGCCGAGGTGGTTACGCCCAGCTCGGCAGCCGCTTTGCTAAAACTGCCGAAACGTGCCGCGGTGGTGAAGGCCAGCAAATTCTCTTCGGTAAAGATGGAATTCATATTATGGCTCCTGGTGACCATCAGTTTTGAACATATTTTAACACTGGTGTTACATCATAGTTGATGTTGGTCACAGTTCTGTATTTTTACGTAGGGCCGCGCTGTGTAAGGTTTTTTCAGCCATAAGGATAATGCAGCCTGACGCGTGTAAAAGCGGTAAAACATAAGAAAAAGGTTGCACAGACGCACGTTTCTGCCGGACCGTTGAATTTAACTCAACAATGAATTGCGTGTCGATGAATCATTTTTAAGCGGATTCTTTTATGACCAGGCTGTTGCTATTCTCAGGTCATCAGAAGTGAAACATAGGGAGTCTGAATATGTCTGCAACTGCACTGGTTACAGAATTTCTGCTGGCGGCAGAAGAGGGCAATATCGACGCGCTAAAAGCCTGCCTGGAAAAAGGCGTGGATATTAACGTAACCAACCGCCAGAAAAGAACCGCCATTATTATTGCCAGCCTGAAAAAGCATTACGCCTGTGTGGAATTTTTAATTGCCGCCGGGGCGGATATTGATAAACAGGACCAGACCTGTTTTAACCCCTTCCTGATCAGCTGCCTGACCAATGATTTAACCCTGCTGCGCATTCTCCTTCCGGCGGATCCGGATCTCGACCGTCTGACGCGCTTTGGCGGCGTGGGCATTACCCCTGCCAGTGAAAAAGGGCACGTTGAAATCGTGCGTGAGCTGCTGGAAAAAACCGACATCAACGTCAACCACACCAATTTTGTCGGCTGGACGCCGTTGCTGGAGGCCATCGTATTAAACGACGGCGGCGCAAAGCAGCAGGAAATTGTGAAGCTGCTGCTGGATCACGGCGCGAACCCGCACATGACCGATAAATACGGCAAAACCCCGCTCGAACTGGCACGGGAAAAAGGCTTCAACGCGATCGCAGACCTGCTGCTGGCGGCAGGCGCGTAGCGCATTCGGTCAGCCTTCCCCTGGCTGGCCGTTACTGAAAAAACGCATTGTTACCGACGTGCATTTAGCACGACGGCGGCCCCCTTTTATCTTAAACAGGTGAAAATAATGCCAACCAAAATCGTCATAAAAAAGAATACGTATTTCGATTCGGTTTCCTTAATGTCGGTTTCCACCAAAGCCAATAAATTGCCGGGCGTCGAGCAGGCGTTTGTGGCGATGGCGACGGAAATGAACAAAGGCGTATTAAAAAACCTCGGGCTATTAACGCCGGAATTAGCGGACGCGAAAAATGGCGACCTGATGATCGTGATTAAAGGCGACGCGGCAAATGATGAAACCCTGGCCGCCATTGAAGCGCTGTTCACGCGTAAAGAGCGCACGGGCTCCCATGAAGCACGCTACGCGTCGATTGCCAGCGCCAAAACCCATCGTCCGGACAGCAACCTGGCGGTGATTTCCGTCAACGGCACCTTCGCCGCCCGGGAAGCGCGTCAGGCGCTGGAAAACGATCTTAACGTGATGCTGTTCTCCGATAACGTATCGCTCGACGACGAGCTGGCGCTGAAGCAGCTGGCGCATGAAAAGGGTCTGCTGATGATGGGGCCTGACTGCGGCACCGCCATTATCAACGGCGCGGGGCTGTGCTTCGCCAACGCGGTGCGTCGCGGGCCGATTGGCATCGTTGGCGCCTCCGGTACCGGCAGCCAGGAGCTGAGCGTGCGCATTCATGAGTTCGGCGGCGGCGTGTCGCAGTTGATCGGCACCGGCGGACGCGATCTTAGCGAGAAGATCGGCGGCCTGATGATGCTCGACGCCATCGACATGCTGGAGGCGGACGACGCGACTCGGGTGATAGCGCTCATCTCCAAACCGCCAGCACCCGCGGTGGCTGAGAAGGTGCTGGCCCGGGCACGCGCCTGCCGCAAGCCTGTAGTTGTGTGCTTCCTGGGCCGCAACGAACCGCCTGCCGATGAAGACGGTTTGCAGTTTGCTCGTGGCACCAAAGAGGCGGCCCTGAAAGCGGTGCTGCTTACCGGCATTAAAAAAGACGACCTGGATTTACATCCGCTCAACTGGCCGCTGATCGAAGAGGTACGCACCCGCCTGACGTCGCAGCAGAAGTACATTCGCGGCCTGTTCTGCGGCGGCACCCTGTGCGACGAAGCGATGTTTGCCGCGCTGGAGAAGTTTGACGATGTTTACAGCAACATCCAGCCGGACCCGGCCAGGCGTCTGAAAGATATCAGCGTTAGCCAGGCCCACACCTTCCTTGATTTCGGTGACGATGATTTCACCAACGGCAAGCCACACCCAATGATCGACCCGACCAACCGCATCAGCCGCCTGCTACAGGAGGCGCGCGATCCGCAGGTGGGCGTCATCGTGATGGACTTCGTGCTGGGCTTTGGCGCGCACGACGATCCGGTGGGGGTGATGATCGAGGCGATCAAAGAGGCACAGGCGATCGCGAACGCCGACAACCGTCCGCTGGAAATTCTCGGCTACGTGCTCGGCACCGATCAGGATCCGCAGTCGCTGGCGCAGCAGTGCCAGCTGCTGACCGACGCAGGCGTCATCTGGGCCAGCAGCAGCACCAACACCGGATTACTGGCACGCGAATTTGTCTGCAAAGGGGAGAAAGCATAATGACCACTTTATTCAACCAGCCGCTAAACGTCATTAACGTCGGCATTGCGATGTTCAGCGACGACCTCAAAAAGCAGCACGTTCCCGTGACCCAGCTCGACTGGACGCCGCCGGGGCAGGGCAATATGCAGGTTGTTAAAGCGCTCGACCAGCTGGCGGAAAAACCGCTGGCGGAGAAAATTGCCGCCGCGAACAAAATTGCCCTGGAGCGGATTATTCAGTCCCATCCGGTGCTGGTGGGCTATGACCAGGCCATCAACGTGGTGCCGGGCATGACCCGCACGACCATTCTGCACGCCGGTCCGCCAGTTACCTGGGAAAACATGTGCGGTGCGATGAAAGGCGCGGTTACCGGCGCGCTGGTGTTTGAAGGGCTGGCGACGGATCTGGAGGACGCCGCAAGGCTGGCGGCGTCAGGCGACATCACCTTCTCACCGTGCCACGAGCACGACTGTGTGGGCTCTATGGCGGGCGTCACCTCCGCGTCGATGTTTATGCACATCGTTGAGAACAAAACTTACGGCAACCGCGCCTTCACCAACCTCAGCGAGCAGATGGCGAAGATCCTGCGTATGGGGGCTAATGACCAGAGCGTGATCGAGCGCCTGAACTGGATGCGCGACGTGCTCGGCCCGATGCTGCGCGACGCCATGAACATTATCGGCGAAATCGACCTGCGCCTGATGCTGGCCCAGGCGCTGCACATGGGCGACGAGTGCCACAACCGCAACAACGCGGGCACCACGCTGCTTATTCAGGCGCTGACGCCGGGGCTGATCCAGGCGGGCTATTCGGTGGCGCAGCAGCGTGAAGTGTTCGAGTTTGTCGCCAGCAGCGACTATTTCTCCGGTCCGACGTGGATGGCGATGTGTAAGGCCGCGCTGGATGCTGCCCACGGCATTGAGTACAGCACCGTCGTCACCACCATGGCGCGCAACGGCTACGAGTTCGGCCTGCGCGTTTCTGGCCTGCCGGGGCAGTGGTTCACCGGCCCGGCGCAGCAGGTGATCGGCCCGATGTTCGCGGGCTATAAGCCGGAAGACTCCGGGCTGGATATCGGCGACAGCGCCATCACCGAAACCTACGGCATCGGCGGCTTTGCGATGGCGACGGCCCCGGCAATCGTGGCACTGGTGGGCGGCACGGTGGAGGAAGCCATCGATTTTTCTCGCCAGATGCGCGAAATCACCCTCGGCGAAAACCCGAACGTCACCATTCCGCTGCTCTCCTTTATGGGGATCCCGACCGCCATCGACATCACGAAGGTCGCGGGCAGCGGCATTCTGCCGGTCATCAATACCGCCATTGCCCATAAGGACGCGGGCATCGGCATGATAGGGGCGGGCATCGTTCACCCGCCGTTTAGCTGTTTTGAAAAGGCGCTGTTGACCTTCCGCGATCGCTACTTTTTATAAGGCATGCATCCATGAAAAACATGAAACTGGAGTGGAAAAGAGGTGACTGGGCAGCTTATTTCGGGTTGATGACCAACAACCTGACCAATTTGCTGACCATGATGGGGTTGCTCATTTTTGTCGTCGGCATCCCGAAGGAGATTGTTTATGGACGCATCGCGCCAGCCTTCGGGCTGGCGGTGCTGGTGGCGAGTCTTTGCTATACGTGGTTTGGCCTGCAAATGGCGCGCGCTACCGGACGAACGGACGTCACCGCGTTGCCGTCCGGCCCGAGCGCGCCGTCGATTTTTACCGTGACCTTCCTGGTCTTAATGCCGGTTTACCAGCAAACTGGCGATGCGGATTTCGCGATTCAGATTGGCCTGGTGTGGTGCTTTGTGGAAGCGATGATCCTCGCGGGCGGTTCCTTCCTGGGGGAAACCATCCGCAAGATGATCCCGCGCACCGTGCTGCTGTCGTGCCTGTCCGGTCTTGGCCTGCTGCTGCTGGCGATGAACCCGATGTTGCAGGCGTTCGAAGCGCCGACCGTGTCGTTTATCGTCCTGCTGCTGATCTTCATTAACTGGTTCGGTAAAAAGCCGATTTTCGCCCGTATCCCGACCGGCCTGCTGCTGTTAATTGCCGGTACTCTACTTGCGTGGATCTCCGGCCTGCAAAGCCCGGATGCCATTAAAGCGTCCATGTCATCCTTCGGCTTTAACCCGCCGGAAGTGCACGTGGACAGCTTTATGCAGGGGCTGCCGCACGCGCTGCCTTATCTGGCGTCCGCCGTACCGCTGGGGCTGGCAAACTACATCTTTGACCTGGAGAACATCGAAAGCGCCCACGCGGCGGGGGATGAATACCCGACCCGCAAGGTAATGCTGGCGAACGGTCTGGCCTCGATGCTCGGCTGCCTGATGGGCAATCCGTTCCCGGTCACGGTCTACGTCGGCCATCCTGGCTGGAAAGCGATGGGCGCCAGCATCGGCTACACCCTGGCGTCCGGCGTGACCATGTTCATCGTGCCGCTGTTCGGGCTGGGGGCCTTTATGCTCGCCATCATACCGATGACCGCCATCGTGCCGATTCTGGTGTTTATCGGCGTCGTCACCGCCAACCAGGTGGTGAGGGAAACCCCGAAAGTGGAGGTGCCCGTCATCTTCATCTGCCTGTTCCCGTGGATCGCCAACTGGGCGCTGACCATGATGAACAGCGTGATGAGCGCCGCGGGGACCAGCGCGGCGAAAATTGGCACAGACGTGCTGCACAGCAAGGGGATCTACTACGAAGGCTTGATGCATCTCGGCAACGGCGCGCCGCTCGCCAGCATGCTCTGGGGCTGTATCGCCATCTTCGCCATTATCAACAAACCGCTGCGCGGGGCCGTCGCCGCCGCAGGAGGCGCGCTGCTGGCGCTGTTTGGCGTGATCCACGCCCCGGTGGTGGGCTTTGCCGAGGGCAGTTCCCTGATGTTTGTCACGGCCTACCTGATGATGGGCGGGATGTTTGTGGTGAAGCATGTGCTGGATACCTCTGTTAATCCCCCTCTCCCTGTGGGAGAGGGCCGGGGTGAGGGCACCAGAACGCACCTTCTAAAGGAAACAAAATGAAAGAGCTTATGGTCGTCGCCATCGGCGGCAACAGCATTATCAAAGACAACGCCAGCCAGTCGATTGAGCATCAGGCGCAGGCGGTCAAAGCGGTGGCTGAGTCGGTGCTCGAAATGCTGGCCTCGGACTATGACATCGTGCTCACCCATGGCAATGGCCCGCAGGTGGGGCTGGATCTGCGCCGCGCCGAAATCGCCCACGAGCGGGAAGGGCTGCCGCTGACCCCGCTGGCAAACTGCGTGGCGGATACCCAGGGCGGCATCGGCTACCTGATCCAGCAGGCGCTCAACAACCGCCTGGCGGCGCGTGGCGAGCAAAAGGCGGTCACGGTCGTCACCCAGGTGGAGGTGGATAAAAACGATCCCGGCTTTACGCACCCGACAAAACCGATCGGCGCGTTCTTCAGCGAGGCGCAGCGCGACGAGCTACAGCTCGCGCACCCGGACTGGCATTTTGTCGAGGATTCAGGCCGGGGCTATCGCCGCGTGGTGGCCTCGCCCCAGCCGCGGCGCATCGTCGAGGCGGATGCGATTAAGGCGCTAACGCAGAAAGGTTTTGTGGTCATCGGCGCGGGGGGCGGAGGCATTCCTGTGGTGCGCAGTGAACAGGGCGATTACCAGAGCGTGGACGCGGTTATCGATAAAGATCTCTCCACCGCGCTGCTGGCGCGCGAGATCCGCGCCGACGTGCTGGTGATCACCACCGGCGTGGAGAAAGTGTGCGTGAACTTCGGCAAGCCGAACCAGCAGGCGCTGGATACCGTCAACGTGGCGCAGATGACGCGCTACATGGATGAAGGCCACTTCCCGGCAGGTAGCATGTTGCCAAAAATCGTCGCTTCGCTGGAATTTTTACGCCATGGCGGCAGGCGCGTAATCATCACCTCGCCGGACTGCCTGCCCGCAGCGCTGCGCGGTGAAACGGGTACCCATATTATTAATGAAGGAAGATAAGATGAGTGAGAATAAAAGCCGCCGCGAGTTTATCAGCCAGAGCGGCAAAATGGTTACTGCCTGCGCGCTGTTTGGCGCCACGGGTTCCGTCGCGTATGCTGCCGATTCTATAAAGGCAACCTGCGAGACGGGTAAACCGATGAACATCACCGCAAAACATTACTATCTCGACAACGTGCTGCTGGAAGCCGGGTTTAACTACGACGGCAGCGTGGCGACAAGCACCCGCACCGAGCTGAAAACGCTGGAGATCAAAGACGGGAAAATCGTCGCCCTGCGCGATAACGGCAGCCACGCCGACGCGACCCTGCCGCACTACGACGCGGGTAAAAAGCTGATGCTTCCGGCGATGCGCGACATGCACATTCACCTGGATAAAACCTTCTACGGCGGCCCGTGGCGCTCCCTGAACCGTCCGGCGGGCACCACCATTCAGGACATGATCCGCCTGGAGCAGAAGCTGCTGCCGGAGTTACAGCCCTACACGCAAGAACGCGCCGAAAAGCTGATCGACCTGATCCAGTCCAAAGGGTCCACCATCGCCCGCAGCCACTGCAACATAGAGCCGGTTTCCGGCCTGAAAAACCTGGAAAATTTGCAGGCGGTACTGGCGCGCCGGGGCGCAGGCTTTGACTGCGAAATCGTTGCCTTCCCGCAGCACGGCCTGCTGCTGTCGAATTCTGAAAAGCTGATGCGCGAGGCGATGCAGGCGGGGGCGCATTATGTGGGCGGGCTGGACCCAACCAGCGTCGACGGCGCGATGGAGAAATCGCTAGATACCATGTTCCAGATTGCGCTGGATTACGACAAAGGGGTGGATATTCACCTGCATGAAACCAGCCCGGCGGGCGTGGCGGCGGTGAACTACATGGTACAAACCGTAGAGAAAACGCCGGCGCTGAAGGGGAAGCTGACCATCAGCCACGCCTTCGCCCTGGCGACGCTTAACGAGCAAGAGGTGGATGAGATCGCCACCCGCATGGCGGCACAACAGGTGACCATCGCCTCCACCGTGCCGATTGGCACTCTGCACATGCCGCTGAAGCAGCTGCGTGATAAAGGCGTGTTTGTCATGACCGGTACCGACAGCGTGATCGACCACTGGTCGCCGTACGGTCTGGGGGACATGCTGGAGAAAGCCAACCTCTATGCACAGCTCTATATTCGCCCGAATGAGCAGACGCTTTCGCGCGCGCTGGGCATCGCCACCGGCGACGTGCTGCCGCTGAACGACAAAGGTGAGCGCGTGTGGCCTAAAGCGCAGGACGACGCCAGCTTTGTGCTGGTTGACGCCTCCTGTTCCGCCGAGGCGGTGGCGCGCATTTCTCCGCGCACCGCGACGTTCCACAAGGGGAATCTGGTCTGGGGCACGGTCGCCTGACGCCACGTTGGGGTATCGCTACAGGTGATACCCCGACAATCGCAACTCACGGTCAATCCACTCGACGAACTGCTGGATCTTCCACGCGCGTTCGTTCATGTGCGGCATCACCAGATGGTGCGCGTTGATGGCGATACCCATTTCATCAGGCAGCACCTGCACCAGCGAGCCATCCTTCAGGTGATCGGTAGCCATCATTTTGCTCTCCAGAATAAACCCAAGCCCCATGCGCGCCGCTTCAAAGCTCATGTAGGAGCGGTCGAAGCTGAGGCTGAAATTAAGCCAGGGCCTGTCGATATTGTGCCAGGCGAACCATTTCTCCCAGTTCACCAGAGTGCTGGTGGACGAGATAAGCGACTGTTGCAGCAGATCGGCGGGCGTGCTGATGGGATGCTCTTCTGCATAGTCCGGCGAGGCCAATACCACCAGCGTGTCGTTTTTAATGGTCATCACCCGGTAGGCGTCCCAGTCCGGAATACCGTGACGGATATCAATGTCGATATTATCTCTGGCGAACTGTAGGTTCTCATAGGAGCAGGTGAGATTGATGGTGATATCAGGATATTCGGCGCGGAATCTGCCCAGACGGCGCAACAGCCAGGACAGCCCGAAGGTGGGGGAGGAGTGCACGCGAAGCACAGCATTGTCTTTTTCTTTCACGATTTGATCGGTGGCGCGCCCGATGGCGCTCATCGCCGCCGAGACCTCCCGCAGATATTGTTCTCCCGTCGGGGTGAGTTGAACCCCTTTGCCGCTGCGGATAAATAATTTCTTGCCCAGCCACGATTCCAGCGACGCGATCTGGTGGCTTACCGCCGAAGGCGTGACGTTGAGCTGTTCCGCCGCCTGATGGATGCTCAGGGCGTTAGCAACGGCGATAAACGCCTGCAAATTTCTGAGCGAGGGCAGCGATAACGTCTGGCGATCCTGCGCGGACATGGCCTACTCCTTACACGATAATTGATAAAAAACATAACATTGAGACTGCGAGCGGGCAATTTTATCCCGATGTTATTTTTTTGAGCTGTATCGCGAATCAAATTTATCTCAGCAATAAATGAGCTTTATTGAATGGCGTTTCATGGGTGAGCCGATATATTGACGTTGAACGCAATAATAAAACGACTCACGGTGTTCGAATAATGAGGTAAGTTATGTCTCGTATAGAACAAGCTGTCCCCTACATAAAGACTAAAAAAACCAATTACCGTTTCGTTGTGCTGGCATTAATTTTTATTGTTTATGCCATTAACTATGCTGACCGAACAAATATTGGTGCAGTACTGCCGTTTATCATTGACGAATTTCATATCAATAATTTCGAAGCCGGTGCCATCGCCAGCATGTTTTTTTTGGGATACGCCCTGAGCCAAATTCCTGCGGGCTTTTTTATTGCCAAAAAGGGAATTCGCGGCATGGTGGCACTGTCGATATTCGGCTTCTCTGCCTTTACCTGGCTGATGGGCACCGCAACCTCGGTTCTGGGCCTGAAGTGTATCCGCCTGGGGCTGGGGTTAACAGAGGGGCCGTGCCCGGTCGGGCTGGCCTCCACCATCAATAACTGGTTTCCGCCAAAGGAGAAGGCCACGGCCACGGGCGTCTACATCGCCGCCACCATGTTCGCGCCCATCCTCGTGCCGCCGCTGGCAGTGTGGATCGCCATGACCTGGGGCTGGCGCTGGGTCTTCTTCTCCTTTGCGATCCCCGGCCTGGTCATTGCCGTCCTGTGGTATCTGCTGGTACGCACCAGGCCGTCCGAGAGCGCATTCGTCTCGAAAGCGGAGCTGGAGACCATTACCGCCGGTCAGGAGACCCCGGACGCCAGACGGGAAAATATCGTGATTTCACCAGGCTTTGCACGCCTCGACCGGCTGATCCGCGTGCGGGAATTAGCCCCGGTAAGCACGGTGAAAGGGCTGTTTACCTCGAAGAATATTCTCGGCGACTGCCTGGCCTATTTTATGATGGTCAGCGTGCTGTACGGACTGTTGACGTGGATCCCGCTCTATCTGGTGAAAGAGAAAGGCTTTACGTTTATGAGCATGGGGCTGGTCGCCAGCATGCCGTGCATCGGTGGATTTATCGGTGCGATTTTTGGCGGCTACGTCTCCGACAAACTGCTCGGCCGCCGACGTAAACCGACCATGATGTTTACCGCCATCAGCACCGTTTTAATGATGGTTATTATGCTGAATATTCCGCAAAGCACCGTCGCGGTTTGCGTCGGGTTATTTTTTGTCGGCCTCTGTCTGAATATCGGCTGGCCCGCTTTTACGGCTTATGGAATGGCTGTTGCGGACAGTAAAACCTATCCGATTGCCGCGTCCATTATCAATAGCGGCGGTAATCTCGGCGGATTTGTTTCCCCGATGCTGGCAGGTTATCTGCTGGATAAAACAGGTAGTTTTAATTCCGTGTTTATTTATTTCGGTATTTGCGCAGCCATTGGCTTAATAATGATTATGCTGCTGGAAGAGCCGAAATAAAACATTAAATCTCTCTTGTCCTAATGGAGTAAATGTATGCTACTGAAAAATAAAGTCGCCGTTATTACCGGCGCGGCTTCCGTACGCGGTTTGGGTTTCGCTACGGCGAAATTATATGCTGAACAGGGTGCGAAAGTGGTGATTATCGATTTAAACGCTGAAGCCAGCCGGGCTGCCGCCGCGAGCCTTGGCGACGAACATCTGGGCCTTGCGGCGAACGTCAGCAATGAATTACAGGTTAATGCCGCCATTGAGCAGGTGCTGGGGAAATACGGGCGCATCGATATTCTGGTGAATAACGCCGGCATAACTCAGCCGATCAAGCTGATGGATATCAAACGCGAAAATTACGATGCGGTGCTTGACGTCAGCCTGCGCGGCACGCTGCTAATGTCCCAGGCGGTTATTCCCACTATGCGCGCGCAAAAGTCGGGCAGCATCGTCTGCATTTCATCGGTATCGGCCCAGCGCGGCGGCGGCATCTTTGGCGGCCCACACTACAGCGCTGCAAAAGCGGGTGTGCTGGGGCTGGCAAAAGCCATGGCGCGTGAGCTGGGGCCCGACAATGTGCGCGTAAACTGCATCACGCCGGGTCTTATCCAGACGGACATTACCGCAGGCAAGCTGAGCGATGAGATGAAAACGTCCATTCTGGCGGGCATTCCGCTTAACCGCCTCGGAGACGCGCAGGATATCGCCCGCGCCGCGCTGTTCCTCGGCAGCGACCTCTCTTCTTACTCCACCGGTATCACGCTCGACGTGAACGGCGGGATGCTGATCCATTAAGGAGATACGACGATGACGGATACCACAGTTCAACAGGTTGCCGCCGCGGCCTGGCGCATTCGCCGCTACGCGCTGCGCATGGGCGAAGTGCAGGGGCAGGGCTACATCGGGCAGGCGCTGGGCTATGCCGATGTGCTGGCCACCGCGTTTGCCCACGGGATGAACCTTAAGCCGGGCGAGCCGGAGTGGGAGGGGCGTGACCGTTTTTTGCTCTCTCACGGCCACTACGCCATTGCCTGTTACGCCGCCCTGATTGAAGCGGGGATCGTTCCTGAAGAGGAGCTGGAGACCTACGGCGCGGACGACAGCCGCCTGCCGATGTCCGGCATGGCAACCTACACGCCGGGCATGGAGATCTCCGGCGGTTCGCTGGGGCAGGGCTTAAGCATTGGCGTTGGCATGGCGCTGGGGCTGAAGCGCAAGCAGAGCGCGGCATGGGTCGTTAACTCCATGTCAGACGGCGAGCTGGACGAAGGGTCAACCTGGGAAGCTGCGATGTCGGCGGCACATCACGGCCTGTCGAACCTGATCGTGCTGGTGGACATTAACCGCCAGCAGGCGGATGGCAACTCGCACGCGATCCTCGGCTTTGAGCCGCTGGAAGATAAATGGACCTCCTTCGGCTGGTACGTGCAGCGCGTCAACGGCAACGATGTCCCTTCACTGGTAACGGCGTTTGATAACGCCAAACGCTACCCGGAAAACCAGCCGCGCGTCATTTTGTGCGACACGCTGATGGGCAAGGGCGTGCCGTTCCTCGAAAAGCGTGACAAGAACCATTTTATTCGCGTGGATGCTGACGAGTGGCAAAAGGCACTCGCTGTGCTGGATGCCAACAAACCTGAAGGAGTGCTGTAATGAGCCAGACCACGGAGAAAAAACCGCGTTTAACCACGTCGGCGATGATTGCCTCTATCGCGGAAGAGGGCCAGGAGACGCGAGCCGCACCGTTCGGCCACGCGCTGGTGAAGCTGGCGGAACAGCGACCGGAGGTCGTAGGCATGACTGCGGATCTGTCGAAGTACACCGATCTGCATATTTTCGCTCAGGCCTACCCGGAACGCTTCTTTCAGATGGGCATGGCCGAGCAGTTGTTAATGGGGGCCGCGGGCGGCATGGCGAAAGAGGGTTTTATTCCTTTCGCCACCACCTATGCCGTCTTCGCCACCCGCCGCGCCTACGATTTTATCCATCAGGTGATTGCTGAAGAGCACCTGAACGTGAAGATCTGCGCGGCGCTGCCGGGGCTAACCACCGGTTACGGGCCGAGCCACCAGGCGACGGAAGATATTGCGATTATGCGCGGTATTCCGGGCATGACGATTATCGATCCCTGTGACGCAATCGACACCGAACAGGCGGTGCCGGCGATGGCAGCGCACGATGGCCCTGTCTATATGCGCCTGCTGCGCGGCAAGGTGCCGGTGGTGCTGGACCAGTACAACTACCAGTTTAAGATTGGCAAAGCTGCGCTGCTGGAAGAGGGGAACGATGTCCTGATCGTCGCCTCAGGCCTGATGACCATGCGTGCGCTGGAGGCGGCGAAGCAGCTGCGTAAGGATAACGTCAGCGTGGCGGTGCTGCACTCGCCCACCATTAAGCCGCTGGACGAAGAGACGATCCTGGCGCAGGCTGCGAAGCCGGGACGGCTGGTCATCGTGGCGGAAAACCACAGCAGCGTAGGCGGGTTGTGCGAAGCCGTCGCGTCGCTGTTGATGCGCAACCGCGTGAACGTGGATTTCGATACCGTCGCGCTGCCGGACGCGTTCCTTGATGCGGGCGCGTTGCCCACCCTCCATGACCGCTACGGGATCTCAACCACAGCCATGGTGGAGAAAATCCGGCGCAGGCTGTGATTTATAAGACGGATACGTTGTCAACGGGCGAGGGGTGCTTTACCCTCGCCACTGTTGCGATAAAGGAGTCCGTTATGGCGCAAAACATCTACGACAACCCGGCATTTTTTGAAGGCTATGCCCAGCTTCCGCGCTCGGTTCAGGGCCTGAACGGCGCGCCGGAGTGGCCCGCGCTCAAGGCAATGCTGCCAGATTTAACCGGTAAAGCGGTTGTCGATCTCGGCTGCGGCTACGGATGGTTCTGTCGCGCAGCGCGCGAGCTGGGCGCGTCTGACGTCACGGGTGTTGATATTTCAGAAAAAATGCTCGCCCGCGCGGCTGAACTGACTGATGACAATCGGATTCACTATCAGCGTAGCGATCTGGAATCTCTGGCGCTGAAAGCGAATAGCCTCGATCTGGTCTACAGCTCGCTGGCGCTACACTACCTGCCGGAGCTGGACACGCTATTCGCCAACGTTCAGCGCGCGCTAAAACCCGGTGGCAGCCTGGTCTTCTCGATGGAGCACCCGATTTATACCTGCGCCACCCGTCAGGGCTGGCTGACCGACGACAGCGGCGAGCGGTTCTGGGGCGTGAATCATTATCAGGACGAAAGCCAGCGCGTCAGCAACTGGCTGGCGGACGGGGTGATTAAATACCACCGCACGCTGGGCACCACGCTTAACGCACTGATCAAGGCCGGATTGACGATAAGCGAAGTCAATGAGTGGGGACCAACGCAGACGCAGGTTGACGCCTGGCCCGCGCTGGCCGAAGAGGCGGAACGCCCGATGCTGGTGCTGATCGCCGCCCGTAAGGCTTAATAGCCGACTTTATATACCCGCCCGCTCTGTACCCCTTCCACGCTGCGGCGGTAGGCCTGCGCAACGGTCGCAGCGGGAACGCTTTCAAAGCCCGGGAAGAAGCCATCATATGCTTCGGCGGATTCGGTCAGCACCGTCGGGCTGATCAGGTTAATGCGGATCCCGCGCGGCAGTTCACAGGCCGCGGCGCGCACAAACCCTTCCAGCGCCGCATTCACCGTGGTGGCATTGACGCCCTGAGCAATCGGCTCGTGAGCCACAATGCCGCTTATCAGCGTAATCGAGCCGCCTTCGTTCAGGTAGTGCTGGCCGGTCAGCGCCAGACGAATCTGCCCCAGCAGCTTATCCTGTAAGCCCCGGTTGAACTCGCCGTCGGTCATGGTTGCGAGCGGGCCGAAGTGTACCCCACCGCTGGCGGAGACAATCGCATCCACCGGGCCGATCTTTTCGAACAGCGCCTGTACGCTCGCCTGCGAGGTGATATCCACCTGATGGTCGCCCTGCGTGCGACCCACGCTGATCACCTCGTGACGACGGCTTAGCTCTTCTGTCACAGCACGACCGACCGTACCGCTGGCACCAATAATGACGATTTTCATAGCAGACTCCTTATGTTGTGAGCCTTCATTCTTTAATAAATAAAAATTCAGATAAACTGGGTTGATGTTAGAAGATTGCTAACCAGAGGTTCGGAATATGGATAAGCTTCGCGGCATGGAGACGTTCATCGCGGTGGTGGAAAGCGGCAGCTTTACCGGCGCGGCGGCTCGGCTGGAGATGTCGGCGGTGATGGTCGGGAAGTATATTACGCAGCTGGAAACGCAGCTCGGCACGCGGCTGCTGGAGCGCAACACCCGTCGCCAGAGCCTGACGGATGCCGGACGCGTTTATTTCGAAGAGGCCAGGCGCGTGCTGGAGCAGGTCTCGATTGCTGAAAACGCGGTTGAGCGCCTGCGAGCCACACCCGCCGGCACCCTGCGCGTGACAGCGCCCACCTCGTTTGGCGGCTGCGTTATCGCGCCTCTGACGGCCACGTTTTTGCAGCGTTACCCGGAAGTGCGCATCGAACTGGATCTCACCAACCGAATGGTTGATCTGGTCGAGGAAGGGGTCGATCTGGCCATTCGTATCGGTGAGATCCGTAATGAGGACCTGGTGGCGAAATATCTGTGTCCCTACAACATGACGATCTGCGCCGCGCCGGATTATCTGGCGCGTCACGGTACGCCGCAAACGCCAGCCGATCTGGTGGATCACCTGTGCCTGTCGCACACGGTATGGACGGCGCGTAACGAGTGGCGGCTGCCGGGTGTGGAAGGCGAAGTGCGCTGGAAGCGTGATGCCGTCTTACGATGCAATGACGGCTACGGCTTACGCATGGCGGCGCGAGCCGGGGCGGGACTTCTGCTGCAACCGGAAGTGCTGGTGGCGGAAGAGCTGGCGAGCGGCAGCCTGGTTCGGGTTCTGGAAGCGTTTACGCCCGCGCCGAGGCCGGTGCATTTACTGTGGCGCCAGGATTTGCGGCCGCTGCCTAAGCTAACGGAATTTATTGCCCATATTCTGCTAAGATTGGGCACAATATAAAAAAAGAAGGTAAGTAAAGAATGTTTGCAAACAAACTCGCCAGCAGCGCGCAGGGCCTGCAATCCTCTGCCATCCGTGAATTATTAAAACATAGCAAAATGGCAGGCGTGATTTCGCTGGGTGGCGGTATTCCAAATCCGGACCTGTTCGATCATGAAGGTATAAAAATCGCCGCTGATGCCGTGCTGTCTCAGCATTTTGGCGAAGCATTCCAGTACGGTCTGACGGAAGGCGTCCCGGGGCTGCGCGAAGAGATCCAACGCATCTCTGAAGGTCGCGGCATCGCCTGTAAAGCCGATGATGTGGTCATTACTTCCGGCTCGCAACAGTCGCTTGACGTGCTGGCGCGGGCGTTAATCAACCCGGGCGATACGGTCGTCGTGGAGCGGCCTACCTACCTCGCCGCGTTGCAGGTCTTTGGCCTGGCGCAGGCGAAATTTGAATCCGTCGGTACCGACGGCGACGGCATGAAAGTGGATGAACTAGAAGCGCTGGTGGCAACTAAAACCATCAAAGCGGTTTATATCGTGCCAACCTTTGGTAACCCGGGCGGCGTGACGCTCTCCGAAGCGCGTCGTAAACAGCTGGTGGAATTATCGAAGCGCTATGACTTCGTGATTATCGAAGACGACCCGTACAGCGAGATCAACTACACCGACGAAGCGTTCCGCCCGCTGATTGCTCATGCCAAAGATATCGGCAATGAGGATAACGTGGTGTACACCTCCACCTTCTCTAAAATCCTCGCGCCGGGCACCCGCGTGGGCTGGGTGCTGGTGCCGGAGTGGCTAAAGCGCGCGGTAGTGAACCTCAAGCAAACCACCGATCTGCACACCAGCACGCTGTCGCAGCTGATGACGTACGAATATCTGAAAACCGGTCGTCTGGCGAATCAGATTAAAATGATCCGCGAAGCCTACCGCCAGAAATACCAGACCTTTGCCAGTGGACTGGAAGCGGAGCTGGGCGATGTGATGTCGTTCCACAAGCCAAAGGGCGGCATGTTCCTGTGGGCGAAAATGAATAACGGCATCAATACGACGAAATGGCTGGAAAAAACGTTGAGCAACGGCGTCGTGTTTGTGCCGGGTGAGTTCTTCTACTGCAACGAGCCGGACCACACCACGCTGCGCATGTCTTTCGTTACCCCAACGGATGAGCAGCTTAAAGAAGCGGTTCGACGCCTGAGAATTTCCCTGTAACCGGATGCGCATAATGGCAGATGCCGTTATGCGCCGTTCCCGTGTCGGGTAAGCGTATTGCGTGGCGCGAGCGGATCAGGCAACGTCCGGCTTGCCGGATTTTCGCTTCGCCATGACTTCCGCAACGGTTTTTATCCGGCTTAACTCCTCCTGCGTGCGGGAGTTAGATTGCGCTTCCCAGATATCAACGTTTAGCTGTAAGTTCAGCCAAAATTCAATAGTGGTATTAAAGGCTTTTGCCAGTTTGATCGCCATATCGGCAGTAAGTTTGCGATTGTTATTGACCAACGCGCTTACGGTATTGCGGTGTACATTTAGCATCTCTGCCAGATCGTTGATTTTCAGATTGAGCGGTTCAAGATACTCATACTGCAACACCTCGCCCGGCGTGGTGGGTTTGCGGAGTGCCTGTTGAAGTGTCATAGGTGATGCCTCACTTGTGTTGCGTGTACTTGTGTGGAGAGAGATAGAGATCGTCTGCTTTTCCCTCTGACCAGCGAAATACAAGCCTGTATTGTCTGTTTACCCGGATAGAGGAGTATCCCTTCAACGGAGGACTCAATGCTTCATACATATTGCCCGGTGGCGATCGTAAATCCAGGTGCGACATGGCCGCATTGATGATGTCGAGCTTTCTTGCAAGCGCTGTTTCCAGATTCAAAGGAATAACATTGCTCGATCTCCCGTAGAGAAAAAAATCCTCAAGCCATTGATCCCGAAAATGATTAATCATAATGCTGGTAAGCTCCAGTCCTTGAAGCTGAGTGGATAGTAATGCACTCCTGCACTGTGCGCAAGTGCGTTTTGTCTGCGAGTAATATTACCCTGGTCATGGCTGAAGGGAAGTGTGATGCATGACTAAAGGTTAATTCTTCGAGGCGGATTCCACGTCTTGCGTGCGGATTAATGCCCGGCGGCGCTGCGCTTGCGCGGGCCTGCGAGAATGTAGGCCGGGTAAGGCGCAGCCGCCACCCGGCGTTTGACTACCGCTCCCTCAGCGCCTCCTTCGCCCGGTTAAACGGTTTGATCATATAATCCAGCACCGTTTTCTCTCCGGTCTTAATATCCACCGTCGCTATCATCCCCGGCACGATCGAGAAGTGCCTGCCCGCCTTATTCACCAGATAATCCTGGCTGGTACGGATAAATACCCGGTAATAGAACACCTCCGGCTTCGCTTCGTCCTGAATGGTGTCCGGCGAAATGGTCTCCACCACCCCGTGCAGCCCGCCGTAAATCGCGTAATCGTAGGCAGTGATTTTCACCAGCGCCTCCTGATTAGGGTGGATAAAGGCGATATCCCGCGGCGAGAGGCGGGTTTCAATCAGCAGGTGATCGTCCACCGGCACAATCTCCATTAACTCGCCGTTGGGCGGTATGACGCCGCCGATGGTGGTCACCTTGATGTTTTTCACGATCCCGCGCACCGGAGACTTCACCGTCAGGCGGGTAACGGAATCCTCGCGGCCTTTCAGGATCGCTGACACCATATCCACCTCGGCGTTGGCCTTCGACAGCGCTTCACGGGCCTGCACGTAATACTGGGAACGTACGTCGGTGAGCTTCAGCTCCAGGTCGCTTTTCTGCCGTTGCAGGCGCAGCACTTCCACGTGGCTGGCGGCCCCGGTTTTCACTAGCCGCTGGGTAATCGCCAGTTCTTTGTTCGCGAGATCTAACGCGGCGCGCAACTCCCGCTGGGTATCCTCCAGCTGGGCGCGGCGCGAGTTGTAGAGCCGCGTTTCAGCGGCGGTCAGGTCGGTCCATTTCGCCAGGGACGGCGGGAATTTGAGCGGCAGATCGTTCACCTCGGCATACAGACGCGCGCTGGAGGCCAGCGACGCGCGGTAACGCGCCGCGCTTTCGCCGACGTTAGATTCCGAGCGGGTAGGATCCAGCCGCGCCAGCACCTGTCCGGCCTGCACCTGATCCCCTTCGTGCACGTTCAGCTCGGTGAGGATCCCCCCATCCAGCGACTGCAACACCTGCTCGCGTGAGCTGGGGATCACTTTACCGGTCCCGGTTGAGACTTCGTCCAGCACGCCGAACCACGCCCAGACGCCGAGCACCACAAACATCACCAGGGAGAAGAAAACGATGCGCCGGGCGCCGGTATAACCGCTTTCGGAGTCGAGCGCGTTATCCAGATCTTCTACTGCGGCAACGTCACGCTGACTGATTTTCATTTTTCCACTCCCGTCCGGTTGCCTGCTGCTGTTGCTGCATACGGCTGTTGTTCAGCGCCTGGGCTTTTGGCGCGTCCATCACCAGCATGCCATCTTTGAGTACCACCACGCGCTCCACCAGCTCCAGCACCGGCACGCGGTGGGTCGCGACAACCAGCGTGCGGTTGCCGAGCCACGCCCCGAGACGTTGAATAAATTCCCGCTCGGTATGTTCATCAAGGGAGGCGGTCGGTTCATCCATCAGCACGATATTCGGGTCGCGCAGCAGCATCCGCGCCAGCAGAATAGACTGCCGCTGCCCGCCGGACAGCCCGACGCCGTTCTCCATAATCGGGTAATCCAGCCCCTTTGGCAGCTTCTGCACAAAGCTGGCCGCGCCGCACATCTCCAGCACCTCGAAGATCTCTTTATCGGTGGCGCGCGGCATGCCGAGCGTGATGTTCTCGCGCAGGGTGCCATAAAACAGCCGGGCGTTTTGGGTCATAAAGCCGACGTTTCTCCGCACGTCAGCCACGTCCAGATGCGGCAGGCTGAGGTTGTCGAGCCGCAGTTCACCACCCGCCAGATCCATCCCGCCCGCCATCGCCTGCAACAGGGTTGATTTGCCCGCGCCGTTGCGCCCGAGGATCGCCACTTTTTCGCCCGCTTTGATCTCCAGGCGGTTAATGCGCAGCGCCATGCGGGGATCTTCCGGGTGATAGCGGAACTGCGCCTGCTCGAAAAGATAGTGGCCGCGCAGCACGTCCTGGCGGATCGGTGTCTCTTCGCGCTGGTTCTCGGTCGGCAGCTGCATAATGCTGTCCAGCCCCTCTTTGGCCGCCTTCACCTGCTGCCAGCGGGCCAGCACGCCGCACAGCGTCGCCATCGGGGCGATCATCCGTGAGGCGAGCATCGAGGCGGCCACCACCGAACCGGTGGTTAAGGTGCCGTCGATCACCATCGGCGCGCCCACCACGATCACCCCGGCATAGACCAGGCTCTGAATGGTCATCCCCCAGCTGATCAGGTTCTGCGTCAGTTCGCGGGTGCGCAGGCCGGATTCGGCGGTGATCTGGATATAGCTGTTCCACTGCTGCAAAAAGCGGTTCTCTGCCTGCATCAGCTTGATGTCCTCCAGCCCCTGCACGCTTTCCACCAGCACCGCGTTGCGCAGGGTTGATTCATGCGCCGACTGCTTCGCCAGCTCCGCCAGCTTCTTTTGCAGCAGCAGGCCAGGCAGGACCATGATCACCGCCGCCACCGGAGCGATCCACGCCAGCTGCGGGGCGATGATCGCCAGCACAATCACAAACAGGATAAAAAACGGCAGATCGACGATGGTGGAGATGGTGGAGGAGGTGACCATCTCGCGGATCTGCTCCAGCTCGCGCAGCTGGGAGATAAAGCTGCCGGTGGATCGCGGAATGGCGCTGTGGCGCAGCCGCAGCGCGTGGCCGAACACCCGATCCGAGACGCGCAGATCCGAGCGTTTGCCCAGCAGATCCATAATGTGTCCGCGCGCCACGCGCAGCACAAAGCCAAACAGCGTGGCGATCAGCACCCCGATAGTCAGCACATAGAGCGTCGGATAGGACTGGGCGGGGATCACCCGGTCATACACCTGCATGGAAAAGACGATGCCCGAGAGGGAGAGCACGTTAATGAACAGTGCAGCCAGCATCACCCAGCTGTAAGGGCGAAGGTCGCGCATCACCAGCCGGTAGAGCCAGTCCGGGCGGTATTTTGATATATAGGCATCCACGCGGCTGTCCTTCAGCGCCGCCAGCGGACGCAGGGCGATGACGTGGCGGATGGCAGGCAGCATCGCGCTCATCGACAGGCGGTTGGTGTGCGTGCTGTCGTCGAAAAAGCTGACCTCAAGCGTATCCTCGCCGTCGAAATTGTCGATGACGCCGATTTTACCGTCGTTCAGCTCCACCACCACCGGCAGACGCCAGCTGTTGATAGCGTGCTGATCGGCCGTCAGCAACTGGAATGTCAGCCCGGCTTCACGGGCGAGCTGCGTCAGCGCGGGCACCATCGGTTTGCCTTTCAGCCACGGCGCGCCTGCGACGAGCGAGCCTGGCGAGCAGGCAACGCGATAGCGCGTCGCCACGTAGCCAAACGCCTGCGCCCACTGCTCCAGCGCCTCATCCGTCATGTTTTCACCCTGCGGGATATCGCGTTGCTTCATGGCTGGATCTCCACGGTCTGGATGGTGCGGTTTTCAAGATCGAACGCGTGACGCAGGCGCCCGGTGTTGTACAGACAGTTGAGCTGAAGCTGATGCAGCTGTCCGGCGGTTTGCTGTTGGGTAAAGCGCGCCTGATACACCTCCTGCTCGGCGTTGAGCACGTCGAGCAGTGGGCGGGAACCAAGATCGAGATACTGCTGCTGATACAGCTCGCGGGTGCGGGCGCTGAGCGCTTCCTGACGGCCCTGGATCTGAAGCGTGCTCATCAGGCTCATCACCTGGCTGCGCGCTTCCAGCAGTTTTTGCCGCACCTCAAGACGGGTGCGCTGGATGGTGGACTGGGCGGATTCCACCGCGTGTCCGGCGGCGTTACGCCGGGCGGTGAGGCCGCCACCCTGATAGAGCGGCATTTGCACTTTAACCCACGCGGAGTACTGGGTGCGGTCCCGCGTTTCGTTGCCCGCGTAGCGGTCGTTCAGGTAGTGACGAACTTCCGGCTCCAGAGAAACGGTAGGGGTCATTTGCGCGTTGGCATAATCGAGATTAGCCTGCGCGACGTTGGCCTGCGCCCAGGCCGCTAATACCGAGGGCACCAGACGATCGTCCGGCTCGGCGATGTCGCAGCTGCGGGCCAGGCTTTGCGGAAAGTCATTGCTGACCGCGTTCAGGCTGTCCCAGCCCAGCAAGCTCATCAGCGTGGCGCGCGAGCTGTCGAGGCTCGCCTGATACTGCATCAGCTGCGCACGCGCCCCTTCGATACGGGCATCGGTCTGGACCACGTCAGAGAGTGACGTTGCGCCTTCATCATTACGTTGTTTCGTCAGGGTGCCGATGGAGGACAGGGCATCCAGCTGTTCTTTGGCGGTCTCGACCATCTGCTGCCAGGTCTGCACCTGCACCATGGCGATGGCGGTATCGTGGGCGATGGTGTCGATGCTCACCAGCACGTTGGCCTGCTGCTGGGCGACGCCCGCGTTTTCGGCGCGCACCTGGCTTGCGACTTTGCCGAAGTCGTACAGCATTTGCGAAAGAGAAAGCACCAGCGAGGGGGTAAAGCCATTATCGTCGCCGTCGTGGCTATAGCCGTTATCCATGCCAGCGTTAATTTGCGGATAATATTTCGATTTAGCGACGTCCACATTTTCGCTCTGCTGATAAAGTTTGCCGACGGCTTCACTGATAGCCGGATGCCAGGTCACGGCGCGGTTAACCGCTTCATTCAGCTGTAGCGTGCCGGGGGCGGCTTTGCTGGCTACGGGCGCCACGCGGCCATTTAAAGAGGGGAGTTCCTGCGTTTCGCTTAATTGTCCGGTATTAATCATCGCCGCAGGGTTTGCCGCGATAGCGGGCACAGATATCAGGCAGCACGAGAGCCACCAGTAAGGCATCTTCTTTCCCATGTCTTGTCCCTAATAAAAAAGTACTGCTTTTTTGTTTATGCCCGGGCGCTGCGCGCGCCCGGGTCATTTCTTGCAGGTGCTATCAGGTAATGATGTGTTGCTGGTTTACAAGCTCGTCGTAGGTGGTCTGAACATTGTCCAGCGTAACGAGTGTAGATTTAGTGTAGGCGGCTCCCGTGCCGTCACGGTCGATGGAGATCACAGTATTGTTACCGCTTTGTGAAACAGAGACATAGTTCCCCAGCGTCGACGCGCTACCGTTCCACCCCACCAGCAGATCGCCAATGTCGATCTTGTCTCCCTGCGTGAGGGAGAAGTTCGTCCAGTGGTCGCCCGTGCTGTTACCTGCGGTGGCGTTACCCGCCGTGTTGTTCAACACCTGATAAATCAACGTGTCGCCGTAGGCCGTACCGCTAATCACATCGTTATGCTCCGAACTGACAAATTTCGGCGCCATGTCAATGGTCAGCGACGCGGTATCTTTAACACCGTTGGCATCGGTCAGGGTGTAGTTAAAGACCTCCTTGCTGGTAATGGTAGAGAGCGAGATACCCGGGTTGAGGGTGTAGGTGTAACTGCCGTCAGCGGCAATCGCCAGCGTCCCGTAGTGGCCCGTGATGTTTGACATCGTGCTGCCGGTGTACGGATCCAGCGTAGTGGTAACGCCGTCGTAGCCGGTAATGCTCACGCGGGTATCAACCGAGTGGAGCTGGTCCATCGCCCCTGCGGAGTCGGTGCCGTCGAAGATATTGCCGTCAACGGTGTGGGTACCCGTCGCGTCGAACTGCGACAGCGAGTAGCTGGTGCCGGTCACGCTTGGGGTGATGGTGATATTTCCTACCCCCAATGGCCCCATTTTGCCCGTATAGCTCAGCGTATAGGTTCCCGCCTCCAGATCGAGACCCGTCAGGTTGATGGTCGCCGTGCCGCCCAGCAGTAACCCACCGTTAAACGAGCCGGTTCTGACGGTGGTTGCGCCGTTGGACAGCGTCCAGTCCACCGTTAACCCGGTAAGCGTCAGCAGCGAGGCGACGTTAAACGACAGAACCACGTTATGCAGCGCGGTATTAGGATCCACCACGAAGGTCCCGCTCCCGCTGCCCTGGGTTGAGGCAAGCAGCGCAGCGTTCCAGCTCGCCGACCCGACCGTCGTATCGGAATAGGCGGCCGTATGGTGAACCGACGTGACGTCCATCGCGGTGCTGACATCGTTTACCGCATCCATTGGGCGCGCGGTTGGGGTGATGTTCAACGATGCCGTGTCTTTCGAGCCGTCAGGCGCGGTGATGGTGTAAACGAAGGTATCCGGCGTGCTGATATGGTCCGCGCCGACCCCGCTTTTCAGGGTGTAGGTGTACTCTCCGGCCGCGTTGATCCGCAGCGTACCGTACTCGCCGGTGATCTCCGTCAGACCGCTGCTGTTCACCGCCACGCCGTTAACGTCGGAGACTACGGTACCCGCTGGCGCAATATCATCCGCCAGCACATCGCCGGTGGTGCTCTCGCTCACGCTTGCCACGCTGTAGACATGATCCTGCAAGACGTTCAGCGTGTAGGCCGTCAGCGCGGTGATCCCCGCCGCCGTATTGAGCAGGAACAGGTACTCACCGGCGGGCAGATTCAGCGTCAGCTGCGGGGAGGTGCCGCCCAGCAGCGGCGCGCGCAGCCAGCCGGGTTCAACGCGCATCTGCTCGAAGGTCTGCGTCGCATTGTTGAACTTATAGATGTAAAGGTCGAACACCGAGGCCAGCGCGACGCCGCCCACGGACGCCTGAACGGTCATGGTGCGGGTGGTGCCTTCTTCCACGTTATAGATGATCGGGTTGGCCAGATCGTCCAGCAGGTTCAGCCCCAGCGTATTGCCAAGGTTGATCCCCACCAGGGTAAAGCCGCCCTGCGACGAGGTGCCGTTGTTGATCGCCTCCACGGTGGTATCGAAGGTCAGCGAGGCGGTATCGTCCACGGCCACGATACCGCTGCTGCTGGTGCCTTCGCCCAGCGACAGCACCAGATTTGCCGAGGCGCTGGTGCCGTTGTGGGTGATGGTGTAGGTAAAGTTCTCCGTGCGGCCAATGACGGCGGCGCTGGTGTTGGTCAGGTTATAGGTATAGCTGCCGTCCAGGTTGATGGTCAGCGTGCCGTACTGCCCCTGAATCACTGTGCCGTCAGCCGTAACGCTGGTGGTGGTGCCCTGGGCGTTGGTGACCGCAGTGACGGTGGTGCCCGCCGGGGCGTTGTCGCTGCCTGCGGTTGGATCCACGTCGGTGATGACGTTACCGACAATGTTGGTTTCGCCGGACACGGTGCCTGCGCTGGTCTCTTTCACCGCCACATCGAGGCTGGTGTAAGAACCGGTTGCCAGCAGGTTAGTGTTGTAGCTCAGGACGCGATACTGACCATCTGCCAGACCGGTCAGGTTCAGCGACACCCCCGTCGCGCCGAGGGTCAGCAGGTCAGCGAACTGCGGCTGTCCGGTATCGACCACGGTGGTCCAGGTGTTGTTGGCGGCGTCAAAGCGCTGTACCACCAGCTCAAGGGTATTGAGCAGGGAAAGAACGGCACCCGTGGCGTTGGCGTTCACGGCAATATCCGCACTGCCGCCGTTGCCGACGGTGAAACCTACCTGCGCGGTGTCGTTGCCGAGCAGCGTCAGCACGTTACCTACGGCACCCACCAGCAGGAAACCATAGTCGCTGTACTGCGAGTTGGTCACCGTTGCGGTGGTCGTCAGCGCCAGCTCTTCAACGTTGGTGCTGGCAGAGAGCGGCACCACCGGCGCAAGGGCTGAGCCGGGTAGCGAGACGTTCCCTGCCGCATCGGTGGCGGTGATTTGCAGCGTCTGGCCTTCCGTCTGTTTATTGAGGAAGGTGTAGCTCCAGGATCCGTTGCTGTCTGCCGTGGCGGTGACCGTTGAATTGTCCGCCAGACGGATGGTGACGGTGCTGCCCGCTTCGGCGCTACCGGTCAGTACGCTGCCGTCTGCGTTGAAGGTCCCGGTTGGAGCCGTTGGCGCAGTGAGATCGACAATGACGGTGGTCGACGTGGAAATCGGGCTGGTGCCCGAGCCGTTGCTCGCCGTGGCGGTGAAGGCATGTGGCCCTTCGCTCAGCACCGGCGTGGTGAAGCTCCAGTTGCCGCTGGCATTCGCGGTGACCGTGCCCATCAGCACCCCGTTGTTATAGAGGGTGATGGTCGCGTTCGGCTGCGCCGTGCCGCTCAGGGTTGGCGTGGTGTCATCGGTGGCTTTCCCGTTGGTCAGGTTGCCCGTCACCGTGCCGACGTTATCGTCGATGTTAGCGATAACCGGCGCGTTCGGGATCGTGGTGATCGGGGCAATCACGGAGGTGGTGATACCCGCGTTACCGGCCTTATCGGTAGCAAAGACAATCAGTGACTCCCCGCCGGTCTGTGGAGGGGTGAGGGTGGCGCTGAAGTTTCCGCTGCCGTCCGCAACGGCTGTGCCAAGCACGGTTCCGGTGCTGCTGGTGATGGTGACGGTACTTCCCGCTTCCGCCGTACCGGTAACCTGCGTCCCGTTGGTGATCACCGCCAGCCCGGTTGGGGCTGCTGGCGGCGTCAGGTCAACGTTGATCGTGATAATCGGCGATGGCGCGCTGGTATTGCCCGCGGCATCGGTGGCGGTGGCGGTGAAGCTATGCTCGCCTTCGATCAGCGTGGTGCTGGTTTGCGGCAGCGTCCAGTTGCCGTTGGCATCGGCGGTAACGGTTCCCACCAGCGTCGTGCCGTCGTAAATACGTACGGTGGCATTGGCTTCCGCCGTGCCGTTTAAGGTCGGACGGGTGTCGTTGGTTGGGTTGGTGCCGGTGACAGGGCCGGTGACGGTTCCCACATCATCCACAATCGAGGTGATTGCCGGTGCGACAGGGGCGGTGGCATCCACATTGATGGTGTAACCCCCGGTCTGCGCGCTGGCGTTGCCCACGGCGTCGGTGGCGGAGAAGGTCAGATTATGCTGCCCGTCAGCCAGCGGGGTGGACGGCGTAAAGCTCCACGCGCCGCCGGTGGCGACCGCGGTGCCAATCTGTACCCCATTGTCGTAGATGGTTACCGTCGCGCCGGCTTCTGCCGTACCGGTGAGCGTTGGTCGTGCATCGTTGGTTAACCCGCCGTTGGCGACAGGCGTCGCAGCATTACCGACGTCGTCGGTGACACTGGTCAGCACCGGTAGCGCTGGCGGCGTGGTGTCAATGATCAGGCTGAAGTCGGCGGACGGCGCGCCGGTGTTACCCGCCTGATCCGTTGCTTCTGCGGTAAAGGTGTGTGACCCGGTGCCCAGCGGCACGGTGATATCGACGGTCCAGTTGCCGTTAGCATCGGCAGTACCGGTGCCCACCAGCGTAGTGCCCTCGTAGATATTCACGGTGGCCAGCGGCTCGCTGGTCCCCACCAGCCGCGGGAGAGGATCGTTCGTGGTCTGGCCGGAGCCAATCGCCCCGGTGATGGTGCCAACATCGTCTATCGCCTGGGTGATAACCGGCGCGGCAGGCACAGTTGTATCCACAACCAGCGTAAAGCCCGGTGAGGCAGGACTGATGTTGCCCGCGGCATCGGTTGCCGTGGCGGTCCAGGTGTGGCTGCCGTTTGCCAGCGTGCCGGTAGTAAAGCTCCATACGCCGTTGGCATCAGCCACGGCGGTGCCCACCGGCTGACCATTCTCATAGATGGTAATGGTCGCGTTGGCTGCCGCGGTGCCGTTCAGCGTTGGCGTGGTGTCGTCTGTGCTTTGTCCCGAGGCGATCGGGCCCAGCACGGGACCGGCATTGTCGGTGGCAGGGGTAAAGACCGGTGCTTCGGGCACCGACGTATCCACCGTCAGGTTGAACGGTGGCGAGGTGACCCCGGTATTGCCTGCGGCATCGGTGGCGTTAAAGGTAATGGTATGCGGCCCTTCACCCAGCGCGGTGGTCGGCGTGAAGGTCCAGTTACCCTGGGCGTTGACGACCGCCGTGCCGATTTCCACATCATCGACAATAACGTGCACCGTTGCGCCCACTTCCCCCGTACCGTTGAAGGTTGGACGGGTGTCGTTGGTGGAACCGTTGCTGGCGATGATTCCCGTTCCCGGGCTGACATCGTCTATCACCGTGGTGACCACCGGGGCCGCAGGGCCAGTGGTATCCACCGTAAAGGCGAACACTGGCGAGTTGGCGGAGACGTTTCCAACATCATCGCTGGCGTTTACGCGCAGGTTATACGTCCCGTCCGTCAGGACCGGATCCGGGGTAAAGGTCCAGTTACCGTTGCCGTCGACCGTAGTGGTACCAATCTCCACGCCGTTATTCAGAACGTGAATAGTGGTGCCCGCCTGGCCGGTGCCGCTCAGGGTTGGCGTGGTGTCATTGGTCACCTGCCCGGCGGTAAGCGGGCCGGTTACACCACCCGGGGCGTTGTCGCTGACCGTAACGATCGTCGGCACCTGTGGCGCAGTAAGATCGATTTCGACGCTCCAGGCGTTGGACGGCTGGCTGACGTTGCCCTGCGGATCCGTGGCTCTGACGGTAAAGTCATGCGTCCCTTCGCCGAGGGCGGTTTCAGGAGTAAATGTCCAGATGCCGGTACCGTCTGCTGCCACGGTACCAATCTGCGTGGTGCCATCAAAAATGGCGACGATGCTGTTCGGCTCAGCGGTACCGGTCAGGGTTGGCGTGGTGTCGTTGGTTGGATCGCCGCTTGGAACAGGCGTTGCCGCATTGCCTGCGTTATCCGTCACGCTGGTAATCACCGGCGTGGTAGAGACGGTGTCGACCACAATGGTGATCCCGGCCGACGGGGTGCTCTCATTGCCTGCCGGATCGGTGGCGGTCACGGTCAGGGTGTGGCTGCCGTCGTCCAGCACAGGCGGCGTGTAGCTCCAGGTGCCAGTCGGACCGACAATAACGGTGCCCAGCGGGTCGCCGTTATCGTACACCGTAATGGTGTCCCCGGCCGTGCCTGTCCCGGTCAGGGTAGGACGGTTGTCGTTGGTGCTCTGCCCGTCGGCGATTGGCCCGGTGATCGGACCTACGTCATCGGTCACCGCACCGATGGCTGGCGCTGTCGGGGCGGTAAGGTCGACGGTGACGGTCGCGACAGGCGACTGCCCGCTGGTCGCGCCGGTGGTGGTGTTAGTGGCGGTCACGGCGAAGGTGTGTGGCCCTTCCGTCAGCGGCAACAGCGGCGTGTAGCTCCAGTTGCCGTTGGTATCCGCAACGACAGTGGTCACCGGAAGCAGCGATCCATCCTGATAAATGGCGATCACGCTGCCCGGATCGGCGGTGCCGGTAAGGGTAGGCGTGGTGTCATTGGTGGTTTTATCTTTCACGTCGCCCGTGACGGGATCGACGTCATCGTTGATCGCCGTAATCACCGGCACCGCAGGCAGATCGAGCGGGGAGTCCGGCACGTCAAAGGTGGTTGACGGGCTGGCATTGCCTGCGGGGTCCGTGGCGATCAGCGTCAGCGTCGCGGCATCCAACTGGGCCGGGGAGAGGGCAATGGAGAAGGAGCCTCCCGTCGCGACCCCGGTCCCGATGATATTGCCGTTGGCGTCACGAACCGTCACCGTGGTTCCATCATCCGCCGTCCCGGTCAGCGGGGTGCCCTCCGCGGCAATGGTCATATTCGTTGGCGTTGCAGGCGGCAGGGTATCCACCGTCACGCTGAGATCGCCGGAGCTGGCGGAGGTATTCCCCGCCGCGTCACTCGCGACCACTGAGAAGGTATGCGGCCCCTCGGTGAGCGCAGGGTCGGCGGTCCAGGACCATGTCCCGTTCGGCTGAACCTCCACGACCACCGGCGAGGCGACACCATCAACGGAGACGGTGACGCTCGAACCCGGCTCGCCAATCCCGGTGAGGGTTGGCGTACCGTCGCGGGTGTAAAGCACGCTGTTGGTCAGCTGGCTGTCAGAGACGGCGTCAATTTGCGGCACGGTTGGCGCCTGCGTATCAACCTCCACCGTAAACACCGGACTTACCGGGCTAACGTTACCGGCATCGTCCACCGCGGCGACGGTGATATTCAGCGGGCCGTCGGTTTGTGTCGGCAGGGTATAGGACCATTCATTATTGACGACCTCTACGCGCGCGACTACCACGCCGTTGTTGTAGATGATCACCGTCTCGCCGGTGGTGCCGGTTCCGCCGATGCCTGGCGTAGTGTCGTTGGTAGACTCGCCATTCTGCACGCCACCAATGGCACTGATAACCGGAGTATCCGGGGCGAGGGTATCGACCGTTATCGTGATACCGGCTGATGGCACAGATTCATTCCCGGCTTCATCGGTGGCGGTCGCCGTGTATTCGTGCGTCCCTTCGCCAATGTTGCTCTCAGGACGCCAGCTCCAGTTACCGTTACCGTCCACCGTAACGCTGCCCACGGCCTGCGGCTCGCCTGTACCCACCTGGTCATAGATGGTAATGACGTCATTCGGCGTACCGGTGCCACTCAGGACCGGACGCGGATCGTTGGTGGATTCGCCATCCAGCACGGGTCCGGTGATCTGGCTTACGCTGTCTGTCACCGTTGGGGTTCCCGGTTGGGCAGGCGCGTCAGTATCAATGGTAATGGTCACCGGCGTGGACGGCGCGCTTTCGTTCCCGGCGCTGTCCTGGTTAGTGACCGTCAGGGAGAGATCGTAGGTGCCGTCAGGGAGCGGATCATCCGGCGTCCAGCTCCAGTTACCGTCACCATCGATCTCGGCTTCACCAATTTTAGTCGCGCCATCGTAAATGTTCACGATATCCCCCGGCGTGCCCGAGCCGCTCAGGGTTGGCGTGGTATCCCGGGTGGTCTCCCCTGGATTCAGGGCCGTCCCCGGCGTGCCGCCGTCCGGGTTGACGGTGATCTCAGGAATATCCGGCGTTGCAGGCGCGGTCGTGTCGATCGCCAGTTCAAACGGCGGCGAAATGGTGGTGTTACCCGCCTCATCCGTTGCGTGGACCGTCAGCGAGTGCGGGCCGTCCGTCAGCGGCGTGGTTGGCGTAAAGCTCCAGCCGCCGCTGCCGTCGAGCACCGCCGTGCCGAGCAGGGTGGTTCCGTCATAGATCGTGATGGTGGTGCCGTCCGGTGCGGTTCCCTGCAACTGCGGCAGCGTGTCGTCGGTGGTGTCCCCGCTGTTAAGCGGAAGCTGCACGGGCCCCATGTTATCGGAGACGGTGTCAATGGTGGCCGCTGGTGGCGGGGTGGTATCGACGGTAAGGGTAAAGCCGGCTGATGGTGCGCTGGCGTTACCGGCCGCATCGCTCGCGACGACGGTGAACGTATGCTGCCCGTTCACTAATGGGGTAGCAGGTGTGAATGTCCATGCGCCACCGCTGTTAACAACGGCAGTACCAATATCCTGTCCGTCCAGGCGGATCGTCACGGTGGAGCCCGGCTCACCGGTACCGTTCAGCGTCGGGAGCGTGTCGTTGGTAGTTTCATTGGTGTCGAGCGCACCCGTGCGGCCCGGTACGTCATCAATGACCTGCGTAATGGCCGGCGCGCCCGGCGCGGCGGTATCCACCGTGATGCTCCAGGTGTTCGATGTCCCGCTGAGGTTATTATTGGCGTCAACCGCCGTCGCCGTCAGCACGTGCCCGCCGTCCGGTAGCGCGGTTTCCAGCGTGATGGACCACTGACCGTTCGCCGAAACCAGCGCGGTGCCAAGCACGGTAGTACCGCTGTAGAGGGTGATGGTGGTGCCAGGCTCGCCCGTTCCGTTGATGGTTGGCGTGTTGTCGTTGGTGAGACCGTTCTGGCTGACAGGACCGGTGACGCCTGGGGCATCATCCACCACGCCCGTGATGACAGGGGTTTGTGCCGCGGTGATGTCCGGCGCGTCAAACGGCGCGGTCGGGCCGGTGTTTCCGGCGGTATCGGTGGCATCGGCGGTCAGGGCTTCGCCGTTGGCTTTCGGCGGGATCAGTTCAACGCTGAAATTCCCCTGATCGTCGGCGACCGCTTCCCCGACCTTCACGCCATTTTCACGAATGGTGACGGTACTGCCCGGCTCGGCTGTACCGGTTACGGTGGTGCCGTCGGCAGAGATCACCACGTTTTCCGGCGCCAGCGGTGGGGTGCTGTCTGGCGCGTCGGCAAAGCCAGACGGGCTGGTGTTACCGCTGCCGTCGGTGGCCGTCACTTCAAGGGCTTCGCCGTTGGTCTGGGCTGGCGAAATCGGGATGGTGAAGGTGCCGTCCGGGCCGGCGGTGGCCTGGCCGATGATCGTACCGTCCGGCGCTTTAATGATAATCGTGCTGTTTGGCTCGGCGGTTCCGCTGACGCTGGCCCCGTCTTCCGCCACCACCAGGTTGCCCGGTGCGGCAGGTGGGGTGATATCCGCTGCGTTGACCAGCGCCGGTGAGCTCTGGTTGCCTGCGGCATCGGAGGCGACCACGGAGATAATCTCACCGTTGGTCTGCGCAGGGTTCAGGTTGACGACATAGTTGCCGTTGCTGTCGGCAGTGGCGGTCCCGATTTGCAGCCCGGCATTGTTGGTGATGACGATTTTACTGCCCGGCTCGGCGGTACCGGTGATCTGGGTGCCTGCGGAGTTGAGCGTCGCAACCGGCATGTCTGGCGGCGTAAGATCGACGGTAAAGTTGATCGGCTGAGACAGACCGCTCTGGTTGCCTGCCGCATCGGTTTCCCGCAGGGTAATCGAGTGTGCGCCTTCTGCCAGTGGACTCGTCGGCGTGATGCTCCAGGTACCGTTCGGCAGAACGGTGGTGGTGCCGATAACAACGCCGTTATCGTAAACCGTGATCGTGCTGCCCGGTTCGCCTCTGCCCGTCAGGCGCGGCTCTGAAGCATCGGTAAATTGCCCGGCACCGATCGCCCCTTTCAGTACGCCCGTGTCGTCGTTAATGATAAATCCGGAAGGCGTTTGCGGCGCGGTGACATCTACCGTGACGGTAAAGACCGGCGAGGCCGGGCCAGTGTTACCGGCGACGTCGGTGGCGCGCACGGTAAGCTGGTGGCTGCCTTCGCTCAGGTTCACCGACGGCGTAAAGCTCCAGCTTCCGTTACTGCCCACGACGGCTGTGCCAATGGCAATGCCGTTATCATAGATGGTGACCGTCGAGCCCGCTTCCGCCGTGCCGGTGAGCTGTGGCCGTGGGTCGTTGGTGCTGCTTCCACTCCCGAGTGTGCCGGTGCCAGGCGCAACATCATCGGTGATGCTGACGATAGCTGGCGCGCCAGGCGCGACGGTATCGACCACGAAGCTTACCGCCGTGGACGCCGGGCTAGTATTGCCTGCGGCATCGGTCGCGGTGGTGGTAATGGCGTGGTTGCCTTCAGACAGGTTGGTCGACGGGGTAAAGCTCCATTTCCCTGTGGCATCGGCTGTGGCGGTGCCAATCGGTTTCCCGTTGTCATAGAAGGTAATGACGGTGCCGGCTTCACTGATGCCGCTGAAGGTCGGGCGGGCATCGTCCGTGCGTTGTCCGTTGCTCAGCGGGCCTGTTTCGGCGCCTACGTTATCATTGACGGTGACAATCTCCGGTGCATCCGGCGCGGTTAAATCCGGTGCCGTGACCTGAACGCCCGGGCTGGTATTGCCGGACGGATCGGTGGCGGTAGCGGTGATCTGTTCCCCGTTGGTGAGCGGCGTACCCAGATCAATCGTAAATTTCCCGTCGCTACCCGCTTTGTCCGTTCCGATGGTGTTGCCATCGGCATCTTTCAGGGTAACGGTGCTGCCCGGCTCAGCGGTACCGGTGACGGTTTTGCCGTCAGGGGAGACCTCCAGATTGGCCGGGGCATCCGGTGCGGTGAGATCCGGTGCCGTGACCTGACCGCCCTGGCTGGTATTGCCGGATGGATCGGTGGCGGTGGCGGTGATCTGTTCCCCGTTGGTGAGTGGCGTACCGAGATCAATCGTAAATTTTCCGTCGCTGCCCGCCTTGCCCGTTCCGATGGTGTTGCCATCGGCATCTTTCAGGGTAATCGTGCTGCCCGGCTCAGCGGTACCGGTGACGGTTTTGCCGTCAGGTGAGACCTGTAGATTGGTGGGGGCATCCGGAGGCGTGGTATCTGGCTCGGAAGGATTTCCCGGATTGCCGGGATTCGGGCTGTTGTTATCGTCATCTCCGCCACCTCCACCGCCAGTTCCCGCCGCAATGGCAATCCCACCTGCGGCGGCCAGGCCACCCAGCACCCAGGGCCACGCAGCGGCGCCGCCGGCATCACTCCCTGACGCCGCCAGTAATGCATCGGTGGAGGCGATGGATTCATAGGTTGCGGCACCGGTTGGATCTTCAATCCACCACAGCGCACCGTCGCTCTCCTCAAGCACCAGCTGGCTCACGCCCTGCGCGTCGGTGACGTAGAAATTCTTGAGGGTAATCACTTCGCCCGAGTTGAGGGTAATCACCAGATCGTTTCCGCTGCGGGAGTAACCTGAGATGTCGGCGCGATCCACGTTAAGTTTAACGATTGAGGAGTGATCGAGTGTTATCTGTGTCCCTTCCGTGGTCGTTTCCACGCCAGTTAATTTAGATATAACAGATATTTGGCTCATACAATTATTACTCCAGCTGAGTGATTGGTTACGGCGTGTAAAACAAAGCCATCGTTTCTGAAGAGACGAACGCGCTCCCGGCGAAAATACTGTTTAATAAACAGGATTTACCGTTACTTTCTTTAGCGCGACCGATGCCCGCCAGGATTAAAAGTGGCAACCTCAGGGCAAAGCTAATTATTTACACAGGAAATAGTTGTTTATTTATATGTTTGCGATTTATAAGCCTTATTATTTGTGCAGGTATTGATTTATTTCGTTATGAAAATGATATAGCTATAAATGTCTGAATATGCAAATTAAGTGTTCGTAAACCCAGCACGGCTATTGCAGGGGCGATTAATTGATAGCGTTAATATATTTCGTTAGCTATGAGGGCGCGTGGGTAAAGGTTTTTGGCGTTAAAGGTGAAACCCTTAAAACGGTGCTGGTGGGGCGATAATAATAATTAAAATGTGCGGTAAATATTTAATTTTGGTTAGGTTTAATTTCTGCTTAATAGTAATTTAAGTTAGGGTGAAATATCTGGTGTATGATATATTTTAAATTCTCTCATTTATAAAATATATTTTTACGTGCGGGTTAATTTCTGCTACTCCAAAAATAACGTGATTTCTTCTCATGTTTAATAAATAAAAGGCCGCAAGCGTGGCCTTTCAGAGGCAATCGGTATTAGCCTAAAGAAATTAAGCCGATTTCCACGAGGGCGGCTAATGTCAAAAGAATAAAGAGGATAACAACTATTGGTCTGTACATTTTTAAGGTTCCATCCTTGTGTGAAGTCCTGCCCATCGTGTCCGTTGTCATTTTCCATGGTAATGACGTGCTGTCGTTGATGCTCATCAAAGGGACGCAGCAGATTGAGGAAAATCTGCATTCAGGGTTGGAACCATTCAACGCTGTGTGGGTTGCGTGGCGGGGAGCTGTCGCCACTGGCGGATGTGCTCGATCAGGGCTCTGAGCTTGGGGGCCATATTGTGGCGCTGGGGAAAATAGAGATAAAAACCAGGAAAAGATGGAAGAAACGCATCCAGTAAGGAAACCAGCTGTCCTGATTCAATGTACGGTGTGAAGGTGTCCTCGGTGGCAAAGGTTATACCACCGCCGGCCAGCGCGAGGCTGAGCATAAGACGCAGATCGTTAGTGGTGATTTGTGGTTCAATTGCCACATCGAAAGGGACGCCTGCTTCCTCAAACTCCCAGCGATAGGGGGCAACGTCCGGGGAAGGGCGCCAGCCGATACACCGATGAGCGACCAGCTCACGGGGATGCGCCGGTGCGCTGTGTGTCGCCAGATAGGAAGGTGAAGCCACCACCCGTTCACGCTGCTGGCCCGTAAGGGGAATCGCGATCATGTCTTTTTCGATAACTTCGCCCAGTCTCACCCCAGCGTCATAGCCCGCTGCCACGATATCGAATTCCTCATCTGACACGAAGACATCAAGCGATACCGCAGGATGCGCGGCCGCAAACGAGGCGAGCAGTGGGCCAGAAAGAAACGCTTCCGCTATTGAGGTGACAGCGATCCTGAGCTGTCCGCGCGGCATGCTGTCCGAGGTGACATCGTCAAAGGCCGCCTCAATGTTGGCGATGGGCCCCAGCAACGATTTATGCAACCGTTCACCCGCTTCGGTGAGCCTTACCGAGCGCGTGGTGCGCATCACCAGCAGGGTCTGAAACCCATCTTCGAGACGTCTTATCCCCTGGCTGACAGCGGAACGGGTGATGCCCAGCCGCCCGGCGGCCGCGCTGAAGCTGCGCTCCTCGGCGACCGCCAGAAAAAGCGGTAACAAATTAAGATCAATTTTCATTGTTTAACATTGCTAACCAGTGAGTCCAGTAAAGGCAGGATACAAGAAACAATGTTGAGACTCTATGATTGCTTTGAACTCAACTGAAGGAGCAAAACATGAACAAAGTGATCTTAATTACCGGTGCCTCCAGCGGTATTGGAGAAGGTATTGCCAGAGAGCTGGGAAAGGCAGGCGCAAAAGTTTTCCTGGGGGCACGCAGGCTGGAGCGCATCCACGCCCTGGCTGATGAAATCCGCAGCGCAGGAGGAGAGGCAGAGGCTCAGGTATTAGACGTTACCAGCCGCCAGTCGATGGCCGCCTTCGTTGAGGCTGCACTGGAAAAGTGGGGCCGCATTGACGTTCTTATTAACAACGCGGGCATTATGCCTCTGTCTCCGCTTTCGGCTGGCAAGCAGGATGAGTGGGAACGCACCATTGACGTGAATATTAAGGGGGTACTGTGGGGAATTGGCGCGGTTCTGCCGATTATGGAAGCCCAGAACTCGGGGCAGATCGTCAATATTGGCTCGATCGGTGCCTTGTCCGTCGTGCCCACGGCCGCCGTTTATTGTGCGACCAAATTTGCGGTACGGGCCATTTCCGATGGTTTGCGTCAGGAAAGTTCAAACATCCGCGTGACCTGCGTCAACCCCGGAGTGGTGGAAAGCGAACTGGCCTCGACCATTACGCACGAAGAAACCATGGCGGTGATGGATGCGTACCGGGCTATTGCTCTCAAACCAGCTGATATCGCTCGCGCCGTGCGCCACATCATCGAGGCGCCTGAGAGTGTCGATACCACCGAAATCACCATCAGACCTACGGCCTCCGCAAACTAACGTAGCGGGGGAGGCAACA